>JBOHFF010000145.1:0-78561 GCA_050699515.1 Pseudonocardiaceae bacterium
GAGATACTTTCCCGTTCATCGGCAACGATTTCCGTACCCTGCACTGACCATGGCTCCTTCTGGTTGCCGACCGGGCGGGCAATAGGGTATCATTTCCGGTGGTGCGCTCACCCTATGACCTCAAGGGGAGTTGCGTGGCAGGGCACCGACTCCGGTATTCATCCGGCAGGAGCCCAGAGTGAGCTGATCGGCAGGCCACGGATCCGGTCGCCGAGGCGCAGTACCTCCGAACCGCAGTAGAGGACGATCCCTGCGACGAAGCGGTCACCGATGTGGTCCCGCAACTGGGTGAGCGGTCGGACATCGCGGCCGCTGACATCCGCCGCCGATTTCACCTCGATCCCGACGAGTTGTCGACGGCGGTTCTCCAGGATGATGTCGATCTCGGAACCGTTGCGTTCCCGATAGTGCATCAGGCTCGGCCGCGATCGCGACCAGCTCGACTGGCGCAGCAACTCGCAGACGACGAAACCTTCGATGACGGGACCGTCCGCGCCCAACGCGAGCTCGGGTGTGGCCAGGGTCTCCAGGTCCATGCCGCGAAGATGAGCCGCCAAGCCGGGATCGGTGAGGTAGACCTTCGCCGTCCTGGTCTCACGACTGCTCAGGTTGGCCGTCCAGGCCGGAATCCGCCGAACCAGGAACACGGCCTCCAGGGTCTCCAGGTAGCGGTACACCGTCCGCTCGGGAAGGGCAGCATCACGGGCCAGATCCGCGACGTTGAGCAGCCCGCTGTGTCGGGCGGCCACCAGCCGCACGAGCCTGGGCAGCTCCGCGGTCCGCGGCGACGCCGAGATGGCCGGGGTCTCGCGCTCCACGACGGTCTCGACGTAGCTGTCGAACCAGTCGTCGCGGTGCACACCGTCCAGACGCAGGGCTTCCGGATAACCGCCGGCCGTCGCACGCCGCAGGTAGTCGCGCTTGACCAGCTCGCTGCGATCCTCGGCCGCTGGCCCATCCCGAAAGACAGCATCGACGAACTGTTCTCGCCTACCCTCCAACTCACCCTGGCTCATCGGCCACAGCTCGAAGCGCACGATGCGACCGGCGAGTGTTTCCGTCACCCCCTTGTTCGCGCTGAGCTGTGACGACCCGGTGATCAGGAACCGGCCGGGACGATCGTCGCGGTCCACCTCGGCCTTGATCGCCAACAGCAGCTCCGGAACCCGCTGCACCTCGTCGATTGCCAGCAGGCCCGGCCGGTCCGCCACGAAACCGTGCGGATCCCGCTCGGCCTCGGTCCGGACGCTCAGGCTGTCCAGCGTGACGTAGCGGGCATCTCGGGTGCCCTCGACGATGAGCTGCGCCAGCGTGGACTTGCCGCCCTGGCGTGGGCCGATCAACCCGACCACCCGGGCATGTTCCAGCGCAGTCAGCACCCGCTCACCGAGGTGCCGCTCGATCGTCCGACGCATGCTCGACTCCCACCTGGCGGATCTGCCGCATCAAGTTGGCGGATCTTCCACATCGTGTTGGCGGGAATCGTACCGCTGCACGCCGTCGCCTGACCGGTACCTGCGCGGCAACCAGGCATTCACAGGCGCGCGTCTTGGCCTCGTCCCGTATCACGGGGCTGTGATGGGACACTGTGCCCTCACGGCGAGGGCGCGTAGGGCGGCACCACCGTGGCGCTCGCGCACGATCCGCTCGACGACCTCCGCCCAGCGCGTCTTGGCCGCATCCGGAGCCAGGGGTACCATTCTGCCAACCGAAGAACTGCGATCTCGATATGCGTATTGAGGGTGGTACTGTACGATCCCACCTGAGGCCCATTACCCAGCTTCGCACCGTCGACCGAGCAGATCTACGGCAATGGAACTACAACGTTGTACCTCGGGAGAGATTGGGATGAGTCTCGATGGTATGAGTCTCCCTGGTTGGTACACAAACGGCAGTGCCGAGATCGTGTTCACGGAGGCTGCGCTGGTCGGGCGTATAAAACTCAACTCGGACTATTAGTCGAAGGCTCGGACACCTCGTTCGCAACCTGTCGCGATCACACTGAGTGGAATCCCGCTATCAACATCGCCGTGGTCGGGCATAGACCCGCTGCAAGGGCTCGCCGGACGGCGCGAACAGGTGGCGCGGCACCACCCGGACAGCATCGGCCACAGGGCCACTCCTGATCGCGCCCAACCTACGCAATTCGCCAACCATCATGGTTCGCAACGCGTCGGCCTCCGCAGCCTTGCCAACGTTCATGTCTCGGAAGGTAGTCATACAGTTCGTCAATCGTTGGCCCGGTAGATGATCGCGGCGAACTCCCGCTCCGGATCCTTGACCTGCGCGTGGATGGTCGTCACCACCGGGCAGGGCCAGGCCGACGCGCAGGTCTGGCAGTTGCCGGTGGGCGTCACCTCATGCTCGATCAGCAATCCCCGGATCATGACGAGCAGGTCGGGGATCAGCCTTCGGACCGAGTCGATATCCTCGGCAGACCACTTGCCGGTCCTGCTCGCCAGCTCTTCCGCCTCGCACAGATGGGTGTAGAGATCCGCAAGCAGCAACCGGAATGCGTCGGCGTGCACTGGTGAGATCGTGTCCATCGGCTACCTCCTCGGGTTCGGCGAGACCCGCTATCTCGCCGACGATCACACAACCGGTTGCCCCCCCGGGCACGCAATACCCAATTCGGCAGGGTCCTTCCCGCTGGTGCACAATCCGCAGCAGAGGGAGGTCATCATGGAAGACCACGAGCCGACGGTCCGTAGCCGCGAGTTGGGCGACGGCTTGCGCCGGGCGATGCAGAACGCTGGCCTGTCCGGCAAGGACGTCGCGAGACTGCTGGACCTGTCACCGAGTTGGGTGTCGCGGCTGATCTCGGGCAAGCGCAACGTTAGCGCGGTGCAGGCATCGGCGTTCCTGGCGGTCTGCCGGGCGCCGAGCGCGGAACGCGAGCGGCTGCTGGAGCTCTGTGACGAGCAGCACACTCCAGGCTGGTTTCAGCAGCACGGCTCCCGGCTGCCGCTGCAGCTGGTGACCTTGATCGACCACGAGAACAAGGCGGTGGCGATCAGCAGCTTCGACTCGACGCTGGTGCCAGGCCTGCTGCAGACCGGTGACTACACCCGCGCGCTGCTCAAGGAGGCCGGGCGGGCGCCGGCCGAGGAGATCGACGACCGGGTGGCCGCCCGGCTGGCCCGCCAGAGTCTGTTCAGCCGGGACCGCCCGGCTGCCTTCACCTTCTACCTGCACGAGTTCGTGCTGCGGCTGCCGGTCGGTGGCCCGGCAGTGATGGCCGACCAGCTGGACGTGCTGGCGCGGATGTCGCGGCGGCCCTACCTCACGCTGCGGGTGGTGCCGGCCGCGCTCGGCGCGCACGCCGCGACCGCGGGACCGTTCATGCTCATGGAGTTCGCCGAGTTCAAGCCGGTGGCCTACCTGGACAGCGAGACCTCCAGCCTGTTCCTGGAGAAGCCGGTGGAGATCGCCGCCTACCAGGACATTCTCGCGTCGCTAGCGCATACCGCGCTGGGTGAGGAACAATCAAGACAGCTGATTGCCACCCTGGCAACCGAGCTCTACGCGGATCGAGAGGATCATGATGACCGCGCCTGAGCCGGACGGGATTGTCTGGCACACGAGCAGCTACAGCTCCAACGGCGGTGACTGCGTCGAGATCGGCTGGCGCACCAGCAGCTACAGCAACGGTGGCACCTCCTGCGTCGAGGTCGCCCCCACCCCGGACGCCGTGCTGATCCGCGACTCCAAGGACCGCACCGGCCCCGCCCTGACCATCGCAACCCCCGCCTGGCACACCTTCCTCACCACCCTGGCCCGCTGAACCCGTCGTTTGCGGGCGACATCGCCGGTGACCGGAGTCGCCCCATGGATCTGGGCCCGGCGGCGTCTGTTCAGTAGTGACGGGTGACACCGGGGCAGCCCCTGGGCGACGCCCTCACGCACTGGTGAGCGTTGCTTCAGGTGATGAGCGCGCAAGCGCAGCGGCGCGTGATAAGCCGGTGTTCGATCCCCCGCACCGTCATCGGCGGCGAGTCGAAAACCTTGCGCCAATCTCATCTGTCACGCGCTGATATACGGGCGGCCGTGACCATGGCTGCGCGCGCGGCGATTCGTGTGGTTGTTCGGATTGCGTCGTGACACGCTGAAGGCGCCAGGCTGTCGTCGACGGCTACGAATAGCGCGGCTGACGACCACGCGCGGACGGTGGTAACCGCGAATAGTGCGGCGGCTTCCATCTCGGTTGCCAGCACGCCACACCCGCGTAGTTCAGTCCAGCGCTTGTGCCACCACTCGGCGCGCGGGAAACCAGCGGCCTTCTCCCCATAGTAGGCGTCCTAGCAGTGAGTCACACCGACGTGGTGAGCTGCGTTCACCGCCTCGGCGGACTTCACAATTGCTCGGAGCAGGTCGAAGCTCGGTACGGCCGGGAATTCCGGCGTCAGGTACTGCCCGCTCACCCCGTCGTCCCGCACCGCGCCGCTGGAGATGACGATGTCGCCGGCCCGGACCGTAGGTTGCAGCGAGCCGCAGGTTCCTACCCTGACGAAGACCGAAACGCCCAGCTGCCCGAGTTCCTCAACGACGATGGCAGTCGACGGACCACCGATCCCGGTCGAACAGAGGAGCAATCGACCCCATTCGCTGCGCACCTCACAGCAGAGGTAACCTCGATTTCGCCATTCTCCTGCCATCGGGCCGAGCTCGTCTGCCATCGTGGTGATTCGGTCGGGGTCACCAGTGAGCAGTGCCACCGTTGCGCTCGTCGATAAATTTCCCAGATGCGGCAACTCCATCGGCGTGTCGCGCTCCTAGTTCGGTGATCAGCCGGGCACTGGCTCGGCTCTTTGGCCGCAGCTAGAATACCTAGCCGAGTCGGGTAACCGACATCGAGCCCCGGCGCGGTATCGTGGTCGACGCGCCACTATGGAGAGGTTTGGAGATGCTCGCGCGGCGTACGATGCCACCGGATTTCATCGCCTGGAATACGGCACACGGCGCTCCTTTCGGCTTCGGGCGGGCTGACCTCGCAGGCTGGGCCCGAGGCCTAAATCGCCAGCTGCCGAATGTGCCGGACATTCTGCGTCAATACGGCCCGTTCGCTATGCAGGCCTGCAGCAGTACGAGGAGGTATGAGTATCCCTGGGTGTACCACCAGTTGCGAGCCCGTTCGGTCGGCACCGTCGTAGAAGTCGGCGGCGGGCTATCCGGGCTGCAGTTCGTTCTGTCCGCCGAGGGGAACCACGTGATTAACATCGACCCTGGTGATGCCGGTTTCGAGATGGATGAAGGTGCTGCGGCGATGATAAACGAAGTACTCGGTACCGACGTCGAGATCCGTAGAACGAGGCTAGCCGACGCGGGTATACCCCATGGCTGTGTTGATGCCGTGATCTCGATTTCGACGTGGGAGCATCTCGACGACGACGAGCTCGACTCGATTCTTCGTGAAACGCGCACCATCTTGCGGCCGAGCGGACGATTGATAGTGACGGTCGACCTCTTCCTCGACCTGTACCCGTTTACGGCCCGAGAGTCGAATCGTTTTGGCCGTAACATCAGGCTGTGGGAACTCCTGATCAACTCTGGCTACCGTCCGAAAACGCCAAATCCCGATGAGGTCCACTCGAATCCGCATTTCGATCCCATGCAAGTAATGACGCGCTTGGAACACTTTACCATCGGCGACACCTACCCTGTTCTGGCCCAGGTGGTGGTTGCCGCAAAACGGCACTGACGAGCACGGGCGTAGATCTGCACTCGCCTGAGACCAGCACGCACCGGGTTCAGCGTCACCCGTACGACGCCGGATCACCCATTGAACGCTTGTCCCGGCACACCCGCCGCGAGCCGTACCGCGTCGACGACGCCCGCCGCCGTGTGGCGAGGTTGGTAGCGGTCCTCGAACAATGCGAAGGCGTGGTTGGTCAGAGTAGTGACGAGGTCGTCGCTACGCAAAATCCTGACACACGCGGCAGCTTGCTTGTCAGGGGTCTCCCCGAGCAGCAAGTGCGTGCCGTCGACCACGTCTAGCCCCTCGGCCCCGATTTTCGTGGTCACCACCGGGATCCGGTGTGCGAAGGCTTCGATAATCTTGATTCGGGTTCCACCGCCCACCCTGAGCGGCGCCACCACCACGCTTGCCACGTCGAGATACGGTGCCATGTTGTCGACCTCGCCGACGATGTCAACGTATGGGAGCCGAGACAGCTCCTGGACCCGGGCCGACGGCTTGCCGACTAACAGCAACCGGGCTCGGGGCTCGGCGACCAGCACCCAAGGTACGACATGCTCCGCCAGCCAGCCGGCCGCATCCTCGTTGGTGGACCATTCGAGGTAGCCCTGGTACAGCAGCACCGCGCCGACGCGCGAGTGTGGTGGCCGCGCGGCGGTCGAGACGGGTTCGTAACTGTTCGGCACGACGACCGCGTTGCGAAACAAGAACCGAGCACGGTCGTGCTCACTGGTAAACACGACAACGTCGCACTCGGCGGCGGCCTGCCCGTGAATCGCGCGCCACCAGTCTATCTCGGCGATCATCCGCCGTCGCTCGGCCGGCCCCAGCGGCGCACCGCAGGCATTCTTGCCAATTGCGATCCACCGCTCCAACACGATGTCGTGCAGGTCGTCGACGTCAAGGATCGTCCGCCCGGAGGCGAGTCCCCGCGCCGCGAGCCATATTCGCTCCTGGCAGAACCAGATGATGTCGTAGGGAGTCGTGCGTAGCCAGTCCGGTGCTGATGCGAATAGCGCCGTACGATTGTGCTCGATGTCGTTGCAGTCGGCGAGCGTATATACCCGGGCATAGGGGCCGATCGGGGGGTCATGTGCTGGAGCGCCCGCATAGCGGTATATGAGGAGGTCCAGGTCGCCTATCTGGGCGAGCACCGTGCACGTAGCGCGCACTCGAAGCGCCCCTCCGAACGATGCCCACGGCCGGATGGCGGTTATGACTAGGGATCGGAACGGCGGCATCAGGTACCCGACGCGTCGGTGTCCCCTGCCAGCCAACGCAGAAAGGCTACGAACTCGGACTCGACAGCCTCGATCGAGTTGTGTCGGGCCACGAAGGTCCGCGCGGCAGTCGTCATCGCCGTGCATGCGACCGGGTCGTCTAGAAGGCGCACAACGGCATCCACGTATTCTGCGGGTTCCTCGGCAAGGTAGAAATCCTGCCCGGGCACTGCCGGAATGCCCTCAATGCCCTTGGCGGTGGAGACCACTGGGCTGTAGCTTGCGAAGGCCTCCAGAATCTTCAGCCTGCTGCCTCCGCCGAGCCTGAGGGGCACGACCTGGATCGAGCCCTTCCTGTACGGCGCCATGTCCTCCGGGTTCGCAACAATCTCGACGCCGGCGGCCCTGGCCATATTCACGAGCGAGTCGGATGGAGCTGCACCTGCCAGTAGAACGGGTACCGACGGCCTCCGCGCCCACAGAGCGGGAGCGAGCCGGGTAATCACGAACTCGGCCGCCTGCACGACCGGGAAGTAGTTGAGTTTGCCGATGCAGACGACCCTCGACGGTCTCGGGACGTCCGCAATACCGGGGAGGGCGACGGCGTTGGGCAACACCCAGATCCCGTCGGCCCGCAGACCATACTTGCAAACCAGGGTCGCCCGGTCTTCCTCCGTGCAGGTCCACACGGCGTCGCACTCACCCGTCGTCGCCACCTCGAGTTGCCCGAGCTGCCGGGCGACTTCCTCTGACGCCCAGCTTGCGTACTGAGGCCTGTCTCGGGTGGCCCGCGTGATCGTCAGACGCAGCTCCGACTCGACGTCCTTGATGTCAATGACCCGCTTCACGCCGGCAGTGGCCGGGATCTCCGAGAGGTACCGAGTCATTTCCAGCCCACTGGCGACAATGATCGAGAAATCGCCGTCCGCCGCCAGTTGGGCAAGCTGCCGTGCGGTACGGGGGCAGTAGTAGAACCAATATGGGTCCGCATCCGGCATCCATCCCAGCGAGTCCTCCACAGCCGGTCCAGTGGGGTGCCCACCGCAGCCGCCCGCGCACCTCGTCTCGAACCGGACGACTTCGGCGACCCGTTGCATACCCTCGGCTAGTGCGTTCCAGCGCAGCCGCGCCCCACCAATCCGGTTGAACGCCTCCCCGGGGTGGACGAAGAGCACTCGTATCCGGCCCATCATGACGTTTCTCGCGTAACGCCTGTCGGGCGCCGCCGCTCCACCAATTGGTCGCCCAACACAAGGAAGTCAAGGCCTAGATTCACGAAGCAGTGGAGCGCATCCCGCGCGCTGTTGACGATGGGCTCGCCGCGGTTGTTGAACGACGTGTTTACCAGTACCGGTGCGACTCCGCCCGCCGACAGCTTCTCCAACATCTCGCCGACCACGCCGTTGCTGGGAGGAATGACCTGGGGGCGGGTCGTCCCATCGACGTGTACGGCAGCAGCCATGACTGTGCGTGCCAAGCTGGATGTAACCGACGTGCCGATCATGTATTGTTCTCGGTTTCCCTGATTCGGCCACAATCGCGTGCTGTAGGAGGACAGAGTCACCGGAGCGAACGGCCGCCATGCCTCGCGGTTTTTGATCGCGTTGAGCTCGTCCCGCACGCACGCCGGCCGAGGGAGGGCGATGATCGAGCGGTGGCCCAACGCCCGCGGGCCCACCTCAGCCCGCCCTTCGACCACGGCCCCGACCCGTCCGTCGACCACCAATCGAGCCACCGCCGATGCGGACACCTCGCAGACCCGGTACCCTGCATCGCGAAGGTCCTGCAGCTCGGAGCCCATCTCGACGTTTGCTCCGAGGTATGGCGAGATGGCAGGTTCGCAGGTGCGCGGTGGACATACTGACCATGCCGCCCCAAGCGCGACGCCTGCATCGTGAGGGAAGGGCGGGATGTGCAGAGGTTCCGGCAGCAGTCCATTCGCCACGCAGTTGAGCGCTACGCCACCTGCCAGGCACACGGTGTTGCTGCCCGACAGTGAGACGGCTTCGGCATGCAGGACCCGGAAGGTCTCCTCCACCGTGCGCTGCGCGGAGGCGGCCAGGGAGACCGCCACCGGGTCTGTGTGGAGATCACCGGATGGTGCTGTCGGCGTGCCGACCCGGTTTGCCAGATACGCTTTCCATACATCGGTAAACTCGTTGAACGTCGATTCGTCTGAAAGCCGCGCGGCCGGTGATTCAGCATCCATCCGGCCATTCGCGAGATCGCCAATTGGATAGGCGGAGCCGGATCGGCCGATACCGTATGGGGCCAGGCCCATCGTCTTTCCTGAATCGAGCTTGCCGAAGCCTAGCAGCGGAGTAGCGGCCATGTACATGGAACCCAGAGAATACCTTCGGCTCCACGATCTCTTCGACGTCAGTCCCGATATCCGATCCGCACTGTATATCGTCGCTGAGTCGATTTCGCCGCTGCCATCAATGATAAGAATTCCGGCGCGTTCGAATCCTGATGAATAGAACGCTGACAAGCCGTGCGCCAGATGATGCTGGACGAAGACGAGTTCGGGCCGCCGGTGCCCTTCCACGTTTGTTTCGAAAATTGTCGAGAGTACTTGGTCGGCGTCATGTCGGAGATGCGGAAAATCCCATCCAACGGCAACGGTGTGAACGTCTTCCCAGGTGATTCCAGCGGTCGCGAGACAGAACCGTGTTGCCTGTGCCGGGAACGTGTTCCACGCATGCTTGCGCCGAGTGAATCGTTCCTCTTCGGCGAATGCCCAAACCGTACCGTTCTCATCGACCAGTGCGGCCGCGCTATCGTGCCACTTCCAATTGATTCCGAGGGTCCACATCCATTGGTTCCGTCATCGACCGAGGGGCGACGTGGGCAAACTGTCAGGTCATCGTGCGTCTGACGCTAGGCGACGCTAGCAGGTGGTTGCCCTACGGTCAATCCTCTACGAGAGTGGATCAATGACCTTGACGCTCAACACAGTTCTCCGGTTTAATCTACGGGCGGTGCGCGCAGCGTAACTATGGCGGGCCTCACCAGCAACGCACGGAACGGGCGCAGGTCCGATCGCGTGGCGTTTGCCGCCGGTATGGTCGAGGTCCCACCCCGTCGGGAGCATCGATATGAATAATGAGCCGGCCAAACGACAATCCGGAAAGACCGCACTCATCACGGGCATCACCGGCCAGGACGGCTCGTATCTTGCGGAATTTCTGCTCGGAATCGGATACTGCGTGCACGGAATCGTTCGCCGGTCCTCGCAGGTGAGTACGATCTTCATCGACCACCTGCGCGCTGACGACGCCTACAGGGATCGGTTTAGCCTGCATCACGGCGATATGGCCGACGGCTCCCGCGTTACAGCCATCGTCGATCTCGTCCAGCCTGATGAGATCTACCATCTGGCCGCACAGTCCGACGTCGGCCGGTCCTTCGAGGAGCCGGTGTATACCGGGGACGTCGCCGGACTCGGTGCGATGCGACTTCTGGAGGCCGTTCGCACAACGCGGCCCGAAGCTCGCGTGTATCAGGCGTCCAGTTCGGAGATGTTTGGTTCAGCCCCGCCCCCGCAGCGGGAGAACACCCCCTTCCTGCCGCAGTCTCCCTACGCTGCGGCGAAGGTCTATGCGTATTGGATGACCCGGTGCTACCGGCAGGGCTACGGCCTATTCGTGTCGAACGGTATCTCGTTCAACCACGAATCTCCTCGCCGTGGACACGACTTCGTCACTCGCAAGATCGCCGTCGCCGCTGCGCGGATCGCCTGCGGCCAGCAGCAGCAGTTGCTGCTCGGCAACCTGGAAAGCCGCCGAGACTGGGGTTACGCACCGGAGTACGTCGAAGCGATGTGGCGCATACTGCAACGTGATGAGCCCGGCGACTACGTACTGGCCACGGGGGTCAGTCGCAGCGTGCGCGACTTTCTGACCTTCTGCTTCGAGCAGGTAGGGCTGGACTGGCGGCGTCATGTCCGCGAGGACAGCCGCCTGCTGCGTCCGACCGACGTCTCCGAGCTCGTCGGCGACGCATCCAAAGCGGAGCAGGAGTTGGGCTGGCGCCCGACTGTGCTTGCCCCCGAACTAGCGAAGATCATGACCGACGCAGAGATCGAACGCCTTGAGGCCATCCCGGCCACCCGCGCCTGAGTCGATTTCAAGGAGAACGATGTCGACCACCACTCTGTCGGGGATTAGTGCGCTGGCGCCTGGAGCGCCCAGTGTCAGCGTGCTTATTCGTTTCTGCAACGAGATCCGGTACTTGGATGCGGTCCTTCGCGCGGTACGGGCGCAGAGTTACCCCGGCCAGGTCGAAATATTAGCGGTGGACAACGAGTCGACGGACGGATCCCGGCAGGTCGCCGATCGGTATGCCGACAGGGTGCTGTCGATCTCCGGCTACCGTCCGGGACGAGCACTCAACGAGTCGGTGGCGGCCTGCACCGGTGACTACCTCGTCCCGCTTAGCGCACATGCCCTGCCGGCGTCGAGGTTGTGGTTGACCACGCTGGTCGCGCACTTGCGCAATCCCGACGCCATCGGCGTGTACGGGGCGCAGGTGTACCCGCAGTACTCGAAGTTCCTCGACAAGCGCGACCTAGACATCTTCTCCGACACCAGGCCCCGGACGGAGTGCCGCGACTCGGACTTCTGGAACGCCAACTCCGCCTTTCCACGTCGGTGCTGGCACGAGCGGCAGTTCGACGAGACCGTCATCGAACTTGAGGACCACTTGTGGACAAAGGAGCTGCTGCCGGGCGACGGGAGCCGCTGGGTGCGGTTCGAGCCGGACGCAATCGTCTACCACTATGGTCACGACGTCCGCAACGACCGGCAGTTCGTTCCTGAGGGCGGGCGGCCGAGCGAGGTGTTGATTGACGAGGCGCTGAGTGCGATCTCCGCACGTGACGCTCCATGGTCGGTTCGGATGTCTGCCGGGCTGACCCTGAGCAGCTTGAATGCGGCACCTGGCATCGCGCGCGCCGTGAGGCCGATCGGTGAGTTGCTCTTGACTGACCCTGACTTCGACGTTCGCTGGCGAATGGCTGGCGCGCTCGGCCGGATCGCGGCCACGGACGCGGTTCCCTATCTCATTGCCGGGCTCAAGGATTCGTCGTTTTACCCGCAGGACGAATGTGCCTGGTCGTTGGCCCGGCTGGGAGCCCAATCGGTGCAACCACTACTCACGGCGCTCAGCGGGCTCGACGTGTGCCACATGCCTTTCGCGGCGCTGGCGCTCGGGATGTCCGGTGTGCGCGATGGCGAGCAGGCCGCTCTTCAGCTGATCGTCGACTGCCTGCGTTCCTGTGATCAGGTAGTCGAACGGGACGCTCTGTACTTTTTGGGCGAGATGCCCGTGGGCACGGCGGCCCGCGGGATGGTCGGCGAAGTGTTGGCCCGGACGACCGACTCGTCGGATCGGACGGTGCGGTCAGCCGTGTGGTGTTGGGGCAAGCTCGCCGAGTCTACGCCGGGGCTGGTGGGGCTAGACACGATCGCCGAGGTCGCCCGACTGCATGCTGTCGACGCGGTCCGCGCGGAGGCCGTGACTGCGGTGGGTCGTGCCACGCAGGGCCGCGGTGAGCATCTCGACCGCGCATTGCTGCGGTCACTGATGCATGACGGTTCCGGCCGCGTCCGGTACGCGGCGATGCAATCGATCCGGCTTATGGCCGCTCTAGGCTCCGACGTCCGGCGCGTAGTTGCAGCTTGTGACATCGATCCAGACTTTGGCACCGAGTTCGAACGCTCGCTCGTCATCGGGGCCGACGCAGATCACAGAGCGAGCGCCCTTCCGCCCGTCTTCGGGTTGAAGGGTCGGTGACATGCGTATCTGCCTCGTTGTCATCGACCACAACGGTGACGAATACCTTGAGGAAATGCTCCGCAACGCAGCACGCTTCAACCCATTCGCGGACCTCGTCTGGTACGACACCGGGCACGCTGGGCCGCGACAGGCACCAGTGCCACGCCTGGAATGCAGCAGACCGCTCAAGTACGCCAAGATCACGCCCGCGTTCTTCGACATCTTCGAGTGGGCGCACCAGCAGGACTACGACTACGTTGTCAATGTCGAGACCGATCTGAGCTTCGTCACAGACGGCTTCGCGGACCTCGTCGCCGACGCGATGCGAGACGCTGACTACATGGTCGCTAAGCTTGTTCCAACGATCTCACCGACGTCGCGCTGGCGCCCTTACCGCAGCCTTCGACCGGAGCTTTCGGAGCTCCGAGAAATTTTAGACGTCCAGACGTTCAGCGGCGGGTTCTCACCCGCTCAGGTATTCTCCTCGTGCTACGTCCGGGCCGTCGTCGAGAGTCCGTTTCACTGCCGGCTACGCCGATTCGTCGAACAAAATCAATCGCCCGTCCGTTCCTTTACCCTACAGGAGGTTCTGCTGCCGACTCTGGCCTGCGTCCTGCGACTGCGGATCCGGGACTACTGCCCGAAAGTCGTGAGATTCAACCGCTACCGCCCCTACCATTCGGCGGCGTCCGTCAGCACTGCGCGATCTTCGGGCGTACCGTTCGTTCACCCCGTCCGTCGTGACCCACAGATGCTGCGAGGCAGTTCGTTCGCGCTCTCCACCCCGACTCCATCAACGGGCCGCGCGCCTAATTCGACGTGTAGTGACTCAAGACGACGCAAAAGGGTTCAACGAGTTGCGATACAATACAGCCATGCAGTACTATGTGCAGTTCGCGGCTGGCGCAGGCGGTCTCCTACTTGAGGCTTTGGATCATCAGCTCGGCGGGCTTCGGGTGAGCTATAGCGACGACAGTGCGATGATCCTTGAGTCTTCGTCTGACCCTGATAGTGTCGCAGCCATACCGTTCATCAAAAATGCGTTCATCGTCGTAGCCGAGACGCGGCGCGGAAGTGTTGACAAGGGCGTCGTGCAACTTAGCCGCGTCATCGCCAACGCGAAATTTCCCAGGCTAACGGGACAGACGAATAAGTTCCGGCTCATGGTGCATATCGACGGCTCGCTCGCGCCAGTTGCTCCGCGTGCCAAGACTGCCCTCGAGCAGGCGATCGCCCACCGGACCGGCGCGCGCGTCGAGCCGCGAGGTATGTGCCAGGAGTATTGGGTTGTCGGCCGCCAAGGCATGAATCAGCTGCTGCTCTGCACGCGTCTGGCCAGGGCGCGGCAGCCAACCAAGGCCAAGGGAGCGATCTCGCACGAGCTGTCGGCAATGTTGGTAGCGGCGTCCAAGCCTAGCCCGCGGGACGTCTTTCTCGACCCGTTCGGAGGTAGCGGATCCTTTGCTATAACACGGCTAGAACAACCCCTCAAAGAGCTATGGTACTCCGACTTGGACTTGGCGCAGCACCGGCGAAATTTCCCTCGACAGTTGACCGACAACAAGCGCGTGAGGCTGCTCGCGGAAGATGCACTGACCCTACCAAGCATCGCCGACGGCTCGATCGACGTCATCGTCACGGACCCGCCGTGGGGGGAACATGAGGTGATCGGCATGCTCTACAAAGACTTCGCTTACGCTGTTGGAATCTCGTTCGCGCGTGTGCTGCAGCCGACAAGAGGTCGATTCGTCTTGGTCGTCAACCGCCGTAACGCCGAGGTGATGCACGACGGCCTGAGCTCCGCGGAACTGCTGCCAGAAGCCGAGCACCAGATCCTAGTCAACGGACACCCGGCCACTGTCCTCATCGGCAAACGCAAGGAAACGTCCGGAGCCAAGGCCGGCACCGCAACCTCACAGTCGAGTAATACTACCCGGTAGTCCGAGGTATTGGTGAGACACGAACAAGCACAAATATTCAGCCCGTTTTGATGGCAGGGGTGATGGCCGGCGTGCCGGTTGGGCTTCCGGTGGTGTGCGCTGTGGGGGTGGGGTCAGGTGGGTGCGGGTAGCGGGGTGTCCAGGGGTGGCCGGTGATCGCGTCGCGTAGGACGATGATGGCGTCGTGGCCGTGTGTGGTGGCGGTGGAGACGTAGCTGCGGATGGCGTATCGGTCGTGGGTGCGTTCTTCGCTGGCCAGCTGGCCGGAGGTACCGACTCCAAACCCGCACGTCAGAGTAAGGGCTGAATACTTACCTGTCAGCGAGACCGTATCCTTGCTCTCACATCGACCCGTTCGGCGACCGACGTCATTGCGAACCCCGATGCGCCCACGGGATGACGTATTGTACCGGTCAGCGGAGAGGATAGGTATGAGTGACTCGCAGGGCAAGGACAGGCGTAACGCATTTTGGACGGTACTTGATTCGCTAGTGGGGATCTTTGGTGCCGTATTAGCTGTTGTGGCTTACATTGCCTCAGCGGGGAGATCGATAGAGAAGCTCGTACTGTCGCTCGTCGTCGTGAGCGTGTCGATATTGATCCTTCGGGCTATCCAAGTCTTGCTGGTAGGCAGGAGGATCGATCCATTTTTTGCCGCGCTCGCATTCGTGACGGTGGGGCTCATGGTGTGGTACACGGTTATTTCGGTGGCTAGCCGTGAAGCAAAGATTTGAAGCACTCGAGCAGCAGGACACAACGACCGGCCGCGAGCAGCCTACTCCCACCGCAGAGCGGCGGCCCTCACGTCCGGAGCCCGGTTTCCCGTCCGAAGCGGAGAGCGCGGCCGGGCAGGACAGCATAAGTCCACAAGTGCCGAAAACCACGATCCCACCCGAGGCTCCATTACCTGGCTTCGCACCATCAGGCGAACGGATCCTCAGCTCGGGAACTACGATGTTGCGCCGAGGGGGAGATGGTGTGTATCTAGCTTACTGGAACACAATCCTCCCCTCTGTCGCCGACATCGTGTTCACGGAGGCTGGGCTGGTCGGACGTCAGAGAACTGAACTCGGGCTATTGGCCGAAGGCTCGGATACCTCGTTCGCGACTTGTCGTGATCACATCGGGTGGGCTCCCATTGTCAGCCGGCAGCAAATGCGACGTGGCAGCTTTTCCTGTTTGCGATGGAACAGCTATCGCGGAATCCTGCGAATCGATGCCATTCCGGATCCCGGCAAGAAAGATCGGCCTGGCGAGAACGTTCCGGCTGTCGTGATCACAGGCCACGTCTGGAATCAGCCAGTTGGCGGTTAATCCGACCGCCCTAAGTTCGGCCAGCAGCAGCCGGTCCTCCCGGATCAAGAGTCTGTCTGTTCGCCACGCGGTGGTTGTCACTCATCGGGTTTCTCCCAATAGATCCGTCGTTGTTGCCGCCCGACCGGTCATGCGATATCCTGCCCGCTGCACTCGCCGGCGGCGGCCTTGTAGGGGTTCATCCAGCCAGGCCACCCGCGGTAACAGTGACTTACGCACCGTGTGGCTGTCATGATACGCCAGCGACGTCGTCAACAGGCATGAAGGAGCCGCAGCGTTGCCGTCCCGCGTTGTGCCCTCTCGGACGAACACGATTGGATGGCGGCGTAGAACTGGTCGGGCCGAACAGGTGCGGGCCGCTGTGCGACCACGGCGGTACCACGGATAGGACTAGGTCGATCATGGCGAAGATCCCTAATGAAGTGATGAGAAAATGACGAGGAAAATTATGCTCTGGCGGCCGTGAGGGGAGCGGTGTTGCGTGGCTGATGTGTTCGTGTCTTATGCGCGCGAGGACCTGCCCTTCGTTCGCCGGCTGACCGCCGCACTCCAGGGCCGGAACCGCGAGGTCTGGGTTGACCTTGAGGACATCATCCCCTCAGTACGCTGGCGGGAGGAAATCCGCACCGGCATCACCGAAGCCGACGCGGTCGCCTTCGTCATCAGCCCGGACTCGGTTGCCTCCGAGGTCTGCCAAACCGAGCTCAACTATGCGATCGAGGCATCGAAGCGCTTGGTCCCCATTATCGCCCGCCAGACCCCTCATGACGGTGTCCCACCGACGCTAGCCGAGCTGAATTGGTTGCCCTTCCTAGACGGCATCGACTTCGAGATCGGTGTCGACCGGTTGATCGAGGTTCTGGACACCGACATCGACCGAGTCCACCTGCACACCCGGCTACTCACCCGGGCGCGGGAGTGGGAAATCCGTGGCCGTGACCGCAGCCTGCTGCTGCGCGGCGGCGAGCTGAAAGAAGCCGAGACCTGGTTGGCCGATCAAACGGGTCGTAAGCCGGCCGCCACGCCTGCTCAGGCCCAGCTGATCTTGGCCAGCCGTCGCGCCGCCACTCGCCGCCAGCGCGGCTTCGGGGCCACCGGAGTGGTGTTGACGGTAGTGCTGGCGGTGTTGGCCACCTTCGCCCTCATCCAGCGCCAAACCGCCGTCCAGCAGCGCCAAGTCGCGGAGGACCAACGGGAGTTGGCAACCGTTCGGGGATTGCTCGCTCAAGCCGAGGTAGCGCGAGGCGGCGACATACGTTTGGCATTGCAACTTAGTATTGCTGCACACAGAATTCGGCCGACGGTGGAGACCCGCACAAGTCTGTACGCTGCACTTACAAGCACGCCCCTGACCGCCACTTTGGCTGGCCACACCACTTGATTGATCGGTCGTGCGCTGTCGCCGGAGCAGGTCTTGACGAACAACAGTGGAATACCGTTGCGCCTGGTATGCCCTACCGCCGGACGTGCTGAGCCTGACGATACAGGTATCTGGGGCTCGTGCGTGATCATGTGCACCAACCAGCTCTCCCTGGAGTGTCAGCGGTGCCGGGTGAGCCGGCGGCCTCCAGTGCCGCAGACCGGGGATTCCGAGGTGCAGCAACTCGCAGACGACGAAACCGGCAGGATCGAGCCTTGGCCGGCACCGTCCCGCATGCCAGCCGGATGCTGGACGTGCTGCTGGCTATGTCGACGCCCACAGGCTGGATACGGGCACCGCGTACAAGGATCGGCTCCGGTCCAGGGTGAAGGCCTGGGTACCCAGGTGGAACACGACGCCGCCCACCCACGTGTCCGGTAGCCGGTCGGCCAAGCCCCGCAGGCCGCGCGCGTCCGCGCCGTCGACCCGCGAGGACGCCTTCACCTCGACGCCGACGACCCCGCCGTCGCTGCGCTCGAGTACGCAGTCCACCTCGGCGCCGTCCCGGGTACGCCAGTGCCCGATCCGTACCGGATCGTCGCGCCACGATGCCTGGGTGATCAGCTCCCCGACGACGAACGTCTCCAGCAATCGACCGAAATCGCTCAGTGCCGCAGGCACCCGGCGGTCGAGCTTGTCGCGGGTGAGGTTGAGCAGGTAGGCCGCCAGCGCGGAGTCGACGACATGCAGCTTCGCCGTGGCGTTCACCCGTGACGAGGTTGTGGTTCCCCAGGCAGGCAGCCGGCGGATCAGGAATACGGCTTCGAGCAGGCGGGTGTAGTTCTCCGCGACGGCGGTGCTGACTCCGGCGCTGCGGGCGGCGTCGGCCATGTTGAGCAGTCCTGCCGTCTGGCCGGCCAACCGCGTCAATAGCCGGGGGAGCACGGCTCGCTGCCGGATGCGCGACAGCTCGAGGACGTCACGTTCGCAGACCAGATCGACATAGTCGCGCAGCCACAGCCGGCGGGTGGTCTCATCGAGCCTCGCGGCCAGCGGCAACCCGCCACGCAGGGCCGCGTCGATGTAAGAGTCCCGGCTGGCCGTCGCGGGCCCGGCCGACACCAGCTCGTGCGGGTGATGCAGCACGATGTCGAGAGCACCCCTGCCCGATCCCTGCCACTGTGCCCCTGACAACTCCGACTCCGACAACTCTGCCTGCGACAGTGGCCACACCGGCAGGATGTGGGCCCGACCGGTCAGCGCCTGGGCCGCGACCGGGAGAGCGTCATAGCGGGTCGAACCCGCCAGCAGGTACCGGCCCGGTCGAGTCGAGCGGTTGAGCTCCGCCTTGATCGCATCCAGCAGCACCGGTTCCTTCTGGAACTCGTCGATCACTACCGGAGAGGGGCCGGAAGCGTAGAGCGCGGGATCCTGCGCGACCGCGGCGCGCACCCCGACATCGTCGAGATCGACGATCGGGCTGGCTGTCTGCGCCGCGATCGCCCGCAGCAAGGTTGACTTGCCGACCGTGCGGGGGCCGGCGAGCACGATGACGGGAAAGGCGTCGAGACGTTGCCGGGCGACCGACATCAGCCGGCGCTCGATGAGCGGGACGTCAGCGCTGTTCACCGCCACAGACTAGGTCAAACCGGTGATTGCCGCACCCGTTGACGAGTAATTGACGCAAGCCTCAGCGAGTATCTGCCGGACTGTGCAGCGGGCAACTGCCGCCACGCCGGATACGACCTGCGGGCGAGAATCGGTATTGAGCCGCCCCAGTTCGGCCAGCAGCAGCCGCTCTGGCCTGCCAACGGGCGTCACTTGCTGAAACATTGGTGCAGGCCGGCGACCTCGACCAGGCAATCAGTCACGGTCTGACGATCCTGCCTGATCTGGGCACGACACTGACCTCAGGCAGAGTGTTCCAGCTACTCCGGCCGGTCCGTGAGGCCGCGGGTGTGGCAGGTGCAGTGGAGTTCTGTGACAGGTTCGATACGGCGGCCCGCGCGCTCAGCGCGGTCTGAGTCCTCGGGTCCTGCCTGATCGAGCTACCCAGTGGGCCGTGCCAGTGTTGAGGCGCAGCTCGCTCCTGGAGAAGGTGTAACTATATTTACCGGAAGTATGGTTACACCTTAAGGTGTGCGGCTAGTACGGTGGCTGCCGTGAACGTGATCTCGCGGCCGGCGGACATGTTCGATCGCGCCTGGGAATGGGACGCACTCGTCCGGTTCTGTACCACCACCACCGGGGGAGCCACCCTCGGCGTGGTGTCCGGGCGCCGTCGGCAGGGCAAGTCCTACCTGTTGGAAGCCCTGTGCGCAGCGATGGGTGGGTTCTACTTCGCCGCCACTGAGGCCACCGAATCGGAGTCACTGCGGCAGTTGGCCGGGGCGTTGGCCGATCATCTGGGCATGCCGGCGGCCCCGGTCCTGCGGGACTGGGAGCAGGCCATGGATCTTCTGCTCGCGCTCGGGCGGGATGCGCCCGTGCCGGTCGTCCTCGACGAGTTCCCGTACCTGTGCGCGTCGAGCCCGGCGTTGCCTTCCATCGTGCAGAAGATGCTCGGTCCCCGCCGCGCGCAACGCGTGGAGTCCCGCACGCGCTTGGTGCTCTGTGGCTCGGCGATGACCTTCATGGGTGGGTTGCTGTCCGGGTCCGCTCCGCTGCGCGGCCGGGCAGGGCTGGACCTCACGGTGCCCACCTTCGACTACCGCCAAGCGGCCGAGTTCTGGGGGCTCGACGATCCGCACCTCGCGGTGCGGGTGCACGCCGTCGTGGGTGGCACTCCGGCGTACCGCCGGGAATATGTCAGCGGTGATGCGCCTGACGGCGCCGACGACTTCGACCCGTGGGTGCTGCGCACGGTGCTCAACCCGGCCAGCCCGTTGTTCAAGGAGGCTCGATACCTGTTGGCGGAAGAGCCGTCGCTGCGAGACAAGGCGCTGTATCACTCGGTACTCGCCGCCGTCGCCGATGGTCACCGGACCCGCGGCGGGATCGCCCGCTTCGTCGGTAGGCGCGACGATGCGCTACAGCATCCCCTGACCGTGCTGGAGGATGCCGGACTCCTGCGACGTGATCAAGACGCGTTCCGGGGCGGACGCAGCACGATACGCATCACCGAACCGTTGATCACCTTCTACCACGCGGTCATGCGCCCGGAATGGGCCAGACTCGAGCGCCCCGGCCACGCTCGCGCCGTGTGGACGCAGGCGCGGGCCCGCTTCGAGTCGGCGGTCCTGGGCCCGCACTTCGAGGACCTGTGTCGCAACTGGGCGGCGCACTTCGCCGACGATGCCACTCTCGGCGGTTCCGGCGCGGTGGTGAGTAGCGGCATCGTGAACGATCCGGCGGACCGGCGGTCCTGGGAGGTCGACGTCGCCGTGCGGTCCGCAGACGGCGCAGTGCTGGCCTTGGGGGAGGCGAAGTGGGGGCAGGTCATGGGAATGGAGCACCTCGGGCGGCTGCAACGGATCCGCCGGCTTCTCATCACTCAGGATCGCGACGGTGCCGAGCGAGCACGGTTGCTGTGCTTCAGCGGAGCCGGCTTCACCGACGAGTTGCGTGCCGCCGAACGTACCGGCGTGGCCGTGTGCATCGGCCTTGACCGTCTCTACAGCGGGGCATAAGGGACATCACGGTATTTGGCCTCCGAGTGTCCGATCAGTCGCCTATCTCTGGCCACCTTCGACCAGAACGATCAACCTACTGATGAGAAGAGGCTGGCGTGAGCTGTCGCGGCAAGTCTCTGTTGCACACGAAGCAGCTCTGAGGCGCTACCCGCTCTTCGCCAACGACTCCGGTCGGTTCCCGACTCGACCCCGCCGTGTGGGGACTGGCTCGGTACCGGTTGGAATGGTAACTGAGGACGACCTGGACTACAGTCCGGCCGCTGTCATCCCTGCGCTGCGGGGTGGATGACCGGGCGGAGGCGGCGGGGAGGACTTGGGGATGAGCAGGGTGCATGCAGGTGATCGAATCCGTCTCGTCTGCCGGGTGACCGCGCTGTCCCGGTACAACCCCGATCCGCTGTGCTCGGTGTGCCAACGGGCTTGTCGTGACACGGCCGGGATCGTGCCGAGCTGGTTGTGGGACTCGGAGCCGATGCGCGCGGCGCTGGCCCGCGTCGACATTCCGGCGGTCGTCGCGATCTTCCGGGCTGCCGCTGGGCTGTCGCAGCTGGAGTTGGGCAATCTGGTCGAGGGGTGGTCGCAGTCTCTGGTGCAGCAGGGCACGTGCCTGGCTCGCTACACTGGCTGTCGGGACCATGCCCGGGAGGCACTTCGGTTCGCCGGCCGCGCCACGGAGGCTGCCCGTTACGAGCCTTCCCCGGCATTGCACGCGCTGATCTCGCTGCGGCAGGCCCTCGCGCACGCTCAACTGGGCGACGATGTCGCGTTTCGCTCCGCCATCACGACCGCCCGGCGCGAACTGGACCGCGGCCCCCACGATGCCGACTCGACACTGACCTCGGTTCGGGTGCTCAGAGAACTCCGACCGGTCCGCGACGCCGCAGGCGCCGCGCGGCAGGAGTTCTGCGACAGGTTCGACACCGCAGCTCGCGCACTGAGCGCGGCCTGAAGGAGGAACGCACCTGAGCACATGCCGGCAGGTGAACGCGGTGCACGACCGGTGCATGCGAACGGGTGACTTGCTGGCGTCGTCATCGGTGTTCTGTCGGTCGCCTGTGCCAGGGTAAGTTACCTGCAGGAGGGAGAGCAGCGTGTCGATCGATAAGTACCATGATGCGCTGCTGACTCCTAAGGAGACAGCACGCCACTTGCAGCTACCCCCCTCGACTCTGAATTACTGGTTGCGAGACCAAGCGGCAGGCGAGGCACTCGTACATCGAGTCCCTCCGGCCAAGCGGGGCTGGCCGTCGGTACCATTTATTGCTGTTATCGAGGCTTACGTCTTGCGCTCCTTGCGTGATCTGGGCCTGTCCAAGGAGAAGATCCGGGACGCTGCGGTCGCAGTGCGACGCGAGTTCAAGACTTCCTACGGGTTGGCGACACAGCGTATAGCGACCGATGGCATCGACATCTTCGTCAGCTACGCGGACGGCGATCTCGTGCGGGCGTATGATGGGCAGGCGCCAATTCGCGGCATCATTGACGAGCATCTTCGATACATCACTTGGGACGAGGTGGACGGCTCCCCCGCGAGGCTGACCCTTCAGCAGTACCCGGACCTTGCGCCCGTGGTCATCGATCCACGATTCGGTTGGGGGGGGCCGGTCATCAGCACTAATAACGTTCAGGTCGACATGGTCGTCAAGCTGTGGCGTGCTGGGGAGTCACTCGATGCCGTAGCGGAGGAGTACGGGCTCACCCGAGATGTCGCCGAAGCTATCTGCCGCATCGCAGCCTGAGTTCTTCGTAGACAGGTCTCTCGGCCGCTCCACGACAGCTCGCTTGCGCCAACTCCGCTGGATCGTGCATCTGGTCAATGATCACTTCGAGCACGATGGGCAGTTCGTGAAAGACGAGAGCTGGATCGAGTACGGCTTACAGCGGGGCTGGGCGCTGCTGACCAAAGACCAAAAAATCAGGTATCGCGCGGAGGAACTGCTGTCCCTGGCCGAGCACGGCAAGATGTTCTGCCTCAGTAGCGGAAACCTCACGATCGAACAACAGTCGCGCATTTTCGAGGAGGCCCGGGTCCACATCGAGCGGGCCGTACGACGACACGAGGCGCGCTTCTACCAGGTTTACGAAGGCGGCCGTATCGTCAAGAAATGGCCATAACCGCCGTCCAGACCCCGGTCGTCCCCGCTGCGTATTCTCGTAGGCCAATGCCCACTGGACGTCACTGACGGTCAGATCGAACGCCTCTGCCAGCTCACGAGTGCCCTCACCACTGTCCGCGTGCTCCCACAGCACCTCGGTAAGGACGAGAGTTGGATCGAGTACGGTTTACGGTGGGATTGGGCGCTGCTGACCAAAGCGCTCGCACCAAGCGAAGTGCGTAGCTCGTCCCACCACGATGTGGTGGGCTTGATCAATTCGGCTGGGAGCCGCAGTCGCGCCAGTCATCTAGTCGTTCGTGTCCAATTCCATGGCTGCGGCGAGGTCGGCCGCCGTCATTCGCTGCGCCGGATCAGCTCGGCCCGACTCGTCGAAGCGGATGCCCTCGGCTTCCAGAACGAGCCGAGGATCATCAGTCCGTTCTGGGTCGGGCCAGCGGAAGTGCGGCGAGATGTGACCTCTGAGCTTCAGCACACGGTGCGCGTTGGGGACGATCATGGTGGCCAGCCGAGCATCGACGGATACCTGGTGCGAGCCAATCACTGTCGCCACATCGGAGTAGCTGGTCCACCGTCCAGTCGGGAGCGACGCGAGTACTTGATTCATCAGCGCCCAGTGCGGCTCGGGAGGCGAGGTATTCACCGACTCGTCCGGACCCGGCCAGATTGACACGACCCGCTGGCCCAGCGCCCGGCTTCGGGCGTGGATTTCCGCTCGCCCCCACCCCGAGGCGTTGGCGATCTCGCGATTCATCGCAAGGCCACTGTCGGCGAGCAGCTTCTTTTTCGCGTGGAAGCTATCATTCGCCAGCTTGGCGTTGTAGGCGGTGAGGGTGAGATTGCCCAACGTGTGCACCAGCGAGGCGTGCATCTCCTCGGGAGTTTCATTGTCATTTGCTCCGGCGGCGAGTATCTCTTCCCATTCAGGAGTCAGCGACTGAGGCAGTACGTGCTCGATGGTCAGCGCGGCCCGGCTGAAGTCGAGAGGCTCCCCATGCCGGTAATCCTCCTCCAGCGCCCGCAAAATGAAGGTGCGCTGTGGGCCACGGCCCCACTCATAGAAGTAATTCGCCAGGACGGCATCTTTGACGTGCTGATCTGTCGGGAATCTCTTGCGTGGGCCGGATAGTGCTGCTGTGATGGCGGCCGCCATCGGGGGCTCCTCGCCGAGATCCTTGACCAGCGACGTCATGGTCCGACCCAGACTGTTCGTAGGCAGGCGCACGATCATCCGGCGGACCAGGTAGCTCTCCACGACGCGTAGCGCGGCGGCGGCGTCCTCGGCGGTGAGCCCTCCGCTGTTGTGGGCAAGCATCACGTGCAGGCAGATCGGGTGGACGGTCGCCGCGGACCCCCATCGGTTCAGCCGGTCCAACGCGCGGCGCAGGGTCGGGGTGGGCTCGGTCTGCGGGTCGAGCACCCGCTTGAACATCCTGGCCTTGTGGTGCAGCTCAGCGATCCACTGCTCGATGGCGGGCTCGTCTGTCAGCGGGCCGAGCCGCTGCTGCTGCGAGCGGTAGACCGACTCCTGGGTCGCCCGGTCGTCACCGCGCAGCACGAGGTCCAGCCACACCAGCTCCTCCAACTCGGTGTCGCTGAGCAGTTTTTGCAGCGGCAGCCACTGATGGGTGTAGACTTCGTCGCCGCGGTGGGGCAGCCGCATGAACAGGTAGTTGCGCAGCAGGTCGGCCTGGGTCAGTGGCTGGCCTTTGTAGTTCAACGACTCGAAGATTCGGTGCACGTTGTCATCCGCATGCGCCGAAATCGTGACCAGCGCAAGCCGAGTGGTGATGGTCTGCTCGATGCGGCGGATATCGTGTTCATCCTCCGGGTCGTCTACTTCCTGTAGTTTGCGCAGAAAGAATCGGTATGCCGCCCCGATCCGATCCTCGCCGCCCGCGTTGGGGTACCGCTTGACAAGCGCGATCCAGGACTGGCGGTCCTCCTGGGTGGGCAGCAGCCGGTAGTGCTCGTCTCCCGATTCGTATTTGTTGACCAGGTAATGCTCGTGGATCTTCTCGGCGAGCTGAGGATCGTCGTGCTGGACATGATCGCGGATGGCGCACAGCAGCAGGCTGAGCGTGGTGAGCCGCTGCTGCCCATCGACCACGAGCCACCTCACGACACCGGCGGGTGTGTTCGAGGGGCTCGGGGCGAGCACAACGGATCCAAGGAAATGCGTCGACGTTGGATCGCTGCTGTCCAGTGACAAGATGTCGTCCCACAGCTGGTTCAGCGGATCCTTGTCGTCTTTGCGTTCCCAGCTGTAACGGCGCTGGTAGAGCGGGACGACGTACTGCTTCTCACCCTGCAAGACCTCCCGGACCGTCGTCTCGCTCGCCTTCACGTCGTTCCCCTCCTGTCGGGCGGCCTTCGCCGCCTCGAATGCCTCGGCGACCCCCGCGAACTCCTTGAGCGCGGCCTGCAGGTCCTCGACGATCTCCTGGGCGATCACCTCGGGCGGCAGCTCATGCCCTATTGTCCATCGCCGACAGCCCAGCCCGCGTGGCAGGGAAGTAGCCGTGTCATGTGCGGACCTTTCGCCTGCATAGGGGGAGTATGCAACGGTGACGCCTGACGAGCTGCGGGATCGTATCCACCGCTGGGAGGATCCCCACACCGACTTCAAGGAAGCCGTCGACAGCAACAGCGAGCTCGCCAAGGACCTCGTGTGCTTCGCCAACAGTGACGGCGGTCAGCTCGTGATCGGAGTCGCCAAGGACCGTGGCGTGGTCGGTGTCCCTGACACCGACCAGTTGCTCTTACGGGTTGACGACGTCGCGTTCCAGAGTTGCTCACCGCCCTTGACGGTGGTGCCGGAGGTTCTCACGCTGGACGGCAAAGACGTCGTCGTCCTGAACATCGCCAAAGGTGACCAGCGTCCTTATTCCACGCGCGAGGGTCGCTACTACGTCCGGTCCGGCGCGCGGTGCCGTCGGGCGAGTCGAGAGGAGCTGCTCAGGCTATTTCAGGGGGCGCACTCACTGTTCTACGACGAGCAACCGCTCCCGCGACTGGACTTGACCGATCTGGACCTTGAGGTGGTCACCAGGTATCTCGATGACACCGGCCAGGTGGATCTCGACGATGATCTGGTGCGGCTGTTGCGGGCCTGGCGTATGTACGACGGCTCCCACCCCACGGTCGGCGGGCTCGTCCTGTTCGGCCGGCGCCCGCAAGCCGAACTCGAGTCCTCCCGAGTCGTCATCGGCGCGCTGGTCGGCGATGACATCGGGAACGACTTCGTCGATCGTAAGGACCTGTCCGGTCCGCTGCTCGGTGTCATCGCCCAGATCGAGACATTCCTACGGCTCCACCTCAGGACTGGTCACGAGATCGTCGGGTTCGAGAAGGAGAGACGCGAAGAGGTCCCGAGGGCGGCGTTGCGCGAGGCCGTGGTCAACGCCCTGGTGCATCGCGATTACACGATCCCCGGCCCGACCCGGGTGTTCGTGCTCTCCGACCGGGTCGAGGTGCGCTCCCCTGGACGTCCACCGAACAGCGTGGACGCCGAGGCGATGCGAGCGGGCGTGCACGTCACCCGCAACCCGCACATCTACAGCAGGGTCGTGGCGGCTGAGCTCGCCACCCGCGCCGGCACCGGGATACGACGCATCGCTCGCCTGCTCCGGCAGTCCAACGGCACCAGCCTCGGCATCGCCATCAGTGACGCCGAAGTCGTCCTGACGCTACCCCGAGGACCTGCCACTCCGAGCGCGCCGCGGGCCAATCAGCTGGCGCGACCGTAGAGTTCGACCGCGGGTGCGGGGAACGGGCGTGGCGGCACTGGGCGCATCGCGATGTGACCCGCGGCGTTGCGCCAGGCATGCCGGCCGGCGCGGCGCAGCACGGTGACCGCGTCGTCGACGAAGCCCTCGCGCTCGAGCTGCTGGGTGATCGCCGCGGTGCTGTCATCGAGAACAGCGTGAGTCACCGGCCCGCCTGCGGCACCCAGATACCCGTCAGGCCGGCGGCGGCAGATACCTTTCTGCGCGAGCAGTGCATCGAGCCGTTCATCGAACCGGGCGCGGAAGGCATCGTCATCGCGAATGATCCCCACCGCTTCGGCATTGCAGATATTCTCGTGACTGTCGTCGTGCAGCGCGTACCACGGGGCTATGGCGACGGGGCGCAGGTTGTCGATGCTGAGGGCGAACTCTCTGGGCACGAGCCGGCCATCGTGTTCCTGGTAGACGGTGTAGCGCGAGCTGGTTGAATACGCCCAGTTATTCCCGCAGATGAACAGGCCGCCGGGACGCACCAAGCCGGTGGCCCACACCAGTGCACGCTCCCGAAATGCGTGGTCGAAGTACATGAAGACGTTCATGCATCGGATCACGTCAACACCTCCCTCGATGTCGACCGAGCCGATTTCGCCGTGGGTCAGTCTCAGGTTGGCGCGTTCGTAATAGCGGAGCGGATTGAGTACCAGGCGCGCCCCCTGGTATTCCACCTCCGCCGGCTCGCCGTCGTTGCCGGCGGGCAGTAGCGGTAGCAACATCCGCCACAGATCGCGGAAGCGCGCTCGCGTGAGAGCCGGGTCGCTCGCCACGGTGCTGGTGTGGAAAAAGCGCAGAAATTGGTCGTCGTCGAAGCACGCGTAGTCGTCCCCGTCGTAGATGATGTAACGGTCGAACGAGGGATCGACGCCGATGACCCGCCAACCGGCGAGGGTGGTCGCGCTGTCCAGGGCGGTCACTGGCGGGAAGCCACAGCCGAGATCCAGCAGGACCGGCTCGCGCCCCGGCCGGTGCCAGGAGTTGCCGGCGATGTAGTCATCCAGCTTCTGATGCCGACCCGGCAGGGTGATCGGCGGTACCGCGCCGTCCCAGGCGCTCGGCACCGATCTGGTCACGGCTCCCAGAATCCGCGCCGTATGGACCGACAAGTCCCTCGCGTCCAACCGAGCGACCCGCATGAGCCGGAACGTGCGGTCGGCGAGGGCTTGCGCGTCGGTACTGGCCTCGTTCAGAGCTTCCAGAGCAGCGAGCGCGGCCGGTGACAGGCGGTTGTCGAAGTACGCGACGTTCCACCCGTTCACGATGCTGCTCATCCGATCACGCGCTCCGTACCGGTCGTCGCCTACGAGGCGCTCACCGCCACTAGCCCGGCCCTTCAGCAGCTGCGATGATCTCCCCCATGCGCTTCCGCCGACCCACCGCAGCCACTTGGCTGATCGCCCTGCTCACCAGCACAGGGGTACTGCACTTTGCCGCCCCCGCGCAATTCGACGGGCTCGTGCCCGAGCAGTTGCCCGGTAGCCCCCGCACCTGGACCTATCTCTCCGGAGCTGCCGAGCTGGTGATCGCGCCGCTGATCGCGGTGCCCCGGACCCGGCGGCTCGGCGGGCTGCTGGCCGCGCTGCTGTTCGTCGCGGTGTTCCCGGCCAACGTGAAGATGGCGATCGACTGGTCGGACCGGCCGGCCTGGATGCGGGCGCTGGCCTACGGGCGGCTGCCGCTGCAGATCCCCCTGGTGCTGTGGGCGGTGCTCGTGTCCCGCCGCGCCGCCGTCAACTCCGGCCGGTAACCCCGAGAACACCGCTCGTCGCTGGCCAATCAGGCGCTCTGACCGCCCAACGGATCACTGATCTACCGCTCGGCGCGCCGGCTCTCGCACCGGGCGCAAGCGACACGCCTGTGCTGTTACAGGGTTTGCCGCAGTCGTGGCCCTACCGTTACCTTCCGCCCGTCGCAGATCGCGATCTGGCTTCGGGTCAGGTCCTCGGTGTGGAAGGGATCCACAGTTGGCGCGTCACCGCTCCCCCCGCGGCCGTCAGCGGCAGTCCGAGTTCATCCCCCCGTCCCCTTCGGGGCCCGGGACGTCCGGCGCGCACCGGATGCCCCGTCCGGGGCCGGCGCTGCGGGGTCGAGCCGTGACGGTTGCGGTGGCCGCCGGTGCCATCGCTGTGGCCGGTCACTCGATGCAGAACACCACGCAGGTGGCCACCGAGCAGATCGCCGACGTCGCGCAGGCCGCGATGACCTCTCCGTCGCTGGAACCGGAGGTCATGCAGCTCGGTATGGCCCGTAACGCCGTCACCGAATTGCCCGCGCTGCGTCGCGCCGTTGAGCGGGCGGACCGGGCCGCTGCCGCGGCGGCCCACCAGGAGGCGCTGCGAACTCGCCTCGGGCAGCCCTACAAAGCCGGCAACAGTCACAGTCTGGATGGCTGGATCGCTAAGGCGCTCGGGATGATGGGACTGCCACAAGCCTTATCCAAGGGCGTCAAGACGATCATCATGCACGAGTCCGGTGGCAACCCCAACGCGATCAACAACTGGGACAGCAACGCCAGAGCCGGCATCCCGTCACAAGGCCTCATGCAGACCATCCCCAGCACCTTCAGGGCCTGCGTGCTGCCCAGCCTGGCTGGCCGCTCGATCACCGACCCGGTGGCCAACATCACCGCCGGCATCCGCAGCATGATCACCCACCACGGTCTCGGCGCCGTGATGAACGGCGGGCGCCGGGATGGCAACGGCAACTACCTGGGCTACGGCGGGGCCGGCTGCCCGTCCTACGACCTCGACGATTACGCCGCCCAGCTACGACCCCTCTGGAAGGACGAGCCGCTACCCGGTATGTAGCGGCTCGTCCCTTAGGTCTCCAGGACGACAGTCTCAGGACGACGCCGCGTTGGCCCGGCGCACGTAGTCGATCTGCTCGGCTGTCGGTCCGCCGTACTGCTGCTGGATCGTCTCGCTGTTCTCGGCCTGCATGCGGTACATCGAATCCCGGAGCCCCGTGTCGCCACCGTGGAAGAACTCCAGTAGCTCCATCCACCGTCGCGCCAGTGCCTGCGCCTGCGGTGTCGCCGGATCGGTACCGGCGTCCAACTCGGCCTGTACCTGGGCGATGAGCTGTGGCCATTCCGCCAGCACACTCGCGGTGAGCTGCTCACCAGCCTGCTCGTGCCGTCGGGTCAACGCGGCCAGCTGCTCGCTGGTGAAGTACCGCTTCATGATCTCGTCCATTGCCGTCACCTCTTCCATCAGATCGAGCAGGTCAGTGCAGGATGGTGGCCCGACGAGCGCCACCCTGGCCACCATGGCGGCCAGCCGGTGTCGCAACGCCTGGATGGCCGCCAGCTGCCGGTCCACGTGGGCCAGGTGGTCGCGCAGCAGACCAGCCAGGTCCGGCTCGCCGGTGAGCAGCTCACCGATCGCCTCCAGCGGCAGGCCCAGCTCGCGTAACGCCACGATGCGGTACAGCCGGCGGACGTCGGGCTCGTCGTAAAGCCGATGCCCCGTCGGGGTCCGCGCCGAGGGGCGTAGCAGCCCGAGCTGGTCGTAGTGGTGCAACGTCCGCACGGTCAATCCGGTCAGCCGGGCCAGCTGCCCCACCTTCCAGGTCGGCCTGTCGACGTCGGCCATCGGGTCCTCACCTCTGCTCGTGCCCCGCCGGTTGCGGTAGCGCAGCGGACGCTAAGTCCTGACGCCACGTCAGGTTCAAGCCCGCTGGGGAAGCCAGGCGATGTCGTCGTTGTTACTGGCTTAGGTCGCCCAAGACAGGAGAGTGCTGTGGCACAAGAGCAGAGGCAACCGGTGCGACGGATCCTGGTCGTCGCCGCGCATCCCGACGACGTGGACTTCGGATCCGCCGGCACGATCGCGACCTGGACCGACGCGGGCCTCGAGGTGTCCTACTGCATCGCGACCGATGGTGATGCCGGTGGTGTCGACCGTGACGTGCCTCGGGAGGCGATCGGCGGCATCCGGCAGGACGAGCAGCGCAAGGCGGCCGCAGTGCTGGGTGTGACGGACGTCGAGTTCCTCGGCTACCCCGATGGCCGGCTGGTGATGAGCCTCGAGCTGCGCCGTGACATCAGCCGCGTCATCCGCCGGACCCGCCCGGACCGGGTAGTCGTCCAAAATCCTGGCCGTGACCTGCGCAGCGTGTACGGCAGCCACCCCGACCATCAGGCTGCCGGGGAGGCCGCGCTGTGCGCGGTCTACCCCGATGCCCGTAACCCGTTCGCGCATCCCGAGCTCCTCGCGGAGGGGTTGGAGGCGCACACCGTGCCCGAGGTCTGGGTGATGAGGCCGAACGAACACGCCGACCGTTACGTCGACATCACCGACACCTTCGAGCGCAAGGTCGCGGCGCTGCGTGCACACACCAGCCAGACCGGGCACATGACGAACCTGGAACAGCGGCTGCGGGACTGGGGTGTCCTGCAAGCCCGAGCCGCGGGATTCGCGGAGGGCAGGCTGGCCGAGGGCTACCTCGTGCTCGACACCCGCTGAATCGGCCGTAACTCCCCGCGCCGTAGTGGTTAGCCCCTGTCATTCCACAGATGTACGGAGGCTCTCCCGACTACCGCATTCGGAGTACGCGGAAGCTGATCTCTGCGGATGATGACCCATCCCTGAACATCAGGCATCCTGACAGGATGGAAACTGATATGAGAAATCTCTGACGAAGTGGTTTCGGTCGGACATTTCACCCTTGATGGGCTGTGCGGTGGGCCGTGATTTCGCGCTTGCCGGAATCTGTCTGGAGGAGGCGGGGTCGAGATGAGTAAAATACGCGGCGAAGGCTCGGATCCACGTAAAGCCGGACCGCTGGAGCAGACGTGGATCGAGCGTCACCGCAGGCGCGCCGATTGCCCATGTGACGTGGTCGTGAAAAAAGGCTTCGTGACATACATATGCGCCAAATGCGGCAAAGAGATCTGAGGTTATGCAGTGCGCTGGTCGCCTGCGTGGGTGAACATCGGTTGGCTCCCGGCTAGGAGTCTCGACCGTAATAGGGGATCTGCATTATTCGCCCGGTCGTGGTGAAACGGTTTCCGGTTACCTGCATCAAGGGGCTGGTCTGCGTATGCGGTACTCCTTCTGGGCTGAGGAATTCCGGGTTGAACCACACGTGCTGCGGCTGGCCGATGATGATGCCGTGATCCCCACCGAGGTCGGTACATTGTATTGTCCGGCAGTCCATCCATCCGGTGCCGTTGACGAGGACAGGGCCGTGCTGAGAGGCGTCGTAGTCGAAGGAGAGTCCAGACATGGCCAGCTTTTCTCGCGGACTTGTGGTTGGATAGTGAGAGTATCTCGTGGCGAGTTTCCAAACGCCTTCCAAATGATCCATCAGGGGTACTGAGAGAGCGAATCCCTCCCTGTCGAGCAGGACTTCGTAGGTGTGCCATTTTTTATGCACGGCGAGGAGGATATGCTGTGGATCGGTGGAGACCGACGTCACATTGGAGACTAGGATGGCGTTGGGTGTGCCGAGGTGGTCGCGAGTTCCTATGAGGTAGGCGATTCGGGGTGCCAGGAGTCGATGTGCCTTCGCCACGGGGACGGTCATAACCACTCGTGGCGATCGGTGCTGGAGCTGAAGTCGCAGATGGCCTCATCGAGATCGCGTGCAACGTGAAGGTTCGTGTAGGCTCTTGACCGCAGTTGTACTTGAAGTCTGTTGAGCGCCTGCGCTATTTGAGGAATGCGCTGTTCGTCTGGAATGCTGAAGACGGGGCTAAGGGCGTCCTGTGCGCCCTCTGGGCCGTCGCAATTCAGTCGCGCTTGGGCGAGATGCACCTGAGACAGCGTCATCGTCACCGGCCAGCGCCGGTCTATCGCGGGATTGGCATAGAGGCTAATTGCGTCAGATGCTTCACTTTCGACAGCTTTCCAGTCGTACAAGTGGGCAAAAGCTGCTGCGTTGTAATAGTGTTGCCGGGCCCTCGTGAACGTGAATACCTCTCCTAGGTCCCGCAAGCTACCGGTACCGGATAGCTTGTCGAGTCGATCTTGAGAGGTCTGGATGAGCTTTACTGCCTCATGGTGGTTGCCGCTGAGTGCCAAAGCTCGCGCTTCGAGTCCGGCAAGTCGTACCGCTCCGATGCCACTCTGCCCGACGGATCGCGAACACTGGGCATGGTGGAGAACGTTGTCCGCGGTACCCCACCATGAGGCAATCATGGCTCGGGTGGAATAGATCCACGTGATTAGTTCTGTATGCCCCGCTAACTCGGCGAAGGAGAGAGCTGTCCGTGTTTGGGTCATGGCTGCACTTGGCTCGCCCAAATCATGCGAAATCGACGCCAGCAGTACGCAGGCCGCCCCAAGGAGAAGGTGTAATTCTCTGGCATCGTCCGGCCGTCTCCCGTATCGATCGAGCAGCACCCAAAGTCGATCTCGCAAAATCACCAACTCGGCGAAATTTCCACCTAAATTCGTCGGATCGACAACATAGTTGGTTGCCAGCAGGTGTAAATCCTGTCGCACTTCATCACGAGTCCGATCTTCGATCTTCGGTGTGTCAATTTCGCCGTGCAGGATCGCTGAACTATGGGCGGCGTTGACGACTACCTCACGCAGTCCGGTCCGAGCGAATGGACCGAGAACTCCTCCGGCTCCAATAACCATGAGGGCTTCTCGACGGTTCATGTTGTCTGCGAAGCGTCGCATCGGCAGTGCGGCGTGCCGACGCGCCGCGAGTTCGTTTCTTTGTGTTGCGTTCGTAGTATCGAGATGTCTGAAGTCGGGCAAGTCTTCGAGCAGATCACTGACGGAGCATTCGTACAGTTGCGCCAGTCTGCTCAGGCTGTCAAAGGAGGGGGCATGTCCGGTGTTACTCGGCCAGAGTTCCCAGTAAGAAAACGTCTTGAAGGTTTTCGGCTCATCGGGCCAGCGCCGGTTCCATTCGTCGGCGACCTGGCGCTGGCTCCAACCATGGGCATAACGAAACATCGTGCTTCCCTCGGCATCGTGCAGCCTCACCCGACAGGCGGTCTCACCTGCAGCAGATGGACGCTACCGGCCGGGGACGCGTTGACCAAGCCGGCACGAAAGTTCCCCACGCGGCGGGGATGCTCCCGCGAGAAATCACCGGTAATCGGGGTGGACTGTCCGGAGGACGTCCACTGAGAAACTGTCAGCCGTCGGTCTTGCCTTCAGGGTTCTGCTCGTCGTCCGAGACGGGGGTGGACGTGCCGGCGGCGCCGGTGGGCGCCTGGTCGGGCTCGACGTCGCTGCCTTTGGGGACGTAGCCGCGGGTACGGCTTGGCTTGACCACCTTGGCCAGCGGGGATGGCTCAGTGGCGGCGGGAGTGTCCGATGAGTCGATCATGACGCCTTCCGGGTGTCGGGTGGGTCGAGGAATTCCAGGACGTCGATGTCGCCGGCGCACAGGTGCAGTCCGGCGGTCAGGTTCACTTTCGGGCCGAAGCTGCCGTCGGGGTTGAGCTGCCACGCCGATTGGAGGTACAGCTCGGCGGGCTGCGGGTAGGAGCTGGCGTAGGAGCGGGAGCCGTACCAGCCACCGGTCCAGCTGCCGTCCTTGAGCCTGGCCCTGATAAAGCACGGCGGGCGATCACGGAACGCGTGGTCCCACGCCGTCGGCGTACCCCGGTAGCTCGCCTGCAGGCGGCGGCGTTGCACCCAGGACACTCCCGCCGCGGCCGCGGCGGGGATCACGATGAACAGCACCAGTGCCACCAGGCCGACCACCCGAGGTCGCGCAGTAAGCCCATCCCACGGGGCTGACGTCACGCCGCGTGCCAGCCGTACCAGTTCCGGGCCGGCCACCACGAGATAGACCGCATCGAGCAGTACCGAGGCGGCTACCGCCCGCAACACCCGCTCTCCGAGATCGCGTTCCCCCGGCAGTGGCCCTCGCCAGCGTTCACGCAGGAACTGGTAGGTCACTCCGGGCAGCACGAACAACACCAGTAAGGCGACCTGAGCCACCGTCGACGGTGCCTGTCCCACCGAAGTTCTCCCGCCCACAGGATGATCCCCGCGCACACCGTTCACGCCGAACGGCTGACATAGCAGGCTACGCTTGGGCGTCGCTGCCGGTGAGCAGGACGTGGGCCACCAGCTCGGGATCGTCGTTCGTCGGCACGTGCCCGCAGCCGGGCAGCCGCAGCAGCCGAGCGTGCGGGATCAGCTGGGTGACCGACGCGGCCCGGGGTCACCGGGAGATCAAATCCCGGGATCCCCAGGCGATGGTCACCGGCACATCGTGCACCCGACCGGAGAAGACGAATGTATCGATTTGTGACTCACCAGTAACTAGTGCTCTAGGGTGTGCGATCGGGGCCGGCTTATGGCCCTGGTGCCCGGCCGGGGTCCGTGGCCATCGTCCATTCCGCGCGAGTGAAGGAGATCGCGGCTTGTGGGCCGATCGTTGACCGAGACGCGGATCGCTCGCCGGCAGGCCGCCCTCCCACGGATCCACTACCCCCCGGAACTGCCGATCAGTCAACACATCCGGGAGATCGTCGCGGCGATCCGGGACCACCAAGTGGTGGTCGTCGCTGGGGAGACCGGGTCCGGGAAGACCACCCAGCTACCCAAGATCTGCCTGGAGCTGGGCCGTGGGATTGCGGGCATCATCGGTCATACCCAGCCGCGCAGGCTGGCGGCACGCACCGTGGCCGAGCGCATCGCCGAGGAGCTCGACGTCCCGGTCGGTGGCGCGGTCGGCTGGAAGGTGCGTTTCACCGACCAGGCGTCCGACGAGACCCTGGTCAAGCTGATGACCGATGGCATCCTGCTGGCCGAGATCTCCTCCGATCCCTCGCTACGGCAGTATGACACGCTGATCATCGATGAGGCGCATGAACGCTCGTTGAACATCGACTTCGTGCTGGGCTACCTCAAGCAGTTGCTCCCTCGCCGACCCGACCTCAAGGTGATCATCACCTCGGCGACCATCGACCCCGAGCGGTTCTCCCGGCACTTCGACGGCGCACCGGTGATCGAGGTCTCCGGCCGTGCCTTCCCGGTGGAGCTCCGGTACCGCCCCTTCGGCCCGGACAATCCGGAGAGCATGGACGATCGTGATCAGATCCAGGCGATCTGCGACGCGGTGAGTGAGCTGCGCGGTGCAGGTCCCGGCGACATCCTGGTGTTCCTCTCCGGCGAGCGGGAGATCCGCGACACCCGTGATGCCTTGGCGGCGCTGAGCCTGACCGGCACCGAGATCGTGCCGCTCTACGCGCGGCTGTCGGCGGCCGAGCAGCATCGAGTCTTCGAGCCGCCGGGCAGCAGGGGTGGACACACCGGGCACCAGGGCCCGACACGCCGGGCAGGGGAGCGGGTGCGGCGGATCGTGTTGGCCACCAACGTCGCCGAGACGTCGTTGACGGTGCCGGGGATCCGGTACGTGATCGACCCTGGCACCGCCCGGATCTCCCGCTACAGCCGCCGGCTCAAGGTGCAGCGGCTGCCGATCGAACCCATCTCGCAGGCCTCGGCCACCCAGCGCGCCGGCCGCTGCGGGCGCACCGCGGACGGCATCTGTATCCGGCTCTATTCCGAGCAGGACTTCCAGGCCCGCCCGGAGTTCACCGATCCGGAGATCCTGCGCACCCACCTCGCCTCAGTGATCCTGCGGATGGCGGCCCTGAACCTGGGCGAGGTGGCGGCGTTCCCGTTCATCGACCCACCGGATCGCCGGCAGATCTCCGACGGTGTGGCGCTGCTGCACGAGTTGGGGGCTTTTGACGGTCGGCCAGAGCCCCCCACCTCCCGGCTCACCCGGGTGGGGCGCATCCTGGCGCAGCTGCCGTTGGATCCCAGGCTGGCCCGGATGGTGGTGGCCGCCCACCACAACGGGTGCCTGGGCGAGGTCTTGGTGATCGTGGCGGCGCTGTCCATCCAGGATCCGCGGGAACGACCGACCGATGCCGAGGCGGCCGCGGATGCCCAGCATGCCCGGTTCACCAGCAAGGATTCCGACTTCATCAGCGTGCTCAACCTGTGGCGCTACCTCGAGGAGCGGCAGCGGGCGCTGTCGTCCACCCAGTTCCGCAAGCTGTGCCGCACGGAGTTCCTGCACTACCTGCGGGTGCGGGAGTGGCAGGACCTGCACGGGCAGTTGCGCCGGATCGCCCGGGATCTGAGCATGCGAGAGCACGCCGCGCCCGCGCAGGCGCGGGAGGTGCACAGCAGCCTGCTGGCCGGGCTGCTCTCGCATATCGGGCTGTTCGACGCCGAGACCCGCGACTACCTGGGGGCCCGCGGTGCCCGGTTCGCGATCTTCCCCGGCTCGGCGCTGTTCCGCAGACCACCGCGCTGGGTGATGGTCGCCGAGCTGGTGGAGACGTCCAGGCTGTGGGGCCGGGTGGCCGCCCGCATCGAGCCGCAGTGGGTGGAACCGCTGGCCGGGCACCTGGTCAAACGCAGCTACAGCGAGCCGCACTGGGAACGCCGCCGCGGCGCGGCGGTGGCCTACGAGAAGGTCACCCTCTACGGCGTCCCGATCGTGGCGTCCCGCAAGGTCGACTTCGCAGGCATCGACCCCGCGTTGTCCCGCGAGCTGTTCCTCCGGCATGCGCTGGTGGAAGGTGACTGGGACACCCGGCACGCCTTCTTCCACGCCAACCAGGAGCTCCTCGACGACGTCGACGAGCTCGAGCAGCGGGCCCGCCGCCACGACATCGGGGTCGACGACGAGACCCTATTCGACTTCTACGATCAGCGCATCCCCACCGAGGTCGTCTCGGCCCGGCATTTCGACAGCTGGTGGCGCAAGCTCAGCACGACCCACCCGGCACTGCTCGACTTCGACCCCGCGACGCTGGTCACCGGCCACGGCGTCAGCGCGACCGACTACCCCGACTGCTGGGTGCAGGGCGCGCTGCGCCTGCAGCTGTCCTACCAGTTCGAGCCCGGTGCTGAGGCTGACGGCGTGACGGTGGAGGTCCCGCTGCAGGTGCTCAACCAGCTCGACCCGGCGCCGTTCAGCTGGCAGGTCCCCGGCCTGCGGGAAGAGCTGGTCGTCGCGCTGCTCAAGTCGTTGCCCAAGCCGCTGCGCCGCCAACTGGTGCCGGTACCCGACCACGCCAGGGCCCTCCTCGCCCGGATGCCGCCCTCGGGTGAACCCCTGCTGGACGCCTTGGAGCGGGAGTTGGTGCAGCTGGGTGTTCCGGTGCCCCGCGCGGACTGGCGGCTCGACCAGGTGCCCGATCACTTGACGATCACCTTCCGGGTGCGTGACGGCGAGGTCGTCCTGGCGCAGGGCAAGGACGTGGCGGCGCTGACCCGCCGGCTACAACCCCAGCTACGGGCTACGATGACGGCTGCGGCCCGGGGTCTGGAGCGCCGCGGCCTGCGCAGCTGGGATGTCGGCACCCTGCCCCGGACCTACCAGCACCAGCAGGCTGGTCACCTGGTCACCGCCTACCCCGCACTCGTCGACGAGGGTGACACCGTCGCGCTCGCCCTGCTGCCCACCGAAGCCGAGCAGCAGCACGCGATGTGGGCGGGTGTGCGGCGGCTGCTCCTGCTGGCGATGCCCGGATTGATCAAATCGGTGCAGCGCACCCTGGACCGGGACGCGAGGCTGGTGCTGGCCCGCAACCCCGACGGCGCTCTGGAGGCGCTGCTGGCCGACTGCGCCACCTGCGCCGCCGACGCGCTGATCGCCGCCTGCGGCGGATCGCCTCACGACGAGGACGGCTTCACCGCGCTGGTCGACCGCGCCCACGCCGAGCTGGCCGGGGCACTGCGCGCCGTGATCGCCCACGTGCAGCGCATCCTGACCCTCGCGCACACCGTCGAGGCGCGGCTGACCGAGCTCACCGCGCCAGTACTGGCGCCCGCGGTTGCCGATATCACCGCTCAGCTCGCCGGCTTGATCGGACCCGGTTTCGTCACCGCGACCGGCGCGCAGCGGCTGCCCGATCTGGCCCGCTACCTCCAAGCCATCGCCCGCAGGCTGGACACGTTGCCCCGGAACCCGGATCGCGACCGGGGCTGGATGCACCGGATCGCCGCCGTCGCGCAGGTCTACCAGCAGCTGCGTGACGAGCTCGGCGAGCGCCCGGACGTGCAGCGGATCCGCTGGATGATCGAGGAACTCCGGGTGAGCTACTTCGCCCAAGCGCTACACACCCCCCACCCCATCTCCGACCAGCGAATCCACCAGGCCATCGCTGCCGCCCGCGGCTGATGTCGTGCTGGCACTGTGGGTGCACATGAGCAGCGACTGGACCGTGCGCGAGGGTGGACCCACACAACTCTGGGCGGAGATCGAACGCGCCCACCAACAATGGAGCGACTGGGGCAAACCAGGCTGGGACAGAGTCGGCATCACGGTAAGACCACAAACGTGGGCAGTGTGGCTAGGCGAGCCAAACCACATCATCTGCCGGGTGCCTCCGTTGAATGACCAGGCCGAAGCTGGAAGGGCATGATCGTCAGACACTGGGAGATCACGCGACGAGGACGGCATACGCGCGTAGTTTTGCGAGGGCTAGCCGATAACACCCAGGAATTCCGCCAACCTGCGCAGTCCCGGCGGCCGCGCGGGGCCCACCCACAAGTCGCGCACGATAGCCACAGCCAGGGTGTGATGCCGCATCCACCGCGGGCTACGACGATACAAAGACTCCATCGCCTTGACCGCCCCCTCAGCGTCACCGAGGTCGGTGTAGGCGCGCGCCACATCCAGCAGAAGCCAGGTCCGCCACGATGGCGGCGTATCCTTGCTCAACCGGATATCTTTTGCCAGGACGAGCGCCTGCTCCGGTCGCCCGTGCTGCACCGCCAACCGCACTTGCTCAATCCGCACGGCGCAACGGTTGAACACCGACACCAACTTGCCGTTCACCGGCGGCGGCAGGGTCACGAGCCGACCTGCCGCGTCTTCGGCGACTTGCAGCATGTCGCTTGCCTGTTCGTAGTCCCCGGCCCGTCCCACGCTCGTCGCCGCCGAGATCAACAGACCGCCCCACACCCGGACCTCCGCCGAGGTTCGAGGGCTGTTGCGCTCGACACCATCAGCGGCATGAACGGCGAGCTGCTGGGCGTCACCTAAGCGGTTCTGTCGCTGATACGCCCACGCAACCGAATTGGACACCATCGGAGCCAACAACGGATCCTCTGCCGAATCCGCCGCCAACAGTGCCCGCTCCAGACTCGCCAACGCCAAGTCTGTCTTCCCCAACCGGATGGCCAGATGCCCGCCCAGCTGCAGAGCCTTACCCAGTGCGACATGTGCCCCGTTACGTTGCTCACCTCGCGCCACAACCACAGCAAGACGCGCATCCTCAATAATTCCCGGTAGTGCCCGCGTCAGCTGCCCGAACTCGGCAGCGTGGTATAGTGTCCAACCTTCGGCGATCTCCGACTTCAACAGGTCGAGAGATAGTGGCTCAGCACCGTCCGGTTCCGGTGTTTCCCCCAGCGGAGACGGCATAATCGCCCGACGCACCGCCACCAGCGCAGGCGACTCGACGGCGGCATTCGACAGCGCCGGAGGGTCACCCAATAATCCCGTGATCTCCACGCCAAGACCAGCGGCAAGCTTGTGCAGAGTCGGCAACCGGGCCGAGTGCTTGCGATGCTGCGCCAACTTCCGGATCACATCGACCGACACTCCAGACCGGTCTGCCAAGCTCTCCTGAGTCAGGTCCGCGAGCCGACGCAGCCGCGCCAGACGGTCTCCCAGATGTCCCCGGTCACCAAGCATGCCGTAAACCATGAGTGCCGACCGACCCGAACTGCTCGTACCGCCCGCCGCGCACATCGGTAGGACCGATTTTGTCGGCTCGGCGCCCGGCGTTAGTCGATTCTGGGCCGACCAGCGCGGTCCTAGTCACAGGGCATCACCTCATCTACAACGTACTTGCACACGCGTCCTGTCACCGCTGATCACCGCACCGGACGGGCGACCCCAGGCGGCACGGTAGACGGCGTCCGCGGTGGGGCGCGACGACGGTCGTCGGCATGGGGATTACGAGCCGTCCGATCCACACCTGTCGCTGTCCGGCGGTCAGCTCAGCAGCCGCAGGAGTACAGCATCACGCAAGGCTGCGGTTGTCTGGCTGATCTGTTCGTGCACGATGATCTTGTCGTCCAGCGCTCCGAGAATCGGCTGCACTGGCCTGGACGTCCGCTGGCGGTACCACGATCGGCAAGGCGCCGAGCATCGGCGTGCTGAGGGTGGGAATCATTGCGCCACGAACACTCCGAATCAGCCAGTCGCGAACCGCTGGATGACCGAGGTAGTACACGAGGTAACCGGCGCTGATCATCGAACTCACTCGAAGCCGATAGCAACCGGAACCGAGCAACCAGCCGCGCTGGTGCGCGTCTACCAGCCCCTGACGACCGAGAGGACCGGATCGAGCACAGACGATGTCGTCCGGAAGCAATGCGTAGCGCGACAAACCACGAGCTTTCTCCTCAGACATGCTCGTAGCACAGTCATCAGCGATCCTGTTGTGCCGCAGGTCAGCCGGCGTAACGACTGGCACATCCGCCGAGCCGAGTACGGCTGGTCTGACTTGCCTGCCGGAGGGCCCCACCAGGATCGCGCAGATCTCGTCGAGTCGGCGTTCTGTCCAGTTGTCGGGCACGACCCCGATCAAGGAATCCACGTCTGTATCCTGTCCAGATGTCGCGCGGCCGCTTCATTCGCCGCGGCGGCGCGCCACTCAAGCGCAACGAGGTCGTGCCGAAGCTCGCTCACCGACTTGGCGGGGATGTCGAGCGCCCCGCTCCTGCCCACATACCGGGCCGGAATCAACACGTAATCCTCGGCGCGGAGGCGGTCAATGGCGACGGAGGCAGAGAAACCGGGCATGTTCTGGTATCCGTGTCCAGTTCGCCATTTCGTCACGCAGTCGGCGAACAGTGCCGATGGCAGAGAAATGATTGCCTGCACGACGCCATCGTCGATCATTCGAGATCTGATCTCCTTTTCTGCGCCTCCTCTGAACAGGGTGCCACCTGGCATGACGACAGCAGCCCAGCCCTCGTCTTTCAATGCGGATACCGCATATTGCAGCCAGGCAAAGCTGGTCCTGTTCTTCGTCAGCGATCCGTACCGACGGTGCAAGCTGCACTGGTGTGCACGAAATTTTGTTAACCAGATCTCAAGCTCGGAGCCAGCGCCGATCGGCTACCCGCGCCTGCTCGATCAGGCACACGCTCAGCAGCCAGACTGTGCCATCGCCGCTAGTACGGGGATTGCGGCGATCTTGTCGGCGTCGAGGGCGTGCCATATGACGCCGGTCGGCCGGTAGGGTGCGTCACAGTGGATGATCTTTTCAGGCGTGACGATGTAGTCGACTGAGAAGTCGTGCTCGTGATGAGGTAATGGCTCGTCGAGCACTTGCAATGAGTGCACGGTCGTCACGATCGTTGTTTGCGACCCGATGATTCCGGCTTGGGCCAGGAGTGCCACCTCGATGTCGGAGTACCCGGCACCCTTGCCGATGCGCACACCAGAGAGATTGACCGCCACGCTGCCGCAGACGATCAGATCGACCGGGTGCATGTCGTTAACAGCGACCTTGGGTGCCACTGTGGCTGCCGTGCGGTGCGCCGCCAACGTCTCGGGCTCGCCGTCGAACTCGGTCGGATCAAGCCGGAAGAGGGTAAGGGGTCGGCCAGCTTGGGCACGGCCATGTAGAGCAGTTTGCCCTCCCGCAGCGCCCGCGCCCGTATCGGTAGTTGGGCCTGGTCAGGATTGGCCTTGAGCACGTGTGCCCGCTGCCTAGCGGGCAACGCCGCTAGCTGATCGGCGGTGGCAGCTGCTCCGACGAAGTCCGCAAGGAACGGCTCGGCGCGCTCAGGGTGACCGAGAAAGAGGTAACACGAGCCAGCTAATCGACCAAGTTGTGTAACTGAGTAGAAACTCGCTCCTGGGTCGTCGCCATTAACCTTCTCGAACGCAGTCTCCGCGGCGCTTAGCGCCCGCTCACACTGCCGGTGTTCGCCAAGCATGGCGTAGGCCTCTCCTACGTGCAGCAAACTGAGACCGTCGGTGATAGGAAACAACTCCAGGTCCGATACGCCTACTTGACCGGTGGCCGTGACGAAACCGAGTTCAGCTGGTGTGGCGTTGAGCAGGGCGCATAGTGCGTTGAGGTAGGGCGGGCGGGGGCAGCGGACGGTGCCACGTTCCGGTTTGCCGAGGTGGTTGGCGTCGAAGGCGACTTCACGGTGCTTGTCGTCGTGGTCGGCGGCCCAGAGCGCGACGGCTTCGGCTAGTTCCTCGCGGGACATGTGCGCGCCGCGAACACGACGAGACGAGATGCGCTCCCGGGCCGCGCGTAACAGCCGGTTCGGCTCAGCCACGACAGATACCCCTCCGATCGCGATCTCATCCCGTCTTCCCGCGCCACACCACCTGATACCACTCTGCGCTGGTACCTGCGATCGCTAGGCGATCACGACACTCACCGTGGCCGGATGGGCGCGAGCTGGCGTGGCCTGTGGCGCCGGCGCGGCCGGGTGTGCTGGCGGAGATGCGGGTTGGGTCGGTGGGGGGGCGAAACGTGACGGCTGCACCGTCGTTACTCCATGTGGCGTAGCCGTGCATCGGCGATCAAACGGGAGAGGGGCGGTATGACGATCCGATCCGCAGGCAGGCACCGGAAGAGCAAGCCAGTCCGGCGGGTCCGGCTCGGGTCCAGGCGGTGGACGGCGATGCTCGTGCCGTTACTGGCGGTCACCACCGCGGCCACCGTGGTGGGTACGGTCAGCACCGCCGTTGCGGCGGACAACCCGAACCCGACCGTGACGGTCGGCGGTGACCCCCAAGGGGTCGCGGTCGACCCCGACGGTAAGCACGCTTACGTCGCCAGCTACGCCGACAACGCTCTGCGGGTGATCGACACCGGCAGTCAGAAGGTGGTCGGGAGCATCCGCGTCGGCGCCAATCCGCTCGGGGTGGCGGTGGATCCTGACAGTCGGCGCGCCTTCGTGACCAACTTCTCCGAGAACTCGGTGAGCGTGGTCGACACCGCCGACGGAAAATTGATCAAGAATGTGCCGGTCGGTCAGAACCCGGGCGGCGTGGCGGTCTTCCCCCGGGATCACTTCGTTCTCGTGAGCAATTTCTACGGCAACACCCTGAGCGTGATCGATAGCAGAAACCTCGAGGTGGTCGGTGTGGTTCCTGTCGGTGCCGCGCCGGACGGGATCGCGATCGATCCTCGCGGGGAGCTGGCCTACGTGGCCAACAGCGGCAGCAACACGGTCAGCGTGATCGATATCAAGAAGCAGAAAGTGGTCCGTAACGTCGCTGTGGGTCGCAACCCGCAGAAGGTGGCGATCGATCCCGACGGTCGGCACGCGTACGTGACCAACTTCGGTGACCACACCGTCAGTGTGATCGACCTTCCGACACAGCTCGCCACGGATCTCTACAACGCCATCCTCAAGCTCAAGGTCAACAACGTCATTCGCGTCGGCATCAATCCGCGCGGGTTGGCGGTCGCCCGTGACAGCAAGCATGCGCTTGTCGTCAACGTCGGCGAGGACACCCTGAGTGTGATCGACACCGCCAACGCGAGAGTGATCAGCACCTCGTACGTCGGTTTCGCGCCTGACCAGGTGGCGGTCGCACCCGATAGTACCGCGTACGTCACCTCCCGCGGTGATGGCACCGTGACCGTGATCCGTCCATCCTGACGAGATCCTGGACCGGGGGTGCATCACTGTACCTGATGGATCCTTGGGATATATAACGATGTAGTATCGCTTTGCGTTTTATCCGTCGATGGATGATCTGATCACTCCGCAGATCTGCTATTCACATGGTCGGGGTAGCGTCCGAGACGGGGTTGGGGGCGGCTGATGTGATGCTGCATCGTATCCGTAATGAGCAGATCGTCGATGTGAGATGATTTTCTTCACCACTTACATCACGATCATCCGGTGTCATCGTGAGCGGGCTGAAAAGCGTCTGGGCACTCCCGCCCGGGTGGAGGGCAGCACGATCCGGCTACCGACCGGTACGGACGTGCAGGTTGGCGACTACGTGGAGCATCGGCTGCCCAACGATGAGCAACGCCGGATGGTCGTGATCGACGCCATCCATCCGCACATGCTCGGTGCAAGCAGAGAAGATGACCACATCGAGGTCACCTGCGCCCCGCTGGAACGGGTGACGGTCCCGCATGTCCGGGCCCCGGCGCTGCATCCGGCGATGTCCGTCCCGCTCGCGTTGGCGGAGGACGGGCGGATGTCCGAAGCGGTTTACGAGGCTTTGGGGTTGGTCGAAGAACGGGTCCGGTTGCTCACCGCGAGTGAACGTTCCGGGCAGCTGCTGATGGAGTCGGTGTTCGGGACGAACCCGCCGCGACTGAGCTTCACCACCACCACTGGCCAGGAGGCCGAGGACGAACGCGAGGGCTTCCGGCACCTGTTCATCGGTGCCTTGCTCGGGCTGCGCGGGTTGTCTGAGCAGCGTGGGGCGCTCCCCGCCGCACTGGACGAGACCTGGGAGTACCTGGCGGTGGCGAGCATGCTCATGCGGCGCCTGGACCGCGCCGAGCGCGGACCGAGCTGATGGGCTACCTGTCGCACTCGAGCTCGGGGCTGGTCAGTTCCCCGTAGAAGTCCTCGAGTGACCCGCTTCGCGGGGTCAGCTCCTGGATGGGTATGTGGTGCTCCGCGGCGGCTGAGGCGATCCGCCATGAGTCCATCCCGATGACCGAGAGCCCACCCTCGGATCCGGCGCGCACGATGGCACCCATGCTGGTCAGCACTCTCGTCAGCCCGCTGCGGCGGGGCGAGCGCACCAGCACGTCGCGCTGAAAACGTTCCATCAGCTCGCCGGTGACGGCTTCCATGATCAACAAGCCACGGTTGATGATCAGCAGCCGGTCCGCGGTCACCGCCATCTCGCTCAGGTGAGTGCTGGACACGAGGACCGTCCGGCCTTGATCGGCCAGCGACTGCATCAGATCACGGATCCACTGGATGCCCGCCGGGTCCAGACCGTGCATCGGTTCGTCGAACAGCAGGACACCGGGGTCACCGAGCAGGGCGCCGGCGATCCCGAGCCGCTGCCGCATGCCGGGCGAGAGATCACCGATCCGTTGCCTGGCCACCTCGGATAGCTCTACCTCCTCGAGTACCTCGGCGACCCGGTGCCGGCTGATCCCGTTGGTACGCGCCAGGAACCGCAGATGATCAGTCGCGCTGCACTCTGCAGCCAAGGCGGACCGTGGGGCGGGCATCCCCGTGTCGAGCAGCGCCCCCACGGTCTGCATCGGCCACTCGAGAGTGGTCTGGCTGCGACCGTTCACCAGCGCGGTACCGGATGTCGGAGCATCCAGACCGAGGATGATCCGCATGGTGGTCGACTTCCCAGCACCGCTCGGGCCGACGAAGCCGGTCACCATACCCGGGTGCGCGGTGAACGACAGTTGATTCACCGCGCGCTTGCCTGCGTAGTCCTTGACCAGCTCACATACCTCGATCATGGTGGTAATCCTGCCGCGTGCGCCTCAGGCGCACATCGGAGCACGGTCGGAGAGTGTGCGGTCGGACCCAGGTCTGAGGCGTTGTCACAGGATTGCCGCTACCGTGACCATTGTGACCGAACCCGCTGGGATCGATTCCGGCGTGTCGCTGCTGAGGTCTCGACAGCGCAGATGGCAGCTCGTCGCGATCGACCTGCTGCTGGCGGTGTGGATCAGTCTGGTCATCGGCAACTCGACCCTCTCCGCCGCACCGGGACTCTCCAGCGGCACGGTCGTGACGGTGTGGTTGCTGGCGGTGGCCCTCAGCGTGCCGCTGGCCCTCCGCCGGCGCAGGCCCATCCCGGTATTCGCCGTGGTGCTCACCTTGGCGATCGTCGCGGTGGCGCTCGGCATGTCGGTCGCGGCCACCGCACTGGCCGTGGCCGTGGCGCTCTACCAGGTCGCGCTGTCCGTCGGGTCCCGGCGCTCGGTCGTCGCGCTCGGCGCGGCGCTGCTGGGCGTCACGGTCGTCACGGTGATCACGGCGGCGGTGCTGGATCCTGACCTGTTCGTGGTAGTGCCGGGCACGAAGTCGTTCAATACCGGTCTGCTGTCCTTGCTGAGTTTTTCGTGGTTCGCGATCGGCGCAGGCTGGACACTCGGTCGCAGCGTTCGGACGCATCGCGAGTCCGCCAGCCAGATCGCCGAGCATCGTGCGCAGAAGGCGGTCTCGGAAGAGCGGTTGCGGATCTCCAGAGAGATGCATGACGTGGTGGCACACAGCATGAGCGTGATCGTGATGAAGGCATCGGTGGCCAATCACGTGTATGGCACGCGTCCGGAGGAGAGCCGGGAGGCGCTCGGCGTCATCGAGTCCGTCGGTCGTGGAGCGCTCGCCGATATCCACCGCGTACTCGGTTCGTTGCGCTCGGATGGGGAACCTGATCTGGCCCCCAGCCCGGGCCTTGACGAGGTACCCAGATTGGTCGAGAACGCGCGACTCGCCGACGTGCAGGTCGAGCTCGATCGCGGGCCCATCCCGGCGCTGCCCACGGCGGTCCAGCTCTCCGCGTACCGGATCGTGCAGGAGGCGCTGACCAACGTCATCAAACATGCCGCGGCACCGGTCCGGTGCACCATCCGGATCAGCGCCGAGCCGGGCGAGCTGACGCTGGCGGTCATCGATGACGGCATCGCCCGCGGTCCGGTCGGCAGGCCAGGGCATGGTTTGATCGGCATGCGCGAACGAGCAGCCTTGCACCACGGAACCCTCGTGGCCGGTCGGCAACCGGGCGGCGGGTTCGCCGTGCACGCTCGCTTGCCCTTCGACCCGGGACCCGCATGACTGGCACACCGGTATGACTGGCACACCGGCATGACCGGCGCGCCAATCCGAGTGCTGATCGCCGACGATCAAGCGCTGCTGCGGGGCAGCCTGCGAGTCCTCCTCGAAACCGAGCCGGACCTGGTCGTCGTCGGCGAGGCGGGCACCGGCGCGGAGGCGGTGGAGCTGGTCGAGACGCTGCACCCCGATGTGGTGTTGATGGATGTGCGCATGCCGGAGATGGACGGCATCGAGGCGACCAGGAGAATCACCCGCACCGAGCAGGCTCCGAGGATCCTGGTGCTCACCACCTTCGACGTGGACGATTACGTGTACGCCGCGCTGCGGGCCGGAGCCAGCGGATTCCTGCTCAAGGACACCCCTCCCGGTCAACTGCTGGATGCCGTGCGGCTGATCGCCGCCGGTGAGGCGTTACTCGCACCCACCGTCACCCGGCGGCTGATCGCCGAGTTCGTCCGGCGTCCGGAACCGGCCCGGCGGCCGACCCGCACGCTGGCCGGTATCACCGAACGGGAGCGTGAGGTGCTCACCCTCATCGCGCGCGGGCTGGCCAACAGCGAGATCGAGCACCATCTGCACCTGAGCCGGGGGACCGTCAAGACCCACATCGGCCGGCTGCTCGCCAAGCTCGACGCCCGGGACCGGGCACAACTGGTCATCGTCGGCTACGAGACGGGCCTGGTCGCAGCCAGCGTTCCGTAACCAGAGGGTAGGGGTTTGTCGTACCGCAGGGTCTCCTTAATCTCACTCTAAGACCCTCCGAAGGGGCCCACTCTAACGTGTGATTCATGGGAGAGAGTGGGGCGGGTAATCGACTTGTTGTACGTGAAAAGCGCGAACGTCAGTCTGAAGGACGAAATTCTGACGGTGGCGATATCCGGACGAGAGACTCGGATACCGAGGCCCCAGAGTCTCCGGTCGACCCAGCGTGGTTGGCTGCCACGCTGGCCGAGCTGGCCGAGGTGTACCAGGTTCCCGGGGCCCAGCTTGCCGTGCACGGCGGTGGAGTGACCGTCGCGGTCGAGGTCGGAGAGCTGGAACATGGCGGGGGAGCTCCGGTCACCCGGGACAGCGCCTTTCCCATCGGATCGATCAGCAAGGCCTGGACCGCGACCCTGGCCATGATCCTGGTCGCAGACGGTGACCTCGAGCTCGACGCGCCGCTGGACGAACACCTGCCCGAGCTCGACGATCTGGGCAGCCGGCTCACCCTGGGCCAGCTGCTCAGCCACACCAGCGGATTCGCCTCCAGCCCCGACACACCAGCGCTGTCCACCCTGTCGCTGGGGCGCTACGTGCGGGAGCACTGCCGCTGGCAGGACCTCCTGCTGCCGCCCGGGACCGGTTTCTCCTACTCGAGCCGCAACTACGTCCTAGCCGGTCATCTGATCGAAACAATCACGGGTATGAGCTGGTCGGAGGCGTTGGAGTCGATCCTGTTGCGGCCCCTGGGCGTCGAGCTCGCCACGGTGGCGGGATCGGTGCGGGCACCGTCGGAGCGTCTCATCGCCACCGGTCACTCGGTCAACACCGCGCTGGGCCGCATCCGGCCCGTGCAGCAGTCAGTAGCACCCGCCGAGGCCCCGGCCGGGGCATTGGCGATGAGCGCCGTCGATCTGGTGGCGCTGGGGCTGATGCACATCGGGTCGGGTTTCCCCGAGCTGCTGCCGGCCGGTGCCGCCGAACGGATGCGGCAAGCCGTTCCCGGTGCCGATCCGTTCGGACTGGCCGATGGCTGGGGCGCCGGGCTAGCGGTGTTCCGGGGTGGCAGCACCCGCTGGGTCGGTCACGACGGCAACGGCAACGGCACGTCCTGCTACCTGCGGGTGGATCCGTCCGGTGGATGGGTGGTAGCACTCACGGCCAGCGCCAACACCGGCTCCGGGCTGTGGGAGCAGTTGCGTACCGAACTGGGTCGGGCGAACGTGCCGCTGGGCGCACCGCAGCCTGACATTCCGCAGCCTGACATGTCGCCGGGAGCGCCGATCGCGGCACCGGCGGAGTTCGTGGGGAGTTACTCGAATGGCCCGACGGAGTTCCTGGTCACCGCCGCCGACGATGGGGGACTGTGCCTCGCGTTGGGTGACGAATTCGCGCTGTTGACCTTCTGCGACGACTTGGTTTTCTTGATCCACGACCCGGTCTCGGGGACCCGGCAGCTTGCCGGACGTTTCCTGCGTGACCCGGTCACCCAGCAAGTAGCGCACGTGCAGATCGGCGGCCGGCTGGCTTCCCGGCGCCCCTGCGCTGTGCCGCAAGCCCGCTCACCGCTGGAGTCCGTGAGCAGCCGAGTATCCGTTTGAGCAGTGTCCCGCCGATCCACTCTTCGCTGCATCGTTGCCCCGTTGCCCGGAGGGATTCGAGAACGACATGGTGGCTTACCAGCCGACACCTGTGCTGACCGGAGATCTCCCTAGAATCGAGGTCCTGACCGCGGCCGAGCGCCACCGGCTGCTCATCGAGTGGAACGACACCGACCGCGACATTGCCCCGGCCACTTTTCCCGAGCTCTTCCAAGCCCAGGTGGCCCGGACCCCGCAGGCACCAGCCCTGGTGTTCGCCGGCCCGGCGCAGCGTGAGTCGCCGCTGAGCTATGCCGAGCTGGAGGCACGGGCCAACCGGCTGGCCCACCTCCTGATCGCCAGGGGTGCCGGCCCGGAGCAGGTCGTGGCGCTGGCCCTGCCGCGCTCGGCGGACATCGTCATCGCCCAGCTCGCCGTCCTCAAGGCGGGCGCGGCCTTCCTGCCGGTGGACCCCGCGTACCCGGCGCAGCGAATCGCCTTCATGCTGACCGACGCTCGCCCGGTGTCGGTGCTGACCCGAACCGATGTGGCCGCTGCCTTTCCCGTTGCCCAGGGCATGCCGGTGCTGGTGGTCGACGAACCGGCCCTGCGCTCGGAGCTGGCCAGGATGCCCGATCGCGCGCCGACCGATGCGGATCGCCGCTGCCCCCTGGTCCCCGAGCACCTGGCCTACGTCATCTACACCTCGGGCTCGACCGGACGTCCGAAGGGCGTGACGGTCACCCACGCCGGGCTGGCCAGCTTCTCCGCCGCCGAGGTGGACCGCTACGCCGTCGCGCCGGGAGACCGGGTGCTGGAGTTCTCCTCACCCAGCTTCGACGCCTCGGTGCTGGAGCTGTGCATGTCGCTGCCGGCGGGGGCCGCGCTCGTCGTGCCGCCACCGGGTCCGCTGCTGGGTGAGCAGCTCGCCGAGGTGCTGGCCGGCGGTCGGGTGACGCACGCCCTGATCCCGCCGGCCGCGCTGGCCACCGTGCCGCCCGCGGCGACGCGAGACGGGTTACCGCACTTCCAGACGCTGATCGTCGGTGGTGAGGCCTGCCCGGGAGAGCTGGTCGAGCGCTGGGCCCCGGGCCGCCGAATGATCAACTCTTATGGGCCGACCGAGTCGACGGTGGTGTCGACCTGGACCGAGCCGCTCGCACCGGGCGGGAGCCCACCGATCGGCCGGCCGATCTGGAACACCAGGGTGTACGTGCTCGACGCGGCGTTGCGGCTGGTGCCGATCGGTGCGGTGGGTGAGCTCTACGTCACCGGGCAGGGCCTGGCCCGCGGCTACTTGAGCCGGCCGGGGTTGACGGCCCAGCGGTTCGTCGCGAACCCGTTCGGTGCTCCGGGCTCCCGGATGTACCGCACCGGCGACCTGGTCCGCTGGAGCGCCGAGGGCCAGCTGGAGTTCGCCGGTCGCGCCGACGACCAGGTGAAGATCCGCGGATTCCGCATCGAGCCGGGGGAGATCGAGGCGTTGCTGCGCCGGGACCCCGGCATCGCCGACGCCGCGGTGATCGCTCGTGAGGACCGGCCCGGTCACCGCCGGCTGGTCGCGTACCTGGTTGCGGCCAACGGGCGGGTGCCGGCGGCGAGCGAGTTGCGCGCGCTGGTCGCCGCCTCGCTGCCCGAGTACATGGTGCCCTCGGCGTTCACCGTGCTGGCCCGCCTCCCGTTGACGCCCAACGGCAAGCTCGACCGGCGCGCGCTGCCCGCGCCCGCGACCGGCCTGGTCGCCGACACCGGCTACGTCGCACCGCGCACCCCCGTCGAGCACGCGTTGGCCGGGATCTGGGGACGTCTGCTCGGCCTGGCGCAAGTCGGTGTCGAGGACGACTTCTTCGCCCTGGGCGCTGACTCCATCCTGAGTTTCCGGGCGCTGTCGCTGATCCGGGATGCCTTCGGCGTGGCGCTGCCCGCCAGAGCGGTGTTCGACCTACCGACCATTGCCCGGCTCGCCGAGCTCCTACCCCAGCACCCCGTACCCCACTCCGCTGACCGGATCATCCCCGCCGCGCGGGGAGAGATCGTGCCGCTTTCTCCCGCCCAGCAACGGTTGTGGGTGCTGGACGATCTGAGCGCCGGTGGGGCCGAGTACAACACCGGTGTCGGGCTGCGGTTGACCGGAGCGCTGGATCTCGCGGCGTTGCGGTCCGCCCTGGCCGCCCTGAGCAGCCGGCATGAGTCGCTGCGCACCACGTTCGACACCGTCGATGGACGCGGCGTCCAGCTCATCGCGGCGGCCGGCGACATACCGCTACGGGTGCTGGACCTGGCAGACCAGCGACCCGACGGTGCCCTCACACAGGCACTGGAGCAGGAGCTGAGGGTTCCCTTCGACCTGCGGCGTGGCCCGCTGACCCGGGTGTTGCTGGTGCAGCTGGCGCCCGAGGACCACGTGCTGCTGCTCAGCCAGCATCACATCGTCACCGACGGCTGGTCGGTCCGCGTCCTGGTGGACGAGCTGGTTGAGCTCTACGGCGCCGCGCGCCGGCACGTCACGGCCACCCTGGCGGAGCTGCCGATCCAGTACCCGGATTTCGCCGTGTGGCAGCGCGAACGGCTCGCGGATGCCGGGCTGGCAGCGCACCTGGACTACTGGACGCGCCAACTGGCCGGTGTCGAGGTGCTGGAGCTGCCGACCGACCGGCCCCGGCCGCCGCTGCGCACGAGCACCGGCGCGGTGCACCGCCACGACCTGTCCGCCGGCCTGGTGCGGCGGCTCACGGCGGTGGGCCAGTCACACGGTGCCACGCTGTTCATGACGCTGAACGCCGCGGTCCAGCTACTGCTGTCCCGCTACAGCAACCAGCACGACATCGCCGTCGGCACCGTCACCTCCGGGCGGGACCGGGCCGAGCTGGAGCAGCTGGTCGGGTTCTTCGTCAACACCGTCGTGCTGCGCTCCCGGGTGGATCCCACCCAGCCCTTCGGCGAGTTCCTCGCCGAGGTCCGGGAGACGGTGCTGGAGGCCTTCGCCCACGACACGGTGCCCTTCGACCGCCTGATCGAGGAACTGCGACCGGAGCGCGACCCCAGCCGCAGCCCACTCGTGCAGGCCATGGTGGTGCTGCAGCAGCCGATGGTGCCACCCCGGGAGGTCGCCGGGCTGTCCATCACCGAGCACGACCTGCCTCGCCCCTGCTGCCGGTTCGACCTCGTGGTGGAGTTCCTGCCCCGGGACGGGTCGCTGAATATCACCGTCGAGTACAACACCGATCTGTTCGATGCCGGCACGATCGCGGGGCTGGTGGCGAGCCTGGAGGTGCTGCTCGAAGGAGTGGCCGACGATCCGTACCGGCCGCTGGCGCAGCTCCCGGCGCTGGCCCACGACGAGTGGCACCGGCTGTTGGTGGAACGCAACGACACCGCCCGGCCCGCGCCCGCGGCGGTGTGGACGGAGCTGTTCGAGGCCCAGGCGGCGCGGACACCGGGTGCGGTGGCGGTTGTCTTCGACGGCCAGGAGCTGTCCTATGCGGGGCTCAATGAGCGGGCGAACCGGCTGGCGCGGCTGCTGATCGAGCGCGGGGCGGGTCCGGAGCACTTCGTGGCGCTGGCGCTGCCCCGTTCGGTGGACATGGTCGTGGCGCTGGTGGCGGTGTGGAAGGCGGGCGCGGCCTACCTGCCGATCGACCCTGGCGACCCGGCGGAGCGGATCGGTCTCCGGTGCTCCGAGGTGTCCCCGGCGTTGCTGGTGACCACCACCGCGGTGACCGAGCGGGTGCCGGGCGTGCAGCGGCTGGTGCTCGACGCCACCACCACCGTCGCGGAACTCGCGACCCGGGCTGGCCGGGACGTGGTTGACGCCGATCGGGTGCGGCCGATCTCGCGAGATCAGCCGGCCTATGTGAGCTATACCTCGGGATCGACGGGGGCACCGAAGGCGGTCGTCGTCACGCAGGCGAGTGTGGTGGATCTCGCCGGGTGGGCGGCGTCGGACTTCGGGGCATCGGGGCTGTCGTGGGTGCTGGCCTCGACACCGCTGACCTGCGACGTGTCGGTGTTCGAGATCTGCTGCCCACTGATCGTCGGGGGCGCCGTCGAGGTGGTCCGCGACCTGCTCGCTGTGACCCGGCCGCGAGCGGGGCAGCGGCGGGTGAGCCTGCTGAGCGCGGTTCCCTCGATGCTGTCCCAGGTCATCGCCCAGGCACCGGTGACGATCACCGCGGACACCGTCGTGCTGGCCAGGGAGACGCTGGCGGCCCGAGCGGTTCAGCAGATCCGGTCGGCGACCTCCTGCACCCGGATCGCCAACGTCTACGGCCCGACCGAGGCCACGGTGGGGGCCACCGTGTGGTACTCCGACCGCGAGACACCGGACTCAGCTGGCCTAGGCCGGCCGCCGATCGGGCGGCCGATCGCCAACACCCAGGTGTACGTGCTCGACGCCGGGCTGCGCCCGGTGCCGGCCGGTGTGCGCGGCGAGCTGTTCCTCGGGGGTGCCGGCCTGGCCCGGGGGTACCTGCGCCGCCCGGGGTTGACCGCGCAGCGGTTCGTGCCCGATCCGTTCGGTGTGCCGGGTGCGCGGATGTACCGCACCGGGGATGCCGTGCGCTGGAACACCCGGGGTGAGCTGGAGTATCTGGGCCGCTCGGAGCAGCAGGTGAAGCTCCGGGGGTTCCGGATCGAGCTCAGCGATGTCGAGGCCGCGCTGCACCATCACCCCGACGTCGCCGGGACAGTCGCCGCCGTTCACGACGACTCCGGGCGCCCCCACCTGGTGGCTTATGTGGTGCTGGCTCCGGGCGCGGCACCGGACACCGCAGCGCGGGCGTTACCCGAGTTCCTGCGCCGGGTGCTGCCCGAGTATCTGGTGCCGTCGATCTTCGTGGCACTGGATGCGCTGCCCCTGAACCCGCACGGGCAGCTGGACCGCGCTGCCCTGCCCGAGCCGGACTTGGCCCTGGTCGCCGCCCGGGGCTACGTGGCGCCCCGGACCGATGTCGAGCGCGCCCTCGCCGAGATCTGGGCCGAGATTCTCGGGGTGGCGCGGGTCGGGGTCGAGGACAATTTCTTCTCCCTGGGTGGGGACTCGATCCTGAGCATCCAGGTGGTGTCCCGGGCCCGCCAGGCCGGCCTGCACCTGCGTTCCCAGGACATCTTCCGGTACCACACCATCGCATCGCTGGCGGCGACGGTGCCGGTGCTGGTGCCGGAGGTGGCGCAGCGGGGTCCGGTGTGTGGTGTGGTGCCGTTGACCCCGATCCAGCACTGGTTCTTCGAGCCCGACCCGGTCCGGCCGGAGCGTTTCAGCCAGGCGGTGCGGTGTGAGCTGGTCGAGGGCGTCGAGGAGGCCGCGTTGCGTGCGGCGTTGGCCGCGGTGCTGGAACACCACGATGCGCTGCGGATGCGGTTCGAGCTCCGGGACGGTCCCGGTGGATTACCGCACTGGTGCCAGGACAACGCGCCGGTCGAGCCGGTGGAGGTGTTGCGCTGCCACGACCTGTCCGCTGTGGATGCCACCGAGCGGGACGCGGTGATCGAGCAGGTCAGCGCGGAGGTGCACGCGGGTTTCGATCTGGCCGGCGCTCCGTTGCTGGCCGCGGTGCTCTTCGATGCCGGTGCCGATCGGCAGTCGATGTTGTTGCTGGCGGTGCACCACCTGGTGATCGACGGGGTGTCCTGGCGGATCTTGTTGGAGGACCTGGACACCGCCTACCGGCAGCTGGTGCGCGGGGAGAAGGCGGATCTGGGGTCGCGGACGACGTCGTTCCGGGAGTGGGCGCTGCGGCTGTCCGAGCACGCCGCGGCGGGTGGATGCGATGACGAGCTCGGCTACTGGGCCGGGGTGCTCGGCGATGCGCCCGCGCCGGCTCCGACCACGACGTTGCCTACCGACCGGACCGGAGTGAACACGGTGGCGTCGATGCGGTCGGTGACGGTGCGGCTGGACGCGGAACGGACCAGGGCGCTGGTGGTCGAGGTGCCGGGGGTGTATCGCACGCAGGTCAATGACGTGTTGCTGGCCGCGGTGGGTCGGGTGCTGGCCCGCTGGACCGGGCGTGAACGGGTGGTGGTGGACCTGGAGGGGCACGGTCGGGAGGAGTTGTTCGAGGGGGTGGATCTGTCCCGCACGGTGGGGTGGTTCACCACGATCTTCCCGGTTGCCGTGCAGCTGGGTGATCAGCGGGATTGGGGGGTGACGCTCAAGTCGGTCAAGGAGCAGCTGCGGGCGGTGCCGGGGCGCGGGCTGGGGTACGGGGCGCTGCGCTACCTGACCGGCGCTGCGGGACTGCGCGGCGGGCCGGCGCCGCAGGTCAGCTTCAACTACCTCGGCCAGTTCGACTGGCCCACCAGCGGGGATGGGCTCTTCCACCAGGTGCGCGGGGGGCTTGAGGCTGACGCGGATCCGGCGCAGCTGCGGTCCCACATGATCGATGTGGTGGGTCGGATCGAGGCGAAGTGCCTGGAGCTCACCGTGTTCTACTCCGGGCAGTTGCACGAGGAAGCGACCATGGTGCGGCTGGCCGAGGCGATGCTCACCGCTGCGCATGAGGTGATCGAGCACTGTGCGCTGCCGGGTTCGGGTGGGCGGACGCCGTCGGATTTCCCGCTGGCTGGTCTTGATCAGCCAGCGGTGGATCGTCTGGCCGGGGATGGGCGTGGGGTGCAGGACGTCTACCCGTTGACGCCGATGCAGGCGGGCATCGTGTTCCACGCGCTCTCCCAAGGGGAGCAGGGGGTGTATCTGGAGCAGGTCACGTTCGTGGTGGACGGGGTGCCTGATCCGCGCAGGCTCGCGGTGGCGTGGCAGCAGGTGGTGGATCGCACCCCGGTGTTGCGCAGCAGCGTGGTCTGGGACGGGTTGGTCGAGCCGGTGCAGGTGGTGGCGCGCCGGGTGGAGCTGCCCGTGATCCACCACGACTGGCGGGACTTGCCCGCCGGGGACCGTGCTCGCGAGCTGGACCGGGTGCTGGCCGCGGACCGCGTTGCGGGCTTCGACCTGGGCAGCGCGCCGTTGTTGCGGGTGCGGTTGGCTCAGCTCTCCGATACCGAGGTGCAGGTGGTGTGGAGCTTCCACCACGTGCTGCTCGATGGCTGGAGCGTCTTCCAGGTGCTCTCCGACGTCCTCGCCTGCCACACCACCCGCACCGGGCTACCCCAGCGGCGACCCTTCCGCGACTACCTGCACTGGCTCCAACAGCAGGACAACCACAATGCCGAGCAACACTGGCGCGCGGTCCTGTCCGGGTTGGCCGCCCCCACCGCGTTGCCCTACGACCGGGTACCGGCGCAGGCGCACACCAGCAGGTCGGCGGATCGAGTCTCGCTGGAGCTGGGGGTGGCGCAGTCCAGCCGCCTCTACGAGCTCGCCCGGCGCCATCACCTCACGGTCAACGCCGTCATGCAGGGGGTCTGGGCGCTGCTGCTGTCCCGCCACAGCGGCGAGGGCGACGTCTGTTTCGGGGTCACGATGTCAGGGCGTCCGGCCGAGCTGCCCGGTGTGGAGGAGATGACCGGGATCTTCATCAACACCTTGCCGGTGCGGGTCCTGATACCCCGCTGCGCGGGGGTGGTGGAGTGGCTGGCTGGGTTGCAGACCTCGCAGGCCGAGTCGCGCCGGTTCGAGCACCTCCCGCTGGCCCGCCTCCAAGCCTGGAGCGACGTTCCGGGTGGGGTGCGCCTGTTCGACAGCATCATGGTGTTCGAGAACTACCCGATCAACGATGAGGTCGCCGCCAGCCACGGCCTGGCCGTCCGGGATCTGGCGGCCCTCGAGACCACCAACTACCCGCTGTGCGCCGTGGTGTCCCCGGGCCGGACGCTGTCCGTCCAACTCGGCTACGACGCTGCCCTGTTCGACGTCGGCACGGTCGAAGCGCTGGCTGCGCGCCTGATCCGAGTGCTGGATCGCATCATCGAGGACCCGACGGGCCCGGTGGGTCGGATCGACATCGTGACCGATGACGAGCGTACCCGCCTGCTCACCGAATGGAACGACACCGCACGAGCGGTGCCGCCGGTCGTCTGGCCGGAGCTGTTCGCAACCCAGGTGGCCCGGACACCGGACGCCGTCGCGGTGGTGTGCGGGGGCGAGGCGCTGTCGTACCGGGAGGTGAACGAGCGAGCGAATCGCCTGGCCCGGTTGCTGATCGAGCGGGGGGCGGGTCCGGAGCGGTTTGTCGGGTTGGCGCTGCCGCGATCGGTGGACATGGTCGTGGCGTTGGTGGCGGTGTGGAAGGCGGGCGCGGCGTATGTGCCCATCGATCCGGGTTATCCGGCTGAGCGGATCCGATTCCTGTGCGCCGACGCCGGCCTGGCAATGGTGCTCACCACGGGGCAGGCCGCTGGCTGGCTGCCCGCGGAAGCGGGAGTGGATCGGCTGGCTGTCGACCACCCAGCGACCGCCGAGGAGATCGCCGGCTGCTCGGGGAGCGAGGTGACCGATGCTGATCGGATCCTGCCGTTGCTGGGAGCTCATCCGGCTTACGTGATCTACACGTCGGGGTCGACGGGTGTGCCGAAGGGGGTGGTGGTCGCCCAGCAGAGCGTGGTGGATCTCGCGGTGTGGGCGGCGGCGGATTTCGGTGCCTCCGGGCTGTCGCGGGTGGTCGCCTCGACCTCGCTGAGCTTCGATGTGTCGGTTTTCGAGATCTGCTGCCCACTGATCGTCGGCGGCACCGTTGAGGTGGTGCGCGACCTGCTCGCGCTGGGTGAACTGACACCGGGTGAGCCTCGGATCGACCCGGCTGTGGCGAGCCTGATCAGTGGGGTGCCCTCGGCGTTCTCCCAGGTGCTGTCCCACGGTGAGGTGACCGTGACGGCGGACACGGTCGTGCTGGCCGGAGAGGCGCTCTCGGCGCGGGCAGCGCGCGAGATCCGGGCGGCGACGTCGTGCCGGCGGCTCGCCAACATCTACGGCCCGACCGAGGCCACCGTGTACGCCACCGCGTGCTACCGCGACGGGGACCCCGCCGACGGTGATCAGGCGCCGCCCATCGGCCGGCCGGTCGCCAACACTCAGGTGTACGTGCTCGACGCCGAGTTGCGGCCGGTGCCGGTCGGGGTGCGCGGCGAGCTGTACCTCGGTGGTCGCGGTCTGGCCCGGGGGTACCTGCGCCGCCCGGGTTTGACCGCGCAACGATTCGTCGCGAACCCGTTCGGAGCGCCGGGTACCCGGCTGTACCGCACCGGCGATGTCGTGCGCTGGAACACCGACGGTGAGCTGGAGTATCTGGGGCGCTCGGATCACCAGGTGAAGATCCGCGGCTTCCGCGTCGAGCTCGGCGAGATCGAGGCCGCGCTACTGCGACACCCCGACCTCGCCGAGGCCGTCGTCGTCGCCCAGCACCACGCCGACGATCACCAGCGGCTGGTGGCCTATCTCGTGCCGGCCGGCGCGAGCGCACCCGCCCCGACGGACCTACGGTCCTGGCTGGCTCGAAGCCTGCCGGACTACCTGGTGCCCTCGGTGTTCGTCGTGCTCCCCGAGCTGCCGTTGAACCCCAACGGGAAGCTGGATCGGCGAGCGCTGCCCGCACCGGAGACCCGACCCGAGCTCGACTCCTCCTACCGGGCCCCGAACACCGCGATCGAGCACGAACTGGTGCGGGTCTGGGCCGAGGTGCTCAGGGTGGAGCGGGTCGGGGTCGAGGACAATTTCTTCTCCCTCGGTGGGGATTCGATCCTGAGCATCCAGGTGGTGTCCCGGGCCCGGCAGGCCGGCTTGATGCTGACACCGCGGGATCTGTTCGCCTATCCAACGGTGCAATCGCTGGCGGCGAGCGTGGCGGTGGTGGCGGGGGTGGTGGAGCGGGGACCGGTGTGTGGTGCGGTGCCGTTGACCCCGATCCAGCACTGGTTTTTCGAGTCCGTTCCGGTTCGGCCGGAGCGTTTCAACCAGGCGGTACGGCTCGAGCTGGTCGAGGACGCCGAGCGGGGGGCGTTGCGCGCGGCGTTGCTGGCGGTGCTGGCCCATCACGACGCGTTGCGGATGCGCTTCGAGTACCGGGATGGGCCGGGTGGGACTTCCCGGTGGTGGCAGGTCAACGCGCCGGTCGAGCCGGTGGAGGTGCTGTGCTGTCACGATCTGTCCGCTGTGGACGCTGCCGAGCAGGGCGCGGTGATGGCCCGGGTCATCGAGCGGGTGCACGGGGGTTTCGAGCTGGCGGGTGTGCCGTTGCTGGCTGCGGTGCTCTTCGAGCGGGGGGCGATGCGGCGGCCGGTGTTGTTCCTGGCGGTGCATCACCTGGTGATCGACGGGGTGTCCTGGCGGATCCTGCTGGAAGACCTGGACACTGCCTACCGGCAGTTGACGCGTGGCGAGAGGGTGGATCTGGGCTCGCGGACGACGTCGTTTCAGGAGTGGGCGCTGCGGTTGTCCGAACATGCCGCGGTGGGTGGGTGTGACGGGGAGCTGGGCTATTGGGCTGGGGTGATCGGCGCGGTGACCGTGCCGACCCAGACCCCGGCGTTGCCCACCGATGGGGTGGGAGTGAACACGGTCGGTTCGATGCGGTCGGTGACGGTGCGGCTGGATGTGGAGCGGACCAGGGCGCTGTTGGTCGAGGTGCCGGGGGTGTATCGCACGCAGGTCAATGACGTGTTGCTGGCCGCGGTGGGTCGGGTGCTGGCCCGCTGGACCGGGCGTGAACGGGTGGTGGTGGACCTGGAGGGACATGGTCGGGAGGAGTTGTTCGAGGGGGTGGACCTGTCCCGCACGGTGGGGTGGTTCACCACGCTCTTCCCGGTCGCTCTGGAACTAAGTGGTCAGCGCGGTGATGTCGAGGACTGGGGTCAGACGCTCAAATCGGTCAAGGAGCAGCTGCGGGCGGTGCCGGGGCGCGGTCTGGGGTACGGGGCGCTGCGCTACCTCACCGGTGCCGAGGAGTTGAGCGGCGGGTGGGGGCCCGGGTGGGGGCCACAGATCAGTGTCAACTATCTGGGCCAGTTCGACTGGCCCAGCGCCGGGGAGGGGCTCTATCACCGGGTGTGTGGGGGTCTGGAGGCCGACGCGGATCCGGACTCGGCCCGGTCGCACCTGCTGGAGGTCGTCGGGCGAGTGGAGCACCAGCAGCTGGAACTGAGCTGGTTCTACTCCGAGCAGCTGCACCGCCGGGACACTATCGAGGCTCTGGCACAGGAAATGATCACCGCTTTGCATGAGGTGATCGAGCACTGTGCGCAGTCGGATTCGGGTGGGCGGACGCCGTCGGATTTCCCGCTGGCTGGTCTTGATCAGCCGGCGGTGGATCGTCTGGCCGGGGATGGGCGTGGGGTGCAGGACATCTATCCGTTGACGCCGATGCAGGCGGGCATCGTGTTCCATGCCCTCTCCCAAGGGGAGCAGGGAGTGTATCTGGAGCAGGCCACGTTCGTGGTGGACGGGGTCGGCGATACGGCGAGGTTTGCCGCGGCCTGGCAGCAGGTGGTGGACCGCACTGCGGTGTTGCGCAGCAGCGTGGTCTGGGACGGGCTGGTCGAGCCGGTGCAGGTGGTGCACCGCCGGGTGGAGCTGCCCGTGATCCACCACGATTGGCGCGGTTTGGCCGCCGAGGACCGTGACCGCGAAGTACAGCGCCTGCTGGCCGCGGATCGTGTCGAGGGTTTCGATCTGGGTCGTGCGCCGTTGTTGCGGGTGCGGTTGGCCCAGCTCTCCGATACCGAGGTGCAGGTGGTGTGGAGCTTCCACCACGTGCTGCTCGATGGCTGGAGCGTTTTCCAGGTGCTCTCCGACGTCGTCGCCTGCCACACCGCCCTCACCCACACCGACCCTGACCTCGGCCCACCCCAGCGACGACCCTTCCGCGATTACCTGCACTGGCTCCACCACCAAGACCACCACCGTGCCGAACAGCACTGGCGCGGCGTGCTGCGCGGCTTCGAGTGCCGCACGCCGTTGCCCTTCCGGCAGGCGCCGAGCCAGGCGTACCGCAGCAGCTCGTCGCAGTGGTGCTCCGTGGCGCTGAGCGAAGCGGACTCCGCTGCGCTGGCGGAGTTCACCCAACGGCATGGCCTGACGCTCAACGCCGTCGTGCAGGGAGTGTGGGCGTTGCTGCTGTCCCGCTACAGCGGCGAGCGTGACGTCTGTTTCGGCGCGACGGTATCCGACCGGCCGGCGAACCTGCCCGGGGTCGAGGACATCACCGGCATCTTCCTCAACACCCTGCCGGTGCGGGCCGAGCTGCCCGATGACGCCGGCGTGGTCGAGTGGCTGCAGCGGCTGCAGACCGCGCAGGCCGAGTCCCGGCGGTTCGGGTTCGTGCCGTTGGCCCAGATCCAGAGCTGGAGTGAGCTGCCCCGCGGCGACCACCTGTTCGACAGCATCGTGGTGTTCGAGAACTACCCGATCAACGACGAGTCAGCTGCCGCGCACGGGCTCCGGATCCGCGATCTCCGCGCGGTCGAGACCACCAACTACCCGCTCACCGTCGTGGTCAGTGCCCGCCGAGCACTGTCCGTCGAATTCGGCTACGACGCCGGCGCGTTCGACACCGCGCTGATCGAGCGGATGTCCGCGCACTTCCTGCGGTTGCTCAGCGTGCTGGCCGCCGGTTCCGGTCTCCGCTGGGGAGAGATCGACATCCTGCCCTCGGCGCAGCGCTCCCAGATGGTGCGGGACTGGAACGACACCGATCGGGATGTGCCGCCCGCCACGGTGGCGGAGCTGGTGCACGCGGCGGTCGCCCGGACACCGGATGCCCCGGCGGTGCTGTTCGACGGCGGGGTGGTCAGTTTCGCGGAGCTGGAGGCGCGGGCGAACCGGTTGGCGTGGCTGCTGATCGCCCACGGTGCCGGGCCGGAGCGGATCGTGGCGCTGGCGCTACCGCGGTCGGTGGACATCGTGGTGGCGCAGCTGGCGGTCTCCAAGGCGGGGGCCGCGTTCCTGCCGATCGATCCGGCCTACCCGGGCGAGCGGATCGGTCTCATGCTCGCCGATGCCGGCCCGGTGCTGGTCCTGACCCTGGAGGGGCTCAGCGCCGGGTTACCCGTGGTGGCCGACGCCACCACGCTGGTGCTCGATGACCCGATCACGGTGGCCGCGGTGGCGGCGATGCCCGCGCGGGCACCGACCGATGCCAATCGCTGGGCGCCGTTGTCGGTGGCGCACCCGGCTTATGTCATCTACACCTCGGGGTCGACCGGGCGGCCGAAAGGGGTGGTGGTCACCTCCGCCGGGCTGGCCGGTTTCGCCGCGGCCGAGGCCGAGCACTTCGGGGTGCGGCCAGGGGATCGGGTGTTGCAGTTCTCCTCACCCAGCTTCGACGCCTCGGTCCTGGAGCTGTGCATGTCGCTGCCCGCCGGGGCGGCGCTGGTAGTGCCCCCGCCGGGTCCGTTGCTGGGCGAGCAGCTAGCGGAGGTCCTCGCGCGGCAACGGGTCACCCACGCCTTGATCCCGCCGGTGGCACTGGCCACCGTGCCCGCGGAGTCTGCGGCCGCCCTGGTGGAGTTCACCACGGTGATCGTCGGTGGTGAGGCTTGCACCGCGGAGCTGGTAGCCCGGTGGGCCCCGGGCCGCCGGATGATCAATGCCTATGGGCCGACGGAGTCCACGGTGGTGGCGACCTGGAGCCAGGCGCTGGCCCCCGGCGCGACACCGCCGATCGGCGCGCCGATCCCCAACACCCGCACCTACGTGCTCGACGGTGCGCTGCGGCCGGTCCCGGTGGGCATCGCCGGTGAGCTCTACGTCGCCGGCGCCGGGCTGGCCCGGGGATACCTGCAGCGCCCGGGACTGACCGCGGTGCGGTTCGTGGCCAACCCGTTCGGCCCGCCAGGAGCCCGGATGTACCGGACCGGGGACCGGGTGCGCTGGAGCGCAGCCGGGGAGTTGGAGTTCCTCGGCCGCGCCGACGAGCAGGTCAAGATCCGTGGGTTCCGCGTCGAGCTCGGTGAGATCGAGGCCGTGCTGCGCCGCCACCCCGATGTGGACGACGCCCTCGTGCTCGCCCAGCAGGACGAGACCGGCCCCACCCGCCTGATCGGCTACACCGTCTCGACGGCGCAGTGGGCCCCGCAACCGGGTGAGCTGCACAAGCTGCTCGCCGCATCGCTGCCCGACTACATGGTGCCTGCCGCGTTGCTCGCGCTCGAGGAGTGGCCGCTGACCCCGCACGGCAAGCTCGACCGCAAAGCCCTGCCCCCGCCCCCGGCGGTGGTAGCCGGCGGCGCCTACACCGCACCTCGCACCGCCACCGAACGCGTGCTGGCCCAGATCTGGGCCCAGGTGCTCACCCTGGAGCGGGTCGGCGTCGAGGACGACTTCTTCGAGCTCGGCGGCGACTCCCTCCGCAGCCTGCGGATCATCATGCGGATCAAGGAAGCCTTCGACGTCAGCGTGACGCCGCGGGAGGTCCTGACCGCTCGCAGCATCTCCGTGCTGGCGGAGCTCGTCGAGGACGCCATCCTGCGCGAGCTCGAACGTGTTGCCTTCGGTGAGCGCAACGACGACGGAACGTGAGGGGACATCGTCATGCCGTCCAGCAGACAGAGCCGGATCGCCGCGCTGCCCGCCCATATGCAGGAGCTGCTGCGCCGTCGCCTCGCCGGTCAGGCGCCGCCGTCCGACCCGATCCCGCCGGCTGACCGGACCGAGCCGTTACCGCTGTCCTTCCCCCAGCAGCGGCTGTGGTTCGTCAACGAGTTCCAGACGGGTGGGACCGAGTACAACAGCGGGTTTGCGCTGCGCCTGCGCGGTCGGTTGCAGGTACCGGCGTTGACCCTGGCGCTGCGGCAGCTCGTGGCGCGGCACGAGTCGTTGCGGACCACCTTCGACGAGCGGGATGGCCGCGGAATCCAGATCGTGCACCCCACCCTCGACCTGCCGGTGCCGGTGATCGAGCTTCTTGAGGACGCTGTGCTGGACGGTGTGCTGTCCGTGGAGTACGGCCGTCCCTTCGACCTACGCCGCGGGCCGCTGTTCCGGGCGCTGCTGGTCCGCCTCTCCGGCGACGAGCACGTGTTGCTGCTCACCGCGCACCACATCGTCACCGACGGCGCCTCGATGGGGGTGCTGGTCGAGGAGCTGGGCGAGCTGTACTCCGCTGCCAGGCAGGGACGGCAGGCGGATCTGCCCGCCCTGCCGGTGCAGTACGCCGATTTCGCCGGCTGGCAACGCACCCGGTTGTCCGGTCCTGCCCTGGAGGGTGAGCTCGACTACTGGACACGGCAGCTGTCGGGGATCTCCCGGCTGGAGCTGCCGACCGACCGGCCGCGGCCGCAGTTGCGCACTTTCCCGGGCGCGGTGGCCGAGTTCGTGGTGCCCGCCGAGGTCGCCACCCGGCTCGGTGAGCTCGCCCGCGCTCAGGACACCACGCTGTTCACCGTGCTGGTGGCCGCCTGCCAGGTGCTGCTGCACCGCTGGTCCGGGCAGGACGACGTCGCAGTCGGCACCGTCGTCACCGGCCGCACCCGGCCGGAGCTGGAGCGGCTGGTCGGGTTCTTCGTCAACACCCTGGTGCTGCGCACCCGCCTGGAGGCGACCCGGACCTTCACCGACTTCCTCGGCACGGTCCGGGACACCGCGCTGGACGCCTTCGCTCACCAGGAGCTGCCCTTCGAGCGGCTGGTCGACGCGGTGGCGGCCGAGCGGGACGCCAGCCGCAACCCGCTGTTCGACGTCGTGGTGCTGATGCAGGACGAGCAGCGCACCCCGCAGACGTTCGCCGAGCTACGGGCCGAGCCCGTGGGCTTCACCGGGCACACCGCCATCTTCGACCTCACCTGTGAATTCCAGCTGGTACCCAGCGGGCTGCGGGGGGCGCTGACCTACAACACCGATCTGTTCGATCACGCGACCATCGAGCGGATGGTGGCGCAGCTGTCCGTGCTGCTCGCCGGCGTCTCCGCTGATCCGGGCCGGCAGGTGGGGCGGTTGCCGTTGCTGCTGGAACAGGAACGGCACCGGTTGCTGGTCGAGTGGAACGACACGGCCACCGCGGTGCCGGTGGGCACCGTTCCGGATGTGTTCGAGCAGCGGGTGGCGTCGACCCCGAACGCCGTGGCGGTGGTGTCGGGTGCGGCTGAGTTGTCGTATGCGGACCTGGAGGTGCGAGCGAATCGGCTGGCGCACCGGTTGATCCGGTTGGGTGTGCGGGTGGAGGACCGGGTTGCCGTGCTGGCGGAACGCTCGGTGGAGCTGGTGGTCACGGTCCTGGCGGTGGCCAAGGCCGGTGGGGTGTATGTGCCGCTGGATCTGCGGGCGCCGGCGCAGCGGCTGCGGTTGCTGCTGACCCAGGCTGGTGCGGAGGTACTGGTCACCGATCGAGCGTGGGAAGCGGCGGCCCGATCCGTGCACGCGGGGCCGCTGGTGGTGGTGGACGCCGACGAGTCGTTGAGCACTGAACGTACCGATCCGCCGTCGGTGGCGCTGAGTCCGGACAATCTCGTGTACCTGGAGTTCACCTCCGGTTCGACCGGGGTGCCCAAGGGAGTCGCGGCCTGCCACCGGGATGTTGTGGTGTTCGCTGCTGACCGCCGTTTCGCCGGTGGGGCTCATGAACGGGTGATGGTGCATTCGCCGTTGGCTTTCGATGCCTCGACCTACGAGGTATGGGTGCCGTTATTGGGTGGGGGTCAGGTGGTATTGGCTCCGTCAGGCGAGTTGACCGCCGAGGTGTTGACGGCGACGGTCGCCAGGCATCAGGTGACGGGGTTGTTCATCACGATCGGGTTGTTTCGCGTGCTGGCCCAGGAATCACCGGGATGTTTTGCGGGGCTGCGTGAGGTCTGGACGGGAGGGGATGTGGTACCGGCCGCAGCCTTGCGGGCGGTATTGCGGGAGTGTCCGGGGCTGGTCGTGGTGGATGTGTACGGCCCGACCGAAACCACCACGTTCGCTACCGAACGGGCGATGACGACGGTGGAGTCGGTGCCTGATGTGGTACCTATCGGCCGGCCGCTGGACAACATGACTGTCTACGTGCTCGATGGACAGGGACAGTTGGTGCCGGTGGGGACTGCCGGGGAGCTGCACATCGCTGGTGCCGGTGTGGCACGGGGCTATTGGGGTCAGCCGGGACTGACCGCGCAGAGGTTCGTGGCCGATCCGTTCGGGCCCCCGGGTAGCCGGATGTATCGCAGTGGGGATCTGGTGCGCTGGAGGGCCCAAGGGGAGTTGGAGTTCGTCGGGCGCATCGATGAGCAGGTCAAGATCCGTGGTTTCCGGATCGAGTTGGGCGAGGTGGAGACCGCGCTGAGCCGCCACGAGCTGGTGGCCGAGGCGGTGGCGGTGGTGCGGACCGATGATGCCGGACGCAAACGCCTGGTGGCGTACCTGGTGCCGCGGGAACCGGACGCGTCCAACAGGGCAGGGCCCAGTGCGACCGTGCTGCGGGAATTCCTGAACAGGACGCTGCCCGACTATATGGTGCCCACGGTGTTCGTGATCGTCGCGACGCTGCCGTTGGATGCCAACGGGAAACTGGACCGGCGCAGCCTGCCCGCCCCGGACTGGCAGCCCGCGGACCTCGGCTATCTGGCGCCGCGCAGCCCCTCGGAGCAGACCCTGGCCCGGATCTGGGCCGAGGTGATGGGAGTGGAGCAGGTCGGGGTCAACGACAACTTCTTCGAACTCGGCGGGGACTCCATCCTGAGCATCCAGGTGGTCTCCCGTGCCCGCCAGGCGGGGCTGCGGCTGAGCTCCAAGGACATCTTCCTGCACCAGACCATTGCCGTGCTGGCCCCACTGGTCGGCGCCCTGGACGCACCCTGCGCATCCTGTGAGGCGCCGTCAGCTGTCGAGGGCCCCATCCCGCTGACCCCCATCCAGCACTGGTTCCTCAACACGTACGGGCCGCTGCCGCACTTCACCATGTCCATGCTGGTGGAGCTATCGGAGGACCTTGACGAGAACGCGCTGCACACCGCCATCGACGCGGTCGTGGCCCACCACGACGCCCTCCGGCTGCGCTGTGAGCGCCTTGACGGCCAGTGGTGCCAGCGGATCGAGCCTGCGGCCCCGAGCGGGGTGCTGGTGCGCCACGACCTGTCCGGGGTGGCGCAGCCGCAGCACCACGCCGCGATGGCGGCGTTGGCGGCCGCGGCGCGATCCGACCTCGACCTCGGTGCCGGCCGGCTGATCAGGGCGGTGCTGTTCGGGTGCGGTCCGGGGCAACGGGCCCAGCTGCTCCTCACCATCCACCACCTCGCCGTCGACGGCGTCTCCTGGCGCATCCTGCTCGACGACCTCGACACGGCCTACCGGCAAGCCGCCGCCGGCGCGGAGGTGATGCTGGAACCTCCCGGCACCTCCGCTGCCGGCTGGGCGCACCGGCTGACCGAGCACGTCCGGTCCGGGGCCCTGGACGGGGACCTCGACTACTGGACGCAGGCGTCCCACGGCGCGCAGGTCGACCTGCCGGTGGACCGGGCCGGTGCCCCCACCGCCGGTTCCACCCGGCAGGTCACCGTGCGCCTGGGCCGGGAGCAGACCGAGGCTCTGCTGCACCAGGTGCCGGGCGCCTACCGGACCCAGATCAACGACGTCCTGCTCAGCGCCCTGGGGCGGGTATTGTCGGGGTGGACCGGCCGCGAGCGCGTGCTCATCACCCTGGAGGGCCACGGCCGCGAGGAGATCCTCGACGGGGTGGACCTCTCGCGCACCGTCGGCTGGTTCACCACGCAGTTCCCGGTCGCGCTCACGATGCCCCCAGGGTCGGAGGACGCTGACTGGCGCGCCATCCTGATGTCGGTCAAGGAACAGCTGCGGGCCGTGCCGCACCGGGGGCTCAGCTACGGGGCGCTGCGTTACCTGAACCCGCAGAGCGCGCTGCACGCCGACCCCCGTCCGCAGATCTGCTTCAACTACCACGGCCAGTGGGACCCGACCGCTGCCGCGGACGGCTTGTTCCGCGGGTCGTCCCGGTCACCGGGCCCCAGCCTCGGTGCCGAGCTGGCGCCCGAGGCGCCGACCCCGCACCTGGTGGACGTCACGGGCCTGGTGGCCGACGGTGAGCTGGCGCTGAGCTGGCACTACTGCGAGCAGGTGCACGACGAGGCCACGATCCGGCGGTTGGCCGGGGAGATGGTCCAGGCGCTGCGCGAGATCGTCGAGCACTGCGCCCAGCCCGGTGCCGGCGGTCGCACACCGTCGGACTTCCCGCTGGCCGGTCTCGATCAAGCCGCGGTGGACCGGCTGGTGGGTGACGGGCGGTCGGTGGAGGACATCTACCGGCTGACGCCGTTGCAGGCCGGGATGGTGTTCCACCACCTGGTCGACACCGATTCCGCGGCCTACGTCGACCAGTTCCGGTTCCGGCTCTCGGGCGTATCCGACGCTCAGGCGCTGGGGGTGGCCTGCCAGCGGGTGGCCGACCGCACAGCCGCGTTGCGCAGCGCGGTGGTGTGGGACGGGGTGGATGAGCCGCTGCAGGTGGTGTACCGCCACGTCGCCGTTCCGGTGAGGTACTACGACTGGCGTGGCCGCTCTGACGGGAAACGTGACCGGGAACTGGCGCGGGTGGCCGCCGACGACCGTGCCGCTGGGATGGATCTGGCCGTCGCGCCCCTGCTGCGGTTGGTCATCGCCACGCTGACCGATGACGAGGTTGCGCTGGTGTGGACGTCGCATCACGTGGTGCTGGACGGCTGGAGCCTGGGCCAGGTGTTCACCGAGGTGTGCGCGCAGCACGCGGCGATCGTGCACGATCGGGCACCTGAGCTCGTCACCCGGCGCCCGTTCCGGGACTACCTCCAGTGGTTGGCGCAGCGCGACGAGCAGGAGGCGCAGCAGCACTGGCGGCGGGTGCTCTCCGGCTTCACCGCGCCCACCGGCCTGCCCTATGACCGGCAACCCCTCGAGGCGCACCGCGCCGAGTCCGCCGAGGCGGTGCGCTGCGAGCTCTCGGCCGAGGAGTCGCAGCGGCTCCACTCGGTTGCCCGCAGTGCCGGCCTGACGCTGAACACGATGGTGCAGGGTGCCTGGGCCCTGCTGCTCGCCCGCTACAGCCGGGAGCCCGAGGTCGTCTTCGGTACCACGGTGTCCGGGCGGCCGGCCGAGCTGGCGGGTGTGGAGTCCATGGTCGGCATGTTCATCAACACGGTGCCGACCCGGGTACCGGTTCCGGACACCGCCGGGGTGCTGCCGTGGCTGCGCGACCTGCAGACCCAGCAGGTGGAGTCGCGGCGGTTCGACTTCGTCTCGTTGGCGCAGGTGCAGGCGTGGAGCGAGCTGCCCGCTGGGGTCACCCTGTTCGACAGCATGGTCGTGTTCGAGAACTACCCGTTCGAGACGCCACCGGAGGGTGAGCCGGGGCTGCGGATCCGCGAGGTCCAGGGCCGGGACACCACGAACTTCCCACTGAGCCTGCGCGCCTACCTCGACGGGCAGCTCTGCCTCGACCTGGGCTACGACCCGCGGTTGTTCGACGCGGCCACGGTGACGGCGATGGCGCAGCGGCTGCGGCTGCTGCTGAGCGGGATCGCCGAGGATCCGGACCGGTCGGTGTCGGCGTTGCCGTGGATGACGGAGCAGGAGCGGCACCGGGTGCTGGTGGAGTGGAACGACACCGCCGCGCAGGTGCCCGCGGGCAGCGCGGTGGAGCTGTTCGAGGCGCAGGTGCGCCGCACTCCCGGGGCGATCGCGGTCCGTTGCGACGATGAGAGCCTGTCGTATGCAGAGTTGAATGAGCGCGCCAACCGGCTGGCGCGGGTGCTGATCGGGCGGGGCGTGGGCGCCGAGCGGTTCGTGGCGCTGATGGTGCCGCGTTCGGTGGACATGATGGTGACGCTGTGGGCGGTGTGGAAGGCGGGCGCGGGCTACCTGCCGATCGACCCCACTTACCCCGCGGAGCGGATCGCGTTCATGCTCTCCGACGCTCGCCCGGTGTTGGTGGTGACCACCCGTGAGGTTGAGAGCCGGTTGCCGGATACGGGGCAGGCCCTGGCCCTGCTCCGGTTGGATGAGAGCGATCTGACCGGCACTGATCTGACCGATGCTGATCTGACCGATGCTGATCGGGTGGTGCCGCTGTCGGGTGACCATGCTGCGTACGTGATCTACACGTCGGGCTCGACCGGGCGACCGAAGGGCGTGGTGATCGCTCACCGCAGCGTGGCCCATCTCGCGGTGTGGGCGGGCTCGCAGTTCGGCGCCGCGGGCCTGTCCCGGGTGGTGGCCTCGACGTCACTGAGCTTCGACGTGTCGGTTTTCGAGATCTTCTGCCCGTTGACCGTCGGCGGCACCGTCGAGATCGTGCGGGATGTTCTCTCGCTCGCCGAGTCCCGGGTCGGCGAGCCGGTGGCGAGCGTGATCAGCGTCGTGCCGTCGGCTTTCTCTCAGGTGCTGTCCCATGGTGGCCCGGCGGTGACCGCCGACACGGTCGTGCTGTGCGGGGAGGCACTGTCGGTGCGGGCGATGCGCGCGATCGCGTCGGCGACCTCGTGCCGGCGGATCGCCAATATCTACGGCCCGACCGAGGCCACGGTGTATGCCACGGCGTGGTACCACGATCTTGAGCACCACGATGCGGGCCCATCCGAGGGGTATGCGGCCGGGGGCGATCAGGCGCCGCCGATCGGCCGGCCGATCGCCAACACCCAGGTGTACGTGCTCGATGCCGGGTTGCGGCCGGTACCGGTGGGCGTTCCCGGTGAGCTCTACCTCGCCGGTGGCGGCCTGGCGCGGGGCTACCTGCACCGTCCCGGGTTGACCGCGGCGCGGTTCGTGGCCAATCCGTTCGGTGCGCCGGGTGTGCGGATGTATCGCACCGGGGACGTGGTGCGGTGGAACGCAGCGGGTGAGCTGGAGTTCCTGGGTCGGGTCGATCACCAGGTGAAGATCCGGGGATTCCGGATCGAGTTGGGTGAGATCGAGGCCGTGCTCGCGGGACATCCCGGTGTCGCGCAGGTGGTGGTGATCGCCCGGAAGGATGCGTCCACCGAGACGGACGGATCGGATCTCCAGCGGCTGGTGGCGTACCTGGTGCTGGCTGACTCGACCACGACCACCGCCGAGCTACGGTCCTTCCTGGGTGAACGATTGCCGGACTACCTGGTGCCCGCGGCGTTCGTGGTGCTGCCGGAGCTGCCCCTGGGCGCCAGCCGGAAGCTGGACCGCACGGCGTTGCCTGCTCCGGAGTGGGGCGGGTCCGCCACCGTGGGTTATGTGGCACCCCGTACCGAGACCGAGCAACGGGTGGCCGACATCTGGACCCAGGTGCTGGGAGTGGAGCGAATCGGGGTCGAGGACAATTTCTTCGCGCTCGGCGGGGACTCGATTCTCAGTATCCGGGTGACGTCGCGGTTACGGGCGGCCTTCGATGTGGAGCTGTCACCGCGCGCGGTGTTCACGCATTCCACGGTCGGGCAGCTGGCCGTAGCGATAACAGCCGTTTCTCCTGGCGGGGTGCCGGTGATTCCCGTTATTCCGCGTCCCGTCGAGCCGTCCCCGTTCTACGCTCAGCAGTCGTTCGCCCAGCAGCGGCTGTGGTTTCTGCACGAGTTCGCGCCGGAGCGCGCCGAGTACGCCACGCGGGTCGGGCTGCGACTGCGTGGGGAGCTGGACCGCGACGCGCTGGACGTCGCGTTCACCGGGCTCATCGCCCGGCACGAGTCCCTGCGAACGACGTTCGAGCAGGTGGACGGGCAGGGCATGCAGGTGGTGCACCCGCCATCGGTGGTGTCGCTGCCGGTGCTGGACCTCACGGGAGCTGACCGTGCCGCTGAGCTGGACCGGATCCTGGCGGCGCAGAGCAGCCGCCCCTTCGACCTGAGTCGCGGACCGCTGATGCGCGCGCAACTGGTGCGGCTGGGCACCCAGGACCACGCGTTGATCCTGGTCCTGCACCACATCATCACCGACGGGTGGTCGATGGGTGTGCTCGTCGATGAGCTGAGCGCGCGCTACCGGGCGGCCACGGGTCATGAGGCGGCCCAGCCGGCGCCCGGTTTGACGCCCGGTTTGACGCCCGGTTTGACGCCACTGCCGGTGCAGTACGCGGATTTCGCCGCCTGGCAACGCGCGGCCCTGTCCGGTCCTGTCATCGACGAAGGACTGGACTACTGGCGCCGCCGGCTCGGCGACGTGGCGCCGCTGGAGCTACCGACGGATCGGCCCCGGCCGGTGGTGCGTACCTCAGCGGGTGCCATGCACGAGTTCGTGGTGCCGGCCGAGGTGACCGCGCGGCTCAAGGAACTGGGCCGGGGCCAGGACTGCACCCTGTTCATGACCCTGGTGGCCGCCTGCCAACTGCTGTTGAGTCGCTGGTCCGGCCAGGACGACATCGCCGTCGGCACCGTGGTCTCCGGTCGCGAGCGGACCGAATTGACCGGGCTGATCGGGTTCTTCGTCAATACGCTGGTGCTGCGCTCCAAGGTGGATTCCAGCCGCAGCTTCACCCAGTTCCTGAGCAGTGTCCGGGACACCGTGCTCGGCGCACTCGCCCATCAGGATGTGCCCTTCGAACGGCTCGTGGACGAGCTCGCACCGGTTCGGGACACCAGCCGGACCCCGCTGTTCCAAGCCATGGTGATCCTGCAGAACAACACGAACCCGGTACCTGATCTGCCTGGCCTGGAAATCGAGGACCTGCCACTGCCGATGACGACGGCGAGCTTCGACATCACGGTGGAGTTCCAGGAATCCGGTGCTGAATTGTTCGGCGCGGTGCTGTTCAACACGGATTTGTTCGATGCGGCCACGGTGGGGGCGATGGCGCAGCGGTTGGTGGTGTTGCTGAGTGGAATCGCGGCGGATCCGGGGTGCTCGGTGTCGGGGTTGCCGTGGATGTCGGCGGATGAGCGGCACCGGGTGCTCGTGGAGTGGAACGGCAGGGTGGCTGATGAGCCCGGGATCACGCTGGTGGAGGGGTTTGAGGCGCAGGTGGCTCGGGCGCCGGGAGCGGTGGCGGTCAACTTCGGCGATGAGGGTGTGTCGTATGGCGAGTTGAATGCTCGGGCGAACCGGTTGGCGCGGCATCTGGTGGGGTGTGGCGCGGGTCCGGAGCGGTTGGTGGCGTTGGTGTTGCCGCGGTCGCTGGAGATGGTGATGGCGATCGTGGCGGTGCTCAAGGCGGGGGCGGGATACCTGCCGATCGACCCCGATCTCCCGGTCGAGCGGATCCGGCACATGCTGGGCGACGCCGATCCGGTGCTGCTGCTGACCTCCGGCGAGATGCTGGAGGCGCTGTCGGGCGTGGACCCTCGGGTGCCGCTCGTGGTGATCGACTCTGCCGCGGATGCTGCGCTGGTAGCGCGCCAGCCGGGTGGAAATCTGACCGATGCCGACCGGCGCGCGCAGCTGAGCCCGGTCAACGTGGCTTATGCCATCTACACCTCTGGCTCCACAGGGATTCCCAAGGGTGTCGTCGTCACCCATCACAACGTGGTGCGGTTGTTCTCCGCCACGCGGCACTGGTTCGGGTTCGACGAGCGTGACGTGTGGAGCCTGTTCCATTCCTATGCCTTCGACGTCTCGGTGTTCGAGATCTGGGGTGCGCTGTTGCACGGTGGGCGCCTGGTGGTGGTTCCGTTCGCGGTGTCTCGTTCGCCGGAGGAGTTCCTGCGGTTGCTGGTCGCTGAGCGGGTGACGGTGCTCAGCCAGACACCCTCAGCGTTCTACCCGTTGCTGCACGCTGAGGCAGCGCACCCCGAACCGGGCGCGCAGACCACCCTACGTTACGTGATCTTCGCCGGAGAGGCGCTGGATCTATGGCGGCTGGCACCGTGGTACGCGCGTCACGACGATGCGGCCCCGGTGCTGGTGAACATGTACGGCATCACCGAGACCACCGTGCACACCACCTACCTCGCGCTGGACGCGGCCACCGCCGCGCAGGCCGGCGCCAGCCTGGTCGGGGTCGGCATTCCCGATTTGCGGGTCTACTTACTCGACGCCGGGTTGGGCCCGGTGCCACCGGGGGTGACCGGGGAGATCTACGTCGGTGGCGCCGCGGTGACCCGTGGGTACCTGAACCGGCCCGGACTGACCGCGGCGCGTTTCCTGGCCGACCCGTTCGGCGTTCCCGGCACGCGGATGTACCGCTCGGGGGATCTGGCCCGCTGGAACTCCGCCGGCGGGCTCGAATTCCTCGGCCGGGCCGATCACCAGGTGAAGATCCGGGGCTTCCGGATCGAGCTCGGTGAGATCGAGGCCGCACTGGTGGGGCATCCGGCCCTCGCGCAGGCGGCGGTGATCGCGCGGGACACGACCTCAGCCGGGACGCACGGATTGGGTGGGCAGCGGCTGGTCGCCTACCTGGTCGCCACCGACTCGAGCGCACCCGACACCGCCGAGTTGCGGGCATACCTGCACGAGGCGCTGCCGGACTACATGGTCCCTGCGGCGTTCGTGCTGCTTGATGCGTTGCCGCTCAATGCCAACGGCAAGCTGGATCGGCGTGCGCTGCCCGCTCCGGAATGGGGCGCGGGCGCCACCGAGGTTCATGTCGCGCCCCGGTCCGACACCGAGCTCACTCTGGCGGGTATCTGGGCTGACGTGCTGGGAGTGGACCGCGTCGGGGTGACGGACAATTTCTTCGCACTCGGTGGGGACTCGATACTCAGTATTCAGGTGATGTCACGGGTGCGGGTGGCTTTCGGAGTGGAGTTGTCACCACGGGTGTTGTTCGTCGACCCCACCGTGGCAGGGCTGGCGACGGCGGTGACGGACTGTGTGGTGCCGGCGCCGGCCGAGATCGGTGTGGCCGATCGGGATGGTGAATTGCCGTTGTCGTTCGCGCAGCAGCGGTTGTGGTTCTTGGATAAATTCGCCCTGGATGCGTCGGGGTATGTCTCGGCGTTCGCATTGAGATTGCGCGGTGAGCTGGACCTGGACGCGTTGTCGGTGGCGGTGAGCGAATTGGTGGCCCGGCACGAGTCGTTGCGGACGACGTTCGAGGCGGTGGACGGGCGGGGAGTGCAGGTGATCCATCCGCCCTCGGTGGTGGCGGTGCCGTTGTTGGATCTGTCGGAGCTGGCTGCGAATGAGCGGGACGCGGAGCTGCGGCGGGTCGTGGGGATGGAAACCAGCCGTGGGTTTGATCTGAGTAGGGGGCCGTTGGTGCGGGTGGGTGTGGTCCGCGTCTCGGTCACCGAGCATGTGATGTATGTCTCGATGCATCACATCGTGACCGATGGTTGGTCGATGGGTGTGCTGCTCAGTGAGTTGGGGGTGTTCTACACCGCCGCGGTCCGTGGGCGCGACGCGCAGTTGCCGGTGTTGGGGGTGCAGTACGTCGATTACGCGGTATGGCAGCGGGAATTGCTCTCCGGTGCGGCATCGGATGAGGCGTTGGCGTATTGGCGCGGCCGGCTCGACGGTGTGGCGGTATTGGAGTTGCCGACGGATCGGCCGCGTCCGGTGGTGCTGAGTTCGGCGGGCGCGGTGTGTGAGTTCGTGGTTCCGGCGCAGGTAGTCGCGGGGTTGAAGGGGTTGGGTCGCCGGGTAGATGGCACGTTGTTCATGACGTTGGTGGCGGCGTGCCAGGTGTTGTTCGCCCGCTGGTCGGGGCAAGCGGATATCGCGGTGGGCACGGTGGTCTCGGGTCGGGAACGGGCCGAGCTGGAAGGGCTGATCGGATTTTTCGTCAACACCGTGGTGTTGCGTTCCCGGGTGGCGGATCAGCAACGTTTCGTGGAATTTGTGGCCACGGTGCGGGAAACGGTCTTGGACGCCTTCGTGCATCAGCAGGTGCCCTTCGAGCGGGTGGTCGATGAGCTCGCACCGGTCCGGGACACCAGCCGGACCCCGCTGTGCCAAGCCATGGTCGTGTTGCAGAATGCCCCCGCGCAAGCCCCGGAGTTGGCTGGGTTGGAGGTCTCGGATCTGGGCCTGCCGGTGACCACCACGAATTTCGATGTCACCGTGCAATTCCAGGAATCAGGTGCGGTGTTGGCCGGGGTGGTGCAGTACAACACCGACCTGTTCGACGCCGCAACGATGGGTCGGATGGCGGATCAGCTGCTGGTGTTGCTGGCCGGGATCGCTGCTGATCCGGATCAGCCGGTACGGGAATTGCCGGTGTTGACCGACGAGGAGCGGCATCAGGTGCTGGTCGGCTGGAACGACACGCACCGGGACGTCCCCGGGGCCACTCTGCCGGAGTTGTTGGCCGCGCAAGTGGCCGCCCACCCGGACGCTGAAGCGGTGCGCTGCGGGCCGGTGAGCTTGTCGTATGCCGAGCTCGACGAGCGGGCCAACCGGTGGGCGCATTGGCTGATCGGGGCGGGAGTGGGCCCGGAACGGCTGGTCGCGGTGGCGTTGCCGCGGTCGGTCGAGCTCGTCGTGGCAATGCTGGCAATTACCAAGGCAGGCGGTGGGTACCTCCCGGTCGATCCGGACTACCCCGAGCAGCGGATCGTGTTCATGCTCACCGACGCCGCCCCGACGGTGGTGCTCACCTCCACTGCGGCCGCACGCCGGATCCCGACCGTCCCCAGGGCCGCCCGGATACTCATCGACGACCCGGTGGTGGTGACCGCGGTGGCCACCCGGCCCGACCACACCCCCACCGACGCCGATCGGCTCAGCGCCCTCACCCTGTCCCACCCGGCGTATGTGATCTACACCTCGGGGTCCACCGGGCGACCCAAAGCCGTGGTGGTGACCCATACCGGGTTGAGTAGCTTCACTGCGGCGGAGATCGAGCACTACCGGGTCGGTCCGGGGGACCGGGTGCTGGGGATGTCCTCGCCGAGTTTCGATGCCTCGGTGCTGGAGCTGGGGATCTCACTGCTGGCCGGCGCGGCATGGATGCTACCCGCTGTCCCGGGGCCGCTGGCCGGGGAGAGTCTGCTGGCGGTGCTGGAGCAGGAGGGGATCACTCATGCCTTGATCCCGCCCGCGGCGTTGGCCACGATCCCGGCCGGGGTCGCCGCCACCGGGCTGCCCGAGTTCAGCACGGTGATCGTGGGTGGGGATGTCTGCAGCGCTGAGCTGGTGTCGCGGTGGGCTCCGCACCGCCGGATGATCAATTCGTACGGACCCACGGAGACCACCGTGGTCGCCAGCTGGACCCCACCACTGGCCGCGGGCCCAGACCGCCCGCCCATCGGGTTCCCGATTCCCAACACCCGGGTGTACCTGCTGGATCGTTGGCTGCGGCCGGTCCCGGTCGGGGTGACCGGAGAACTCTACATCGCTGGCATCGGGCTGGCCAGAGGCTACCTCGGGCGCCCCGGGCTGACCTCGGCCCGGTTCGTCGCCAACCCCTTCGACGCATCCGGTGAACGGATGTACCGGTCAGGGGACCTCGCTCGCTGGACCCGCGATGGACAGCTGCAATACCTGGGTCGAGCCGATCAGCAGATCAAGATCCGTGGTTTCCGGATCGAGCCTGGCGAGATCGAGGCGGTGCTGGCCACCCACCGCGGGATCAGTGAGGTCGTGGTCATCGCTCGCGAAGACCACCCCGGCACCACCCGACTCGTGGCTTATGTGGTGCCCGGGGAACAGAGCGTGCCTCTGTCCGCGGAGCTGCGTGCGCATACCGCCCAGTTCCTGCCCGACTACATGATCCCCGCACTGTTCGTCACACTCGACGAATTGCCGTTGAGCGCGAACGGCAAACTGAACCGCCAAGCGTTACCCGCCCCCGACCACCACACCCAGCCGGTATCGGAATACACCGCCCCCCGAACCCCCACCGAGCGCACTCTCGCTGACATCTGGGCGCAGGTGTTAGGAGTCGAACAGATCGGAATCGCGGACAATTTCTTCGAGTTGGGTGGGGATTCGATTTTGAGTGTTCAGGTGATGTCGCGGGTGCGGGTGGTTTTCGGGGTGGAGCTTTCGCCGCGGGTGTTGTTCGGTGATCCGACGGTGGCGGGGTTGGCGG
>JBOHFF010000146.1:0-4509 GCA_050699515.1 Pseudonocardiaceae bacterium
GGTGGCCGCAACGCGGCCACCCCACCAATTGTGGCTACCCACATGGCGGTGCCACAGCTAGGGAGCGGCACCGACATAGGCAACCATGGGCAATTCTCAGGGAGCAGGTGCGGGGTTGACGGTGACCGCCCCGCCGGCGCCGCCGATGCCGTCGCCGGCGGAGGAAGTCCCCTCTGCCAGGATGCCGATGCCGCTCAGAATCGGGACACCGACGCCGCCTGTGCCGTCCCCACCGGCACCGCCGGTCGGGCCGTCGGCCAGGAAGAGCGTGGACATGACGGTACGCTCGGGGAGCAACTCCACCTGCTGCTCGTCGATCTCGGCAAAGCTCACTGCGTCAGACATACTGACTCCTCTTCACAGTGGCCCCCAGTGGGCCGGGAACAATGCGCCGTTTCGACGGAATTGTCGATTCGGTTGATACGCGATGCACCAGTCGTGCGGTTGCACGACTCCCTTCTTTTCATCGCTTCTTTCCTGCCGGCCGGGCTGTGACCCGACCGGAAGACGAGGTGCTGATCCCGTCAATTACAAAACTAGATGAGAAGTGCAAGTCCGGCGTAAGCGATGTGCAAGAAAACCATCCGAATCCCACTATTTTCTTGACGGTGTGGAGTGTGGACGTGATGCCGCCTCACAATGGGCACCCATAGGAATTCCGAGCACTCGATGCTGCCGCGACGGTTCGAGTGCGGGCAGGGTCGAGCAACATTCGCGCAGCTGTGCGGCGATCGCCGTGTCGAGGCCTAGTGATGGCCGCTGGAGCGCGTTGGGATGTCGGTGTCGACTCTTAGCGTGCTGTTGCTGCACCCACGGTCACGGCAATGCCAGGCTTGAGTGGCTGCCGCAACCGCAGCTCACTGACTGTGCCGCTGGAGTCCATCCGGAGGTAGTGGGCAGGGTCCAGCGCCCGCAGGTCCGGGGAGAGGCTGCGCTCATTCAACGGGGGTGGCACGGTCCACCAACCGGATACCCGCACCGCCAACGCCTGCTCGTCGGTCCCGGCATTGACCACCCTGGTGAGCACGTCGGCCCGGTCCCCGGCGATCGGCAGTCCTTGGATCCGGGTGTGGAACACCCGGCGAATCCCGGTCACGCTGCCCTGCACCCGCACCGCACCATCCACGGAGGCGACGAGGTGAAAACAGCCCGGCAACGCTTGCGCCACGACGTCGAGCTCAGCCACCGTCCGCATCCCGGCGACCAGATCGGTCAACCGGGTGGCGGTGACCGGGCAGGCTCCGATCACCGCCACCCGCAGCGGTCCCACCGACGCCAGCGTGACCTCCTGGTCGAGGCTGCCGAGCAGCCACGAGTTCCCTGAGGCATGAGCGAGCGCCCACCGGGACTGCGATGGCCATTTCATCGCCACCCGCTGCACGTCCGGCCGATCCGGCAGAACTATCCACCCCTCGATCATCACAACCCCCCCAGGGTCGTGGGCATCGCTCGCCCGTTCGTGCACGATCTCGTCACCAGACCTGTCCCGCCCTGCCGATCGATAGGGCTGTCGTCCCAGATCGGCTGACGTACAGCCAAGATCACAATTTAGGCCGTCAGCGCAAACCTCGGGTAAGGGGACTGTAACTGAACGGTGTGACTCATGGGGCAAAAGAGACGCCTGTGATGGATGTGGCGCCCCGAGGCGCACTCAGACGGCGCTGGCGGTCGAGAATGTCATGAACGTGAGATCCCCCGCCGAAGCGACCGCTCGCGGAGCCCTCGGTTGGTGACCCTCAGGTTCAGCATGACGCCGTTGCAGTAGTCGGTGCCTCACGGTGTGACGACTAGGCCGGGGATGAACGGATCGCTTATGTTTCTCTCCTAGACCGCTGTGGCGGTCAGCCGGTCGCGAAGCTCGGCGACACCCGGGCTGGTATGTAGGGGTTCGAGCACGGTGTTGAGGACTCGGAGCCGATCGTGGGCACGGGGTGAGGACACCGCGGTGACTGCGTCGATGGCCTGGTGGCCAACAGTGACCGCGGTATCGAGGTCCCCAGACAGCGCGAGGACCCCGGTGAGTTTCGCGAGCGAGCTCGCTTGGAGTCGGGCGTAGTCGGGGCCGAAGTGATCCACGGCTTGGTGTAGTAGTGGCACCGCCTGCCCGGCAGCTCGTGGGTCCCGGCTGGGCAGGGCCAGCTCGTAGAGGGCATCGCCCTGGAGGGAGGCGAGGCGGGTTTCATCGAGGTGGCCCCACGCCGGGCTGGTCGCCGGGTCGATGCTGTTGAAGTGTTCGGTCGCCAGACCCAGCGCGCGATCGCAGGCCGGCCTCTCGCCCTGGGCAGCGTGCGCCAGGGCCTGGGCGTTCACCAGCATGCAGGTGGTGGACGGGGACACGGGATGCACGCCGGTCGTGGCTGCGTGGCCGAGGTGGATCAGGCTCAGCGCCTCTTTGGGGAGGCCCAGGTGCACGGCCTGCAGCGCCATGTCAGACAGCAGGAAGACGGTGAGGTCGCTGGCCTGGGGGTGGTCAGCGGCGCGGGCGACGCCCAGCCCGATCGTCCACAGCCGCCGGGCATCGTCGTGCTGGTTGCACTCGAAACTCATCCAGCCCGCCTGCATCGCTAGGCGCGCGGTGGCCAGGTACAGCCGGGGACGCACCTCAGCAGCTACCTGAGCGTTCAGCAGGGGCAGTATCGAGCGCAGCTGCGCGATGGCAAGGTCTCGGATCGGTCCGGCTCCGGTGGCGTAGTCCTGGCGGACGAATGTGGCGGTGGTCTGCTCGATGACCTCGACATCGCCGAGCCCGATGTGGCGAGTGCCGGTGGGATCGGCCTGGGGTAGTAGGGCGGTGAGCCGGTCGATGTCCAGCGCGGTCATCCCGGTGATGCCTAAGGCCAGGCCCGCGATGTGCTGTACGAAGTCTCTTCGCTCCACCCAACTCACCAGCTTCCGTCCCGCACCCCCCGCATCGACCACGGTAGTCCCTGGGGTGCCGAAACCGAGCAGGATCGCGGGGATTCCGAGTCGGGTGGCGACCTGGGCCACTTGGGCCCGGTCCCGGCGCGGATCAGGCCCGGTCCGGTGGCAGGGATCGCACCACGCTCCGCTCCGCAGCCCACCGCGGCGGCGCAGCGCGGCTCCGCAGCGCGTACAGCACTCCTGCTCGTGCTCTGTCACCCGCGTAGTCCCCTCTGTGTTCCTGGCGCCAGTGGCGATCACTGCGCACCGTGTGCCTATCACGCTGCGGTCAGTCGTGCCAGGAAGAAAGCGCCTAGTGCGCTGGTTCTAGTTCACCGTGCCTGACCTGACCGCCTGATCCGCCGGCCAGAGAAGATGATCTAGTGCAATTGCGTGATCCGCAATACCCGGGTCAGCGGTTTGTTCATTGATCGGTCAGCCGCGCACGCCACGAACGTGTGAACGGTGTCCTATGCTTTACTGGGTCGAGAAGGTTGCGCTGCCGCCAGAAACGGAAGGCATGGAGGTATCCGGTAGTGGCCGCGATGCGAAGCAGGGCGAAGGTGCAACTGTGACAGACAGCTCGGCCACTCCCGGCCAGGAGTTGCCCGACATCGATACCGACGTGCCGCAGTCAGCCCGGATCTGGAACTACTGGCTAGGCGGCAAGGACAACTATCCAGTGGACCGCGCGGTGGGTGACCAGTTCTGTGACATCTTCCCGGACATCATCCCGGTAGCCCGTGCCTCCCGAGCGTTCATCGCGCGCTCGGTCCGCTATCTGGCCGGAGAGGCGGGTATTCGCCAGTTCCTTGACATCGGCACCGGGCTGCCGAGCGCCAACAACACCCACGAGGTCGCCCAGCGGGTGGCCCCGTATTCGCGCATCGTCTACGTCGATAACGATCCCCTGGTGCTGGCGCACGCCAGGGCCCTGCTCACCAGCACTCCCGAGGGCGCGTGTCAGTACATCGACGCAGATTTGCGCGAACCCGACACAATTCTGCAAGCGGCCGTCCAGACGCTGGACTTCGGCCAACCGGTCGCACTCATGCTGAATGGGATCCTGGGTCACATCACCGACGACGCGGATGCCTATGCCATTGTGAACCGACTCCTGGATGTCCTGCCATCCGGCAGCTACCTTGCGCTCAACGACGGTACCAATGTCGTGCGCGGAAAAGAATTCAACGACGCCATGCAGGTCTGGAATCAGGCCAGCTCGGCCCCGTACTGCCTGCGCAGCATCGAGCAGATCGCACGTTTTTTCGACGACCTGGAACTCGTGGCCCCCGGCGTGGTCTCGTGTCCGCGTTGGCGGCCCGAAGCGAACCCCTTCGGGGTCCCCGCTGAGGTGGATGCGTTCGGTGGGGTAGGGCGAAAACCCTGATGGGGTCAGATCTCGGTGAGGAGTGTGGTGAGGAAGTGTGTGGTGTCGGTGGGTGAGGCGGCTTCGACGCACAGCCGGTCCATGACGAGGAGGTAGTTGTCGGTTTCGCGTTTCTTGTCGAGGTAGACGGCGCTGGTGAGTTGTTCGAGGTAGACGATGTCGGGGAGGTCTGGTTCGGCGAATCGCAGGATGGTGAAGGGGCCGCCTGCCGCGGCGTG
>JBOHFF010000147.1:0-2566 GCA_050699515.1 Pseudonocardiaceae bacterium
GCACCTCGTAGATGCCCTTCGGACTTGGCCTGATGGACCCTAGACAAGTCACATCATCCCAGCTCGGAGGGCATCTACCCCTCTCCGACACCCCTCACGCCGCAATTCACCGGTGGATCTAGGCTTAGTTGTGCTGTCCGGTGGTCAGGAGAAGCCGCCGATGCGACCGGCGAGAGTGCGGGCAGCCTCGTCAGCGATCAGCACGCCGAGACCCGCCATGCCGTGCGGGTAGAGCACCCAGCCTCGCCGTTTCCGGTCGCGGATGGCGACCACGTTGCACTGACCGCTGCGGTCGATACGGCACCCTTCCACGGCGCATCGCTCCTGTTCGCTGTACGGCAGGTGGTGCGGCCCGTCGTGTTCTGGCAGCCGTGTCACTGCGACCTCATCGTCTCCGCGGTGGTACCTGTCGGTCGCCCGCACCTCGGGGGCATGGCGGACGACCGGCAGGGCTTCGTCGCACGTCGTCGCGTCCTCGTCTCGTCAGCGACGACCGCGCTCCGTCACTATTCACGGTCCGAGTTGACTCGCGCAACATCAAGAGGTAGATGTCGCTCGAACGAGTTATTCACAGTCCAACGTTGACTAGCAAGCTCTCGTAGGCCACCCTTGGACGTGATCAGCGCCCAGGAAGGGAACCCCGATGCCCCGACTTATCCAGCTACGACGCACCTGCGATCAAGGCATCAGCTGCCCGACGCTGCACTACCAGCCCGACAGCGACGAGTTGCTCATCCAGGGTTACATCGTTACCGAACCGCAGATCCTCGTCGGGCTCACCCTGCCCGCCGGGCACGCTGTCGTCCGAGTTCCCGTCCACCTGCTGCCAGAGTTACAACGCGATCCCGACGCCTGCGACCTGCTCGTGCAGGGCCATGAGGTGACCGACATCGAGTTACTCGCGGAGCTGAACCTGCCGGCGGGGGAAACCGTTGTCCGGATCCCCGCTCGACCGCTGCCGGGACTACAGAAGGAACCGCAGCCATGCTGACCGACACCGAGTTGAACAAGGTCATGAACTCCGCCCGTCACTCCCTGTTCCGCCTGGAAACATTGGACCGTTACGAGGTCTCTATCGACGGTTCCGACCTGTCGGTTTACCTGGCCGGCGGGGAGCAGCCGCCCAACCCGGAGAAGCTGGCCTGGCAGGAGCACCTGCGAGCCGAGCGGACCGCCGGGATCTGGCGGCATCGGGTACACCTCATCGACACCACGCACGGGCTGAATGGTTATCTGCGTTACGAGTGCGAATGGGGATACACCGCGACCACCGCCGCAGGAGAGGGCGTCCGCATCCTCGATCTGCCCACCACCCGCCGACCCCGTGAGCTGACCGAGATCGACCACGATTTCTGGTTGATCGACGGGGAGCAGGTGGTGCGCATGCACTACGCCGCCGACGCGACCTTCGTGGGTGGCGAGCTGATGCCCGCCGAGACCGTCCCGTCCTACCGGGCGGCCCGCGAGGTCGCCTGGAGCATGGCCGAGGAGTTCACCTCGTGGTGGGCGGCGCATCCCGAATATCATCGGGCACACCATCACGTCGTCTGAACCCGAGAGGGCCGCTTGAGCCGTCCCGCGCGCCGACCCGACGAGTTGTCCAGCACGCTGCGCCGGCTGCGGTCAGACGCTGGCCTGTCCGGCATGGAGGCCGCGCGGCGCGCGGGATACTCCCAACCCAAGATCTCCCGTTTCGAGACCGCCCGGCAGGTGCCGACCAACGAGGAGATCAATACCTTGTGCCAGGTCTATGGCGCCCCACCGGAGGTGCGGGACCGGCTGCTGGAGCTCGCCGCCGACTTAACCGGTGGCACGATCCGGGCACGGGCGGTGCTCTCGCATGGGGCCCGGTACATGCAGCAGCGGGTCGGCCGGATTGAGCAGGCCTCTGAGCTGGTCCGCAGCTTCACCCCTACCATCGTGGATGGACTGCTGCAGACCCCGGACTACGTGCGCGCCATGGGCTCCCACCGGCTGGCGAGTGAAGACCTGGAGTCCTTCGTCGCTTCCCGCGCAGCCCGGCAGCAGATCCTGGACACCGACCGCCAGTTCCATAAGATCATCACCGAGGGCGCGCTGCGCTGGCACATGGGCTCCCCGAGGATCATGGCCGCCCAGCTGGAGCACCTCATCGAGGCCAGCCACCGGCCCAACCTGCGCCTGGGCATCATCCCGTGGACCACACCGGTCCACTCACCCGCGCTGCACTGCTTCACGATCTTCGACGACCGGGCGGTGATCGTGGGCACCGAGACCGCGACCGCCATCATCACCGACCCGGCTGACATCGCCGACTACGACCAGCGGCACACCCTCTACTCCGAGCTCACGGTCACCGGCGACCCTGCCCGCGCAGTGCTCGCCAGGATCGCGGCCGAGTACCACGACCTGGCGTGACAGCTGCTGGACACCTCAGTAGTGACCAACGTGCGGTATTTCCCCATGTTCGACGATCTCCCGCCGTCGCTGTACGCGTACGGGCCGCCCGAGCAGCGCCGTACCGGACGCTGAAGAATCACCAGACGTGCGCCGTCATTGGATCACCGGAACTGTCCTTGCCGCCGCC
>JBOHFF010000148.1:0-35401 GCA_050699515.1 Pseudonocardiaceae bacterium
CGGCGATCTTCCCAGCGAGCCAGAGCACGAGCTCGTCGAGGAACAGGATCACGCCGTCGTGGCCGAGACCCTTGGCGTGCGCGCTGATCGCCGCGAGCCCGGCGTCGAGCGGCACGAACGCGTTGGCGGCGCCGGCTACCGAATCGACATAGCTCGGCAGGAACACGGGCACGACGTCGCTGATCAGCCGCTGGGCGAGCTCCGAGTCAGGGGGTGCGGCGAACGCGGCGTCGATCTCTTGCACGGTCCACGGCGCGTTGACGTCGCCCCAGCCCTCGTCCGCGGGCGCCGGAAGCTTCGCCAGGAACGCAGCGGTGCCCATCCCGTCGCGGATCGCGCGAGCATCATCGAGCAGCCCCTGCGCGCGGTACACGGACGGCAGCCGGGCACCCGGATGTGCCCGACGGACATGATCGACGTACCCGCCGAGGATCGCGGCCTCGAGGCTTTCCGCCCCGATCAGGTGGTAGGGCACCAACATGAAGTGGCTGCTGTCGAGCCAGCCGTACCGGGCGATCGCATCGGCCAGCTCGGGCCGCGAGCGCGCGGCGATGTCGCCGTTGAGCAGGGCGTGCAGCACCGCCATGAAGTGGCTCTTGCCGGAGCCGAACGAGCCGTGCAGGTAACTGGCCTTGGACCGGCCTTCGCGCAGCGCTGAGCCGATCAGCCCGAGCGCCTCGTCGAAGGCGACCCGCAGCTGCGGCGTGATCACGTAGGAGTCCACGGTGGCCTGGATGTCACGCACACCCTCGGTGAGGCGCAGCACGAAGTCGCCCTGGTGGATGCGCTCCGGGATGGTGATCAGCTCGCGCAGCAGCGGCTGCCCGGCCTGCACAGTCGTCACCGCTGCCTTCCTCCTCGTGCCCGTCCCACGGACAGTAGTGCCCATCGCTGCGGGGCCGGGATGTCACCCAGCCGCGAGCCGCACGGGAGCCCATCGAGGACACCTCTGGCCGCATCCGCTGGCGAGTGGGCCACTACTGCACCCCGTTCCTCGTCTTCGGCACCTACAAACGGGCCCGGGTGGGCATCGACCGCGTGTCCCGTTTGCGCGACCAATGAGCGATACTGAGGATATGGCCCAGACGATCACGTTGACCGCAAGCCTCACCCCTGAAGACGGTGGCTACGTCGCACGGTGCGTGGAACTAGACGTCACCAGCGAAGGGGACACGGTGGAGGAGGCTCTGATGATGCTGCGTGAGGCCGTCGAGCTCTACTTGGAAGACGCGCCCATTCCGGACCAGCGTGCCCATCCGGTCGTCACTTCGTTTGATGTCACGGTCGGCGCGGCGTGAACTCTCGTACACCCCGCTTGTCCAGCAAAGAAATGATCAAGATCTTGGAGAAAGCCGGTTTCACCGTCGTGCATACCCGAGGAAGTCACTGCAAGCTCCGTAGCGGGTCCCGCACCGTGATCGTCCCATTGAATCGGGACCCGCTGCGGCAGGGCACCCAAGCCGACATCCTCCGCCAAGCGGGCATCGACGCGGAACTCCTCAGCAAACTCACGTAACCACGGAGGACCCATGAGCCGGCTCTTAAACACTAAACATTGACCCGCTCCCAGTCGGACGTTCGCCGTCCTGGGCTGCTCAGCCGGGAGGTACTCGACGCGTTCGTGCACGGCGAGGTCAGCGCGCGGGTCGCCGCTCGGGTACTGGGGATACCATCCGAGACCCTGCTACCTGCCCCGCCGCCGACACTGCCGGGCAGCGAGGAGGAGCACTGCGCCGACGAGGACGGCCTGGTCTTTGTCCCCTGACTATGCCGCGGCAGGGTCGAGCAAGATCACAGCAGCGGCGCTCGGCGGCTCCGGCACCGGGTCGCCATCTTCGATAAGACCTTCTAATGTGGAAAGCCATCGCCTCTCGCATGAGAGCTAGGCACTCGTCAGTGGTCGCAGCCGCAGCGATCACGCCAGGAGGATCCGGCGAGTATGTGGAGTAGCCCGAGGCGTCGTCGCCTTCCAACACGACCAGGTAACCCGTGCTCATGATGTTTCCTCCTCCGACGTATCGACAGCCACGCCGCTCTTCTTCAGCCCAGCTTGCCGCAAGATGCTCGCTTCTGTCCTGGGCTTGACAGTGTCACCCGGCCAGCAGTTTCAGCATCGCATCGATCTTCACAGTGGCGCAACGATAGCCGAGCCCGCTCCGGTGGCTGCGGTAACGGGCGCAAGCGCAGGGACGGTCGATGTCGGCAGAAGCTGTCGCGATTCTGCGCGCCGCGCTGCAAGGCACGCAGTCTGGACGGGTGTAGCTTGCCAGCCAGCAGGTGCAGCGTCGCGTCGTCGACCAGGCCGGCCCAGCGGTCGTCGAGCCCTCTGAGCTGCAGATCCGGTGCCTGGATGTGGCCGAGTTGCCGCAGTGTGTAGGCGATCTTGGGTAGGTCGGCGGAGTCGGGGGTGAGGTTGGCGTGCCGGTCTTCGAGGTGCTCGAAGACCAGGATGGTCCACCCGGCGGTGTCGATCTGCCAGAGCAGACGCGGCGCGATCGGCGCGACGTAGGGGTTGATCCGGGCTTCCCGTCGCTGGGTGGCGACGCGGGGGTGGTCGCTGCGCAGGCCTTTGATGAAGACTCTGCCGTTCGAGGTGTGCAGGAGCGCGGCGATGCCGCAGTTGAGCCCCGCCGAGATCGGCTCCACGTCCCGGACCGGACTGGCCGCGGACTCCAGGGCGCGGCGCACGGTGCCGGGAAGCTCGCCCCACCGGGTGCGTGACCGAGTGTTGTTCATGGCCTGGCTGGCGGGCGCGGCAGTGGAGGTCATGCCGAGATTGAGTAGGCGAAGCCGAGGGAGCTCAGCGGACAGCGCAGCGGGGTGTACCGGCCCCAGGGTCGGTACATACGGGACGCACAGGGCGCGGCGTAGCCAGTCCCACTGGAATCGCATAGCGGCACGCTACGCAACCGCGTTGCCACCCTCGGTGAGCATCGGCCAGTCATAATTACACCCAAATTGATCTCATAGGAGGCGCGGCCGCACCCGTAGGGCGACGGTGTGCGCACCAGCACCGTCTCGACCAGCGGGCGCCCGGCCAGGTCCACGCCCCAACGACGGCGCACCGCATCCCCAGCCACCCCGGACCCGCCTCGCCGGTCTTGGCCTGCCCTGGTCAAACCTATAACGAGGAACGCAGGCACCTCGCCGAGGCTGAAGCCATCCAGCTGGTGCCTGCTACCCGGAGTTCAGCGGCGCGATCTTCCTCACCGACGACCGTACAGCCGACGCCCGGTTGTTGCGAAAATCGCAATAATCCGGCATTCTGAGCTCATGACCAGGGAAGATGACCTACGAGCCCGGGTGCGGCAGGTCATCGACGCGTCGGGGCGTAGCCAGTCCGCGTTCGCGCTGGCGATTGGGCTGGAGCCGACAAAGCTGTCGAAGGCGCTGGCCGGTACGCGGCGCTTCACGCCGCTGGAACTCGCGCTGATCGCCGAGGAGGGCCGGACGTCGACCGACTGGCTGCTCAGCGGGGCGCCGGAGCGGCCGACGCTCGCGGCGCGGGTTGCGCAGGCGAGCACGTCCGACGTGATAGCTCAAGCTGGCGCTCGCGCCGAGGATCTCGGTGAGGTCTACGAGACGTTGCTCTCCGCCGGCCGGTGCCGCCGCACGCCACCCCAGACGGTGCCTGGGTGGGCGGGGCGGCTGATGATCGACCAAGGTGCTGACCTCGCCGAGCAGGCGTTGCGGGCCGTGGCGGATTCCGGGGAATCGGACCGGCTCGCCACGACGCTACCGCGGGTGATCGAACAGGTCTTCGGTGTCGATGTCGCCATCGAGGGTTTCCCTAGCGGATTCGACGGCTTGGCCTGGTGCCGAGACGGCTTTCGCTTGATCCTGGTGAACAATGCGGTGTCCTGGACGCGGCAGCGGTTCACCCTCGCCCACGAGCTTGGCCACGTGCTGGCCGGGGACGCGCAGAATCTCCGGGTCGACCTCGACGTGATGGCCGCCTCCACGCGCCGGGAACACACCGAGATGCGGGCGAACGCGTTCGCCTCGGCGTTCCTGATGCCCACCCCGACGATCACGGAGAGCTGGCGTGAGGCCGGCCAGGACGGCTTCGCGCGACTGGTCGGCGAGCTCCGGGTCTCGCCGTCGGCGCTGTCCTGGCGCCTGCGCAACCTCGGACTCGTGGATGAGGTGCAACGGCGGCAGCTCAGCAGCTTGACCCTGCGGGAGTGCGCTGAACGCGGAGGGTGGGCCGAGGAACACCTGACATTGACCCGCTCTCAGTCGGACGTTCGCCGTCCTGGCCTGCTCAGCCGGGAGGTACTCGACGCGTTCGCGCACGGCGAGGTCAGCGCGCGAGTCGCCGCCCGGGTACTTGGGATACCACCAGAAACCCTGCTGCCTGCCCCGCCGCCGACACTGCCGGGCAGCGAGGACGAGCACTGCGCCGACGAGGACGGCGTGGTCTTTGTCCCCTGACTCGATGCCGAAGACGATCGTCGTCGACACCTGCACACTCATCAACTTCGCAGCCGCCGCTCGACTCGATCTGCTCGAAGCCGTGCTGGAAGGGCGTGGCCGCTGGACGGAATCGGTGGCCGACGAGATCAACCGGGCTGCCGAGCGTTGGCCGGAGCTGTGGATGGTCCCGGTCGCGGGCTGGCTCGGCGAACCGATCGCACCCGGTCGGGAGAGCGACACGGATGCTGTGTTCCGGCTGCAGCGTCAGCTCGGCGGCACCAGGCGCGAGCCCCGCAAGCACCTCGCCGAGGCTGAATCCATCCACCTGATCCTCTGCTACCCGGAGTTCAGCGGTGCGATCTTCCTCACCGACGACCGTCCGGCCGCTGATCTCGCAAACAAGCGTGGCGTCAAGATCTGGACAAGCGCTGACGTCCTGTCGGCCGCCTACCGTGACGGCCACATCGGGTGCCCGACGGCCTATGGGGTGCTGCTGGACATGCAGCAGGCAGGTCGGGGTGTGCACGTGCCGGTCGATCACGAGCTCGTCTGCCCGTGACAGAGACAGGACCCGATCAGCGCTGGTCGGCGAGATCATCGGCCGCCTGCCCACCCTCCGCAGTCCTCACGCCGGCCATCGTTTCCGCTGGTAGTCCAGAGCATCATGGCCTGCGAGCTCATGGGTTGTGCTGTTGATCCGGACGAGGAACACCGGCTTGCGATCACCTTTCGATGTAGCGAACACCGGCTGTGCCGCAGGTCCGACGTCGATCCGGGCGACCGTGCGCCCATCGACCTCGGCGTAGCTGAGGCTCACATCGGTCGCGGCAGCCTTGCCCAGGGCCGTAGTCAGTGCATCGGTCAACCACAACTCCCAGCCGTCGGTGTTCTTCTTGGCGCCCAGTAAGGGGTAGTCCTGCTCGATGCCGACCGCAACGCCGTCGTCGGCGACGCCGACAAGCAGCGTGCCGCCGTGATTGTTCATGAATCCAGCAACTGACTTCAACACCGCCCACTCGATGGCCTGGTCCTGTTTGCCCGTGAAGAGGTTCTTCCGACCTGTCGACTTGAACTCCACGACCGTGCTCTCGCCTGCGGCGATGACGCGGCGGACACTGTCGCTCGCGTGTTGGGCGTCCTGCTCGACGTTCGCGTACGGGTTGTCGGAGCCATCGGCAGATCGGTTCACCGGCTTACCGGTGGCCTCCTCGATCTGCTTGAGCAGCCGCTCGAAACGCGCCGTGAAGAAGGCCGCGAAATCATCGCGGCGCAGCGCGAGCGGGTCGATGTCGTGCGACCGCAGGATCGTGTCGAGGTCGTCAGGATCGATTCGCTCGTTCGACTCAATGCGGGCCAGGTACCTGCTGGGGCATTGCTTCCGATGCGGCGGTTCGTCCGCGCATCGATCACGGTCTTGTTGACGATGCTGTTGGCGATTCCTGCTGGGATACCGTGCTCGGTGAACCAGCGTTTCGGGAAGATGTGGTGGACATCGATCGCGTCGTCGACATAGGCGTGGAGGTCGATGGTGGTCCCCGTGCGGAAGTCGCGGCCGCCGCGTTTCATCTGCTGGGCGTACAGGCCTTTGTACGCCGCGCTGTTGCGGGTGCGCAGCGTGAGCAGCCGCTCAGCTTGGAACTGCGACTCCCGCACGGTCCTCGGCTCATCGCCACCGTCAACCCACGCGACCACGTCCTGCAGGTCGTTGGCGAACCGGGTCTCGATCGAACCGCCGTACATCTCGCCGAACACGCCGCACCAGTACCACTGGCGCAGCATCTGCCCGACGCCGTGGCTGTCGGCCCGGTCACCGAGCGAGGCCGTGATCGCCGTCAGCGGGACGAGCTGGCTGCTGTAGGGCAGGTCCCTGGCGGTGAACACCCGTTCGGCGTGCAGGAACCGCACGACCTGGGGTACCGCCTTGGTCACCACGTCTGCCCAGCGCTGGTAGTCGTCGAGGCCCAGGCGCAGTACATCGCGGCGTTTGCACGACACGGCGGGCGCCCGGTCGTCCCCCGTGTTCTCAGCGAGGTGGCGGGCCCGGCGCTCCCGGGTCGCGAGCAGGGTGAGGATCTGCAGGAAGTCCGTCGCCGCGAAGTCGTTGAGCAGCTCATACGTGCCGAACGTGGCACGCCGATCCTGCCAGTCATCGCGCAGATTGAAGTTGTCGGTCGCATAGGTCGCCGTCAGCAGCTCGAAGACCGTCAGCGACACACCGCCCGTGTTGACCTTCTCGAATACCTGGCAAACGGCCTCCTTCGGTGTCGCCCGGGTGAGCTCGATCGTCGGCACCTGGTAGCGGTTGAAGGGGATGATCACAGTCTCGTTGAACGCGATCCAGGTCTGGAGCCGCTCGGATTGCTCACCCCGGCCCTTCGCGAGGAATTCCAGCTGCCATGCGGTGGTGCCCGTATGGTCGAGGACGATGTCGAGCGGGAACATCTCAGCGTCGATCTGCTTGCCTCGCGTGGACACGTCGAGTATCACGGCGCCGCGGTTTGAACTTCACCTCCGGATTCCCGGTGCGAAGGGTCATCACCGCCCCGATCGGGTACGACAGCGATACCGAGGCCAGCAGGCTCGTGATGTGGTTGTCGTCCCAGACCCAGCCTCGCTGGAAGTCGGGTAGCTGCAGCGCGCCGTTCCCGGCCTGGTCGAGCAGGTCGACCAGGGGGACACCACTGCTGGTGAACTTCTTGTCCACGCTCGGTTTCACTCCCTATCTGTTGTCCGGTCACATCAGGGCAGGAGATACCGCATCCCGCGGCGCTGCCCCGTGGTGACGAGCCGACCCTCGGTGACCAGGTGCTGCGCGAGAGCCCGTGCCCCGGCGGCGTCGAGGCCGGTGATGTCCCGGATCTGCTCGTTCGACAGCGGGCCGCTCTCGGCGGCGGTCAGTACGGCGCTGATTTGGTCAGGGTTCGGGGCTGAGGTTGCACGACGTTCGCGGGCCGGCTTCGCCGCGCCACTACCTCTGGCCACCGATCGTGGCAGCGGGGCGACGTCGACCCGCCCGCTCGGGCGCCAGCTGCTGAGCTGTTCCGCGGTGAGGTGCAGCTCGCCGCGCTGGGCGTCGAGGAAGCCGGAGTAGATGTCGGCGGGCGACGCGCCGTAGCGCGGGTCGATCCCGCCGTGCCACTGGCGCACCCACGGCAGCACCTCGGCCAGCCCGGCCAGCAGCGGCGTGACCCGCCCGGCCGGCCAGCCGTCGTCGCCGCGGCGCTGGGTGATCAGGACCGCAAGCGCCTGCGCCTGCTGACGGTGGTCCCACCCGGCCCAGCCGAGCAGCAGGCTGCCGTCCCCGTCGCGGCTGGCACCCGGATAGGAGACGAACCGCTCCTTGGGGACGTCGAGCTTGCCGCGCTGGGTCCAGTAGCTGCCGCGCGCGAAGTCGGGTGGCCCGTACTTCGGTGGCACCGGCACCTCGCCGATCTCTGTTTTGATCGCGCGCCGCACCTCGGGGTGAGTGACGTCGTCATAGCCCATCCGCGAGGCGATCACATCTTCCCTGCGCTGTAGCGACCAGGTGCGCTCCCACTCCGCGCGCTTGACCAGCCCCGCCGGTTTGTAGCGGTAGGCCGCGAGGAATGGCACGTGCTCGGTATCCACCAGCGCGCCGACGACCTCGGCGAGGTCCGCATCGGGGCGGCCCAGCGCGTCGCCGGCCCACAGCGCGGCCACTGAGGCGAAGTCCTCGTCGCCGCGGACCCGGTCGGCGAGGGTGCGCACGGTGTGCGGGACGGGCTGGTCGTCGCCATTGTCGTCGACAGCGAACCAGAGGTGACGGGTTTCGAGCCGGTCGAGCAGCCAGCCGCGCAGCGCCCGCTCCTGCTGCTTCTCCCACGGCTCGGTCGCCCACCGTCGCTTGCACTCCGGGCGCTCGATGAGCGCGAGGTCGCGACGCTTCTCGATCAGCGCGATTCGGGCCTCGACGGTCCTGCGGTAAGACTCGGACCAGTGCGATGGCAGCTCTGTGATCGGGGTGGAGCCGTGTCGGGCGAACCATTGGGTCTCGGCCTGTCCCGCGGCGACCTGGCGGGCGAGGACGATCTCGAACGCCCGCTCGCCGAGGTTCAGCGGTTCTGCGGAACCATGGTTGACGACTTCCGCGGCCTCAGCGTCGGAGAGCAGGCCGTAGCGGCGGTAGACGTCCCAGTCCAGCTCCTCCTGTTCCGAGATCATCCGTGCCCGCAGGCGCTCCCACTCTGCCTGGGCCTTGGCGAGGCGATCGCGGGTAGGAGTGGCGATGGTGGCGACGGAGTTAGCGGTAGCGACGGCGAGCTGTTGGGCGAGGTTATCGAGGAGACGGCCGCCGTGGAGGGGCAGATCAGCCGGCAGCGGGACCTCCTCAACATTGGCACCATTGAACGCGAATCGCTCCATCCAGTCCTCGGGTTGGATCCCGCGGCCCATTCCGCTGCCGCCCTTGGGGAAGCAGACCTGCTTGAGCCAGAAGCATGCGGTCGACGAGTTCAGCACCCCGAGCAGCGCCAGGTGTTCGTCCTCGCTCGTCCCCGCTGGCAACTTGATCACTGGTGCGGTCTGCTTGAAAACCTTCCCGCCCCGGTCCAGCACGAAGTGATTGTGGGTCGCCACCTCCGCGAACGCGATCAGGTAGTGCGCCTTCCATCGACTCGGATGGAAGTCTGAGTAGACGAACCAGTCGAGTCCCCGGTCTATGTGGTAACCGGATAGTGCCCGACGCCTCAAGAGTAGCACTCGATTTCGCCAAAGTAACCGGAAGGAAGCCTCGGTGAGACGGCTGTTTGTCCCGTCATTAGAGTAGGGAAATATCGCACGTAGGTCGGTCTCGTGAAACCAGTCTCGGACGTCGGCGCCGATCGCGAAGTGGTGTGTTGTATTGCCCAGGTCAAGCCTCTTGACCGATGCTCTATCCAGCACATATGCGTCGTCCTCTCGCGTGAGGGCGAGGAATCCGATCAGTTCGCAACACGTTTCGAGCCTCATCGATGCATTCGACTCGAGGTGCGAAACCGCATTCATTGCGCCGCCCCCGGACAGTGACCACGGGTGGTTTGCGAGCCGCGACCGCGGCAGGTCGACCACGCTGACCCACTCCGACTCGCTCTTGGCATGCTCGACCTGCTCGACGATTGCCGTCCACACCAGACCCTTCTCTGGGTCGTCGGGTTGCGCGGGCTCTCCGCGTACGCCGAGCACCGCTCGCACCGCATCCCGCCGGCTGGGCGTCGCGCGGCGACCGATGAGGATCACTGTCGGCGTGCCGTGACCTGGTATGTAGGCGCCGGAGGTGTTGACCACGTAGTTCAGCTCGACCGTCGGGAAGAAATCCTCGATCAGCTTCGTGCCGAACTCGCGCTTCATGAATGCGTTGGAGGTGATCTGGCCGGTGTAGCCGGCTCCGAGACCGTCGTGGGCCGGTCGGCGAGCCAGGTCGAAGATCCGTTGCGCGAATGGGACCGTGAGCTGGAACTGCCGGTGGCACGCCGACCAGCGCTTGCGGTAGTACTCGTTCTGCTCCGGATCCTTCACGGTGATGTAGGGCGGGTTCGCGACCACGACGTGGTACGAGCCTGAGGCGAGCAGCCGCTCAGATGCGAAGCCGTCGATGTCCTCCCAGCGGGCGCGGTAGCCGATCGCCTCGTCCACGGCCGGGATCGACTGCTGGCGCTCCGGTGTCCGCAGCGAGTCCGTGCATCCGATGATCGGCCGCCACTGTTGCCGGGCGGCTTGCGCCAGTGTCGTCACGCCCGCCACCTTCAGCGCCGCCAACAGCAGCCGGAACCGCGCGATCGCCACCGCGAACGGGTTCGTGTCCACGCCGTGCACGGAGTCCAGCGCGCGGCGGGCGACCTCGTAGTCGTCCAGCTTCGGTGCCTTTTCCCGCCACGCCTCGACCAGCCGACCGAACGCGCCGAGCAGGAAGTGCCCGCTGCCGCAGGCGGGGTCGATCAGCCGCAGCCCGTCGAGCCCGAACTCGCCGATCGCCGGGGCCAGCGTCCGGTCGAGGATGAAGCTCTCCACAAAGCGCGGGGTCTGCAGCAGGGCGTAGCTCTTCTTCGCGTCTTCCGACATGTCCTGGTAGAGATCGCCGAGGAAGCGGGTGTCCCAGTCGGGATCGGTGAAGTCGTGCCGCAGTGTCCCGTCCGGGCGCCGGCCACGCCAGAACCCGACCAGGACCTTCGCCGCATCGTGCGAGATCGGCACCCAGTACATGGGGTTGTGCTCGCCGTCGAACAGCAGCCGGCCGGCGTCGGTGGCGCGCAGCACCTCGAACTGCTCGGCCAGCCAGTCGCCATCGTTGTGCTCGGGGTGGCAGCGGTAATGCTCCATCTGCAGCTCTTCGGCCGTTGCGAGCCGGTCACCCGGACCGGATAGCACCGGGTCAATGAGTCCGTTGTCCTCGGTCCACCGCAAGAACACCGTGCCGAGCACCCACGCCACCGCGATCTGGGTGAGCTGCGCGTCCCGCCACGCCTGCCACTCGGCCGCAGTCCGTCTCGCCTTGCGCTCCGCGGCGTGCTCGTCGCGAAGCACGCCGACCAGCCCAGGTACCGCATCGAGCTGCTCAGCCAGATCGGCCTCCAGCAACCGGACCTGCCCCTGTAAGTCCGCCAGCAGCGCCTTCGAGTCGACCACGTGACGTACCTTTCGTCCAGTTCATCGTGGTCCCATCACTACCGCAACGGGAGCACAAAGTTGGGAGCCGAACCAACGGATGTGCCGACGATGTCGGGGCCGCAGGCTACCGTGCGCCGAGTGGCTGAGTTCGAGGTCCGGGACGTGAGCGCCTGGGAAGCGGTGAACCCGGAGCCGATCGGCCGCGACGCGAAGCTCTGGGTGCGCGAGCCCGGGGCGCCATCACTGTCCCGCGAGCCGGATTGGTTGTTCAAGCCGGTCATCGTGACGGCGAGCGGCCATCGACAGGGCGAGGACTGGACCGAGAAGATCGTCAGCGAGCTCGGCGGTCTGCTCGGTGTTCCCTGCGCCGAGATCGAGCTCGCGGTGCGTCGCGGAGTGCCGGGATCCATCTCGCGCAACGTCGCGCCGGACGGATGGAACCTGGTCCTCGGCTCGGTGCTCCTCGGCACGGTGATCAGCAACTATCAAGAGGGCCAGCTACGGCCGCCGGTACCGCCTGCCCGCGCACCCGGACTCGTGACACCACGGCGCCCGATCAAACGCGCGTTGCGCAGGCTCGACAACACGATCGCCTGATCACCGGATGTGGAGCCCACTGTCACAAGTCTGCATGTCACTCCGAGTAGTCGAACGTGGGTGTGAAGAGTCGGGGAGGGAGGCGACCCCCAGGTGCGTGAGTCGCCGGATTCCAGGGTTGCGGCTGGTGCCAGGCAGGACCCTGATTCGGAGGTCCCTTGGGGTGTACGCGCTGTCAGCGGGGGAAGCAGGCTTGGGAGGCGTTGGGGAACCTTCCCCGCCATCCCCGACGCCTCCCCGACCAACTCCCCGCTGCTTTCGTCACCGTCAGTATCCGGTCGGTCGACCGCGCCGCACCTGGAACAGTGGAGCTTTCGGGCCGGGAGAGTGTGGCAGGTGCCACCGCACGCGCACCCCGGTGGTCAGGCATGTTGCCAATTTCCTGAATCGGCTGAAAGTGCAACAGTGAAGATAACAACCGGAGTCGCAGGCTAAAGCTGCCGCTGAATCATCGTCTTAACTCGCTTGGCCTGAGGATATGTCAACCAATCCCACTCGCCCTCTTCGGCACCGAGCCAGGCGGCGAGACACCGCCGGAAGAACTGTGGCGGCGCTCCACTCGCAGCACCTATCATCTTACTGAAGCCGCTGTCGAGGGCTAAGTAAGATCGTTTATGTTCCAACACAAGCGAACGAGCGGCCTCAACCCAGTCAGCGCACTCTCGCATCGAGACCGATTCAGGGAGGTGGCGAACAAATTCCTCGCTGCTGCGCTCGGTAGCTACCATATGGATGTGCGCATGATCGTAGCAGGCGCCACCCTTGTCACGAAAATCATAGCTACCGTGCTCGAATGTCATGACGTCAAAACCTGTCATCTCACAGAGGCGCTGGCGTACATACGCTAATATCCGCCGCAAATCGTCGCGCTCCTCAAGCGATAGCCAGCCCGCAGACAGAACATGTCGCTTAGATACGATCAGCACGTACCAATCGGTCAGCGCGCCGATGCACGGAAAAACCGCGAAATGATCTGTCTCGTGCAGGATATAGTCCTGCCGCGTAGTGGCTAAGTCGAGGTCGTAGAACAGGTTGGAGTAACTCCCACCGCTCACTTCGCAGCAGAACGTGCAAATGTCTTCATGTGTGACGTCATCACCGGTCACTCATGAACCTCCTTTGTCCCCGTTACTAGAAAAGCGAAGGCTGTGCGGCCTCGACAGTGGAGTGAAAATCGCCAAAAGCTAGCAGCATTCCGTGCAGGTTGGCGAGGTTCCCGGCATAGAGCTGGGGGTTGGGTTCATTATTGATAGCAAAGACGCCGATTGGTCCGGTAACGCCATGCATATAAAGCGAATGGTCACCACTACTCAGCTGGCTAGGGTATATGATCAACGGAGCCTCCTCAAAAGCTGTTACAGCAGCAGAGGGCAGCCGCCATCGTGCAGGCGTGTCTGGAACCTCGATAGCCCCCGACTCGGCTACCGACAGCAAGAACGGCTGTACCTTCTTGACCAATGCTTCTAGGCGATCACACAGACCGACCGTATCCACCTTGGACTGTAGTGCTTCCAGCTTCCGTTTCGTCGACAGGGTCTGGCGAAGTCGGAGCTGCGTGGAGACGGCCGCTTCTGCCTCGCGAATCCTTATACCATCGTTGGCGCGAGCTACGTAGTAGGCTGCTACCGCTCCCTGCTCAGCCAAGCGGCTAGCTAGTCGTGACTCGGCGACCGTACCGACTTTCGATGATCCGTCGGCAAAGATGTCGAGATACAGCCAGTGTGGCTGCGTCAGGTAGGTTCGCACATTGTCAGGTAATTGGGCAGCGCCGCGGTGAGCTTGATGCGCTGAAAGAAAACCCTCCTTGAATTGGCAACGTCGACACTGCTTGCCGCTGCTAATTCGCTCCCAACTTTCGCAGTTGACGTGGCAGGGTTCATCGCCGGTCAGGTCGAACCACCCCGCGCAATAGCGTGTTGATGAGTCTGTTATTCGGAATCCGATCAGACCATTCAGGGGAAGAAGATATGATGGCGCAGTCGAACCGAGGTTAGCAAGCCGGAGTGACGGCTCTGCGGGACGAGACCAGTCAACACCGAGACACAACAAGTCGGAATTGGTGCTCATGAAAAACTCCGCCTAAGTATGGATTCGATTATCGCAATACAACCTTGCCGGCTTGCCGATATTGCTGCCGCTCGCTCATCATAAAGCCCTTGCTCGTAATGGCCACAAAGGTTGTCGCTAACGATGTGAAGGTAGTCGAATTGTATACTAGCTTGCTTCGCTGCGTGAGCCATCCTCCCGATCTCCGGATCTACGACGTCGAAGTGTGCGGCGTGGCGAGCATGCCACGTGCACGTTTCGTCAAAAGTGCTGGGCACCGTGATATGCCTCTGATCGGTCAGTAGGATCGGGCCGTACCCTACACCGAGGTCGAGGTGAGAGCCCCATGTCACCTCGCGGCCAGCAACGTACGACCTGGTACCCGTTGCCACGTGTTGGTTGGGTACTCTACTTGGTGTAAGCGCACCAAGTTTGCCTACGTAGATCACCCACGATGCACGTCCACGCTCAGCGAGGACAGTCACCAGCGCTCCTGCTAGGTCGCCCCAGTAACTGAACTCACAACCAACCAATGCAACGTTGGTGGGTCCGATGACGGCACTCCGCCAACCGAAACCGGTGTGCGTTGCCCATGTTGTCGGGTACGATTTGAAAAGCCTTTCTACGTAGCCCAGCACGATTACGTCGGCGCGCGGCAGTTGGCGCGGCAACCAACGGTCGATGAACTGGACTGCCTGATCAGGAGCCGGTATATCGACTATGACACGCGGCGGGATTTCTACCAGTTCACATGCGGTCGCGACAAGACGAGCGTAGTGGTGCGTGTAATCCTGACCCGGCGCTACGACACAGTGCAGTAGCCCATGCCTCGTTGTGAAGAAGGGCCTCCGCCAATTGAACCGCTTACCTTGTCTCTTGATTCCCCCGAGTAGCAGCCAAAGTGACTGATCTCCATAGACCCGCACTCGACCACAAGTCTCGATCAGCGCAGAGACGGGCACTTTGGGTAAGACGTATTCACTAAGCCGAGCGCCCATGGTGTGCGCCGCTGGTGTTGTCGCCAACGACTCCGGACGGCGGTACCCGCCTGTACCGTCGCTCACGGGCTCTGAACCGATCGTCATTGGGATCCGCTTTGCAAGGTGGCGAGCGCCGCTACCACCGCCTCTGGTTCACTCGGGGCAGTGAATGTGCACAGGACGGACGGATGTTTTTCAAGAATCTGTCGCAGCGCGACATGAGAACGGTGTTGATAGTCGAGAAAGCTGCCTCCATCGGCCACCCTGACTCCTTTATCGAACGCCCCGTGTTCGGATGGTTTGCTCATGCCCTCCTTACGTTCCGCGATCTGGGTGAGCGGAGCGTCGAGGAGTATCACCACATCCGGTTGAGGCAGGGTCCGTAGCGTGTAATCGGCCAATGTTTTGAACTGCTCGTCACCCGATAGGTGAAACCGTGCTTGGTGCTTGAAGTACCAGCCGTCGGTGACGACCGTTCGGCCCGCAGCAAGCTGTGGAGCCACGTACTGCTCGTGGAAAAGCGTGTACCAAGCAAGCAGCGAGAATAGCCAGTACTGCCGCGAATACGTCCAGACGGGCTCTTCGTGATCGTACGACCACGTTAACCGGTGCATCCTTCTCAGTCGGTCATTTGCCCAGAATGAAGAAAGCTCAATCGGATCATCCTTCGGCGCGACGACGGTATTGGTCAGACCGAGTTCATCTACATGTTTGCAGATAGCCTTGGCCAGGTGGGACTTGCCCGTGCCGTCAACCCCCTCAAGAACGCAGAAAACGCCCATCGAATCTCCTAACGGTAAGTCCTGCTTCGCGTAAGTTGATAGCGAGGTGCGAGAGCAGTCCAGATTTCAGATATACTACGGGCACCTGCGCCAGCAACATTCGCGAGATGAGGCCGTCGAGTTGGGAATGCGCTTCGCGCGCGATAGAGATGTCCAGAAGCACCGCCGTGCCATGCGGTATGTCGTCAGCGAGGGTGGATACTCGCCCTAGGCGGGACGGCGGTGCTTCGTCTACGGGATCTTCCACCACGGGGATATTGGTGCGAATGTTTTGAGGTGATAGGCCGAAACGTGCCGCATAGTGCAGTTTCAAGCCAAACGAATCCGAGAACCTTCCGCCCGCTCGTACGATGCCGTCGTAGTGGTTGCGAACCCAGGCCGTCATCACGGCTACCTGCCAATCCGAAATTCGTGCTGGCCTTACGTAGTATCCGCGGTTGATATTGTGAAAAGATGCCGGCTGGTCATCGGCCTCCCATGCTATGGTTTGAATGACACCAGCTTCGCAATGTACCACTGTCGGTGTCAAGTTTGTCGCCAGCTCCCATATGCCAGGTACAAGCTCCGCAACATAAGCATCACCGTGCACCACCAACTCGGCCGAGAATATAACTTCGTCGTATGGCTGAATTATGACCGTCAGGTCGATGGGCAGCTTGTTAATCCACGATGCGGCTCCTGCGAGCGTCGATCCTGCTAAGCGAGGAAGATTCCGGGCTTCATCGGCCGTTGCAGTTCTAACCATCAGGAAATTGTCTTCGCCAAAGTCCTTAGCAAGCTGATCAAGGCTCGGTCTCTCGTCAGGGAGGTAGATCCGTGCCGGTAATCCTTCGAGGCCTAGTTGCTGGACTGGAATAGTCTGGTGACCGCTGCTTTGTCGGCGATGTTCATGAAGCACACGTCCACGGGGCGACCGTCAACGGCCGTGCTTGCAGCACGAACAGCGCGCCAGATGCCCACGCCCACTCTATATCGAGATCGTGCCCATAGTAATTACTGAGATTATTACAGGCCATTCGTAAGCGTGTCGCGAGAGCAACGACGGGCATCATCGCGACCTCGGAACCTTCGGCACGAGCTTCTCGGTCATGAATTTCGATACGTAGCTCTGGTTCAACTCCGGACGTGACTGCGTAGGTTGAGCCCCGCGAACATTCGACCCACAAGTTGCGTTCTGAAGAGAAAGCAACACCCGTGATTTGAGCGCGAATTTGCTCCTGAAAAATGAAAGATACCCCACCGTCTTCTTCATGCCATGGCTCTACCTGCGGCACGATGTCGTGTTGCAGGACACGTAACAACGCTTGCGCGTCGGGTGGACAGTCAAGCAGAGAGATCGTGCGTCCGGCGTTGGCGCTCTCTGGCCGGTCTTCAAGTATATGATGACATGCGAATGACCACCAGGTCGGGCTGGTAAATATCGAGCCAGGACGCCAGCCCTTGACACTGGTGGAGCGCATTAATTTCGAATAGCGAATGCACAGGCCTGGTGGTACCGCGAGACCGAGTTGACTAATCTGGCTGAGCCTTGCAGCCTTGTTACCCCACTCCTGAGCTGGGAGGTCGGTGTGCAGTAAATCAGCTATCACTGCTTGCTCCTGGGGAGATCCTCGGGTATGGCCGGAAGCGCTATATAGGGTAGAGGTGGTACGTCGCCAAGGCAACCGCTTTTCAAGCCGCTCGGCTCTGAACTTGCAAGGAAATCACCCATTTTTCCCCGCGCAATCAAAGACCATGTATGTTTGTCTGTTCCCGGCGGGTACTCTTTCCTCTCCCCGTATGCGCCGCAGTCGTAGGGTTTAACGGCTACCAACGCGACTATCTTCATCGACAGCCACCCAACGCGACGGCGCCACCCCCTCAGTACCCTGGGCACTCTCAGGCGCCCCAACCTTCCGAGGAGGTGTCAGCATGCCTGACATGCCGACCGGCGGACTCGTCCGGCTGTACCGCATCGAGCGTCGGATGAGCACCGTCTCACTGGCGACCCATGCCGGTATCACGGTGCGCTACCTGGAGATGATCGAGGCCGACAGCAAGACGCCCTCGCTGCCGGTGCTGCGCAACCTCGCCAAGGTACTGGGGGTACGTACCTCCGCCCTGGTCGGTGAAGCACCCAGCGAAGCCCATGAGGGACCGGTGAACCCCCGCCTAGCTGAGGTTGAACGGGCTCTGTTCACCTACCGGTCGCTGGCGCTCAGCAGTGAGGGGGATCAGCTTCCCAGACTGGAGGAGTTAGGCGAGCAGATACGCGCCGCACAGACGGCCTGGTTCACCTCGCCGACTAAGTACAGTGAGGCGTTGCGGGTGCTTCCTGCTCTGATAGCCAACAGCGAGCGAGCTGTACACGAGTCAGAGCGCTCTATCGTAGCGTGTCGACAAGCGTCCGAGGTCTACCAGTTGACGCGGGCGGTGTTGAAGTATCTTGGTCGGGTTGATCTTTGTGGGCTGGTGTCGGACCGGGCCATGCGCTACGCCGAGGAAACCGAAGACCCACTTTTAATCGCGGCGGCCACCTGGAGCCTCGGCCATGCCATGCTCACCGACGATATGCCTGCCGGGGCCTTGGATCTCGCTATGCGGGGGAGCGAAGCGCTGGAGCCATTGTTGCCGGACGGAACGCCTGAGCATTTCTCGCTCTATGGCGGGCTGCTGCTCGTGGCGACGCTGGGGTTTTTGCGGATCGGCGATCCCTGGCGGGCGCGGGAACTGCTCCGTGAACCAGCTCACCAGGCTGCGCTGCATGTTGACGAGGGGTGCAACTATCATAATACGTTGTTCTTCGGGCCGACGAACGTGGCCATCCACATGGTTAGAGTGGAATATGAATGCGGCGAGATATCCGAAGCGTTGCGGTTAGCAGATGACGTGGATATTACTCGTACACCATCGCTAGAGCGTAAGACCAGTCTCCTCTACAAGGTTGCCCAGTGCTATGACTGCCGCAGTAATGATGCGGCGGTCTTTGTGCATTTGAAGATGGCTGAACGGCTGTGTCCGGAGGACTTCCAGCATAGACAGGACGTTCGCGGCATGGTGCGTACGCTCGTAAAACGAGCCAAGCCGTCGTACGCCCCGGAAGTGCGGGAGTTCGCGGGGCGGATTGGTCTACTAAACTGACGACCACTTGAATGAGGGGGCGCAGCGTAGTGCTCCCCCTCATTCGGCTGTGTCCGGGTAGTAGCGCGAGCAGACCGAACTGAGCGTTCGGGAAGGCCACGTTTCGGCTTTGCCTGTTGACCTGACGTTAGCGTCCCTGCGCAAGGCCCCAGGGCCGGGACGCACGGGCTACCCCAGCACGCGGTTGGTGCCCTTGCCGGTTGGCCTTGCGCTCTCCAACTCCAGCGCAGACCGAATCTCACTGGCAGGCACCATCCCCCGAACCGCGTGCTGCTCAGGGATGGACTCGCCCCGGCTCTGGGTGCCGCCCAGTGAGACGACTCTTAGACGGGGCTTAAAACAAGTGCACCACGAGGACAACCCTGCATGCCGGGATACCGATAAGCAGCGTCATCATGACGGCCAAGACGAACCCGACGCCGTACCAGTGCACCGGGACCGGGCAGCGGCCTTTGCGGGTGCCGCGCTGGCGCTACACGCCGAGCAGGATGAGGCCCTGTGATCCGGGAAGACCGCGAGCTACTCGCCGAACTGGCCCGGCTCAACAGAGAGATGACACCGCTAGCCATGCGCATGATGGACGGCAGCGCCAGCGTTACTGAACAGCAGAACTACGCACACCGCCTGATTGCCGCTGGTGAGCGGTTACGGCGGCGGGCCACCGAAACGACTGGCCCGGTTATTGAGGGTGAAGTTGTCATGGATACAGTGATTGCCCTTCCGGTGTATATCGTCGAGTCCCCTCGGGAGTCGTGAGCAATGTCTGGGAGACCCGCTACCGCCTGCTTTTAGAACAGCTTGAGGAGCTAGCTAACCAACTCGGCCATGAAAAACTAAACCAACCTACACTGCTCGAGGAGCAGACACTGCGGTTGCTGACAGCGGCAATTACGCTGCTCAGACAGCACCGCGTCAATAAACGCGGCCAGTGTAACTACTGTGGGTGGACGAGATCGAGATGGCGATTTTGGCGTAGACAGCCACAATGCACAGTATATCGGAGTCTCGTCTTCGCCATGCGACAACCCCTGGACGTGGTGTCGCTCCTGTTATTTCAGCGTTCACCCTGATTTACCGCGTTTCACTTCCGCGAGTCGTGGGCGGACTGACCCCTCGTGATGTTCGCTCGGTGCTTCGCCGATGAGCGCGGAGGCGCCTTGACTGCGAGAATACCGAGGAGATGGACCGGAGAACTCCGGGGCGTCCCGGGCACTCGCCGCGAACGATCGTCCAGGCACTGGGGAGGTGCGAACCGCCAGCTGGGTCCGGCCGGCTCACCGCTGTCGAGGTGTTCGCCGGATACCTGGCCCTGGACGCATGGGTCGCCAACCAGGACCGGCACGACCAGAACTGGGCGGTCCTTCGCCAGGCCGCCGCTCCGGGCGAACTCCGGCTCGCCAGCTCCTATGACCATGCCAGCAGCCTCGGCTTCAATCTGCTCGACGCACGGCGGGCGACTATGCTGGCTTCTGGCGCCGTGGCGGCCTGGGCAGCAAGGGGCACCGCACACCGCTTCGAGCACGACCCCGGCAGTTCGTGGCGAGAGATCCCGACGCTCGTAGCCGCTGCTCATGACGCTCTCGACCTCGCTGGACAGAAAGCCAGCCGTCACTGGATCGAGCTCCTTGAGAGCCTTGAGTGGGCCGAGGTCGAGAACGCGATCGCTCGAACGCCGAACTTGTCAGACGTGACTGCTAGCTTCATCCTCGAGTTGCTGACCGTCAACCGGAGGAGGTTGCTTCATGAGCGTTGAAGAAGTAGCCGCACGTCCGGATGGCGCAGCGACGGGCACCTGGGACGCCGGAAGGTCGCCGGGCAGCCTGATCGTCGCATGGCAGCACCCGGAGACCCGTCTCATCGCCCCCGTCGGGCTCCTTGAACACGGTCACGGCCTCGGCTACCGCTTCCGTTACTTGCGGTGTGCCTCAACGCTCGACGGTTTCCTGCCGTTCCTCAGTTTCCCGGAGTGGCGGCGCGCCTACACATCGCAGCACCTGTTCCCGCTGTTCTCGCAGCGGATCATGAGCCCGCGTCGGCCCGACTTCAGTCAATTCCTGCACCAGCTCCACCTCAATGAGGACGCGACTCCGTGGGAGCAGCTGGCCCGGTCGGAGGGCCGCCGCACCGGTGACACGGTGCAGGTGTTCCCGATTCCAACTGTCCATGCCGACGGTTGGACAAGCTGCCGGTTCCTCGTGCACGGCATCCGCCATGTGGCGGGCGGGCAGCTGCCGCCGTCACTCACCCCAGGTGATGAGCTCGAGCTGCAGGACGATCCAGCGAACCCGGTCAATCCCAAAGCTGTACTCGTGTGCTCGCGCGGTGGCGAGAGACTCGGCTACGTGCCCGACCTCCTGCTCGAACACCTGCGGGTGCTCCGGGACACGGGTTCGGTTTGCCTCACCGTCGAGCATGTCAACGGACCAGAGGTTCCCGCCCACCTGAGGTTGCTCGTCCGGCTTGACGGCCACGCGCCGGCCAGCTACCAGCCGATGAGCGGACAGCGCTGGCAGACATACTGATGATCTAGCTGACAGAGGTATTCAGGCGGCGCCCGAACCCGCCGCCGACCACCCCGAGGGCGCCACGATCCATTCCTCAGCACTCGTCATGCCAATCGCGTGGGATCCGATCGGCGGTCGGTCAGTCTGGGCCCGGCAAGGAAGTGCGCGTTACGCCGGTCTTCCACGCGGCAAGACCCGCCTCGTAGCGATGAACGCGGAGCCGATCGGCCGTGACGCGACGCTTGGATGCGCGAGCTCCGCGCGCATCACGGTCGCGCGAAGGCAGGCCCGTTGCATATCAGTAGTAGTGTTGATGTCATGAGTGTGGAGGCGTACGACCAAGTCCCGTTCACTGAGTTGCTGCGGGAGCCCTCCGCCACGGCTGGGCGGCTGCGCGACACCCGCCGCCTGCGCCTGCGCCGCCGTGACGCCGAGGACTTGATGCTGCAAAGCGCGGAACGCGCGGAAAGAGAAGATGAGGTTATCGACGTGTCCGCGCGGTTGCTCGCTGGGTTCGTGCACGACGCGGACGGAGCGCAGATCTTGCACCGCATCCTGCCTCAGGCACTGCCGTGGGTAACCTTTCTGCCGACCCAAGCCATTGATGCGCTCGTGGAGGAGCTGGTAGCCACGCTGCAAGCAGCGGTATCGATCGACAACCTGTGGCCGGTCTCGCAATTGCTGGTTGAGTGGCGGCACACCGCCGAGATCTACGCCGATCCCGTGCTGTACGCCGCAGCAACACGCCTGCTCGGCGATGGCGGCGGCCCAGTCCCGCGCCCGGAACCGCCGGAGAGCGTGGGGTGAGTCCCAAACGGGGAGATCGGGCCGCGCCACCGCCCAAAGCGGGTGAGTATGACGTCCGGTTTGCGGATAACCAGGTAGCGGCCGGTTGGGAGCAGCTGTGCGCGCAGGCCGCGGGCAACACCCGTCGAGCCTGGGAGGCGATCGCTGTCGATCCGCGGCCCAAGCCGCCGAGCGAACGCCATCACCAGCTCAAGTACGCTCTGGCGACGCGCGCCTACCGGGGCCGGATCTTGGAACAATGGCAATACGAGGTGACCGGCGGCGGACGGATCTGGTACCTCATTGACGACGCCACGCGCACGGTGTGGCTCACCTACGCGGGAATCGGGCATCCCAAGGCAACCGACTAGGTGTTCCTCCGGTGGGCGTGATGTCAATCAGGGGTGTGCATTCAAGCGGCGCCCGAACCCGCCGCCGACCACCCCGAGGGCGCCACGATCCATTCCTCAGCACTGGTCATGCCGATCGCGTGGGACCCGATCCGCGGTGCGTGGCGGGAGTCCTCGGCGGGGCATAGCAGAACGACCGTCCGCGAGCCGCCGTCCCGCCCCGCGACCCGGGCACCGGCCAGCACGCGGTTGAGCAGGCCGGCTCCGCCGTCGTAGCGGCCCAGCGGCGTGAGCCCGTCGAGCACCAGAACCTGTTGTCCCGACCATTGCTGCTCCAGCAGCTCCCATGCGGCGTCCACGACACGCTGGAGGTTCGTTCGCGACCGCGCATCCGCGTCGGGGGCGTCGGCCCGCAGCACGACCCCGAAGTCGGTGATCCGCCGTTGCGTGGCGACCTCGCGCAGTGCCGTCATGAACGCCGCCGAGACGTCGACCGGCTCGACCCCGGTCACCTCCGCCACCTGCCGGCGGCACGCCGCCCAGTGGGACCGCCGGCAGGTCACCATCCGTACCCCGCCGTGTTCGAGCACGTGGGCCAGCCGGGCCTCCGGCCCACCACCGGCCTGAGCGACCAAAGGCGTGATGGGGCTCAGCGAGGTCGATTCCGATCGTTGCGCGCTGCTGGAACCGGTCGCGGTCGGCGGGACGAGGCGCTCGCCGTCCCAGCGGAGGTCCGAACCCGCCTCGCGGAGCAGCCGGGACAGCTCCAGCCCGTCGGGCAGCGGGGCGAGGCCGGGGAACCGGGCCGACACCCGGGCGGCGAGCACCGCCGGGCTCATCCCGTCCTGGGGCACGCCGGCGCCGGCCTGGGACAGCCGCAGGGCGCGGACCGCGTCGAGGTCGCGCGGGTAGAGCTCCAACCGGGCGTTGGCGAGCACCGTCCCCGACGCGGCGGCGGCCAGCTGCACCAGCCGCTGCTCGGCTGGCACCAGGTCGAACCGTTGCGCGACGGCGGCCAGCGCGCGGACGACCGTGATCGGGGTCGGCAGCGGGTCGCGCCCGGCCAGCGTCACCGCCTCGTCGGCCAGGCCCGCAGCCATGTCCAGCAGCGCGGCGTCGCTCGGGGTGTCGAGCGGCTCGTCGTCGGCCACCTGCACCGCCACGACGATGCGCCCGGCGTGTCGGCGTGTCGCGAACCGCGGCGCCTCGGCGATCCCGTCCGCCTCGACGGCGGCGCGCAGCACCGCATAGCCGTAGGCGCGGCGCCGCTCGGGAACCTCCTCCCGGACGCACCCGCGCGAGGCCAGGAGCTGCTCCACGAGCTCCGAAGCCGCCGCCACCCGACCTAGCCCGCGCAGGATCGCGTCCAACTCCTCCCGGATCGCCGTGAGGGCCTCCTCGGCCAGCCATCCCCGGCGCCGCGCGCCCATGATCTGCGCGACACGGCCTCCGGTGAGCCCGAACTGCTCCGCAATCTCGGCCAGCGTCGGCCAGCGGCTGGCCGGTAGCTCGCCCCCATCGTCCGGCAGGCCGAGCAGCCAACGCGTCAGCTCGGCCTGGTCGACGCCACGCTTCTTTACTGACGGGATCAGCCGCGCGGCGATCCGGTCGAGGCTGAGCGGCGCTCCAGGGCCGTCGTCCGGTCCGCGGGTCTCCCGCGCGTCCGGCACCGGTGCAGCCAGCGAGCGACGCCACTGGCTGCACCGGCTGACCAGTTCGGTTCGCGTGAGTTTGGACAGGCCCCGGGCCCGCCACAGCTCCCGGGTCGGCACGTCCAGCAGCTGCCCGACGGTGCTCGCGCCGAGCCGCTGGGCGACCGCGACGGCGCGCAGCGACAGGCCCGCCGCGTCCAGCGCCGTGTCCAGGGTCGCCTCGTCGGCCGCCTCGTCGCGCTGCTCCTGCGGGTCCTCGGTCTGCCCATACGACGTCGTCGCCGGGCGCTCCGCGTCCAGCGCGGTGAAGATACGCTGCCACGCCTGGCGCATCGCCCCCGACGTCGGGTAGCGCTGGTCCGCGTCGCGGTTCAGCGCTTTCCGGAAGAACGCCGTCAACGGGTCGCGGACGGCAGCGTCGAACAGCTCGGAGGACAGCGTCACCTCGTCGACGAAGCGGGGATCGGTGCCATCCTCACCCCAGACAGGAATCTCCAGGCTGGCCATCTCGTGCAAGGTGACCGCTGCGGCGTACAGCTCGGCCGCGGTGTCGTAGCTGGGCCGTCGGTCGGTGCCGAGGAACGGGTCGCGGTAACCCCGCGTGCCGGCCTGCACGTCGGTGGCAGGCGCGCCGGCGAGGGAGAAGTCGAACAGGACGACCGACGAGCCGCGCTTCGGATGCCGCCGCACACCCAGGTTGTCGGGCTTGACGTCGCGGTGGAAGGTATCGCGGCGGGCGAGGTAGTCGAGCACGTCGAGCAGCTGGTCACCGAAGCGCTGCAACTGGTCGGGCACGAGCGCACCGCCGGTACGCAGCAGCTGCGCCAGGGTCTCCTCGCCCGCGTAATCGATCTCGATGGCGTGCCGGCTGCCGAGAGTGAAGACCCCGCGTTTGAGAACGACCAGATGGTCGTGGCGCAGCCCTTCGAGTACCAGAGCCTCGTCCCCGAGGCGCTCCTCGGACTGCGCCGACCGGCCGACCTTGAGCACCGACTCGAGGCCGTCGCGCTGCACAAGGAAGGCCCGCGCCGTGGCCCCGGTGCCGAGCACGCGGATGACCGTCGAGCCGTCGGGGACTTCCGAGCCTGCCTGCGCCTCCCACGGGTCGACCTGCTGGTCCTCGACCGGACGGGCCGGGCGGAGGATCTTGTCCAGCTCGGCGGTGAACTCCTCGACGTCGCCGAAGCGCTCGCTCACCCGGGGTGCTGTGGCGAGCTCGATGAGTGTGTCCACATCGGGCGGGGTCTCGTCGGACACCGCCGACGGGTGCAGCCCGTTCTCGGCGGCCAACCGCTCCATGAGCTCGGGACGGCCCGCCGCGGGTGGACGGCCGGTGAGCACCAGGTACGCCGTCGCGCCGAGCCCGAACACGTCGATCGCCACAGTGCCATCGGCGTCAGCGGCGAACTCGGGAGCGAGGTAGGGCGCGGCTGCGGCCTCGACATGCTGGTACGCGTGGGTGGTCGGTGCGACGCGATGGGCCGTTCGGACCGCGGAGAGACCGCGGGCGGCGGCCTGCCACTCCCCGATCCGCAGGCGAGGCTGCAACCAGCCGGCCTCCCCTGGCTCCACGACGATCGCCCGCGGGGACAGCGCGCGGTGGACCAGCCGCCGGTCGTGCGCGTATCGGACCGCGTCGGCGAGCTGCCGCACCAATCCGAGCCGAGCCGGGAGATCCAGCTCGCCACCGTGCTCGACGAGGTAGTGGTCCAGCCGCAGTGCGTCGGCCCGCTGGTCGATCACCAGCGCCGGACCCATGTCGTGGTCGAGCAGCTCACGGGGCACCAACAGACCCGGGTGGTCGATGCCCTGGCCCGCGAGGAACTCCCGCTGCGCGGCGTGGCGCACCGACTCCCGCGTCTCGGGATCGGCCTGGCGTTCGTAGAGATAGATGCGGATGCGCCGGTGTGCGCCGGGCAGGTCCTCGCGAGTTGCGTGGTGGTCCTGCCACGTCGGCCCGGACTCGTAGGGCCGGGCGTCGATCTGCCACGGCCCCACAGCGAGACTACGGCGGGTCCGGTGGACCCCCACCTTCTGCTGCAGCCTCGGTAGGGAGCGCAAGAACTCCGGCTGCGGCGGCACGTGAGTGACCGGCCCGAGAAGCAGATCGGCGCCGATCCGCTTGAGGACACCCGTGGAACGTGCCTGATCCGGGACGTAGAGATGGTGCCGCTGCTCGGGGTCCAACTCGCAGATCATTTCCGGCTCCGCGAGGAACACCAGCCCGCGCAGGAACGGCACCCGCAGACCGCGGTCTTTCGAGGCGGCGCGACCGAGCAGGCCTTTGAGCTCCTTGGCCTTCTGGTCCGCCAACGGCAGGGGATTGTCGAAGGTCCGGCGTCCCTTGCCCGTCCGCGTCCATGCTGACCCGTTGTTGGTCAGCCGACCCCGATAGTTCTTGATCTCGACGAGGTAGCAGCCGCTCGGGGTGGCGACAAGCAGGTCGACCTCGCGGACATGGCCCTGGTCGGACACGAACGTGAAGTTGGACCAGGCCTGGAACGGGTAGCGGTCGGGCAGCAGGTTGCGGATGTACTCGAGCGCTGATCGCTCGTGGGCAAAGGACGACGGGGTCACCTCGTGCCAGCGACCCGAGTTCGCCTCCATAGCCCTTCGCCCTTCTGAACCGTCGCCGTCGGGTTGGGACGTTAGCGTGTCCCGCCGCCCTGGTGCGCGAACTCCTCGAGGTCAGCAGCCCGCGAGTTGGCTGAACGGCCATGCGAGGCCCCGTCGGGTCTATTGCCGCGGCCGGGCCCGCCATAACGACACGCCGATCGCGCCCCAGACCAGGGTGAACAGGATCCAGCCGATGGCATTGCCGTTTGACCCGCGATGCCGGTCACTGCGTGGCCGAGCCGCCGCACGTTCCCGCGCGGGCGCCGATCGGAGTTCATGGCGCCACCGGAGACGGGGCGCCGCGCCGCAAACGCACGGCGAGCAGGCTGAGTGCGACCGTCGCGGCCAGCAGGTAGCCCAGCGCCGCCGCCCCACCGAACCACTCGACACCGAGACCCTCGGCGCTCCAGTACACCCCGAAAGTCACCAGCATCGCACCGACGATGAACTTCAGCGTGTTCTCCGGCACCCGGACCAGTGGCCGGCGCAGCGCCGCGCCCGCAGCCACGACCAGCAGCAGCGCCGCACCCGCCCCCACCGCAGGCGCACCGTACCCACCGCTGGCGGCCCCGAGGGTCAGCACGATGAAGGCCACCTCGATACCTTCGAGGAACACGCCCTTGGCGCTCACCGCGAAACCGGGCCAATCGAACCTGCGAGTGCCACCAGGCCCACCGAGCCCCCCGATCTCCGCGACGAATGCGGCGGCCTCGTCATGCAACGGGATGTATCCGGCCGCACGCAAGATCGCCTTACGCAACCACCGCCCACCGAACAGCAGCAACAACACACCGATCACGAACACCAGCGCCCGCTCGTCGATCCGACCCAACAGCGTCGACCCGAACGCGGTGATCAGCACGACCAGAGCCGCCGCGGCGACACCCGCCCCAGCCAGCGCCGAGCGCCAACCCCGGCTGACTCCCACCGCGAGCACGATCGTCAATGCCTCGACGAACTCGACCAGCGAGCCGAGAAACGCTGGTGTTGCGCCAACGACGACATTCACCCACACATCTCCCGATGGTAGTTTGCACCCGGCCATCGCGCTCGCCGCCGCCAACCGCCCCCGCGCCACCACCGCATTACGCGAACTCACCAGGCTGCGCGCAGCGCTACTCCCCTCACCCACCGACACCGACACGTCAGATTGAGGAGCACGGCTGGTATCAGTGGTACGGGCAAGCGCCTCCTTAGAATGAAGGCCGCACCGATGGCGATGATGGAATGTGGGAGCCGTGAGCCGTGAGCTACGAGGATGACACAGACGTCCAGACCTATGTCCGTCGGAATATCTGGGCTCTCCAGGCCACCGGTCCGTGGGACCCGGTGACGCTCGCCTACGCCAACGCGATCAAGGCGCTGCAAGCTCGGGCGCTGACCGACCCGACGAGCTGGACCTACCAGAGCGCGATACACGGACGGACGGGCGCGGTGCCGCCCGGAGCGGTGTGGAACCAGTGCCAGCACGGGAGCTGGTATTTCCTTCCGTGGCACCGGATGTACCTGTACTACTTCGAGAGGATCATCCGCGCCGAGGTGATCGCCCAAGGTGGCCCCGCGGACTGGGCGCTTCCGTTCTGGGACTACGAGATCCCCGGCCAGGCGGCGCTGCCCCCGGCGTTCCGCGAGCTGACCATGCCCGACGGGAGCGCCAATCCGCTGCGCATCACCCAGCGGTCCCCGGGGTGGAACAACGGGGCTCAGTTGCCGCCAGGTGCCACCACCAGCGCCGCGGCCCTGAACTTCGTCGTGTTCACGCCACCACCGGCTCCGGGATTCGGCGGCGGCAAGACCACTCCGCAGCATTTCTTCAACTTATTCGGTGAGCTGGAGTTCACGCCGCACAACGACGTGCACTCGTTGATCGGTGGGTTCATGGGCAATCCGAACCTGGCGGCCCTCGATCCCATTTTCTGGCTGCACCATGCCAACATCGACCGGCTCTGGTCGGTGTGGCTGGGCCTGGGCGGTGGGCGAGCCAATCCTTCCGATACACCGTGGCTGACACAGTCCTTCGTGTTCTTCGACGAGACCGGAACGCAGGTCCAGCTGACCGGAGACGCCGTGCTCGACACGGCAGGGCAGCTCGGGTATACCTACGAAGGTGTTGCCGCGGCTGCGGTGCCACTCGATGAGGCGGCTGAAGCGGTGAACGAGCGCCAGCCCGAATTCGTCGGCGCCTCGGAACGCCCGGTGGAACTCGCGGGTGTACCCACCAGCATCGACGTCGTGATCGACCAGCGCACGGTCGCAGCCCGGGCCCGCGAGCTGGCGGAGGCCACGCCTGCCCGCGTGTACCTCAACCTGGAGGACGTCGAGGCAGCGCGGAATCCGGCCACGGTCTACGAGGTCTTCATCAGCCTCCCGGGCGCGCCCGGCGAGGCCGAGGACACCCCCTATTACGTCGGCAACGTGTCGTTCTTCGGAATCGAGCACCTGTCGGCCACCGGGCCGCCCAGCGATGGACCACACGGCTTCCGGCGCACCTTCGACATCACCACCCAGGTCGAGCAACTCCGCGCCCAGGGCAGGTGGGACGACGAGCGGATGGTGGTGTCGTTGCGGCCGATGTCGTCGATCCCGCCACCCACCGATGACCTCTCTGACGCGGACGTACAAGAGCTCGCCGACGCGCAGGCCGCACCGGTGCGCATCGGTCGCGTCAGCCTGTTCTACGGCTGACGACGTGACAGCGGTCGTCACTCACGGACCGTCGGCACTGCTGCGCGTCCGGCAGGCCGCCCGGCACCATCCCGAGTACGGGGCCGTCCTGGTCGTCGTCGCGGCCTGGGTGGCTGTGGTCGGGTTCCATGCCGGCCCCGCCGACTTGGCGCCGGCGGGCCACCATCATGGCGTCCCCGCCCAGCCCTCAGTGCCCGCCACGCTCCCGATGTGGACTGTCATGTGTCTTGCCATGATGGTCCCGGCCGCGTTGCCCGCGGTCCGGCACGTCGGGACGAACAGCCTGCGATGGCGCCAGCAGCGAGCGATTGCCGAGTTCCTCGCCGGGTACCTCGGGGTGTGGGTGGTCTTCGGTGTCGCGACGCTGTCCGCGCTCGCCCTGCTGCATGGCAGGGTACCCAGTGACGTGGTGCTTGCCGCCGCACTGGGGGCGGCCGCCGGCTGGCAGCTCCTGCCGTACCAGCGGTATTTCCTGCGGGCGTGCCACCGGACGGTTCCCCTGCCGCCACGAGGCTGGCGCGCGGCTGCGGGATGCGTCCACTTCGGTTTCCGCCACGGGCGGGCGTGCCTGGGCGTCTGCGGGCCGATCATGATCGTGATGGCGGTGGTGATCCACCAGAGCGTGCTGTGGATGGCGGTACTGACCGCGGCCTCGACCACCGTGCGACTGCTCCCCCGAAGTGAGCGGATATCCAGACCACTTGCGCTCGCGCTGGGAACGTCCGCTCTGATCGTCCTTGCCGCCTAGTACTCCGCCTCTGGCGCTGGATCACGGTCGGCCTGCCGACCAGCCCGGCACGTCGATTTCCGGGTTTCCCGTTCGTCTTCAAGTCCGACAATCCCACCGGGTCGACGTGACCCACGACGTCAGGAGTGACCATGACCGGCTCTTCCACTCAGGGAATCAAGACCGTGCTGCATCCTGTGTCCGACCTGGCGACGGCCAAAGCGGTGTACGCCGCCCTGCTCGGCGTCCCGCCGCAGACCGACGGGTCCTACTACATCGGCTTCGAGGCCGCGGGTCAGCACATCGGGCTGGTGCCGGGTGGTGGACCGCAGGGCATGACCTCACCGGTGGCCTACTGGCACGTGCCGGACATCGAGGCGAAGCTGGCCGAGGTGATCGCCGCGGGTGCCACCGTGCAGGAGCCCGTGCACGACGTCGGTGGCGGCCGCCTGGTGGCCACCGTCACCGACCCCGATGGCAACGTCCTCGGGCTGCTTCAGGACCGGTGAGTGCCGACCCCCGCTCCCACGACCGCGTGGACCGGGCGGTGACGTTCACCATCTGTCCCGAGTGCGGCGGCCCCGCCTGTCCGAGGCGGCTCGATCGTCGAAGATCAAGGGGATCAACATCGTCGACGTCTGCGCGATGCAGATCAGCGACCCCGCCCTCGGGTCGAAGGAACCGCTCCGGGGCCATGTAGGCGATCGTTCCCACCGTCATTCCGGTGGTGGACGTGCCCATCAGGTTCCGCGCGATTCCGAAGTCGATGAGGTAGGCGAACTCATCCGGCCCGTGTCCGGTGATCAAAACGTTCGACGGCTTGACGTCGCGGTGGACGAGTCCTTCGGCGTGCGCCGCGTCCAGCGCGGCCGCGACCTGAGCGACGATGTGGATCGCCCGCGCCGGATCGAGCGGGCCACGCTTCACGACGGCCGCAAGGTCTACCCCGTCCACAAGCCTCATGTCGATGAACAGCTGACCGGCGATCTCTCCGAAGTCGTGGATGGGGATGACGTGCGGGTCCCGCAGTCGCGCCGCCACCTCCGACTCGCGTCGGAAACGAGATTGGAAGCGGTTGTCGTCGGCGAAGGAGAGGGGAAGCCGCTTGAGCGCGACCGTCCGCCGCCTCACGGTGTCGTAGGCGCGGTAGACCTCGCCCATTCCGCCGCGACCGATCAACGACTCGAGGCGGTACGGGCCGAACAGCTCTTCGCCCACGTGGACGTGCGCTCCTCCCCGAGTCCCGCGTGGACACCCCGCCGACCCCGCGACCACTGAACACGGCTATTTTAACGATCGGCCGCGAGCGCGACCAGGCATCACAGGTGGTTGCGCGGCGGCCCGTCATCCTTCCAGCGCAGATAACCCGCGGCGACCAGTACGTGCAGGTAGTCGGGTTGAGTCAACTCGACGTGGCGCGCCAGTCCGAGCCGATCCGCCTTCGCCCGAGCCCGTGCTAGCGACTTCTGCACAGCGGTCTCGGTGACGGAGAGACGACGGGCGGCCTGCTTGAGCTGGCGAGGTGGATCGAGCGATGGCGGCCAGGCCAACTGCGGTTCGAAGACCGTCCGCAAGACCTTCTCCTCTGTGGGGGTGAGGACGAGCGGCACGTCGGCCATGTCGGTCGCTGGTCCCGCCTTCCGGGGTTGGGCTGTGGCATCCGGGAACGGGTAGAGCCGGGTCTCGAGCAACACCCAATGCGCGCGATCGGCCGCACTGCTCGACAGCCTGATCGCCACCCGCGGCCAGGCCGTCACCGTGATTCGGCCCGTCGGGACGGCCAGACCCCACGGATGTACGGAACCACCGTTCGCATTCCTGATCTCGACCCGCCACCCGTCATCGGTCGGCGACACGAGCGCGGCGATCCGGGACAGCCCGGGATCGGCCGGTGCGAGCGCAAGGTCGCCTTGACGCCCGATCCGTAGCTGCGTGCCGGGAACCACGTCGGCGAAGGAACTCTGGCCCGACCACCGGACAAGACACATCGGACGATCCGACACACCATCAGTGTAGTCGTCCGCCCCGCGGAGGGCGCTCGTGACGAGCGCTCCCGACACCGAGGGTGGTCTGGACAACCTCGACAGCCGCTAGCGTTCGGAGTCCAATTGTCGCAGTGAGTCGATCAGCTCGCTCACCGATCATCACGAGACTGGAAATGTGCATTCGATGTCGAGTGCTGCGTTCGTCGAATGCTACATGACAATCCGAATCCTGGGAGAGACGATGATTCTCGAGACGGCAGGTCTCATAAAAATTTTCGCAGGCGTCAAGGTTCTGGCCGCGCACGGCGGCCTGGTTTCGACCATCGGCAGCCAGGCGGTGACGACCGCTGGCTCCGCCGGTGTGGCCGCCGCGGCGGCACAGACCGTCGGCACGGTCGCAGGCGTCGGTGCGATGGCGGGCGTCGCAGGCGGAATCGACAAGGCGATCGAAGGCGTCGACCAGGGGAATCTGGTCAAGGTCGCAGGCGGTGTCGCCAGGGCCGTCTCCGGCGGCTGCTGGATCGCCACGCACTGATCACATCCGTCTGCACCCCTCGCCCGCATGATTTAGGAGGAATCAACTCATGTTCGAACTCATCGCCGATCTCATCGACACCGTCACCGACCTTTTCGACGGCTCGAGTGCTCAGGAAGCCGTCACCGACGTGTCCCACACCGGCGGACCCGGGAGCAGCGGCGGACAATCCGGTGACGTCAAGTTCGGCAATTCCAGCGAACCGGTCTGCTGGTGGTGCGGCGGCTCCGGGACGTCGGTCTACCCCAGCAGCGGCACGACGACGATCTGTTCACACTGTGGGGGATCCGGGCACTGACGAAGATTGATCTCCAGTGATGGACATCCGAGCTGGCGTGTCAGCGACCGGCCCGGAAAGCTGCGACTCGGTGCCGTCGAACACCGACACATCGAGACGCGATCCCGTCAGTTTAGCCATGTCGTACTGGTTGCCGGGAACAGGCTCGGAGACGAAAGTGAGACAGCCGGCGAGAGTCGTGACGATCAGCGACTCGGCCGTGTCGGTCGACCCGTGCTCGGCCTTCGAGCAGTTCCGCGAGGACCAGATACTCTGGGCACGCAAGCAACGGGGCCGAGTGCTTGCTCAGCGTGCGATGTCGTCGGCCCCGAGCCATGGAGCAGGAAACCAAGGGGTCGAGATGGCGATTTCTGAGTTCGTAAAGCGCAAGCTGTCGGTCGCGTTCTACCGCTTCGACTACGACAAGGACGGTGTCGTCGACCAGAACGACTTCGTCCAGCTCGGACAGAAAGTAGCGACGCTGCAGGGGCTCGACCCCGGCAGCTCGACGACGGCCGGCGTAATCGAGGCCCATCGAGGCTGGTGGGACGCCTACTTCAAGGACGCCGACGGTGACGGCGACGGTCAGGTGACCCTCGAGGAATATCTTGCCGCGGTCGGTGCCTGGGTCAGTAGCAACCCCGACGCCATGTCGCACGCCATCGCCAGCAACGGGCAGGTCTTCGACACCATCGACCAGGACGGCGATGGGAAGCTCAGCCTCGACGAGTTCTCCCTATACCTGCAGGCGTACGGCTTGACGGCGTCGGCCGCCGCAACAGCGTTCGGACATCTCGACCTCGACAGCGACGGGTACATCTCTCGTGACGAGTTCGCCAAGAACATGAGCGAGTACTACATCTCGGAGGCCCGGCCGGCACCGAGCGAGTGGTTCTTCGGCGGCCACTGACAGGCATGCGGCGGCATCACCGCCGAGGATCACACCGTGCTGCCGGTCAGCCAACGACTATCTGATCCGCGAACTCCACTCGTCGCGCAATGCTGAACAGTTCGACTCCGTTCATGTCGATCTGTTGCTGTGGGCCGAAGCACTTGAGGGCACGCACCTTGACATCCAGGAGCTCCTGGGTACCCATGAAGAACATCGTGGGCTCGAACCCGACGCTGTAGGGCGAGCGGAAATAGCACAGGTTCCTGGCCTCCCGCTGCGCTACGAACGCGAACACCCGGCACGGAAAGCCTCATCGCAGCCGCACGAACCGGTCGCCCGGAAATGGGGAATCAATGGATCAACAGCGCAGGTGGGCGGCCGTCGTGGCCGCGGTGCTCCTGCTGACAGCCGGCGGGTGCGGCGGCGACAAGACAACCCGAGACCACCGCACCCGCAGCGCAGGCCGGGTTCCCAGGGCGATGCCGGCGCTCCAGGTGATCGCCGCGGGCGCGGCGGTGCCACCTGCAGGGTGAGGTTGTCCTCGTCGCGCGACACCGAGTTCATGCCTGGGCTCATGGCTGGGCCGGTAGCGGTGTCGAGCAGGTCAGCGGCTGAGGCCAGCGTGGGGGGCCGACCAGGATCATGGCCAGATCCAGCCGCCGCATGCCCCCGGCTGGCGCGTCTCCTCTGCCCCATCGCGGTGTCATGAGTGATTCGAGCAGGCCGGTGGAACTGGCAGCCCTCCGGGTGTCAGAAAATAGCGATCGGTTCATTGGGGAAGCTGGTCGCGCCGCGTCAGCGGTTCTATTCGGCGTCCAGCGCAGTGTCGATCTCCTCGGAAGTCACCTCGGGTAGACCGAGGTGGGTGAGGATCCGCCCCTGACCGATCCTTACGCTCACGACCTCGCGGCGCAGTCGGTAGATCGTCTCACCGTAGCCACCTTCGATTTCCGCGAGCCGAGCTTCGACGGTGCGGAGACGTTGCGCCAGTGTGTGAAGTGACGACGTCATTCGGGTCTTCCTACCCGGCCGGCCCAAGGGCCGACGCCATCGATGACGCCGCAGCCCACGTGGAGGGTGTAGCAGATCAGCCAGCTCATCGCGCTCCCCAGGGACGTCGGCTCAGGCGGCGACGCACCGTATCATCACTCCGCTCACTATCTCCCACGCACCTAATTCGAGTCGCCTGGCAGCCGGCTCGGGCAGCCCGCCGCCAGGCAGCAGGGTCAGCTGCGCCGCTCGGAGCATGCGGCTGTACGGGTCTGCCGGCTCGTCCAGCACGGCGGGTACCGGGCCCTGCTCCATGACGCGCCCGGCATAGAGCACGACCACCTCGTCGGCCAGCGCAGGTAGATGACCGCGCTGAACAGCACGAAACCTTGCAGCACCGGGTAGTCATGCGCGACGATGGCGTCCACGGCGAGCTTGCCCACCCCGGGCCAGGCGAAGACCGTCTCGATGATGGCTGCCCCGGAGAGCAGCGCGCCGAACGCCAGACCGAGGTGAGTGGTCACCGGGACCAGCGCATTGCGCAGCGCGTGGTGCAGCACGACCCGCGGCTCGGACACCCCCCTGGCCCTGGCCGCGAGCACGTAGTCCTCGCCGAGTGCCTCGATCACCGACCCCCGCACCAGCCGGATGACCACCGCGCAACCGGGCAACGCCAACGCCAGCGACGGCAGCACCAGCGATGACCACCCGCCACGGCCGGTGCTGGGGAACGCCACCGGAAGTCCATCGGGAGTGGAGTTGACGGCAGGTCAGCTGCGCAGTGACGGTGTGCGCCGTGAACGAGACACCACCGACCTGCCCGGCGTGAAAAACGTCGCTGACGTCTCGTTCACGGCA
>JBOHFF010000149.1:0-34360 GCA_050699515.1 Pseudonocardiaceae bacterium
GCCGAATCCGCGCTCCTGCGCCTCCAACGCTTACCCGAGCTTGTTCGCGCCTTCTTCAACGACCCATGCCTCAGCTACATCAAGTAACCAGACTTATCGGTCTAGCTACTTTCAGCCGCCTTAGTAAGAGTGGTGACCTAAACGATCAACCCACCGTGATCGTCCACGGACAAGCCGTCCGACTCTCCGCTGCCAAAGGCCTGATCACCGCAGTGCTGAACCACCTCACCGCAGGCAGTGAACACGTCCGATCGTAGCTGTTCTGCTAGCGCGCGACGGGCACCCGCAGGCTCGACCAAAGCGGGGTCGAAGTAGTCGTTCTCGTAGGCACCGAAGTCGCTGCCGCCCATCCCGATGGTCCCGAACAGCATGGTCGGGCGGGCCCGCACCTGCCCGGTGCTCGCGGCCGTGGCCGTGAAGCGGCTGACCACCCCGGAGGTGTGCTCGTTGGCCCGCCGTTCCTGATTGGTGAACAGCGAGAGCAGCTCGATCTGCTCCGCATGGCGTGCCTGGAGGCCGCAAGCCACCGAGATGATGGCCTACAACGTCACCGACATGGTCAGCGCCACGCGGGCGGCCCTCGAATGTGCCGATATCGCTGGGGCTGCGCAGCGGGTACTTTCCCGCCCCACCGCCACCGATGCGCCCAGCGCACCGCCGAACTCTGCCGATCGGAACTCACGAACATCACCGGCTAAGTGGTCAGCTCCGTAAGTTGGCGTAAAACCGTTTGGTGGGTCCCGGTCACGCATCGACGAGGAATGCCGCTGGCGGATAATCACGCTACTGGCCACGGCTTGCCGGCCGGGCCACCCGACATGCCAGATCACGTTTAAGATCTGATTCGCCCCACTGCGTAGGAAAGGCGGGCCCTCGGCCACCTGATCACCCGGGCTCCCCGGTGCCCATCGGCGTTGACCCGGTCACGATCAGTGCGTGCACAGTGACCACCCGACCGTCCTCGCGGACCTTGACCGTCAGCTCATCGACCCACCCAAAATGTGTACGCCCCCGGCATCCAGCGGACGCTCGCGAAACGCGCTGACCTGGCTTTGAGGTGCACCGCCATCTCACTGACCTGCGAACGCGACAAGGACTTGACCCCGAGATGCTCGGCCAATCGCTCCATCCGCCGGGTCGAGACCCCCAGCAGGTAAGCGGTGGCTACTACCGTGAGCAGTGGGTCACTGTAGCCAGAAACCTCGACGACATTCTGGAGGTGGCGGGTGAGCGGGTTGCGCGACTACGAGCAGTGGCATCGCCGGTACGACGACCCCACCTCGGACCTGTCGTGGCGGCTGCGCACGGTGCAGGGTTACCTCCGGCAGGCATTCGACCGCTACCCCGGGCCGATCCGCATCCTGAGTTGCTGCTCCGGGGATGGTCGCGACGTGCTGGAGGTGCTGGCCCAGCGGACCGACGCCGAGCGGGTCAGTGCCGTGTTCGTGGAGGCTCACCCGATGATCGCTGACCGGGCCCGGCGGTGCGCGGCTGCGGTGGCCGCGCACGTCGAGGTCCGCACCGCGGACGCGGGAGTCACCGACACCTACCTCGGCGCGGTGCCAGCCCAGGTGGTCCTGCTGGTGGGCATCTTCGGCAACATCAGCGACACCGACCTGGCCCGGACCATCGCCATCGCACCGGCGCTGTGCCGGCCGGCGGCGACCCTGCTCTGGTCGCGAGCCCGAGCCGGTTGGGACCTCAACGACATGGTCCGGACTCGCTTCGCGACCGCTGGCTTTACCGAACTCGACTACACCACGTGGGATAGCGACACCTGGCCGGCCCTCGGCGTGGTGCGATATGACGGGCCACACATGGCGCTGCCCATCGGCAAACAGCTGTTCACCTTCCTGCGCTGACCTCAGGCGGGTGAACTGCGGGCTGTCGCCACGTCGCCCGCCAAGAAGACTCAGGCAAGCGTACATACTGGTCAAGGGTGGCGGAAACGGATGGATTCGAACCCCCGGACCCTCGCGGGTCGCTCGCTTTCAAGACGCAGGGGAACCGTGTGCCCGGGTGTATCCCGGACTGCCGACCGGCGGTTTATCGTGCGATTGGTCGGACGGAGTGTGAGGCGGACCGTAGTCGGTTGCTACACGACTGCTACACGCCGAGCGACTGCTACATGCCGAGACAAAGATCGCCAGAGCACCGTTGCAGTCTTCCGGAGGCCGGAGGACTACCCAAGGAGCGTTCGGACTGACTAGCGGCGGGACCTGGTCTTGTGCTGGTCGAGCCGGTGTGATCCATGATGCCGACTCCACCACTTGAGTAGGCGGTCAGGGCAGGTGCCGCAAACACCTGCCCTGACCTTGATCCCCAACCTGATGTGGAGGTGTTGGAGGAGTGGTCGGCTGCCTCCGGTGTGTTCAATCGGGCGAGCAGGCCAAGTCCTGACGAGCTAACTCTGTCTCGCACCCTGGAGCTTGCGGCATCCGTGCTCGGTGACGGCGGTCAGCCGCAGCTTCTACGTCGATCCACACGCCGGACGGATCCGCTTCGGTGCCTACGGAGGCTCAGTGACTCACCGCGAGAAACGACGAGATCACCACGGCCGCCCGTGACATGTCAATCATGCGTAACCATGTTGGGGCGCTGGGGGACAACACCGCTCTCCAAGATCGATCACTTGGCGGTCCAGCAGTGGAATGGCCCCCGGCTGGGTTCGAACCAACAACCCTGCGATTTGAGATCGAACCTGCTGGCTCGTTCTGGACATTGCCCACCAATGCCCGCTAGCTGCGCGGTTAGCAAATGTGAACGCACATCGCTACCGACTAGTTGCCATCATTTCTTAGGCGAACCTGGGGGTAAAGTGGGGTGTCGATCTTCAACTAATCATTCACGGCCTGTTCGTCCCGAATTGCGGGCACGGCGGTGGATGGGGGTTGTTTCCGCAGATCGCGGATCGCTGACGGGCACTGTGGACCAGTGTGGGTCGGGGCGTTGCCGTATGGCGCTGCTGTACGGCCAAGGACTGCGCGCAGCCGGGACTAGTCGCGCGCGGGCGACGCGGACCAGGTACAGGACCTGGTCTCGCTCCAGTTAAGCCAGTGAGATCAGGGGGCGCACCCGCCCCCTGATGAGGCGGCCGAGGGCTGGTGCTGCTAACACCTGCCCCCGGCCTTGATCCCCAACCCTGTATGGAGGGTGGCGACCCGATGCCAGACCCTACGCAGTTCGACCCGGACCCGATCCGGGTGGCTCTAGATCATGGTGAGGTGGTGGAACTCGACGACGGCACGCTGATCCTCGACGGTGAGGAATCCCCGAGTGTGGTGCTGCGGCTAGCGCCCTGGCGTGCTCGGTCCGTGGCCCGGGTGCTGGCGGAGTGGTCGTCGGTGTCGCGGATCTTCCACCCTACGACTCGGACACACCTGGACGAGCTGGACTTGTCGCGGACGCTGGAGTTGGCCGCCGCGGCGCTTGAGGATCATGGCAAGCCGATCATGCGGTCTCCTCACGGCTCCCGCGTGATCCCCCACCGGCAACGCTTAGCCGCCGTGGCCGTCCTTGGCGAGCGTGAGCAGCTATCCGCGATACAGCGCCTCGCCTTGGTCGATGCCGCCGCGTGGTGGCTCTCGGAGCCTCACGGCGGCGAAGAACTCGCGTACGCTCTGCTCGCCGCGAGCTGTTCGGGAGCGGTCAGACGGAACACACCTACCTCGCCCTAATCGCTCCATCCGACGAACCAGACGATCCCGACGATCCCGACGATCCCGACGAAGACCCTTCCACGTAATTACCAGCTATCCACAGATAATTCGGTGCACTGGCCTTGCAGCACGATGGGCCCGGATACGGCAAATAGGGCACAAACTGTGTCGGCGGTCAGGCCGTCGCGGCCACTTAGGTACCGCTGCAGTTCGCCCACCCACACTGTGGATCTTCGGTTGCTGCGGTACGCCACCCTCGCCCCCAAAGCGGTGCCCGGAGGTCCGGTAGCGTCCGCCACCTGCTGGTGCGTGTCCATCAGGGCGTGACGCAGTGCCTACCTGTGCGCGGTCGTTGCTGTCAGATCCAGCTGTCAAGATCATGCAGATTGAGGACGATCAGTCAGATCAGAGTTGATCATGTTCGGGTGCTCAGGCAGGTAGGTTGAAGATAATCGACGTGCACGGTGGTGTATCGGCACCACGACATGAAGGGATGCTATGGCCACCCAGACCCTGACTGAAGCGAACTTCGATGAGGTAGTCACCGGCAACGATGTGGTTTTCGTCTGTTTCTGTGACTCCTCGTCCGACGGCTGCCGCAGGTTCGCGCCGACGTTCGAGGCGTCCTCGAACGAGCATCCTGACGTCGTCTACGGCACGGTCGATGTCGAGGCCGAGCAGGGCTTGGCGGCCGCTGCCAACATCAGCAGGAGCCCCACCATCATGGCGTACCGGAAGGGTGTGCTGGTGTACTCCCAGCCGGACGGGCTGCTCCCGGAGACGCTGGAAGACGTGGTCACCCAGGTGAAGGCCATTGACCTGGACGAAGACCGCAAGGACCTGGACCAAGCGCGCAACCAGCCGGCTTGGGAGTAAGCGAAACACACGGTCGATGGGCAGTTTCGGGGGACCTTCACCGCCGGCCACTTTTCAGTCAACGATAGGCGAAAGTGGTGTCCCCTCGCTCCCAAAGCCTCGGCAGGTTCGTGTACGAGGGTGTGCGCTAGACGGATCACCTGCGTCGGGTGCGGCGGTGAAGCTTGCGTGCAATGGGTGCGGTCGGAGGTCGTTGCTACACGGCTGCTACACGGTCAATGTATCGAGAGCACTCGAACCAGAAACCAAGGTTTCGAGATCGACTGCGTGTGTTGCCTCCTGATAGTCCGGGGGTATGACCGACCTTCCGATTCAAGATCGAACCCGGTGACTGGTTCCGGCCCGGACAGTGCGCATCAGTACTCGCTAGCTGCGGTGTTAGCAACGGTCGAACACTCGGCAGCACCGGTCAGTCCCCACTAAGTTGTAGACCAACATGGGGATAAAGTGGAATGAAGGAGAAGGTGCGCGTTCGCTAATCGCGAAGGGACACTTTTTAATGGTTTTGCGCCGATTGAACACAGTAACGTGTGCATCCGTTCTGGGGCAATTGGACTCTTTGTCCCGAATCCGGATAAGGTCCGCTAGTTAACACTGTTGAATGCCATTGTTGCTCGTAGCTATGAGACAGAGTTATGGTTGTACACGGTTGAGTGTGGACCAGTGGTGTTGCTTGCGCTTCCGTTCCGCTACCGATACGAGATCAACTTCGCCCACGAGGCTATGCCCGGCCGGAGTCGGGACGCCCTATAGGTCTTCTCATTACGAGTCCGTCGATTTGTGATCTTACCACGCGTCCACAGCCGTCCTGGTCAGGGCCTAGTGTTTGCAGAGAGAGGGAATTGTCAAGCATATTCCGTTTATCTACTCGTCAATCGCTTTGATGGGTACCGCTGTTGCCTTGCCTTGTTGTGCCTCTAAGTCCTGGATACGCTTAAGCATCGCCTTCTGATCTTCTTTCGAGAAATTTTCAGCATTCTTCTCACCGGTGACGTAAGGTGCGTCTTGTCCCAATCCTTCTTCGGCGTGTCCCACAAGATATTCATGCCTAGCTTCATGGGCGATTACTCGACCGAGCGATTGCCCAAACATCTCAAGGGGTCGCCTTTTGTCCACCTCTACTGGCCACTTGTCCAGCTTTCTTCCATGCTTCTCGAGGGCCTTTGTGATCAGGTTATCAACATCCTCAACAAAAGAGTCTATCACCTCATTTAACACGACAGCGCCCACCATCTGTGACACGGCAAATTTTTTGCCACTAGCAGAAAAAATGCGCTTATTTGCACCGCCGCGCCCCAGCAGCTCTGGAGAGAATGGTGTCTTGCTCTTCTCTGATGTCCTGGGCGTTGGCAGCTTTTGCTTGGAAAACCACTCATTGATCTGTTTTTCTTGACGGTCGAATGCATCCTGAACGTAGGCGCCCGGGTCACCCTGAATTACAGCCACGACCGACTCGGTAAAATCAAACTGCTCCGGCAGCTTTGCTGCAGGCAGTATCTTGATGGAGAATTTTTTTTGGTCATTCGCTGCACCGACAAATGAAAAGAGTCGGTTCAGCTCTTGTTCGGCGCTAGAGCGAACGACAGGTGGCAGCTTGTTCCAAAGCTCATTCTGTATCACGTACAGTGTGCGACTGAGACCTTTTTTAGGAACGGTTTTTTCCACCTTCGGTGGACCTGCTCCTGACCCTGATTGCTTGGTGTCGTCCGGCTTGCGTTGTACCGACAGGGCGGCTACTACAGCTTGATTACCGGCGGATCGCTGCAGGATAAGAAGCGATTTAACATCGAGGTTGACCGCGCGCAGGACGCTGGAATGTTTCTTTGCCGGGAGTGTACGGGCCGATGGTTGGATGGTAGGTTTTTGTGGCGGCGCGCGATACTGACGCTCAGGCGTGTAAGGCGGGAGGAACTCCAGACTACGCATGTAGTCAAGCATAATCGTGCGCCAAGCAAATCTCAAGGACTGATCTGTTTCCCTTTTGGGCATTATTCGCTGCCCTATAGTGCACCGACTCGCCCAGCCAGCTGGGGGCGAGTGCCCTGATCACTGGCCCGCAGACAGTATATTCACGCGGTGTTTCGCAATGCGCTCAGCAACGCTGAGCGCGAGGAACTCGTTACTCGGAACGTCGCTAAACTCGTCCAGATCCCTACCCCGCGCTACAAAGTCGGCAAGGGCCTGCCCGTCAGGGATGTGAAGAAACTTCTCTCGGCAGCCGAGAAAACCCGTTTCTACCCGGTGTACGTACTCGCCGCGACGATGGGTCTTCGCCGGGGCGAGCTGCTCGGGCTCAGATGGAATGATGTCGACTTCGTCAAGAACACCCTGGAAGTTGCACAGACGGTACAATGGGTGTCCGGCCGTTTGATCATCGATGAGACGAAGAGCGACGCCTCAGACGCCGTGATCCCCCTACCGAAGATCACTCGTGCGGTGTTGCTCGAACACCAGGAACAGCAGGCCGCGATGCGCACTGACGCTGGCGAGTTGTGGACCGACCATGACCTGGTCTTCACAACAAGCATCGGCACCCCTATCGAGCCTCGAAGCCTCAACACCCATTGGGAAGGCATCCGGGAACAGGCCGGGCTGCCGGGAGTCCGGCTTCATGACCTCAGACATACAGTCGTGAGTCTCCTACTCGAACTCGGCACCCCGTCGCACGTGGTTCAGGCCATCGCCCGGCACGCCGACCTGGAGATCACTATGAAGATCTACGCGCACAGCAACCTGGACACCATGCGCGAGGCCCTCGACAAGATCGACTGGGGTAGCGAGTAAGGAACCGTTGCTACATGACTGCTACATGGAGGAGCAGATGTGGTCAGCCAGGCAACTCAACCAGTCGGCATCATCGCTGGTCAGGGGTGGCGGAAGCGGAGGGATTCGAACCCCCGGTGCCTCTCGGCACGCTCGCTTTCAAGGCGAGTGCATTAGACCGCTCTGCCACGCTTCCCAACGTCACGCTCGCGCGTGGTCGCTCACGAACTGTGCAGCTCCACGCGCTGCACAGCCAAGTCTGCCAGTTCGGTGCGCGGGACACAGCCGCGCCAGACCCGGTAATCGACCTCCGCGAGGCCGAGGTCAGCCGCCCTCGGACCGTTCTCCCCGATGTAGTGGATCACAACCTGTTCCGGGCCGGACTCGATCAGTTCGACTGGCAGGCCGTGCCACCCGGCGCGCCAGCGGACCAGATCGAGCGAGTCGAGCTCGTCGATCATCACCGGCAGCGTCCAGACGCTGGCCTGCTCGATGAATTCCTCCGGTGGGCGACCCTCGGGTGAGGGGTGCAGGGTCACCTCGCCAGGGCGCGGACCGAAGTCGGCGTCGTAGTCGCTGCCGTGATGGCTCGCGATCAGACCACGCCGCACGGTGGGCCGCAACGATGCCGGTGGCCGGTGCCAACCCGCCGGACCCAGGGTTGCCGGACCGGTACCGACCCATCCGACTTGCCGGTTCAGGTAGGCACCCAGGCGTTGTTCATCTCCCTGGGAATCGATCCGCCACAACTCGGTGCCGGCCGGCAGCTCGATCAGATCCACCTGGTAGACGCTGACGCCGAAAGGCGCGATGTAGAGCTGCGGGCTGTGCGCGTAGAAGCGCAGCACATGCAGATCGTCGGTGACCGGCCAGTCCGCCACCTGATCCAGCCCGTAGCGCCGCACAAGCTCGGAGGACGAGCTGGGCGGCACGTCCTCCAACCGGGTCACGAAACCGGCGATGCGATGCGGGTCGAAACGCCCCGGCACCACGACGTTGCCCAGGGTCAACTCCACCAGACCCGGCAACACGACCTTCTGCATCGCGGTATCCGGGCTGAGCCCAGTCATCTGACCAGGCACTCTGAGCCGGGGCGGCGACGGAGCAGCGCGTTGCTCGGACCGCGCCAGGCCGCCGTCAGGCCCCAGCTCTTCGGTTGCTACCCCTACTACTGGATCTGTCATCAGCTCCACCACTTGCCGCCGGGATGACCGTCCGCACTCCAGCACCGGGCTGGGTGCGGCGAACCTACTACGCCATTCGGCGCAAGGTCGCTGGGAGGGGGTTGGTGAGGGGCTCACTGCCCACGCAGATGCCTCATGACCCGCTCGAAGACCTCCGCCAGCATCAGCCGTTCCTCGGCGGAGAGCAGATCCACCAGGTTGTCGCGGACGCCACGGACATGCGTGGGAGCCGCGTCGCGCAGCACCGCCAGGCCAGCACTGGTGAGCACCGCGAAGACGCCCCTACGGTCCCCCGGGCACTCCTGGCGCCGCACCAGACCGGCCTGCTCCATCCGGCCGATCTGATGCGAGATCCGGCTCTTCGACGAGCCGACCTGCTCGGCCAGCGTGCTCATCCGAACCTGCCCGCCGGGCGCCTCGGAGAGCCGGACCAGCAGTTCGTAGTCCGCCAGTGCCAGCCGGTGCTCCTCCTGCAGATCGCGGTTCAGCTGGGAATCGAGCAGCTGCTTGCCGATCACGTAGGCACGCCAGGCGCGCATCTCCTCGGTATCGAGCCAGCGCGCCTCCCCGCTCACGCCATGCACGTTATCGGACGGCGCGCTCGGCGTGCCGTGCGCGGCACCCTATGGCCGCCCTATGGCCTCCTACGCACGCAGCATCAATTGTACGAATACCGTGACCCCCGATCAGGCTCGTAGTTGTGGCGCCGCTATACTGCGCGCACTACATGTCGCTCCTGTGATAAAATGGAGCGGATCTGAGAAAATCAGAGGAAGCCCTCAGAGGAAGCATAAGTGCACTGATGGCCACTGATACACCGCAGGAATTCGATCCACACGCCATCGACGCGTACTGGACGGAAATCTGGGAGAAAGAACAGTCCTGGACCGTGGGCAATGACGTCGATGTGGCGGATTCTGTCTACGTTCTGGAGATGCTTCCCTACACCAGCGGTGAACCCCACGTCGGCCACCTCAAGAACTACGCAGTCGGCGACGCGATAGCTCATTTCATGCGCCGGCAGGGCAAGCGGGTGCTCCACCCGATGGGCTTTGACGCCTTCGGGCTCCCCGCGGAGAACCACGCCATCCGCACCGGTCAACATCCGCGGACCTCGACCGACGCGTCGATCGCGTCCTTTCGCGAGCAGTTCAAGCAGTGGGGTATCTCGATCGACTGGACGCGGGAGATCAGCACCCACGAGCCCGATTATTACCGCTGGACACAGTGGATCTTCTTGCAGCTCTACAAGGCTGGGTTGGCCTACCGGAAGCGCTCAGCTGTCAACTGGTGCCCCAAGGACGCCACGGTCCTGGCCAACGAGCAGGTCGTCGACGGCCGCTGCGAGCGCTGCGGCACCCTGGTCGAGTCCAAGAACCTGGAGCAGTGGTTCTTCAAGATCACCGACTATGCCGACCGGCTGCTACGGGACCTGGACGGGCTGGAGTGGCCCGCGCACGTCAAGACCATGCAACGGAACTGGATCGGCCGGTCCGAGGGTGCCAGTGTCACCTTCCGTTGCGCCGAGGTCGACTTCGATATCGAGGTCTTCACGACACGGCCCGACACGCTGTTCGGCGTGACCTTTCTGGCCATCTCACCGGAGCACCCGGAACTCGACCGCCTGATCGCCAGGATGCCAGCGGAGCCGGCGATCCTCGAATATGCCAACCAGGCCCGTCGCGAAAGCCATGCCGAACGGGGCGGTGATCGCGCGAAGACCGGCATCGTCACCGGGCTGCACGCAATCCATCCGCTCAGCGGAGCCAAAGTGCCCATTGTGGTGGCGGATTACGTGCTCATGGAGTACGGCACGGGCGCCGTCATGGGCGTGCCCGCCCATGACGAGCGCGACTACGACATGGCTCAGGCCTTGGGTTTCGAGATCCGGCAGGTCATCCTGGCCACCGACGGGTCAGCAGACGAGTTACCGTTCGTGGCCAGCGGGGTGACGACGAACTCGGGCGAGTTCGATGGGCTCGCCTCCGCCGAAGCCACCCGGCGAATCGTCGCCAAGCTGGCCGAGCAGGGCGCGGGCACGGCATCGACCAGCTACCGCCTGCGTGACTGGCTGGTGTCCCGGCAGCGTTACTGGGGTTGCCCCATCCCGATGGTGTACTGCGACTCGTGCGGCCTGGTACCGGTCCCTGAGGACCAATTGCCCGTCCTGTTACCGGATGTCGAGGACTACGCACCGAAGGGCAAGTCGCCACTGGCGGCCGCTTTCGAGTGGGTCGAGACCGGCTGCCCGCAATGCACGGGTCCGGCCCATCGGGAGACCGACACGGTGGACACCTTCGTGGACTCCTCCTGGTATTACATCCGTTACTGCGATCCACGTAACGCGCAGGCACCGTGGAGCGATCAGGCCGTCGCCACCTGGTTGCCGGTCGACCAATACATCGGTGGTATCGAGCACGCCATTCTGCACCTGCTGTACTCGCGATTCCTGACCAAGGCGTTGAGCGATCTGGGGCACCTGTCGGTTCAGGAACCGTTCCAACGGCTGTTCACCCAGGGAATGATCACCAGAGACGGCGCCAAGATGTCGAAATCGAAGGGAAACGTCGTCTCTCCGAACACCATCATCGACCAGTACGGCGTCGATGCCGCCCGGTGCTACGTGTTGTTCATGGCGCCTCCGGAGGTCGGTGGCGACTGGTCCGACGAAGGCGTGGAAGGCGTCTACCGCTTCCTGCGCCGGCTGTGGCGGGTGGCCCTCGACGCAGCCGCCAGCCAGGACGCCGTGCTCGGCGCAGCGTTCGACCAGGCGCGTGAGGACGATTTGCGTCGCGAGATGCACGCCACCATCAAGAAGGTCACCGAGGACATGTCCGGAGGCAGCTTCGCCTTCAACACCGCGATCGCAGCGCTGATGAAGCTGAACAACAGCTGCGTCAAAGCCGCTCAGGACGGTATCTGGCGGGATACCCTCACCGAGGCCGTGCAGACGATCGCCTCGCTGCTGCTGCCCTTCGCACCGCATGTCGCGAGCGAGGCGTACTACCGGCTGACCGGCGACCACGTGTGGAAGCAGCCGTGGCCGCTCGCCGATGACGCGTGGCTGCATCTGGACACGGTCGAGCTGGCGTTGCAGATCAATTCCAAGAACCGCGGCAAGTTGGTGGTCGCCTCGAACGCCCCGGACGAGGCCATCAAGCAGGCGGCGCTGGAGACCGACGCCGTCCGGGCAGCGCAGGGCACCATCCGCAAGGTGATCGTGGTTCCTGGCCGCCTGGTGAACGTGGTTCTCGGATGAGGCGGCTGCCGCGGTGGGCAGCGACTACCGTCGGGCACCATGCGCGCGATCACGATCACTGAGTACGGCGGACCGGCGGTACTGCGGCTCGCCGCGGTTCCCGATCCCCGGCCGGGTCCGGGCGAGGTACTCATCGACGTCGCCGCGACGTCGGTCAACCGGGCCGACTTGGCGCAGCGCCAGGGCCGCTACCCGCCGCCACCCGGCGCCAGCACGATCGTCGGGCTGGAGTGCTCCGGGGTGGTGGCCGAGCTCGGCGACGGAGTTCGCGGGTTCGCCGTCGGTGAGTCAGTGTGCGCGCTGCTGGCCGGCGGAGGCTACGCCGAGCGGGTCGTGGCGCCGGCCGGGCAGGTGATGCCGCTGCCGCCCGGGGTGGATCTGGTGACGGCTGGGGGTGTGCCCGAGGTGGCCTGCACGGTGTGGTCGACGATGGTGCGCCACGCCGGCCTCATCGCTGGGGAGCTGCTGCTGGTGCACGGCGGGTCCGGTGGTGTGGGCACGCACGCGATCCAGGTCGGCCGGGCGCTCGGGGCTCAGGTCGCGATCACCGCGGCCGCGCCACGGCTGGCGCGCTGCGCACAGCTGGGTGCCGAGATTCTCATCGACTACCGCGAGCAGGACTTCGCCGAGCAGCTGCGCGGCCGCGCCGATGTGATCCTGGACAACATGGGTGCCAAATACCTGAGTCGCAACCTTACTGCACTGGCCCCGGACGGCCGGCTGGTGGTGATCGGCTTCCAGGGCGGCAGCACCGCCGAGTTGAATCTGGGGGCGTTACTACCTAAGCGGGCCAGCGTCGCGGCCATCGGGCTACGCGGCCGGCCGGTGGCCGGTCCGCACGGCAAGGCGGCCTTGTGCACCGACGTAGTAGCCCGGGTGTGGCCGATGTTCGCCGACGGCCTGGTCACGCCGGTGGTACACGCGACCCTTCCGCTGGGGCAGGCTGCGCAGGCGCACCAGATGCTGGAAGATGGCGGCGTGATCGGCAAGATCCTGCTGACCATCGATCGATGATCTTGGATATGCGCGACACACCAGGCACCGGGAAGCGACACGCGGGGGAGCAGGGGATGATGGGTGGCATGAGTGAAGCGGATGGGGAGCAGGTCGTCGTGGTCGGGCCGGACGGGAAACCGGTGGTCGCCATGACGATGCCGCTCGACGATCAGCGCGGCATGGAGGTCGCTGAGCAGGTCGAGCAACCTGCCAAGGTGATGCGGATCGGCAGCATGATCAAACAACTGCTGGAGGAGGTGCGCGCCGCACCGTTGGATGAGGCCAGCCGCAACCGGCTGCGGGAGATCCACCAGTCCTCGATCCGCGAGCTGGAGCAGGGCTTGGCCCCGGAGCTGCGCGAGGAGCTGGAACGGCTCTCGCTGCCCTTCGACGAGAACTCCACCCCCAGCGACGCCGAGCTGCGCATCGCGCAGGCCCAGCTGGTCGGCTGGCTGGAGGGCCTGTTCCACGGCATCCAGACCGCCCTGTTCGCCCAGCAGATGGCGGCCCGCGTGCAACTGGAGCAGATGCGCCGCGGGCTGCCCGCCGGCACGATCCCGCCCGGCATGCAGGTCCCGGGAGGCCAGCCTGCAGAACCCGGAACCCGAGGTACCGGCCAGTACCTCTGACTAGGACAGCAGTTCCAGCCGGATCATGGAGCCCCTGAGCGCAACCACCCGGATCTCCACCACACCGAGGTCTTGTGCCATCTCCTGGGCGTGTGCGGTGTAGTCGTCCGCTGTCTGGCCGGACAGGATACGGATGTCCAGCCTCGCCGGTGGTCCGGCCGCCACCGCAGTCACTTCCGGAATGTGCAGGGTGTAGCCGCCGGCCATGCTGAAGCCGGAACGAGTCAGCCCGCGAGCGACAAAGACGTCCTGTACCCGCAAGGCGAGCTGGTAGTCGTTGGCCTGCCGCATGCGTTCGAGTTCCCGACGAGTGCGCCGCCGCGCCAATGGGTTACTCAGCAGGGATTGGACGGAACCTGCTAATGCCTGGGTACTCGTCGTCTGATTCCCATTGAGGGGACCACCCGGCGCATCGACAGTGTGTCTATTAACGTGACGTCGCCATAGCCGCATCATCGCAATAACCTCCCGGGCTCGCTGAACCCCAGGAAGGTCTTTTCCGCACGGCAGATCACCCGTACCGTGGTGCCAGGCTCGGACGAGCCGTGTTGATGACACCAACGCGAAGGAATACTCCCCTTCACCGGAAAAGGTACCGCCACCGATGTCATGGGTCAACACGAGCTAGTGTCACGCTGCCGTCCACCGCTCGACGAGCACGTCAGCCCACGGGTTCGGGCGCCGCCCTAGTAGTCTCGCGGATCATGCAGGACACCGCGACGTCTCCGGAGATCACAGAGACCCAGGCGCTGGCGACCCGAAGCTGGTCGCGAGCGTTCGCAGACCTGCGGGCGGGCCTGCGGCAACGCGGGTTATGGGGGCACCTGGGCTTGCAGGACATCAAGCAGGGCTACCGGCGTTCCGTGATCGGACCGTTCTGGATCACCATCAGTTTAGGTGTCCAGGCGATCGGGATGGGCATCCTCTACGCGGCGCTGTTCAATCAAGATATCCACGATTTTCTGCCCTACCTGGCCGTTGGTTTGATCATCTGGCAGTTCCTCGCGGCCTGCATCAACGAGGGCGCTGAGGTCTTCATCCGCAATGAAGGTCTGATCAAGCACCTGCCGGCGCCGCTGAGCGTGCACGTCTTCCGGCTGGTCTGGCGGCAACTGCTGTTCTTCGGGCACAACCTGCTGGTGTGGCTCGCGCTGATGCTGATCTTTCCGCCGCAGGCCCCGCGGGCGTTCGGGCTGAGCAGCTTGCTGGCCTTTCCGGCGCTGGCAGTGCTCGTGCTCAACGGAGCCTGGGTGGCGATCCTGCTCGGGATCGTCGCCACCCGCTACCGCGACGTCACTCCGGTAACCGCCAGCATCGTCACCCTGATGTTCTTCATGACGCCGATCGTGTGGGACTACGAGCAGCTCCGCGACGCTCCCGGCGTGGTCGGCGAGCGGGCCCGACTGGTCGAGCTCAACCCGTTCCTGCACTTCGTCGAGATCCTGCGACGGCCGATGATCGGCGAATCCTTCGAAATCCGGCACTGGGTGGTGGCGTTGGCCATCACTGTGGTGGGGTGGGCGGTAGCGCTGGTGGTCCTGCGCAACTACCGGGCCCGAGTCTCCTACTGGGTGTGATGAGCGACCATGGTCTCCATCGATGTGTACGGCGCCTGTGTCGATTTTCCCATCTTCGACGCGAAGACCAGGTCGTTGAAGAAGGCTCTGCTGGGCACCGTGGGACGAGCCGGTGGCAAGATCGGGATGGACTCCAAGGTGCCGATCATCGAGGCACTGCGCGACATCACCATCTCGCTGCGCCACGGCGACCGGGTGGGCCTGATCGGGCACAACGGGGCCGGCAAGTCGACCCTGCTGCGGTTGCTGTCCGGGATCTACGAGCCGACCAGGGGCAGCTCGCGGATCGTGGGGAAGGTCGCGCCGGTCTTCGACCTCGGCGTCGGGATGGACCCGGAGATCTCCGGCTACGAGAACATCATCATCCGCGGTCTGTTTCTGGGCATGACCCGCAAGCAGATGGAGGCCCGCAGCGAGGAGATCGCCGAGTTCACCGAACTCGGCGACTACCTGTCCATGCCGCTGCGCACCTACTCGACGGGTATGCGGGTGCGGCTGGCCCTGGGTGTGGTGACCAGCATCGACCCGGAGATCCTGCTGCTCGACGAAGGCATCGGCGCGGTGGACGCGGCGTTCCTGGAGAAAGCCCGGGATCGGCTCACCGCGCTGGTGGAGCGCTCGGGCATCCTGGTGTTCGCCTCACACTCCGACGAGTTCCTCGTCGAGCTGTGCAGCTCGGGGTTGTGGCTGGACCACGGCGAGATCCGCGAACACGGCGACCTGCGCCAGGTCCTCGCCCACTACAAGGGCAAGGACACCCGCACCCCCATCACCGGTGCCGCACGATGATCACGGGGGGAGTCGGATGAGCAGGGTGGTGGCCGTGGTCGTCACGCGGCATCGGCGGGATCTGTTGGCGAAATCGCTCGCGGTGGTGGCGGAGCAGACACGCCCCCCCGATCACCTCGTGGTGGTGGACAACGGGCCGGACGACCCGGCCGAGGGCGTGGTCGCGGACTGCCCGATCCCCTCGACGTATCTGCCCTCGTTGCGCAACCTCGGCGGGGCGGGCGGGTTCGCGCTGGGCATCCTGCACGCCCTGGCCCTGGGTGCGGACTGGGTGTGGCTCGCCGACGACGACGGACGCCCCGCCGACGTCCGGGTGCTGCAGACCCTGCTCGAGGAGGCCAAACGCCGGGACCTCGCGGTGGTCTCCCCGGTCGTGGTCAACATCGACGACCCGGAGCGGCTGGCCTTCCCGCTGCGCCGGGGGCTGAGGTGGAAACGGATGCGCAGCGAGCTGGGCACCGACTTCTTGCCCGGCATCGCGAGCTTCTTCAACGGCGCGCTGTTCAGCGCGCAGGCACTCGACATCGTCGGCGTCCCGGACTACCGGCTGTTCCTACGGGGCGACGAGGTGGAGGTGCACCGCCGGGTGGTCCGCTCCGGGTTGCGCTTCGGCACCACCCTGAGAGCCTCCTACGCCCACCCGGACGGCTCAGCGGAGTTCAAGCCGATGCTGCGCGGGCACTTCCACGCCCAGGATCCCAGCGACGACGTCAAGCGGTACTACACCTATCGCAACCGCGGCTACCTGCTGTCCCAACCGGGCATGCGCCGGATCGGCATGCTCGAGGTGTTCCGATTCGGGCTGTACTTCCTGGGTACCAAGCGGGACCCGCGGGCCTTCCGGCGGTGGTTGCGGCTGCTTCGGCAAGGGCGGGCAGAACGCTTCTACCGGTACTGAGCGCTCGGCTGCGGGCTGCCTACCGAGTAAAGATGCGGTCAATCTCAGGGATAGGTCGTCGCGCTCTGGTCCGACTGGACTAGCCTCCTGCGGGTGCTGACACCCGGGCACATCGAGATCTCGCGCCGCGCCCCGCGAACCGGTGATGAGACCGCCGAGCATCAGCCCGGCGCCGACCGCGACCGTGGGGGAAATCGAACCCCGAGGCTGCTTCGGCGCTCCGCTGCGGTGCTCGGCCTCCTCGGTGCGCTATTCGCCCTCGCGGTACCACTGCTGCCCGTGATCCAGGACACCACCGTGATCACCTGGCCGCGCGCCGGTCAGCTCGCCCCGGTCAACGCACCACTGGTCACCTACCAGCCGCAGAACCTGATCGCGACGATCCCCTGCGCGGCGGCCACCTCGGTGGACGCCCGGACGGCGCAACCGGCCACCCTGCTGTCCACCACACCGCCCGGCTCGACCGAAGGCGCGGCGGTGGGCATGGTGGCGCAGGTCGCGGAGGGCAAGCTGACCCTGGTCAGCCGTGGTCAGGCGCTGGGCAACATCCTGCTGAGCACCGTCCCGCCGGCCGCCGAGCAGTGCCTGATCAGGATCACCTCGAGCGCCAAGGGCACCACGGCCTCCGCCGGCGCTACCCCGTTCGTCACCGTCGATCAGGACGTCCGGCCCCAGGTGACCGGCATCTACTCGGCGCTCAACGATCAGCAGGACCCGGTGACCGGGCTCTCGGTGCGGATCACCGCGGACACCCGTTACCAGTCCGTGCCGCATCCCATCAAGCTGGCCGTGACCGCATTGACAGTGTTGACCGTGCTGATCAGCCTGATCCTGCTGCACCGGCTCGACGGGCGGATCGGACGCCGGGCACCGCGGCTGCTTCCCTCGGGCTGGTGGCGGCCCACCGGGCGGGACGCGGGCGTGCTCGCGGTGCTGGCGGTGTGGGTGGTCATCGGCGGGATCACCTCCGACGACGGCTACATCCTCACCATGATCCGGACCCGCGCGGAGATGGGCTACATCGGCAACTACTACCGGTGGTTCAACGTCCCGGAGGCCCCCTTCGGCTGGCCGTACGAGCTGTATGCGCACTGGTCGCAGATCAGCACGGTGCCGCCGTGGCTGCGGCTGCCGGCCTTCGTCATGGGCGGGGTCAGTTGGATGCTGATCAGCCGGGAGGTGCTGCCGCGGCTGGGCCGGGAGGTCCGCCGCAGCGCCGCGGCCGGGTGGGCCGCCGCCGCGGTGTTCCTGGCTTTCTGGCTGCCCTTCAACAACGGGCTGCGGCTGGAGCCGGTGGTGGCCATCGGCTCGCTGCTGGTGCTGTGCGCGGTGGAACGCGCGGTGGCCACCCGCCGGGTACTGCCGCTGGCGTTGGGCGTGCTCGTGGCCGCGTTCACCGTCGCCGCGACACCGACCGGGTTCATCGCCCTCGCCCCGTTCCTGGTGTCGGTGCGGCCGCTGGTGGCGCTGCTGCGCCAGCACGCCGCGGTGTCCGGGAAGGCGGCCGTCCTGGGCCCGGTGTTCGGCGCCGGTCTGCTGGTCCTGGTGGTGATCTTCGCCGACCAGACGCTGGCCGGCGTGCTGGAGGCCACCCGGGTCCGCACCGAGATCGGGCCGAGCCTGTCGTGGTTCCAGGAGTTCTTCCGCTACCAGTGGCTGTTCAGCGACGTGCCGGACGGGGCGCTGGCCCGCCGGTTCCCGGTGCTGCTGTTGCTGCTGTGCCTGGGCACCAGCCTGGTGGTGCTGCTGCGCCGCGGGGGCATCCCGGGTGCGAGCCTGGGGCCGAGCCGGCGGTTGATCGGCACCACTGGAGCGGCGCTGGCACTGCTGGCGCTGACCCCCACCAAGTGGACGCACCATTTCGGCGCGCTCGCCTCGATCGGCGCCGCGCTGGCCGCGCTCACCGCGCTGACCACCAGTTCAACGGTGCTGCGCTCGGCACGTAACCGGTGGTGGTTCCTGTCGGGCCTGCTGGTGATCCTGGCGATGTCCTCGACCGGGCCCAACGCGCCCTGGTACGTCTCGCAGTACGGGGTGCCGTGGTTCGACAAGCCACCGTCGGTGAACGGCGTCCAGGCGAGCACGCTGTTGATCGCAGGTGCCATATTGGCGGCGCTGGTCGCGGTGGTCGAGGGCTTGCGGCACGAGCCGGGTGGACCGCCACCACCCGTACCGGACCGGCGCAACGGGCGGCGCCGAGCGCTGCGGATCGGCTCGGCTCCCATCGCGGTGTTCTGCGGGTTGCTGGTCCTCGCCGAGGTCAGCGCCATGGTCAAAGCCATGCACAAGCAGCGCGAGGGCTACAGCATGGCCGCGGCCAACATCGCCCACATCACCGGGCAGAGCTGCAATCTCACCGACGCGGTGTCCGTGGAGCCGGACCGGCGCGCCGGCGCGCTGCGCCCGTTGCAGGGGACGCTGCTGGCCGATATCCCGCTCCAGCGCGGCTTCGATGTCAACCGGTTCCCGCTCAGCACGCTGCCCCGCGGCAACGTCGCAACGACCGGGGACCGGGGTGACCGCCTCCCGAAGCTGGGCAACGACGACACCAACCCTATCGACACGCCACCGTCGGGACTCGGTGGTGCCGAGATCCCGATCTGGAGCAGCTTCTCCCCCGGTAGCGCGGGTACCGGGAGTCTGCGCACCAACTGGTACGCACTGCCCCTGGTGGCCCGCCAGGGGCAGGCGCCGGTGGTGATCTCCGTCGCCGGCAAGCTCTCCCCCACCACACCGCTGGTCGTCGAGTTCGCCCAGCGCACCGAACGCGGCTTCCGCGTCATCGAGGCGGCCCAGATCGGCGGGCGGGCCACCGCCCACGCCCCGGGGTGGCGGGACTACCGGCTGGGTCTGACCGGGCGGGCTACCGGGGCGGATGCCGTGCGGCTGATCGCCACCGACGCCGACGTCACCGATGAGGGCTGGCTGGTGTTCTCCGCACCCCGGGTGCCCGTGCTGAGCTCGCTGACCGACCTGGTGGCTCCGACTCCGCCGGTGTTCCTGGACTGGCCCGTGGGATTCGTGCACCCGTGCGTCCGGCCGTTCGGGATCCGCAACGGCGTCGCCGAGCTCCCGCAGTACCGGCTGCTGCCCGACGAGCTGCTGACCGAGTACAGCAGGACCTGGTCGTCACGGGAGGCCGGGGGCCCGATCGGCTGGCTGCAGGTCCTGGCCGTCCAGCAGGAGGTGCCGACCTACCTCAAGGAGAACTGGGACACCGACTGGGGAAAGTTGATGGTTATCCAGCCCCGAGTGCCCGACGCCGAGACGCCCATCCTGCAAACCGGTACCGCAGTACGCACCGGCTGGTGGTCGCCAGGCCCCCTGCGCAGCGGCAGCCAGACCGCCACCATCTCCCAGCTGGGCCGCTAACCCCCACGCTCGAGAAGCCCGATATGAGGCATATCGGGTCAGGGAACGTGGGAACGGGGCCGAGAGGGCCCCTCGCGGAAACGAGGGGGAGGTGTTCCGCGAGGGGCGGCGGATCCGGCTGGGGGTCCCGAACCCGCACGTCTTATTGTGCCACCATTGGTATGCTCCATGCGAGTGATACACCGGCGCGGCGCACACGTTATGCCGTGGCGAGTCGCCGGTATCACCACCCGTCCGGGTTGGTGACGGACCGGGGTCGGAAGATGACGGTGCGTTGCACGGTGAAGTTGATCGCCGTCGCCACACCCTGTGCGACGACGAACGCCCACGTGAACTCACCATGAAACGGTGGTAGCAGCGCGAGGACCAGCGCGTTCATGCCGACTTGGACCACGAAGGTGATCCCGTACAGGGCCACGATCGACGCGTACTCCGCTCGCCCCCCCCTGCCCCGGAACGTCCACCGCCGGTTGATCAGGTAGGCCGTGGTGGTGCCCGCGACGAACGCGAGCGCCTTGGCCAGGTGCACCCATAACCCGATCGTCAGCAACAGCTGGTAGGTACTGAGGTCCACCACGAACGCGACCCCGCCGACCAGCACGAACCGCGTCAGCTGAGTGGACAGACGAGCAGGCACCGCAGGCGGTGCGGCCAACACTGTGCCTGCCTTCGACACTATGCCTCCTCGGATCCTCGGGTGGCCGGATCTGGACTGCTGATCCGAGCAGGGTACCGACAGGGCCCACCGGTACTGCCGGACTACCCTGCGCCAGTGCCGGTGCCCGACACAACTCGTACTGCGGCAGAGTCCCACCTCGCCGCTCCCGTGACTCGCGAGCTGAAACGCACCGGCACCGGGCGGGAGGCTGCCCGGTGGAAGGCACGTGGCCTGGCCGGGTTGGCGATCTTGACGCTGCTGGCCTCAGTCGGGGTGCTGCTGGCCCCGGTCGTCGCCGACGACCCGGTAGTGAGCTGGCCCCCGGCCGGTCAGCAGCCCCGCTCCACCGTGCTGCCGCTGGTGCCCTACCGGCCGTTGAGCCTGGAAGCGCGGGTGCCGTGCGCCGCACTGGCCGCGCTGGATCGGCAACCGGGGGGCGGCGACGCGCTACGCACCCTGCCGGCCAGCGCCGGCCGGACGGGCACGATCAGTCAGGGCCTGCTCGTCACGGTGCGTCGGGGCGTCGTCGAGATCAGCGCATCCGGTCGGTCGGTGCTGCGTGAGGTGCTGCCCGCGCCGGGGTGCAGCTACCAGGTGCTGGCGCAGGCCAGTGGGGTACGGGTGTTGCGAGACGGGGCGTTGCGGGGGGCGGCTGCGGTGCGGGTTCCGCAGGTCAGCGAGCTGAGCACCGACCTCGAGGGTCGAGCGGCGGCCACCGGTCTGGGGGTGTCGTTGCACCTCGACGCCCGTTACGAGTCCACCCCGACGGCACTGAAGGTCAGCCTGCTGGTGGTCTGCCTCGTGGTCCTGCTGGTGCTGCTCGGGGTGGCGTGGCGGTGGTGGCGCGGTGAGGCGGCCGCACCGATCCGGTGTCCCAGGCCTCGAGTCGCGGACGCGGTGCTGGTGGTCGTCTCGGGGCTGTGGGTACTGCTGGCCCCGACGAACTTCGACGACTCGTGGTACGCGCTGATGGCCCGCGGCGCCGACCTCTCCGGCTCGGTCGGCAACGCGATCTACATGTTCAACGTCTCCGAGAGCCCGTTCGTGGCCAGCCAGTACGTCCTGCAGGCATGGGGTTCGATCGGTGGTTGGGGGCTGACCTGGTTGCGGCTGGTGCCGCTGGGCTACGGGCTGATCACCTGGCTGCTGCTGCGCGTGTTTCTGGTCACCGGCTTCGGCCGCGAGCTGGACACCGCGCGGGTCGCCTTCGCGCTGCTGGTGGCCTACCTGCTGTGGTGGCTGCCCTACGGGATGACGCTGCGCCCGGAGCCGCTGGTCGTGCTGCTCGCCGCGGCGACGCTGCTGCTGGCCGAGCTGGCCCGGCGACGCCGCTCGATGGGCACGCTGGCCGCGGCCACCACGGCTGCCGCGCTGGCGATATCGGTCTCCCCGTCCGGGCTGGTCGCTGCGGCGCCGCTGGTGCTCGGGGTGCCGTGGGGGTGGGCCTGGCTGCGCGACCAGGACGCCCTGGCCCGGCTGGCCGCGGTCCTGCTGCTGGTTGCCGCAGCGGGCACCAGCCTGGTGCTGGTGGGCTGCGTCGACGCCACCCTGGGCGACGTGCTGGAGGCCACCGCCGTGCACCAGTGGTACTACCAGGCCTTCCCCTGGTACCAGGAATACGTTCACTACCAGACGATTCTCAGCTTCAAGGACTCCAGCCAGTGGGCCCGCCGGGCGCCTGTCGTGCTCACCATCGCGGTGCTGGCGCTGGTGGCGATGGGCAGTGTCCGCCAACTCGGCGTCCGCGGGCGCGCCGCTGATCCGCTGCGTCGCCTGCTGGTGAGCAGCGCGGTCTGCTCGGCGCTGGCGCTGGCGCTGCTGGCGCCGACACCCACCAAGTTCGTCAACCACTTCGGTGCGGCAGCCGCCGCACCGACGGTGCTTCTCGCTGCAGCCCTGGTGCGATCACCCATGGTGCGATCACCCCTGTCCTGGTCGGCGTGGCGCAGCACCCGCTTCAGGCTGGCTGTCGCGGGAACCGTGCTGATGATCGGCGCGGTGTCGTGGAGCTTCGCCGGGCCGAACATCTGGCGGCCTTACTCCGACCGGGGCCAGCCGTTCGGCAACCACCTCACCTTGGCCGAGGATCGCGTTGACCTGGTGAGTGTGCGGCCAAGGCTCGGGCCGGTGCAGCTGGCCAACCCGCTGCTCTGGGTGCTGGTCGCGCTGGCGGCGGCGTGGTGGGTGTCCTGGTGGAGTCGCCGTGGCCGGGACTGTGGCCGGGACCGGGACCGCCGGCACCTCGACCTCAGCCCTGACCGGGCGGTGCTGCTCGCCGGGTCGAGCGCGATCGTGGCGATGACCCTCGTGGTGTTCGGGTGGGCGCCGTTGCGCCAGTATCCGGGCTGGTCGGTCGCCCTGTCCGCGCTGCGATCGGTGCAAGGGCAGCCGTGCTCGCTGAACGACTATGTCCAGATCTTGATCGACAGCCCGACCCAGCCGGCGCCCACCGGATCGGCGTCGCGCTACGGGTCCTTCGCCGCGCCGGGCCGGATCCCGCCGGTGCCGCCGCCGGTGCCGGGCACGCTGATCTGGCAGGACGCCGTCACCACCGGGGTGGGCAGCGACAACACAGCTGACCCGGGCACCGGCTCGCTGACCAAACCGGGAGGGCTACTCGTGACGCCCTGGTTCGCGCTGCCCGCCCAGGGCGGCACCGCCCTGCTGGTCCCGGTGCTCGGTGCCCGGATGGGCCAGCGACTGACCCTGGAGTACACCACCGCCACGGGACCCGACCCGGCCGTGACGGGCAGCGTGGCGCTGGCGGTGGACCGGACCACCCCGGATACCGAATGGCAGCAGGCCGCCGTCGCGCTCGAGAAGTTCGGCGCCGCGCGGCCTTCCAGCGTGCGCCTGGTGGTGCATGAGCGGGTGAGCAGCGCGGACAACCGGTTCGCGGTGGGCCAGCCGCGGCTGGCCGGGTGGCGCCCGCTGACGGCGTTGACCGCCGCCGCGCCGGTGTACGTCGACCAGCTCACCGCGACCCTGCTGCCCTGCCTGGATCAGGTCGGCGTGGAGCACGGCATCGCCAGAGCGCCACAGCTGCTGGTCCTGAGCGACGAGGGCTTCGGCCGGGGGTTTCTCGATCTAGGGTTCGAGCTGAACCGGGGCGGCACGCAGGTGCCGGTGGGCCGCTCCGCGACCACCGTGCGGGTGCCCACCCGGCTGATGCCCAGCGGAGCGCCCTCGCTGCCGTGGGGCCGGGTGGTGCGGGTGGTCTACGACCACCCTGTCGGGTTGGTCGACCTGCACGTCGATCAGCAACGGCGGGCAGGCTGGACCCGGCTCCCCACGCTGGCTGCCACGAGCTACCACGGCGATCCTCGATGACCCCGCGCAGCGACGCCGATGCCCTTGCTGATTACGTGATCTTCGAGGGTGGGGTCCGCCGCTGGTACAGCAGCCTGGTTGCGGGTAGCGTCGATGCGGGCCGACTGCTCTTCGTGCGCGCGGCATCCAAGCCTGCGCCGTTCTCGGCATCACCATGACACCGGCTGCAGTTCATGCCGGGACGGGACCGCCGACATGACGTCGGATCACGCCACCGACCCAGATCACGTCGATACGCGACGTCGCCTGCCGTCGACGCATCGTTTTGCTGCCACACTGCTCGACGAACAAGCCGACGCCGCGAGAACGTGACTGAACCCACCGCCGACCCCCAAGGCAACCCCGAGGGCGACGTCGCCCTCGACGCGACCACTGACATCGGGAGTGGTCCAACTGCCGAGGATCTGGCCCACGGCCAGGCTGAGGCACCCAATAGCTGCAGTGCGGGGGACTTGGTCTGGGACGAGGAAGAGTCCAAGGCGCTGCGCCAAGCCCGCAAACATGCCGAACTCAGCACCTCGGCCGACTCAGTCCGCGCGTATCTCAAGCAAATCGGCAAGGTCGCCCTGCTCACCGCCGAGAAAGAGGTCGAGCTCGCTCAACGCATCGAGGCCGGGCTCTACGCCGCCGAGCGGCTGCGCCAGGCCAAGGACTCCACCAAGACACTCCCCCCGCTGCTGCACGGGGACCTGCGCTGGATCGTCCGCGACGGCGAGCGCGCCAAAACCCACCTCCTGGAGGCCAACCTTCGCCTCGTCGTCTCGCAGGCCAAGCGCTACACCGGCCGCGGCATGCCATTCCTGGACCTGATCCAGGAAGGCAACCTGGGCCTGATCCGCGCGATGGAGAAGTTCGACTACATCAAGGGCTACAAGTTCTCCACCTACGCCACCTGGTGGATCCGCCAAGCCATCACCCGGGCGATGGCCGACCAGGCCCGCACCATCCGGATCCCGGTGCACGTGAGCGAGATGATCAACAAGCTGGGCCGCCTGAAGCGCGAGCTGCTCCAAGACCTGGGCCGCGAGCCCACGCCCGAGGAACTGGCCAGGGAGATGGATATCACTGCGGAGAAAGTGCTGGAGATCCAGCATTTCGCCCGGGAGCCCCTCTCGCTGGACCAGACCATCGGCGAGGAAGGCGACTCCCATCTGGGCGATTTCATCCAAGACTCCGAAGCCGTGCTCGCGGTAGAGGCAGTCTCTTTCACCCTGCTCCGGGAGCACCTGCACTCCGTGCTGGCCACGCTATCCGAGCGAGAGGCCAGCATCGTACGGCTGAGATTCGGACTCATCGACGGCCGACCGCGCACGCTCGATGAAATCGGCCACGTCCACGGGGTCACCCGGGAGCGCATCCGGCAAATCGAAAGCAGGACGATGGCCAAACTGCGCCACCCCTCCCGCTCCCAAGCCCTGCGCGACTACCTGAGCTAACAAGTTGGAGCGTCGGCATCCGCTTTAGCCACTGGCCGCTTCGCCGCCCACGGCCCGGTCAGGGCTTTCGGCCGATGCCGCAGAAGTGAAACCCTTCGACCGGGTGGCCGACCTCGATGGGATCGGGCCGCCACAGCGGGCAGGAGACCACACCGGGTTCTAGCAACTCGAGATGATCGAAAAAGCGGGTGAGCTGCTGAGGGCTCCGGGCTACTATCGGGGCGGCGCCGCTGTCGTTCCAGAGCCGCATGGCTTCTTCTACCGCCTCGCCGTGGAGCACCCCGGAAGGGTGGGACAGCACCAGGTAGCTACCCGAGGGCAGGGCATCCAGGAGCCGGTCCACCAGCGCATGCGCCTCGGCGTCGTCGGTGATGAAATTGACAATTCCCAGTAGCATGAGCGCGACGGGCCTGGTGAACTCCAGCGTCCGCGCAGCTTCCCGTAGAATGAGGTCAGGGTCGCGCAGATCGGCCTGGATGTAGTCGGTGAGACCCTCGGGTGTGCTGGTGAGCAGGGCGCGGGCATGGACCAGCACGATGGGATCATTGTCGACGTAGACGATATGGCTTTCCGGCGCCACCGCCTGAGCGACCTCGTGAGTATTGTTGGCCGTAGGCAGGCCGGTGCCGATATCGAGGAACTGGCGTACTCCTACTTCGCCTGCCAGGTACCGGACAGCGCGGCCGAGGAATTTCCGCTCACCGCGGACGGTGTCGCGAAAATCTGGGATGAGGCAGATAATTTGCTCAGCAACGTCCCGATCGACCTGGAAGTTATCCTTGCCGCCTAGCAGATAGTTCCAGAATCGGGCAGAGTGCACTACGCTGGTATCGATTTTCGCCGATTCTCGCCGGCTGGATGATCCTGAATTCTCGCTCACGACCGCCCCCTCGTTCCGGTGACACCACGGTGTGCTCACTCATTTTATGATCATGGATGCGGGGGCCGTCAACGTCTCGTGCCGAGTCGGCCCCTTCAGGTGAGCCGGCGATCCGGGTCGAGTTGTCGGGTGGGATGGGGCATCGCGGCTGGCGCGATGAACGACAGAGCGAAGCGTCAGGGTGGTGACGATCGCGTCGGCGGCGGATCCGGTGGTTTTCCCGTTAGAGGCCGGACGCGATGCACTGACGATGCCGTGATCATCTGCGCCGCTTGCGCACCACTTACGCGCCGCTCCTAACGTGTGGTCAACGGTAGGTCAGCCGGTCTGGGACAGGGCCGGTGGCGGCCGGCAGGCAACGGTGGATTCGGTAGCTCCGGGGAGTAGCGTCATGACCAGACCGTATGAGCGATACTGCCTGGCTGACCCTTTCTTCTATGATTTCCCGCTGAACGGCCAGCGTAACCGGAAGCGAATTCTTTGATGCAATTATTCCCGGAAGCGCGGCATGAATCTCGAACTGGCCTGACGAGTATTTGCTGATCCGCTCTGGTCTCGGGCGCATCTCGCGGTCGGATTCGAGGAGGCACTCAACACCGATGTCGACCAGATCCGCAGCCGCATGGGTGAGCCGCGACGCGCGGCTGGTGATCGCCACCCGGGCGTTGCGGACCTTCGGGTATGGCTGCACCAGCGTGCTCCTGGCCGCGATGTTAGCCGAGGATGGCGATTCACCGGTCCAAGTCGGGCTACTGCTGGCCGTCGCAGCGGTCGGCTCGGTCCTGGCCAGCATCCTCATGGGGGTGTTCGCCGACCGGTTCGGCCGGCGCAACTCCCTGCTGCTCACCTCAGGGTTGATGGCCGCCGCCGGGGTGGTATTCGCCCTCTGCGAGTCCTACCCGTTGCTGCTGATCGCGGCATTCGTCGGCACGATCTCTCCCTCGACCAACGACAACACGCCGTTCAGTGGGGTGGAACAAGCGATCCTGGCCCAAACCTGCCCAACCGAACGGCACACCAGCCTATTCGCCGGCTACAACATGACCGCGCTGGCCGCCGGCGCCCTCGGCGCCCTGGCCGCCGCAGGCCTGGGATTGATACCCGACGTCGAGCCCGGTGACGCCGCCTTCGCCGTCTATGCGGTCATTGCCGTCACAATCGCGGTGCTGTTCCTGCGGCTCTCCCCACACGCCGAAACCCCTCGCGCAACCTACCAATCGCCGGTCCCGGCCGAGGCGAGTGAGGTGGCAGCCAACAACGGCCAGAGCGCGGCGCCGGCGAGGGCTCATAGGCGCATGCCCCGCCCGGTGATGCGCCTCGCGGGGTTGTTCGCCCTCGATGCCTTCGCCGGAGGGCTGACGGTCCAGGCCATCCTCGCGTTATGGTTCCAGCAACGCTACGGGGCTTCCATCAGCGAACTCGGGCTGCTGTTCTTCGCGACGAACCTCTTGTCTGCGCTCAGTCAAGCGCTCGCCCCCCTGCTGGCCGCTCGTCGAGGCCTGCTCACCGCGATGCTGCTGCCCCATTTCGTGTCGAATATCCTGCTGCTGTGCGTGCCCATCGCGCCCAGCTTCGGACTCGCCGCCGCCCTACTGCTGGTCCGCCAAACCCTCTCGAAGATCGACGTTCCCGCGCGGCAAGCCTTCACCGCAGGCATCGTGGGCCCCGAAGACCGCACCGCCGCAGCCAGCCTGACCACCGTCGCGCGCAGCGTCGCCGTCTCGGCTAGCCCGCTGACGTCCAGCCTGCTGCTCACCGGACCCCTCATCGCCTGCGGCGCACTCCTGCTCATCGGCGGCGGCCTGGCCGTCGTCTACGACGTCAGTATGTGGCGAAGCTTCCGCGACCTACCGATCGCTAAGCACATCACCGCCCCGCTTGACCGGCCACCACCGCCACACCACGACCGCACCAACCGGGAGCGGTAAACCACGCCCAGCCGCGTTTGCGTTAGCTCGGGCAGGTGTTCTGGTAGGGCAGTCCAAAGATGTAGCGTGTCCATTCATGCGCCTGCCCCGTCGTGGGCAGCCGCCGCTTTCCCAGCCTCGTCCCGCGCGAGTTCCAGGATGGACATGATCTCATCGACCTTCCCCGGATCCATGATCGCTTCCCAGGTGAACGGCGGTGAGATCGACATCCACACGGTGCCTCCCACCACCGTCACGACCACCGCCGCGTCAACCCCTTCCGTGCCCGCGACGCGAACCCTGCGCGGCACGCCCGCGATAGCGCGCGCAGCCCGCCCACGAGGCACGCACCCAGGCTGATCACGCACCGGCAGACGCTCTCGCGCTTCGTCGCTCACCGGCGCTCACGCCCCCCAGAGCAGGCTCGACGGCTCGTCTCACCGGCGAACTGCCGGTTCGGTGGGATGTAGTCCACAGCGGTAGTTCCTCTTGGTCTGTCCTGGAAAACTCAGGACGCACTGCGCGGGCCGTCACAAACGGATCCGGCGTTGCTCATCGACGCGGACGCCGAACAGCGTCGGGACCGCCGAGTGGTGAGCAAACCGCTGGCCGGGGCCTCGGGGAACACCCGACCGCGCTAGATCATCTCTCCCCGGGCCCGGGTGGCCCACCCAGGCGAGGCCGGGCGGATTAGCGCCCTGGCACTAGGTGGTTTCGCTCTGGTGTGGACAGCCCGCGTCGTGGTAGATCCACAGTGCGCAGCGGGACTGACTGCGCCGGGACGAGGGGGATGTGCGGGTGACGATCATTGGGCCGGGTGGGTGCGTTCGGTGCGGGGCGGTACTGCGCCAGCGTGGAAAACCGCGGGGCCAGCAGTGGTGTGACCCCTGCCAGAGAGCTGGGCCGGATCCGCGCCGGGAGCTGCCGGCGGATTTCTATGCCCAGGAGCCCATTGCCTCGGCGCTGATGGGCTATGACTTCGCCACCGTGTTCCGCCGGGTCCGGATGGCCACCGGTTGGTCCCAGCAGAGTCTGGCTGAGGTGGTCGGGCTGGATCAGACCCGGATCTCGGCGATCGAGCGCGGCATCCGCCGGCTGCGCGATGTGGCCCTGGTGGCCCAGGTGGCCACCGCGTTGTGGATCCCTCCCGCTTTGCTGGGTTTTGGTCAGTCGGGCACTACTGTGGGCACTGCGGGGGGTGATGGCCGGAAGTGGGTGAGTTGGGTGGACCGCAGAGACTTCGTGCAGCACATCGCCGGTCTGGCCCTAGGCGCCACCGGGGCGTCCGCACTGGATATCGACCGGCTGACCGCGCTGCTGCCGCAGGCCGATCCCACCGGCACCCGCCACGTGGGAGCCGCTGATGTGGAGATCATCGAGCGTGCCACTGCCGCGTTCGTCCGACAGGATTTCGCCACCGGAGCCGGACCGGTCCGAGATCTCGCCGTGGCGCAGTTGCGCTCGGTGCTCCCCCTGCTGAGCGCCCAGATGACCCCGGATGTGCGACCCCGGCTGTACCTGGCTACCGCGAGCCTGGCGACAACGGCAGGCTGGATGAGCTTCGAGGTCAGGCAGCACGACGACGCTCGACGGCTGTGGATGATCGGGCTGGATGTCGCCCGCGCCGCCGACCACCCCCAGGGCAGCGACCTCGCCATTTTCCTACTGCACGATATGGCGCTGCAGGCCGTTCACCTGGGCCGCCCCGAGGAGGCGCTGCGCCTGGTCCACCTCGGCCACGCCGCCGCAGCCGGAGCGCACCCGGTATCTCCAACCACCACCTGTAAACTGATCAACGTTCAGGCGCTAGCCCACGCTTCCCAAGGCAACGCGGCGGACTGCGACCGGGCGCTGGGCCAGGCCACTGAGCACTTCAGCAACATCAACCCGGCGACCACTCCGGTGTGGTGCGCCTACCTTGATGAAACCCGCCTCGCATCCTTCCAGGGCGACGCCCACTACGAGCTGGCCTTGGTCGGCCGTGACCCGCGCGCTGCCGGACAGGCGGTGCCGCTGCTACGCCGTGCTGCGGACCATTTCGAGCCCGACTACGCCCGACTCCAAGCAAGCTCACTCACAAAACTTGCCGGGGCCCACGCGATCGCCGGGGACGCCGACACCGCCGTCACCGTTGGCCACCAGGCCATCGACGCGGTCACCGCACTGCACTCCCCCCGGGCCTACGACCGGCTCCGCGTCCTGAACAGCGCGCTGGAACCCCTGCGCACCAGCGCCGGTGTCGCCGAACTCTCGGACCGCCTGACCACCATCACCACCTGAGCCGCACCGACGGAGGGAGAAATCCGGTGTCTGACCACCCCACGCCGTTGTGGCGTGATCCGCTGTTCAGCCCGGGGGACCGGTTCCCACTCGGCCCGCCTCGCGGGATCATGGACAACTGCCAGGAAGGCCCCAGCGGGTCCGGCCACGCGCCCGTTCTCACTCCGGCATGTGGTGCCTGGTGCCCGGCTTGACCAGCCTCCAACCTGGCGTTACACCTACTGCCACGAGCGGCAGATCGCCCTGATACACGACGAAGACGGCTCGCTGGTTCCGCTGCTCAAGCACACCCAACCCGGGGCGACACCGGGGCAGACCACCGGTCATCAGGGCACGCCTGACGGGAAGAACCCGAGCCCAGAAGAAGTCGGCGACCCGGATTACCAGACGAGCTGAGGTGACCGTTCTCGTCCTCGCGCGCGATCTTGACTGGTCGGCTGACAGGATTGTCGAGGCGTTGACCCAGCGTGGCGTGCCGGTGTTTCGCACCGATCTGGCCGCCTTCCCGCAGCAGCTGACGCTGGATGCTCGACTGGGTCCGGACGGCTGGGACGGCGAGCTGTGTACCTCGCACCGTTGCGTGCGACTCAGGGAGATCCGCTCAGTGTGGTATCGCCATCCCTCGCATTTCGAGCTGCCGGGGGACATGTCGGGACCTGAGCGTCGACACGCTGCCGCCGAGGCCCGCTGCGGCCTGAGCGGAGTGCTGACCAGCTTGGACGTGCTGTGGGTGAACCATCCATCTGCTGAGTCGGATGCCGTGAAACCGCGCCAGCTTCACGTCGCGCGCCGATGCGGCCTGCGGGTACCCGATTCGCAGGTCACCAACAGGCCCGAGGGGGTGCGGGCGTTCGCCGCCAGCCTAGGCGGAAATTTGGCCAGCAAGACGCTGTCCGCGTCATTGCGGGTCGAGTCCGGTCGACTCCAAATGGCTTATACCCGTCGGATCGAGCCCCCGGAGCTGGACGACCTCGCGGGCGTGGAGACCACGTTGCATCTTTTCCAGCCGTTTGTCCCGAAGTTACACGAGGCGCGCGTCACGGTGGTCGGCAATCAGGCATTCGGCGCCGCGATCCACGCTGGCTCGGATGCCGCTCGAATCGACTTTCGAGCCGACTATGACAACCTCGACTACGCAGACATCGAGCCACCCGAGTCCGTGACCACGGGGATGCTGGCGTTTCTGCGTACCTTCGGGTTGTCTTTCGGCGTGTTCGACTTCGCGGTCACACCCGACAGTGAATGGATCATGTTCGAGTGCAACCCCGCCGGTCAGTATTCCTGGTTGGAAGAGCAGCTGGATTTGCCGATCACCGCGGCGCTGGCCGACCTGCTGTCGAATGGAGCGCGGTCGTGCCATCCGATGCCACGCAGCTGAGCGCTCAGGAGCAGCGGACCGCTCGGTGTCGGCTGCGTCGGATGGCTGAGCGGTTCGCCGCGGAGGGCATCCTGCGTAGCCCGCAGTGGCAGGCGGTGTTCCAGCGCACCTGGCGACACCCGTACGTGCCCGCCTACTACCCCGAGCTCGGTACCGGAGCAGCGGTACGCGCCGAGGAGCAGGCGCAGCGGGCGCAATGGTTGGCCGCTGTGTACAGCGACGAGTCCCTGATCACCAAGGTCGTGCACGTGCCGTCGCCTCAGGGGCCGGGGTACCAGAAGTTCACCAGCTCCTCCACCCTGCCGTCGCTGATGCTGACCATGCTGGAAGCGCTGGATGTCACCGACGGGTGCCGCGTGCTGGAGGTCGGCACCGGCAGTGGTTACAACGCCGCGCTGCTGTGCGAGCGGCTCGGCAGCGAACTGGTCACCAGCGTGGACGTCGATCCCGAGTTGATTGACCTCGCCCGCTCGCGCTTGGCCGCCCACGGCTACCGGCCGACGTTGGCCGCCGCAAACGGGGCAGCGGGCTATCCGTCCGGCGCGCCGTATGACCGGATTATCGCCACCTGCTCAGTGCCCGCCATCCCACCGGCATGGCTGGAGCAGACCACCCCCGGGGGGATCATCATGACCGACGTACGCGGACCCCTCGGTGGCACCGTCGTTACCCTCACCGTCAACGCGGACGGGGTGGCCACCGGCCGGTTCCTGCCCAGCTACGGCTCCTTCATGCCGCTGCGGCCAGCCCACATTCCGGCCAGCCCGCCAACACCTGACCTGGTCGATCACCCGGTGGACTCCGTCAGCGAGGTCGACCCCACGCTGCTGCAACAGAACGGCCACCTCGGCTTCATTGCCCAATGGCACCTTCCCGACGTCGTCTGGGGACACGTCTACGCCGTCGATGGCGATATCGGCATGCGATTGTGCGCGCCGGACGGCTCCGGCGCCGAAGCGTGGCACACCCCGGCGGATAACGGGTTCCTGGTCAGGCAAGCCGGCCCGCGCCGGCTCTGGGACCGCGTCGAGCAAGCCGTCGCCTTCTGGCAGCAAACCGGGCAGCCCAACTACGACCGTTTCGGCGTCACCGCCACCACCAGCGAGCAGTACATCTGGTACGACCACCCCGACAGCCCGCACCGCTGGCCCCTGCCCACCGCCTAACGCGGATTTCCGTGTAGACCATTCGGCGAGGGCAGCGACCTAGACCACGCCGAGCAGTACCTTCGCGCCGAAGGCTCCAACCTGGTGTCCCAGCTTGCCCGCTGATCACCCCCGTCGCCTGAAACCCTGACCCGCCACGCCCGAAACTTTGCAGCGGATGCATACGATGGATCCGACTCCCCGCGCTGGCTGCTCAGCACCAGATGCGGTCGGATCCGGGTGAGCGTGATCTCCCCTCGAATCGCACTACCAGCCGGGTGGCGCTGCGCCGCAGCACCCGGCCCCGTTTGCCGCGCACCGGGATAGGACCCCCCGCATCCCGGCCACGGGTCAGGAACCCCGCCCACTCACTGACGCACCACCCCCGGCTTGGTGGGGCCGGCTGACCGCTGAAAGCGGAGTCGGGGCCGCACTCGACCAGCGGCCAGCCGGAGAACTAGACGGGACACCGGGGTGGGGTACGGCGCACTCGGCCAGCGCGACCAGCCGAAACCGCAGCTGCTGATCGGTGAGCGCGGGCGCCTGATCGGCCAGCCTGAGCAGCTCCCGCAGCACCGGGCGCGCGGTCAGCATCGAAAACGGACCGCGCCCTCGTGGGCAGCCGCTGCCTTCCCGGCCTCGTCCCGTGCCAGCTCCAGGATGGACATGATCTCATCGACCTTCCCCGGATCCATGATCGCTTCCCAGGTGAATGGTGGTGAGATCGACAACCACACGGTGTCTCCCACCACCGTCACGACCACCGCCGCCTCAAACCCTGCCATGGCCGTGACGCGAACCCTGCGGGGCACGCCCGCGATAGGACGTGCCATCCGCCTCCGAGGCAGGCATCCAGGCTGATCGTGTCCCGGGAGAACATCTCGCGCTTCGTGGCTCAACGGTGAACCCGGGAAGGGTCACCGGCCCGTGAACCAGGGCTTCTCCTTCGATGACCGATCCACCCACCCCACCAGCTCGCTGCCACAGCCGCTCACCGATCGCCATCAGACGCTCGGCATATTCCTGCTGTTCGGCGATACCGGCGCTATCCTCCATTGGCGCAGGGCCAATGGCGCCAGCTCCCTATTGACCCGGGCCAGCTCGGTAAGCAACTCCCGATCCTCCCGGATCACCGCAGCTCCCCCCGGTCACCATCGGACGTGCGACGAGAACTCCCGAAAGCGACTGCCAATTGCCGCCGCAACGGCCTGGCATCGACCGGGCTCAGGTACGCACTCGGCCCGTCCCGCCATCCTTCCAGGAGCTACAGAACCATCACCCATCTCCGAGACCAGCACCCTGGACGCAATGCCACTTAGCTATGGATGACAGAGTGGCTCATGA
>JBOHFF010000150.1:0-39355 GCA_050699515.1 Pseudonocardiaceae bacterium
CTTAGCTAAGGATGACAGAGTGGCTCATGATCACCGTTTTGGTGTCGAAAGTGACAAAATGTGTCGAATTCGGCACCAAAACGGTGATCATGAACGGTTCGGCGGCCCTAACTTAGTGACATTGTCCCCTGAGGCCGCTTTCGTAGGCGAATACGACGGCTTACTCGCGGAGTGCTCCGTCTGGCCAGATGATTCGTATCGGCAGTCCGTGTTGGCGTGCGTGGCCGCGGGCGGGTTGGTGGTCCCAGACAGCGAACGGTGAACTCCGGGCGGTGCACCATGCTGACCTGGCGCAGCAGAACGTTGTATTCCGGGTGCGATTGGGCGGGAAGGCCCTCGCGAGATCGGGTGGCTGGCACGATGACCTCGATGTGTCCGCCGAGATCGAGGATGGCGCGGGCGAAGAGTTGATCGGCGCCATCGGCCAGTGCGGTGACACCCGTGACGTTCGCGCCGTAGTCGGCCAGCGTGTCCCGCAGGGCACGCGCGACCAGACGAGCGGTCGGCGCAGGCAGCCCGCGATGGCCGGTGATCCCGATGCGCGTCATGGGACTGGCTGGTCTCGGGTGTTCGCGGCGCGCAGGCGCTCGTCGAACTCACGAAGGGCTTGATGCGGTGCGTGCGCGGGAATGCGGCGGAATTGCCGCGCTCTGCTGATGACCCGTTCGGATCGGGTATGCGCCGCGAGATCCACAGCGGCGGTGGCCACCTGCAGGGCCTGGTCCACCTCTCGGGTCTGGACATGCGCGCAGGCCAGATCCAGCAACAGTAGTGCGCCTTGCTTGCGATGGCCTCCGGCACTCACCACCGAGAGGCCTTCCACCGTCGCGCGGCGCGCCATGGCGACACCGTCCAGTGGCGGTTTCTGAGTCTCGCTGTGCTCAACGAGGGCAAGGAGATTCCTGAGCAGCACCGAACCGGCATCGCCTGGAGCATCGAGGCGCACCGGGTCCTCGCAGCGGTCGATGAGCGTTGCGGCCAAGAGGCGGTCGACCGGCTCTACACCGCAATCGGCCGGCGGATCCACGAGCAGGACGGCAAGCGGGACGCGACGACGCTCGCCGATGCCCTCACCGAAGCTGGACTGCCGGCCGAAGTCCTGGCCGCCGCCAACGATCCCAGCTGGGACAAGGCTGTGCGCGATAGTCATGATGAGGTGCAGAAGCGGGTCGGCACCGAGACCGGCAGCCCAGTGACGGCGATTGACGACGGTCCCGCTTTCTTCGGCCCAGTGGTCGTGCCCGTCCCCGTAGCCGAGGACGCCGATCGACTTTTCGAAGCGCTGCGACTGCTGTCGACGGTGCCCCAGTTCAGCGAACTGAAGCGGCTGCGCAACCCATTCTGATCGTCACCGACCACGCCCGGCCTGCGCACCGGCGGTCAGAACCATCTCGGCAAGGTGACGTTGCACACTCCGCTCGCCCGGAACCCGCCCCATCTCGTGCTCGCGGGCGGTGATCGTGGGAACCAGCCGGTCCGGCCTCGGGTGGACAGCCTGTCACACATCTGCCACACCAGCAACACAAGATCCGATACCGGACATTGCGCGCGGTCTGCGAAAACTATCACAGTCCATCACAAACTACGATGATCAAACCTGAACAATTTGCTCTGGGGAAACCTCCGATGTCTTCAGTGCATCAGATGTATCAAACGGGCGGGGTCACGCATCTATCTAGCCAGCGTGAGCATCGTCAATGATTCGACCACGATCGAGTTGGCCCTTGCTGCAGGCAACTCCGGGAGCGAAGAGATGACCTTGGTTGAAAAAGCAGTGATCGCGGATCTCAACGAGCCGTCAATTGTCTATGGTGTCCACGGCGCGGAAGGGGTTTCCCAGTGGAAATGCTTCGCGCGGCGTAACGACCTGTTCGGGCCTTGGGAGGCGGTGGAGTGGGCCTGGCTGCCCCCGGGCGGTATCAGCGGCGAACACGTGCACAGCCGCACGGAGGAGTTGTACTTCATTGTGTCCGGCACAGGAATGATGATTATCGACGGGCAGGAGTACTCGGTTGCGGCCGGTGACCTTATCTTGACAGGCCTGGGTACCCGGCACGGCTTGCGCAACGTGGGTGCGCAGGAACTGAGCTGGTTCGTCATCGAGGTAGTGGGGCCAGTGATGTCAGCAGTGCTCTCTGATCATCAGAAACAATCCGAGCGTGAGGGGTAAGTGATGAGCAACACCGTGTTGATCAATCTTCGTGAGATACGAGAAATTGACGCGCGAAATTTTCTTACTGGTCCGTTGGGTCGGATCCGACTGCCCCAGCTGCTGCCAGGCCAGCGCGAGACGTTGGTTGCTGACACTCATGAGCACACTCTGTTTACGGTGCAAGGGACCGGCAGCGCGGTGACCGGTTCGGCGACCGTGCCCTTGCAGCACGGCGTGGCACTGACCTTGCCACTGGGCAGCAGCGTCACGATCGAAGCCGGCGTCGAGGGGCTGGAGCTCTTCATCGCCAGCCTCGCCACCCCCCAAGCCTCCGGGGACTCGACGTGATCGTCTCGAGCATCCGGGGGCTGATCGGAACCGTAGACGACACCCGCTGGCGTTGCCTGGCGCGACGCGGGATGTTGCACAGCGAGTGTGAGGCCTTCGACTACCTCTGGCTGGCGCCGGGCGCTGTGCGCGATGGGCGCGGTCAGGAGGGAGTCGAGCAGGCATGGTTTGTCCTCAGCGGGGAAGGCGAGTTTCTCGACAGCGCAGATCGTTCGTTGCTTCTGCGAGCGGGCGATCTCGTTCTCCGGCCCGGGGGGACCGGTGGGTGGTTGCGTAGCAGCTCTGCGAGCTCGCTCGAGCTGCTGGCCTTCGCGGTCCTGCCCGCCGCGGTGACCAAACAGCTACCCGCCCGCAGACCAGTGGCGGCGACGGAATGAGTTCACTCGCTGTATTTGGAGGCGATCGTGGTTGACAGACTGGTGATCACAAACCTGGACGCACCGTCCCTCGTCTACGGGATGCACGGTGGCGAGAAGCTCGCGCAGTGGAAATGTCTCGTTCGGCGGAACAACTTGTTCGGGGCATGGGAGGCAGTGGAGTGGGCCTGGCTGCCCCCGGGCGGGGCCAGCGGCGAGCACCTGCACACCCGCACCGAGCAGCTCGACTACATCGTGTCCGGCTCCGGGGTGATGACGATCGGTGGCCAAGAGCATCTGGTCACGGCCGGTGACGTGATCTTGACGCGGCTGGGGACCCGCCACGGCATCCGGAACGCCGGCGCGGGTGAGCTGGTTTGGCTTGTCACCGAGGTGCCGGGCCCGGTGATGGCCAGCGCAGTTCCTGGTCAGGGGCATCTTGGCGGTGCAGAGCGCGACGGCGGCAATGCTGCGATCGTCAATCTCCGTGAGGTCAGGGAGGTCAATGCGCAAGAGGTACTCGCCGGTCCACTGCGCTGTGCCCGGCTGATGCGGTTGGGGTCGGCAGAGTCCAAAACCCTTGTGGCCGACACGGAAGAGCATGTGCTCTTCACGGTGAACGGGACCGGGAGTGCGGTAACGAACTCAGCCACTGTCCCCTTACGGCATGGTGTGTCGGTGGGCTTGCCGTTTCGCGGCAGCGTCACGCTCGAGGCCGGCCCGGAGGGGCTGGAGTGCTTCATCGTCAGTCTCGCTGTTCCCTCGATTCCAGGAAGTGCGTAGTGATCGTCTCTGATATTCAAGGCGGCCTTACCCGGACCATTGATGACCGTACCGGTGAGGCTGTGTGGCGTTGCCTCGGGCGGCGCGGGATGTTGTACAGCGAGTGCGAATCCTTCGATTATGTACGGCTCGCGCCGGGCGCCGTCCTCGACGAGCGTGGCCGAGAGGACATCGAGGAGGCGTGGTTCGTGCTCCGTGGGAACGGTGAGTTCCTCGATGACGGGGGCGGTTCGCTTCCTGTGCAGGCGGGTGATTTCGTCCTCTGCCCCGGCGCGGCTTGCGGGCGCTGGCGCAGCAGCGCAGATTCCTCGCTGGAGTTGTTGCTCCTCGCGATGATGCCCACTTCGGTGAGTGAACGGTTGCCGATTCGCACGCCCGTTGCATGAACGGCGATATCAGCTGCGCATCCGTTCTCGGGTGACTAGGTGAGATGAGGGGACAGATGAGTCGACAGCCGAGTGCGCGCATCCAGGTCGATGTGCTTATTGTGGGATCGGGGCCGGTGGGCTGTACGTTCGCGCGCAAGCTCGTCGAGGCCGGCCGGAACGTCCTGATGGTGGATGCGGGGCCGAAGCTCTCCGGCCGTCCAGGAGAGCATTTGAAGAACACCTTCATCTATCAACGGAATATTGACCGCTTCGCCTCGCTGATCCGCGGACACCTGCACCCGCTATCAGTTCCTCCGGGCAACCGGCCAGTGGCTGCCCGGGATTCGTTGATCAGTCTCGACGCGGGCATCGCCACATATGCGGTCGGCGGGATGGCCACGCATTGGACAGGCGTGACTCCCCGGCATCACCCGACCGTCGAGCGTGCCGATTGCATTCCGGCTGCCGAGTGGGACGAGCTCTATCCAGAGGCCGAGCGGCTGCTCAACACGCACACCGACGTGTTCGCGGACTCGATCTGCCACCAGCTCGTGCAGGACACGCTCGCCGCCGAGTACACCGACCTGCGCGACCCCTACGGCGTGCAGCATCTCCCGCTCGCGGCGCAGCGCCGTCAGGACAACCCGCAACTCCTGCGATGGAGCGGTTCGGACACCGTCCTGGGTCCACTGGCAGACGGCTCCCACGACGGGGGTGATTTCGTGCTCCGCGAACAGCACCTGTGCACGCGCCTCTGGCCGGCGGTGGACGGGTCACGGATCGAATACGCCGAGATCCAAGACCATGCCGACTGGCGGACGGTCCACGTCGAGGCCGACACCTTCGTCGTCGCCTGCGGTGCGGTGCTCACCCCCCAGCTCATGTACGCCTCTTCCATCCGCCCGTATGCGCTCGGGCGCTACCTCACGGAGCAGCCCGTTGCTTTCTGCCAGATCGTGCTCCGAGACACCCTGGTCGACGGCATCGCATCGGACTCTCGCTTCGCCGAGCGTGTACGGGTCCATCGGGAGCAGAATCCACACGACCCCGTGTCGATCCCGCTCGATGACCCGGATCCCAACGTATGGATCCCAGTCTCCGAAGACCGCCCCTGGCACTGCCAGATCCATCGCGACCTTCCCTACGACGACATGGTGCCGAACTGGGACGTCGACAACAGGCTGATCGTCGACTTGCGCTGGTTCGGGCTCGTCGACCCGCAGCCCGCGAACCGGGTCTGTTTCTCCGACACCGCCCGAGACCTCTTCGGGATGCCACAGCCGGGCTTCGAGTTCTCGCTCGATGGTGACGATCGTGAGCGGCAGCACCTGATGATGCGGGACATGCTCAGGGCAGCGAATGCACTCGGCACTTTCCTGCCGGGATCCGTGCCGCGGTTCGTGGTGCCGACGCTGCCGTTGCACATCGCCGGGACCGTGCGCATGGGAACGAACTCGGACACGAGCGTGGTCGATCCCGACTCCAAGGTCTGGGGCATCGACAATCTTTACCTCGGTGGAAATGGCCTCATCTCGACCGGCAATGCGAGCAATCCGACGTTGACGAGCGTGGCGATGGCGCTGCGGGCAACGCGCAAGATTCTCGGGGAGGGGGAACGACACGCTGGCTCCCTCCATCATCTCGTATCGACTCGATGACTCCTGAAAGCAGACGAAAGGCACATAAAATGGCAGGCCCAGGATATTCTTTTCTTGGTGAAGAAGAGGCCGCGCTGGTGCAGCGTGTGCTGGCCGGCTGGCAACTCAGTCGGTACCGGTTCGACGAGCCGGACTCGGCGGAGCAGTCCATGGTGTTCTCGCTCGAGCGCGAGTTCGAGCAGCGCATGGGGGCTCGCCATTGCATCGCCGTCAACAGCGGCACATCCGCGCTTCTCGCCTCGCTGGCAGCGCTCGGTGTGGGGCCTGGCGATGAAGTGATCGTTCCTGGTTACACCTTCATTGCGACCATCGCCGCCGTCGTCCATCGGGGAGCGATTCCCGTCCTCGCTGAGATCGACGATTCTCTCACCCTCGATCCCGAGGACGTCCTGCGGCGGATCACGCCCTCGACGAAGGCGATCATCGCCGTTCACATGCTGGGCGTGCCGTGCGCGATGGACGAGCTGCGCACGATCGCCGACGACCACGGACTGGTGCTGGTCGAAGACGTGGCGCAGGCATGCGGCGCCCGCTACCGCAACCGCAGCCTCGGCACCATCGGGGACGCTGGAGCCTTCTCCCTCAACCCGTTCAAGATTATCACTGCTGGCGACGGCGGCCTGATCACCTGCAACGACGACCAGGTATATGAACGCGCCTTCGCCTTTCACGACCACGGGTTCAAGCCGTTTCGCCAGGGCGTCGTCGATGCCGACTCGTTGTTCGGCATGAACCTGCGGATGCACGAGCTGAGCGGTGCTGTCGCGCTCGGTCAACTCCGCAAGATCGACGATATCCTGGCAACTCTGCGGCGTCAGAAGACGATGTTCTCCGATGCGATCGGAGATCTGCCGGGCGTGGCGCGCCGGCGTCTCAACGACGCCGATGGCGAATGCTGCTCACTCCTCGTCCTCAGGTTCGCCTCTGTCGAGGCGAGCGCAGCGGTGGCTGCCCGGCTCGGCACCTCCACCCTCATCGACTCGGGCCGTCATTACTACGGAAATATGCCCCAGCTGCTCGGACGCCGTATGCCGACCACCTCGGAATGCCCCTTCTCGTGTGCTGCTCATCCCACTGCCTACCGGTATGAGCCGCACATGCTGCCTCGCACCGACGATCTCCTCGCCCGTTCGATCGCCCTGTCGGTCGGAGTCGTCGATGGCTACCTCGGCTCCGGGTTCGGTATCGGTCCCTCCTCGTCGCCGGATGACATTGCCGCCGCAGCCGGCGCGTTGCACTCAGCCGTCGAGGAAGTGGTTGCGACCGCCGGGCGCGGTTGAGAAATCGATATCTATCAATTCAGCCACCACCTCAGCGCTCCGAGGTGAATCCTGTTGAGGAGGTTGTATCAAAGTGACTCCGGTGTCCCTCTTCACTCGCGAGACCGAAGGGGAGGATATGAATACGCAACCGGTCAATCGTCACGGAGTAGCTGTTACGCCGGAATCCGGGTTGCTGGAGCCGGAATCCGGGCTGGTAGAGAAGGGCGTCCCTCCCTACCACTGGAGCGTTCAGGGACACCAGACCGTCACCTACCAGGTGCACATGATGAACGGCGTGTTCGATCCAGCTGACCGAACGCTGATCGAGGCGGGAACGACCACCACCCTGACAGACCATCCTCGCCGATTCATCGTAGTCGACGCCACCATTCACGAACTCTACGGGCTGGCTTTACGCCGCTATCTGGACCACCACAACTGCCATTACGACCTGTGCGTCCTACCGGCCTCTGAGGAAGCCAAGACGATGGACGCCGTCTTCACGGTGGTGCGCGGGCTGAACTCCTTCGGGATCTCGCGCCGGCATGAGCCGATTATCGGTATCGGCGGCGGTGTCACCCTGGACATCGTAGGCCTTGCCAGTAGCCTTTACCGTCGCAGCACTCCCTACGTGCGTGTCCCCACCTCACTCGTCGGTCTGGTCGATGCCGGAGTCGGCGTCAAGACCGGAGTGAACTTCGAGTGCTACAAAAACCGCCTGGGCACCTATTTCCCGTCCTCGGTTGCGTTGCTGGACCGGGGCTTCCTGGAAACTTTGGACGATCGGCACATCAGCAATGGGCTGGCGGAAGTACTCAAGATCGGACTGGTCAAGGACTCGCATCTTTTCCAGCTTCTCGAGGGATACGCCGAGCTGCTGCTCACGGAACGTCTCGCGGGAAAGACTCCGTTCGGCGACGTCGTCGCCAGGAACGTGTTCAGCCGAGCAGTCGGCGGCATGTTGGAAGAGCTCCAGCCCAACTTGTGGGAAAAGCAACTGGAGCGTGTCGTCGACTACGGCCACTCCTTCAGCCCCACGCTGGAGATGCGGGCCTTGCCGGCGCTGCTGCACGGTGAAGCCGTCAGTGTCGACATGGCGCTGACCACAGTACTGGCGCAACGACGCGGCCTGGTCTCCAGGCAGGATCGCGAACGCATCTTCAACGTGATGCGGCGGCTCCGCTTGCCCGTCTGGCACCCGCTGTGCGAACCAGGGCTACTCGGGGAGGCATTACATGACACGGTCCGTCACCGCGACGGGTTGCAACGCATGCCACTTCCGGTGGGTATCGGCGGAGTGTGCTTCGTCAACGACCTCACCGTCACCGAGCTCTCCCGAGCGGCCGAGATCTTGTGCGAGCTGGATCGGTCTCACGGCGACGCCGAGATTGCAAAGTCGAAATGCGCCTGATAACGAAGGAATTCCATCATGACCATAACGGAGCCGACCGCCCCAGCAACTGAGGCTCGGCAGCCGGGCATTCCCGGAGCGACCGCAGTGCACCATGTGGCCTACACCGTTCCCGACCTGAACCAGGCTGTCGAGTTCTTCACCCAGGTCATTGGCGCTGAGCTGGCCTACGTCCTGGGTCCGGTCCACGACAGTGCAGGTGACTGGATGGTCCGTCAGCTCGGCGTGGCCGCTGATGCCCGCGCGCATGTCGCCATGCTGCGCCTTGGACCTGTGACCAACCTCGAACTCTTCGAATACACCGCACCAGACCAGCGCCAGTCCCTTCCGCGCAATAGCGACTGGGGTGGCCATCACTTAGCGATCTATGTTACAGACGTAGATGCCGCAGTGGCTTACTTGCGCACCCAGCCCGGCATCCGGGTACTCGGCGAGCCAGAGACGATCGCCGATGGTCCCATCGCAGGCGACCGCTGGGTGTATTTCCTCACCCCGTGGGGTATGCAGATGGAGCTGATTCACTTGCCCGCCGGGTTGCCGTACGAGCAGCAGACCCAGGCTCGGCTGTACCTGTCGGACCAGCCCTGGTCCAACCACTGAGGAGCTGGCCGTGCCCTGTGCCACCGCCGCCGTCGCCCGCGGAATCGACGAGCCGTTCCAGTTGATAGATATCCGGCTCGACGAACCGCGCCCGCATGAGGTCTTGGTTCGGATAACCGCGGTGGGGATGTGCCACACCGACCTGTCCGTGCGGGCCGGCCATACCCCCTTTCCCCTGCCCGCCGTGCTGGGCCACGAAGGCGCTGGCGTCGTCGAGCGCGTTGGCCACGCTGTGCGTAGCGTCACGGAAGGCGACCAGGTGGTGATCAGCTTCGACTCCTGCGGGATGTGCCTGGCATGTGAGACGGGCCGGCCGGTGCAGTGCGCCCACTGGGAGCCACTGAATCTGCTCGGGGGCAGCCGCTTGGATGGCAGCCCCACCATGGCCTCGGTGGGCGCGCATGCAGACCAGCCGTTGCACGGCTGTTTTTTCGGTCAGTCCTCGTTCGCGACTCTCGCTCTGGCGAGCGAACGCAACGTCGTCAAGGTTCCGCCAGCGGCGCCGCTGGAATTGCTCGGACCGCTCGGCTGCGGGGTGCAGACCGGCGCCGGTGCCATCTTGAACGTGCTCAAACCAACTCCCGGCTCCACTGTCGCCGTGTTCGGCGGGGGCGCGGTCGGCCTGTCCGCAGCGTTGGCCGCCCAGCTTACGGGCGCCACGCGCATCGTCGTCGTGGATATCGTGCCGTGCCGGCTGGCGCTTGCTCGTGAATTAGGCGTCACCGACATCGTCGACGCACGAGCGGACGACCCGGTCCGCGCAATTTTCGACCTGACCGGCGGCGCCGGTGCCGAGTACACGCTGGAGACGAGTGGTGTGACTCGAGTGCTGCGCCAGGCGGTGGACGCATTGGCAGTCGACGGCTATTGCGGAGTAGTCGGCGCGCCCCCGTCGGGTAGCGAGGCAAGTCTCGACGTCCCCCAAATGCTCGCCCGTAGCTCGCACATCGTCGGCATCAACCAAGGTGCCAGCGTGCCACGCCAGTTCATCCCGGCGCTGATCGAACTGCACCTGAAAGGTCGCCTGCCATTTGAGCGCTTCATCCGCACTTTCCCGTTCACGGACATCGAACAAGCAGCTCAGGCGGCACTAACCGGTGACGTGGTCAAGCCGGTGTTACTGATCTGACCCGGATGGACTATGTCCCTGACCGCTCGGGCGCCGGCTCGTAGGGGAACCGGGTTGTCCCGAGCGCTGGGACGAGGTCGGTCAGCCAGGTCGCGGTGGGGTCGAATCGGGCGAAGAAAGGTTGGTTGACCAGATCGGCGTCCCGCGCTTGCACGAAGTGCAGCACGAACACCCGCTCGCCGCCGATCTCGGCTGTTCCGTCCACGCAGACTTTCCCGGGCTCAGCCGACATGATCGGGCCACGCACTGTCCGGGCCAACCCCGAGACGTGTTTGTAGGCATCACGGAAGATCTCGTAGCCCCGGGCCAGTGGCACTGCGAAGTAGTACGTGGGTCCGGTGTCCCGCTCGACGAACATGTAGTAAGGGATGACCCCCATCCTGGTCGCCTTGCGCCACAACGTGGCCCAGGTGCCGGCGTTGTCGTTCACGCCGCGGATCAACGGGGCCTGGCACCGGATCACGGCTCCCGTACTGCGGATCCGTCGCACGGCCCTCGCAGCGATGTCCAGCTCCAGCTCCCGCGGATGCGAGAAGTGGCCCATCACGGCCAGGTGCTTACCCGCCACGACGATGCGATCGAACAACCGCATGAGATCGTCGGCGTCGGGGTCGGTGACGAACCGGTAAGGCCAGTACGCCACCGCCTTGGTGCCGATGCGGATGGACTCCAGACTCGCCAGCCGCGGGTCGAGCAGCACCTCGACGTAGCGCTCCAGCACCGACGTGCTCATCACCAGCGGGTCGCCGCCGGTGATGAGCACGTCGGTGATCTCGGGATGGCACAGGAGGTAGGCCAGCAACCCGTCGGTGTCATTACTGGCCATTTTCAGCTCGGGTTCGCCGACGAACTGTGGCCACCGGAAACAGTAGGTGCAGTAGGCGTGACAGGTCTGCCCGTGCCGGGGGAAGAACAGCAACGTCTCGGCGTACTTGTGCTGCATGCCGCCCAGCGGATCGCCGTCGTGGAACGGGACGTTGAGGTCGACCTGACCGCCCGGGTGCGGGTTGAGTCGCGACCGGATCTCGTGAGCTGCGCCCCGCAGCTCCTGACGGTTGGCGCCGTGGCGGAGCAGTCCGACCATCCGGGCCAGATCCGCGGGCGGGAGCATGTCGCCCTGCGGGAAGGTGAGACGGAAGATCGGATCGTCGGGTACCGCCATCCAGTCGATCAACTCGTCCGCGACGTAGGTGTTGGTGCGGAACGGGAGCACAGCTGCCACTGCGCGCATGGCCAGCCGTTCATCGACCGAGAACCGCGCGCGGGCGGCCAGCTTGTCGATGTGGTTGTCCGTGTAGGCGCGAAACGCAGGCGCCCCTGGGACGTCAGATGCTAGGCGACTGGTCGACGTTCCCTTCTCTCCTCCGAGGTCCCGCCAGTATCGGCGGGTGGGACCGGGTCAGGCCCTTGGTCATCCCGACGAGGGAACTCGGTTCGGCTCGGCGATTCTACAGTCGCGCGTGTTTCGGCCGAGCCGGCCACGCCCATCGCCGATCACGGCCGTTCCAGCTCCTTGCCGACGTTCCTCACCAACCCATTCGAGTCGTCTTCAACGACTGGTTCGAGACAGACGAAGTCTTCGTGGCTGCGACCGTACTTCTCCACGAAGTGGGTCTTGAGCTTGGCGACCAACTCCGGCTGGGCATCGTCAGCGAGCGAGAGCTCGTTCAACACTTGCTGATCATGATCGGAGTAGGCGAATGCCGCTCCGCTCCGGCGGCGGGCCAGCCACACCACTACCCGTGGGTCACCGACGTAGAACCTGCCCTCCACCTGGACGAACTCGACGTCGAGGCGTGTGTCGGCTGCGGGGTTGCCCACGAGAGTCACCGGCAAGTGCATGAACCGTGCGACGTCCTTGCCCCCGGTCCACAGGGATTCGAATCGTTCGTTCACGAATTTGCCCAGCGGCGAGCCGGCGTTGATCTCGAGCTGGGTGCTCTCACTCGATATCTCGCCGACCGGGAAGAAAGACACCAGTGCCTTCTTGTCCCAGTGGTAGATGCTGATCGCGGGTGACACGTTGTACAGGCGCACGTTGAATTTACGACCGTACGATGTCGGGCCGATTCTGTTACGGAACTCGTAGAGCACCCGAAGATTGCGCATGATCTCGCGGTAGACGTCCGTGTCGTTGAGTTCTTCAGCGCGCTGCCTGGCGGCGACGGAGTCCGGGTCGAGCAGGAGGATTTTCACGTCCGCCTGGCGTTCCAGTGCCAGCTCAACGGCGTCGAAGAAGTCATCGGTGTTCGGGCCGTCGAGCAGGTTGGAATACGTGTCCATGATCCGCACGGTCGAGGTCGCACCGGCGACCCGTTTGACATACCACGCGTAGTCGAGATTCGGGAGCTCCCGCACGCGGCCTTCGTCCACCCGTCTGACGATCGGTGTGATCACGAAGATCGTGACGATCGCCCCGACGAGATCCGAGCCCAGACTGGTGAAAACGCTCATGTAACCCTCTTTGATACCGCCCAGACTCAGTAAGAGGACGGCAATCGCCATCAACCCGACGAGCACTGTGACGGTCTGGCGCCGCCGAGGAGGCCAGAACCACCTCCGCAGACGCCACCGTCGTTGCCGCGCGTTCCGGTACCGTGAACCGGAGTCACTCGCTCTCATGTGCTGCACCCGTCTCTCGTGTTGTGCAGCGCTACCTCGCGAGACCCCCAGCGCACATACCAGTAAGCACCACCGAGCTTATCCGAACTGGGTGATTCTCACCTTTGGTCCTGCCGGCCGGGCCGTGCGGCGCAGGAGGCCCCACCGTCCTGGTCGCCGAGATCGAAACCGGCACCCGCTACCGCGCCACGCAGCTCATCCGGTCGCGCCGCCCACGGCGATACGGTGCGCGGGAGTGCTCCAGTCATCGCGCGCCGTGCCCCCGCAGCAGCGTCGGGACAGTGCGCACCAGAATCGTGAGATCGGTCCAGAAACTCCAGTTACGCGCGTAGGACAGATCAAGTTCCAGCATCTCCATCGTGCCCATCGTGCTGCGCCCACTGACCTGCCAGAGCCCGGTGAGGCCCGGCATGACGTCGAAGCGCTCGGCGTACTTACGCGGGAACATTTCCGCTTCCCACTCCAAGCAGGGGCGGGGGCCTACCAGCGCCATCTGCCCGAGCAGGACGTTGAGCAGCTGGGGGAGCTCGTCGACGCTCGTACGGCGCAGGAACGAGCCGATCCGGGTCACCCGCGGGTCACTGTCGATCTTCCAACTGCCGCGGACCGAGGTGTCCTCACCCCGCAGCTCACGAGCGATGAGCTCCCGGTGCTGCGCATCGGAGCCACCTACCCGCATGGTGCGGAACTTGTACATCGTGAACGGCCGGCCACCCAGGCCGACCCGCTGTTGGCGGTAGAGAGCCGGACCCTGAGTCCCCAACCTGATCGCCATAGCGACGAGCAGCATCGGGATCGCGAGCACCAGCAACGCGACCGACACAACCAGGAGATCGACGGTGCGCCGGGCAGCCGGTTCCCACCGAGCGAGTAGGACCAGGCTGCGGTCGGCGAAGCTGAGTGGGGCCGGGAAATTCATGACGTCACCGTTACGTACCGTGACGCCTCCGACATCCACCCACAGTAGGATCTTGGGTGTACTACAGATGGAGTACGTCAACGGTCGGGCTCGCTGACGACGACTCGAACGGGGTGTTGGGCCCTCGCGCCAAGAATTTGGCGCGAAGTCTGGCGCGGTGCCGGTGGGCGATGCACGGGATCACCCGTCGCGATACTTCTCTCACCTGAGGATCTGGAGTCGCTGGAAGAAACGCTTGGCATCTTGTCCCAGCCAGGGGTGTTAGACGAGATCCGGAATTCTGCACTGCTCGGGCATCCGCCGCTGGAGTTCCACTACGAGAAGGTCGACCCCGAACTACAACGGTACGATGAGCGGGGTGCACCGGGATGTGCAGCCCGCTCGCGACCTGCGAGCCAGCGACGCCGAACGCGAGCATGTGGGTGAGCTGCTGCAGCAGGCGATGAGCCACGGCCGGATCACGATCTCCGAGTTCGACGAGCGGATGGGCGCCGCGATGGCCGCCCGTACCCGTGGCGAGCTCGACGCCGTCCTCGTCGACCTCCCCGGTGCCAGGCGTGCCGGCATGAGCTACACGGCGGAGATCTCGCGGGCGAACCCGGCGTGCTTGGTGTTCCTGGTCGATCAGTCCACGTCGATGATCGAGAAGATCGGAGCTGGTGAACTGGTGCAGAGCAAGGCGCAGATCGTCGCCGACGCGCTCAACCGGTTGCTCGCCGAGCTGACCGTGAAGTGCGGCAAGGACGAGGGCGTCCGGGACTACTTCCACATCGCGGTGATCGGCTACGGCGCGTCGGTCGGATCCGCGCTGGGCGGTCGGCTCAGCGACCGGTGGCTGGTTCCGATCAGTGAGGTGGCCGACGCGCCGGCCCGGATAGAGCAGCGGCGTAAGCGGGTGCCCGACGGGGCGGGCGGGCTGGTCGAGCAGACGGTGATGTTCCCGGTGTGGGTCGACCCGGTGACCGACGGCATGACCCCGATGTGCGCGGCGCTGACGGAAGCGGCGACCATCGTGCGGGGCTTCGTCGAGGCCCATCCGGGCTGCTTCCCGCCGGTCGTGCTCAACCTGACCGACGGGGATCCGACTGACGGTGAGCCGCATGCGGCCGCCTCGGCGCTGACCGGCGTGCGCAGCGAGGACGGCAACGTCTTGCTGTTCAACCTGCATGTCGCCGGTGACAGGGCCCGGTCGATCAGCTTTCCGTCCTCGGCGCAGGGCCTGGGAGCCAGCGCGGCGCGGTTGTTCGACATCTCCAGCGTCCTGCCCGAACACGTGGGCGGCTGCGCCGCCGAGTACGGCTTCGAGACGACGCCGGCCACCCGCGGCTTCGTCTACAACTCCGATGTCACCACCCTGGTGCAGTTCCTCGACATCGGCACGCGGGCGCGGGACCTGCGCTGAAAGCGACCATCCAGCGGGCGTGGCTACCCAAAGCGGGCAACAGTGCGGCCGAGTACGAGGACGCGGCCTGGCCGGAGGTCGCACAGTGGACCGGTGTCGCGGAGGTCCTGCGGGTAGCGATCGCCGACGGCGCGAGCGAGAGCATATTCGCCGGCCGCTGGGCACGGCTGCTGGCCCGGACCGCCTGCGGGTACGACCCGCGGGCGCTGCGCCACGCCGTGCGCCGGGCGGCGCGGTCCTGGCCGGCGGAGCTGTCGGAGTACCTGGCCGATCGGCCGCTGGCCTGGTGGCAGGCCGAGAAGCTCGCGCGTGGTGCGCAGGCGACCGTGCTGGCCGCGCAGGCCAGCGAGGACGGGACGTGGCGGGCCGCCGCCGTCGGCGACAGCTGCCTGTTCCATTGCCGCGGTGACGACGTGCTGGGCACCTTCCCGGTGACCAGCGCCGCGGCCTTCGACTCCCGGCCCGATCTCGTCGTGTCGACGCGGGTCGAGCTGTGCCGGCCGCGCTCGGTGGCCGGCCGTTTCGTGCGCGGTGACCTGCTGGTACTCACCACCGATGCGCTGGCCGCCTGGGCGATGCACACTGTCGAGATGGGTCACAGCCCCGTGGAGACATTTCGGGCGCTGACCGCGGGGCCGGGCAATCAGGCGCTGGCCGCCTGGGTCAGCGCGCAGCGCAGCACCGAGCGCTCGATGCTGCGCAACGACGACATCACGGTGGTGACGGTCGAGCTGGTCACGGCACGGTAGTGCTGCGGCCAGGCGCAGGAGGGTGCTGGGATGACCGTCACGACGCAGACCGTGTCCCCGGTCGGGGCCGCCTACGTGGAGGCATTGCAGCACCCTGACGTGTGTTTCGTCGACCCGGAGCTGGTGGCCGGGACGGTGGAGACGACGCCGTTGGGGTTGCCGAGGCCGCGTTCGGGGGCGGCGTCGTGCGTGTTCTCGGTCACCACCCGGTCAGGGACCCGGTTGGCGGTGAAGTGTTTCACCCGCGCGGTGCCCGATCTGCAGCAGCGGTACGCGACCATCGCCGAGCACCTGGCCGGCGGGCACGTCGCGCCCTGGCAGGTCAGCTTCGACTACCGCCCACGCGGTGTGCTGGTCACCGGCCGATGGTGGCCCACCGTCGTGATGGAATGGGTCGGCGATGGCACCGAGCTCGGCCGGTACGTCGAGGACTACCTCGCCGAACCGGCCCGGCTGGGTCGAGTCGCCACCGCGTTCGCGCGGACTTGCGTCGACCTGCGCGAACGGCAGGTCGCCCATGGTGATCTGCAGCACGGCAACATCCTGGTCACCGCCGACGAGCGGATCCGGCTGGTCGACTACGACGGCATGTGGGTGCCCGCGCTGGCCGGGCGAGCAGGCATCGAGCGCGGCCACCCCAACTACCAGCCCCCGCAGCGACGAGTGCCCGACACCGGCGTGGCGCTGGACCACTTCTCCAGCTGGGTGATCTACATCTCGCTGCTGGCCACCGCCGTCGACGCCACCGTGTGGCAACGCCTCGACGGCGGCGACGAATGCCTGCTGTTCCGCCGGCTCGACCTGCGGGACCCCGCGATGTCGCCGGCGTTCACCGCGCTCGCGGCCAGCGAGTCGGAGCTGGTCCGTGCGGCCGGTGCGTACCTGGCGCAGCTGTGCCGGCTCGCCTCCCCGCTGGACGCACCACCGCTGGACCCCGATCAGCTACCGGTACCCGCCGACCTCCCCCAACGCCGCGACCTGCCCACCAGCCCACCCCGACCCTCCCAACGTCCCACGATTCCTGGCCCGGTACCTCGGCCACGCAACGGAAGCGTCCCGGTCGTGCGGCCAGCACCACCGGCTTCTCCCAGCCTCCACCCCGCGCCGACCCACCAGTCCGGCGGCAGCACAGCGGACTCCGGCGGGGGTGGTTGGGGTTTCGTCGTGCTGATCGTCTTCATGCTGTTCGGCAATTGGTCTCAAGCTGATACAAAGATTGCGAATCCACCCCGCGAAACTCCCGGGCAGGTGGTGGTCTCGCCTTACTCTCCCTGGCGGGGGGTGTACTTGTCGGGCGGGCTGCGCGCCTATCTCACTGCCAACGGGGTAACGATCGAAACCGTCGGCGGTGATCGGCTGGGCCAGAGTGGGTTCTCGCCGGACGGGCATCGCGCCTACGTCACCAACGCCGGCTCCGACTCCGTGTCGGTGATCCACACCGCCAGCAATCTGGTGATCGGCACCATCGCCGTCGGCGACTCTCCCGAGCAGGTGGTGGTCTCGCCGGACGGGCGACGCGCCTACGTCACCCACACCGGCTCCCGTACAGTGTCCGTGATCGACACCTTCGGCAATGTCGTGACCGACACGATCGTCGTCAACGCGAGATAGGGGTTCGTGGTCACCGAGGGAACGGGCACGGCGATCCAGGGGCGTTCACTGGGTCGGATCGCCTGGTCGCGACTCAAGCGCGACAAGATCGCCCTGGCCGGTGGTGGTGTCGTGGTGGGCCTCATCCTGGTCGCGATCTTCGCGCCGGTGATCGTCGCGCTGCTCGGGCATCCGCCGCTGGAGTTCCACTACGACAAGGTCGACCCCGAACTACAGGTGCCCCGTGGCTCCTTCGGGGGCATCAGCCCGGAGTTCCTGTTCGGCGTCGAGCCGGTCAACGGCCGCGACCTGTTCAGCCGCGTCGTCTACGGTTCCCGGATCTCGCTGCTCATCGCGTTCCTCGCCACACTGCTCTCGGTGGTGCTCGGGACCGTGCTGGGCGTGATCGCCGGGTACTTCGGCGGCTGGGTCGACACTCTGATCAGTCGGACGATGGACGTCTTCCTGGCGTTCCCGCTGCTGCTGTTCGCGATGGCGCTGGTCGGTGTGGTGCCGGATCAAGGCTTCGGCCTGCAGGGCGACACCTTGCGGATCGCGCTGATGGTGTTCATCATCGGGTTCTTCAACTGGCCCTACATCGGCCGGATCATCCGCGGGCAGGCGCTGTCGTTGCGCGAGCGCGAGTTCGTCGACGCCGCCCGCAGTCTCGGGGCGCGCAACCCGCGGATCCTGTTCACCGAGATGCTGCCCAACTTGATCGCGCCGATCCTCATCTACTCGACGCTGCTGATCCCGACCAACATCCTGTTCGAGGCGGCGCTGTCCTTCCTCGGTGTCGGCGTCCGAGCGCCGACACCGACCTGGGGTGGGATGCTGTCCGAGGCCACGCACTGGTTCCAGATCGCGCCGAACTTCATGCTCTTCCCCGGATTGGCGATCTTCGTCACGGTGCTGGCGTTCAACCTGTTCGGCGATGGTCTGCGTGACGCGCTGGATCCGCGTTCGCGATGAACTCGGGTCTTGACAGCGAGCTTCCCGAGCGGAGCCGGTATGCCAGCAGACTCCCGCTCGCCCGCTGAATCTGGACTGAATCGGACACGGACCACACGGCATATACTGACAGTGCGGCTAACCCTACCCTCAGATGAATGAGCCTGCTTGCAATCCCACCGTGGTCCACGGTGGTCACCTGCCATGGAGTATTATTCGCTCCGCTCACCGCAGTCGACGATCGTATCTACGGATGGGCCGCCTACATTCACACCCCTGCGGGTCGTGACCCGGACGCTGAGTTCTGGGGCTCAGCTTGGACCAAAGTTCTCGGCATGCGCTATGACGAATACCGGTTACTGGTCAGTCACATCCCCGGCCTGGCAGATGACCGGTTAGGGCGGCTGGCGAGTATCGATCCCAGGGCCATCACCTACGCTCTATTTCCACAGGAACCGGAGCTCGTGGCCCGGCATGGTGACAGGCTGCATGCGCTGGCCGCTACGCTACACGTCCCGGCCTCGACGCTAGGAGTCTATGGGTCGGCCGTCTACAAGCCACCGGAGCAACGCAGTGATCTTGACTTCGTTATCTATGGCGAGCACCACGCCCGCACTGCACTGGCCGTCATCCGGGAATTGTTGGCTGCCCACAGGCCATACCGCAAGCCGGATGGCCGTCGATATCACCTTCGGTTCCGCGTTCCCGGTGTCGACGAGTGGTTCGACCCGCGTTTTTCCACGCCGGACCCCATCACTCCCGCGCTGGTCAGTGGTGCTTACGAGCTGCTCGGCGAGCGTCCGATGGGCACGGTTACCGTCACGGACGATCGCATGGGCCTGTTCAACCCGGCCCGCTACCAGTTGAGTGATGGGACGATGCTGGTGTCCTACAGGCTGGGGCACGCTGCACTGTTTCGCACGGGGGACCGCTTGGCACTACCGTCACTTCCCTGCGCCCGGTTCGGCGAGCAGGTTGTGCGGCTGGTACTGCGCTATGAACACATCGACATCGTCAGATCAAGGGAGCCTCACGTTGACCCCGTCCGTTATCGACCCCACAGATCAGGCCGAACCCAGGCAGACCTGCCCGCTGATCGTCGTCACGCCCACTTACAATGAGGCAGGCAGCCTGCCCGGACTTGTCCAGCGACTACTGGCACTGCCCCTGCCTGAACTGCGTGTGCTCGTCGTGGACGATAACTCCCCGGATGGCACCGGCAAGCTTGCCGACGAAATTGCTCATACCACCCAGCGCGTCGCGGTGTTGCATCGCGCCACCAAGGATGGTCTCGGCCGAGCCTACATCGATGGTTTCACCGCCGTCTTGAACGGCCTGCCGTGGATAACCCCATTCACCCCGGAATGGGTTGTGCAGATAGACGCTGACGGCTCACACCCCGTCGAGGAAATTCCAGGTCTGCTGGGTACCGCGTTAGCCGCTAGGGCACAGCTCGTCATAGGTTCGCGTTACGTTCCTGGTGGCAGCATCGACGGCGAGTGGGGCATCAACCGGCGGTGGTTGTCGGCCTTCGGCAACTGGTATCTCGAACGCATCCTGCACCTGGGAATTCGGGACGCCACGGCCGGATTCAAAGTCTGGTCCGCCGACACACTACGTATGCTGAACTTGTCCCAGATCGGCGCAGCTGGTTACGCCTTCCAGGCGGAGATGAACTATCTGGCGGTGCGTAGCGGCTGCCGCGTTGTTGAGGTGCCCATCCACTTCACCGATCGGACGGCTGGCACATCGAAGATGAGTTTCGGTGTCAAGTTGGAATCCGCCCTAAGACCGTGGAGCCTTCGTTGGCGATATCGGCGTCAGCGACGCGAAGTCAGCAGCAGCCAAGCGGTGCGGGTGTAATTCGTCAGGGCGAAACCATAACTCGATCTCTGTGCACGCTTCCGGGACTGTCGCGGAAGCGTGCACCAGGTTTACCGCCGTGTGGTGTGACACACGAGGTTGGTGGGCGAAATCGCCCCGGATCGTTCCCGGCATTGCAACTTGCGGCCAGGTAGAACCGATCATGGATCGCACTTTGTCCACCACCCCGAGGGCTTCCAGCACCAAGGCGACTACTGGCCCAGAGCACATGAACTGCACGGTGGCCTCATAGGCCGCCACGTTGTGGCGCTCGGTGACGTCGTGGTAATGGTGGCCAATCAACTCCGGTGTCGGCCACACCATCTTCATGCCCACCATGGTCAGCAGAGCATCCTCGAGTTTCTGTATTACCCGGCCAACCAGACCCCGAGCCACTGCATCTGGCTTGCAAAGCACTAATGTGCGCTCAAACAGGACCGTCTTGCCGGAAGCTGGACTGGTTCTCATGGGGTACAATGCTCCTCTCGCGGGGCTCCTTGATCCGGCAACTGATAACGGTATGATCACACTCGCTGCTCATGAGCTATTGATACCGCTACAGAGACAGAACTTCGATGGGGTGGATCCGGACAGCGTCGCTGTCCGGATCCCTGGTGCCGGGAGTGGGCCTGTGGGGCGACCGCCAAGGAAGCTGAAGCCGCACGTCTCGCTGCGGCATTTCTTCGGAGCCGAGTTGCGGCACTGGCGAGAGCAGGCGGGCTTATCGCACGCCAGGCTCGGAGCGCAGGTCAACTACTCGAGTGATCTGATCAGCAAGGTGGAGAAGGCCGAACGCACTCCGACCGCGGCACTGGCCAAGGCCTGCGATGAGGTGCTCGGTGCGGGCGGAGTGCTCGAACGCCTGGTCGCCCTGATCGAGGCCACCGCTGAGGCCACCCCTGTCCCAGGCAGTTCTGGAATCGTGCTGCCGGTCGTGGGGTGTGTGCTGGCTGTTCACGGTCCTACAGTAGGGGGATCGTCGGCGAGAGGAGCGGACCCTGTGGACCGGTTCGAGTTCCTCGCGTCGGTGTTCGGGGTGGGTGCAGGCGCACTGGTCGGCTCGGAGTCCGCCGAAGTGTCCCGGCTCGGGCCAGAGGGTGTGACGGCTTGGCGGAGCAACCTGGCTCGGCTGCGCGAGCTGGACGACCAGTACGGCGGTTCCGGGGTGTACGAGCTCGCGCTGCGATCGCTGCGGCGACTGCGTCGCGTCCTACACCGGGGCAGTTACAGCCCGTCGACCGGCGAGAAGTTGCACACCCTCGCCGGGGAGCTGACCGAACACACCGGTTGGCTGGCTTACGATGCTGGGCGACAGGCAGACGCCCGGTACTGGTGGCTTGAAGCGTCGCACACCGCGCAGCTTGCCAACGACAACCGGATGTTAGTCGTCGTCCTGCAGGCAATGTCTCAGCAGGCGAGCCAGCTGGGGCGGCCAAGGGAGGCGGTCGAGCTGGCTCAGGCTGCCCAGCAGGCGGCAAAACTGTGTGGGTCGTCCCGGCTGCAGTCCCTGCTGCTGGCCCGGGAGGCACTGGGCCACGCGCGAGCTGGAGACGAGCGGGCCACCTGGCATGCGCTGCATCGGGCTGGCGTCCTGCTCGGTGCCGGCCAGCGTGAGGAAGACCCGCCCTGGCTCGCTTTCTGGAGCGAAGCGGACCTTGCCTCGCTCGTGGTGCGCGCAGCGCAGGATCTGGGGAATCTTCCGCTCGCGGAACGCTCCGCCCGTGATGCCCTCGCCGCAGTCGGCCCAGCATACCCGCGCAACCGCGCTCTGTACCTGGGGCAGCATGTCGAAGTGCTGGTCAGGCTAGGGCACGTTGAGGAGGCTGTCTACACCGCCACCCAGGCCGTGGAGGCTGCGAGCGAGGTCAGCTCCGCCCGAATCGCCGACCGCCTCGACCGGGTGCGGGCAGAACTGGCGCACTTTTCAAACCAACCGAAGGTCACCGAGTTCCTGGACTGGTCCGCTGAAGTACTGCGGACGAAGACGAACACGACGTCGCGTCGGATCTGATGTGCGGATGCCGGACGGCCACGAACCACCAGCTGGATCCTACGGAGCTAACTTTCTGTGATCATAGGCGGTCGTACCAGGCTGGGGATCTGCCCGTACTGCTCCGGCGGTCATCGATGGTCGGTATGTTCCGGACCTTGAACAATGACGATGACGAAGGGGGCACACGGGATGAGAACGAGTCGCGGAACCGGGCTCAGCGCGACCGTGGTGCTGGCGGTCACGCTGGTGCTGGCCGGGTGCGGCGGGCCGAGCGCCGGTGGCACCGCGGGCAGCGGCGCCGCCGGCGGAGTGCACAACCCGTCGCAAGCCAAGGGCGGCACCCTGCGCTACGCCAACTTCGGCGACTGGGACTCCCTCGACCCAGCTGACACGTACTACGGCTACTCCTGGAACTTCATCCGGAACTACGGGCGGGCGCTGTTGATGTTCGCCTCGGCTCCGGGCCAGCAGGGCGCCACGCTGGTGCCCGACCTCGCCGAGGCGCTGGGCCGTTCCAGCGAGGACGCCAAGACCTGGACCTACACCCTGCGCCCAGGGGTGAAGTTCGAGGACGGCACCCCCGTCACCAGCAAGGACGTCAAGTACGCCGTCGAGCGGTCGCTGGATAAGACGACCTTCCCCAACGGGCCGACCTACTTCAACGACTTCCTGGACCTGCAGGGCTACACCAGCCCCTACTCCGACCCCGATCCGAACAAGCTCGGCCTGAAAGCGATCGAGACCCCGGACGATCGGACGATCATCTTCCGGCTCAGCAAGGCGTTCAGCGGTTTCGACTACCTCGCGCAGACCCCGGCCACCATCCCGGTACCGCGGGCCAAGGACACCGGGTCGAAGTACAAGGAGCACGTCGTCTCGACAGGACCGTACATGTTCGAGACCAACGAGTTGGGCAAACGATTCACGATGGTCCGCAATCCGAACTGGGACCCGGCCACCGACCCGAACCGCCGGCCGCTGCCCGAGAAGATCCAGGTCGACCTGAACGTCAACGCCGACGACATCGACAACCGGCTCGTCTCCGGAGATCTCGACGTCTCGATCGAGGGCTCCGGGGTCGGGCCCTCGGCTCAGGGCCGGATCTTCGCCGACCAGAACCTGCGCACGAACACCGACTCCGCGCTGGTGGCCCGGCTGTGGTATACCGCGCTCAACTCCGACGTCGCGCCGCTGGACGACATCCACTGCCGCAAGGCGGTGCTGTATGCCGCCGACCGGACCGGCTACCAGCGCGCCTACGGTGGGGCGACGGGCGGCGAGATCGCTACGAACATCCTGCCGCCGGTGATCCCCGGCGCTCAGCGCTTCGACCTCTACCCCTCGCCCGATCACAGGGGAGATATCGCCAAGGCCAAAGATGAGCTCACTCAGTGCGGCCGGCCGGGCGGCTTCACCACCGGCATCTCCTACCGGGCCGAGCGGCCCAAGGAGAAGGCCACCGCCGAGGCGCTGCAGCAGTCGCTGGCGCGGGTCGGAATCACCCTTGAGATCAAACCATACCCGCTGGCCGACTACTACCGCCTCTACGCCGGTAAGCCCGACTACGCGAAGTCCAACGGCCTCGGCCTGATGGTTCACGGCTGGGGCGCGGACTGGCCTGAGGGATTCGGATTCATCTCCCAGATCGTCGACAGTCGGGTGATCCGGGCCACTGGCGGCAACACCAACCTGGGGGTCAAGGACCCGGCAGTGGACCGAATGCTCGACCAGGCCTTGCTGACCAAAGACGCCGCGGCGCGGGAGCAGATCTGGGTCGACATCGACCGCAAGGTGATGGAGGGCGCGTTCATCCTGCCCGGCGTGTGGTCCAAGGGCCTGCACTACCGGCCACCGAACCTGACCAACGTGTTCATCACCGACGGGTTCCAGATGTACGACTACCTGGCTCTGGGTACCACGCGGAAGTAGGCACGGATGGGCGTCTACATAGCTCGACGGATGGTCGCGGCGGTGTTGCTGCTGGTGATCGTCACCGCGGCGACCTTCGCGGTCTTCTTCCTGGTGCCCCGGCTGGCCGGGGCAACCCCGGAGGACCTCGCCTCACGCTATGTCGGGCGGACCGCCTCCCCCGAGGTGATCCGCCAGATCGCGGAGAAACTCGGGTTCACCGACCCGATCTGGGTGCAGTACGGCCGGTTCCTCGAGGGCCTGGTTCTCGGTGCGGACTACAGCACCGGCCCGACCACGGTGCACTGCCCGGCGCCGTGCTTCGGGTACTCGTTCCTCACCCAGAACCCGGTGCTGCCTGACCTGCTCGACCGGCTGCCGGTGACCATGTCGCTCGCCGCCGGAGCGGCGCTGATCTGGCTGGTCGCCGGGGTGTCCACCGGTGTGGTCTCCGCGTTGCGCCGGGGCAGCGTGTTCGATCGCGCTTCGATGGGCGTCGCGCTGGCCGGGGTGTCACTGCCGATCTTCTTCACCGGCCTGCTGGCACTGTCGATCTTCAGCTACGGGCTGGGTATCACCGCTCCAGGCGGTAGCTACGTGCCCATCGAGGAGAACCCGCTGCGCTGGGCGTATGCCCTGATCCTGCCGTGGATCACGCTGGCGTTCCTCTATGCCGCCGGCTACGCGCGGCTGACCAGGGCGGGCATGCTCGACACCATGGGTGAGGACTTCATCCGGACCGCGCGGGCCAAGGGGCTCCCGGAGCGCACCGTGGTGCTCAAGCACGGGCTGCGTTCCGCGCTCACCCCGATCCTGACGATCTTCGGATTGGACCTCGGGTTGCTCCTGGGCGGCGCGATCCTCACCGAGAGCACCTACTCGCTGCCCGGCATCGGCAAGTACTCGGTGGACGCGATAGTCAGCAACGACCTACCGAAGGTGCTCGGGGTGGTGCTGGTGGGCAGCATCTTCATCATCGTGGCCAACCTCGTGGTGGACCTGCTCTACGCCGTGATCGACCCGAGGGTGCGGTATTGATGAACCCTTTCCTGGACGTGCGTGAGCTGCGGGTGCACTTTCCGACCGAGGACGGCCTGGTCAAGGCCGTGGACGGGTTGTCGCTGCAGCTGGAGCGGGGCCGGCGGCTGGGCATCGTCGGGGAGTCGGGTTCGGGCAAGAGCGTGACCAGTTTGTCAATCATGGGCCTGCATCCACCGGGCAGCGCGCGGATCTCCGGCGAGATCTGGCTCGACGGTGTCGAGCTGGTCTCGGCCGACCCCGAGCGGGTCCGCAAGCTGCGCGGCCGGAGCATGGCGATGATCTTCCAGGATCCGCTGTCCGCGATGCACCCGTACTACCCGGTGGGTCACCAGATCGTCGAGGCGTACCGGCTGCACCACGACGTCAGCAAGCAGACCGCGCGCCGCCGCGCGGTGGAGTTACTCGAGCGGGTCGGCGTCCCGCAGGCGCACTTCCGCGCCGATGACTACCCGCACCAGTTCTCCGGCGGCATGCGGCAACGCGCGATGATCGCGATGGCGTTGTCGTGCAGCCCCGCGCTGCTCATCGCCGACGAGCCGACGACGGCGCTGGACGTCACGGTGCAGGCCCAGATCCTGGACCTGATCCGCGACCTGCAGACCGACTTCGACTCCTCAGTGATCATCATCACCCACGATCTGGGAGTGGTCGCCGAGTTGGCCGACGACATCCTGGTGATGTACGCGGGACGCGCCGTCGAGTACGGGCCGGCCAGCGAGGTGTTCTCCAGCCCCCAGCACCCCTACACGTGGGGCCTGCTCGGCTCGATGCCGCGCTGGGACCGCGAGCGGACACAGCGGCTGGCACCGATCCCGGGCAGCCCACCGAGCTTGATCAACGTTCCGCCCGGTTGCCCGTTCCACCCGCGCTGCGGCTACGCCGGGCGGACCGGGGGTCAGTCGAGCACGGTGCGGCCCGAGCTGCGGGCTGCAGGATCCACCGGGCACCTGGTCGCCTGCCACCTCTCCGATGAGCACCGGCTGCGGATCCTCGACGACGAGATCCGGCCGAAGCTGTGACCGCGGTGGACAAGAACGCAGCGGTCACCGCGCCGGCGCAGGCACCGCAGCCCGTCGTGCTGCGCGTGTCCGGGCTGCGCAAGCACTTTCCGGTCCGGCGGGGCCTGCTGCAACGCACGGTCGGAGCTGTGCGGGCGGTCGACGGGCTGGACTTCGAAGTTCGCCGCGGCGAGACGCTGGCGCTGGTGGGCGAGTCGGGCTGCGGCAAGACCACCACCGGCCGGCTGCTCACCCGGCTGCTGGAGCCCAGTGCCGGATCGATCGTCTTCGACGGCCGCGACATCACGCACCTGCCCGCCCGCCGGATGCGCCCGCTGCGCCGAGACATCCAGATGATCTTCCAGGACCCGTACTCGTCGTTGAACCCCCGGCACACCGTCGGCACCATCGTCGCCGCCCCGTTCCGGATCCAGGGCGTCAACCCACCCGGCGGGATACGGGCCGCGGTGCAGGAGCTACTCGAGCTGGTCGGTTTGAATCCCGAGCACTACAACCGCTACCCGCACGAATTCTCCGGCGGTCAGCGCCAGCGCATCGGCATCGCCCGAACGCTCGCCCTGCGCCCGAAACTGATCGTGGCCGACGAGCCCATCTCGGCGCTCGACGTCTCCATCCAGGCCCAGGTGATCAACCTGCTGGAGGACCTGCAGGACGAGCTGAACCTGACCTACCTGCTGATCGCCCACGACCTCTCGGTGGTGCGCCACGTGTCCGATCGGGTCGCCGTCATGTACCTCGGCACGATCGTCGAGCTGGGTGAGCGCGACGCGGTGTACTCACGACCCGGGCACCCCTACACAGTCGCGCTGCTCTCCGCGGTCCCGGTGCCCGACCCGACCCGACGCCGCAACGGCCGCAGGATCCTGCTCACCGGCGACGTCCCCAGTCCGCTGAACCCACCCCCGGCCTGCCGGTTCCACACCCGCTGCTGGAAGGCCCAAGACATCTGCCGCACCCAGGAACCCCCCCTGGTCGAACTAACCCCCACCCACCACGTCGCCTGCCACTTCCCGGAAAATGCCCCACCGCGAGAGAATGGGGCGCTTGATGAACGTTCGAGACGCGTTGGAAGGTGACGCGACAATCAAGTATAACCGGCAGTCGCTTAGTGGTCACTGTAGGAAGTCCGTGGGTGTCCTGAACTCGACGTCACCGACATTTCGGTGCCGGAAAATATCGGCTGCGTCGAGTTCGCGACACGCACCGTTACTGCGAGACCGACGGACTTCCGGCAGCGACCACTTAGCGTGCACCACATCAGCGCCTGATTCTTTTAATCATGCGTATGCTGATTTTATGAGCATGATACTTCCCGACATTCCGCTGCCGTTCCCGAGGCGGATCAATCCCCTGGCCGAGGCCGTCGAGCGGCACATTCGGGCATGGGCCAGACGATTCGGTCTGGTCAGCTCGGACGCGGCCGCGCGTCGGTTCGATGACAGCGACTACGGCGGATTCGCGGCACGGGCCTACTGCACGGCCGCGCACGAGGATCTGGCGCTGTGCGCGGAGTGGCTGTCGTGGTACGCGCTTCTCGACGACCAGCTCTCCGAGGGCACATATAACACTGCCCAGGCCTGGGAACATGCGCTGCCCGGCCTATGTACCGCTGTGCTGCACCCGGAACAGGATACGGACTCACAAGCCTCACCAGCGGTGCGCGCGCTTGCCGACATGTGTCGGCGCACGTTCAGCCGCACACCGTCAACCTGGTACGAACGTTTCGCCGCACATCTGCTGAGCACGTTGCGGAGTCTGGCCGCTGAGGCCACCGCGGATCGCCGACTCAATGGCGATCTGGATATCGAGCAGTATCTTGCATTGCGTCGAGCCACCGCCGGGGTACCGTTCTACGTCGACCTCATCGAGCTCGCCGAGCACGCCGAAGTACCCGAGGCGGCCTGGCGTACGCCGGCCTTTCAGGAACTGGTGGCCGCTACCACAGATCTGGTCTGCCTGCACAACGACTTGTATTCGCTGGACAAGGAGCTCGCCCGGGGCAATGTCCTCAATCTCGTCCTGGTCCTGGAGCGCGTCCACGGAATGACACGCAACCAGGCGCTCGAGGCAGTAGCGGCGCGGGCAACCCAGCGAGTCGATCAGTTCTGCGCGGCGCGACACCAGCTGCAGGCTTCGTTGCCGCACATAGGGGTCGACAACGCCGCGATCGAGAAGATCGGGCGATGCGTGACGGGCATGCAGGATTGGGTCAACGGAAACCTCGAATGGTGCCAGTACACACCTCGGTACGGGCACGTCGAGTACACTGAGGCCGGAAATCAGCCCAGCTACGTCGAAGACCTCCTCGCCACACCATGCCCAGAGGGAACGAACGAACGCGAGCGCGGGGTCAGCAAGGGTGACGGTGGCGCAAGCGCATACGGAGTGGGCGCGGCCTGAGGCTGGTACGGGGATGGGGGCGGGTGATCACACCGGGGATGGGATCGAGCCGCCAGCGCCCGGTGATCGACGCCAAGGCGATGGTGGTCTCCAGCCTGCCGAAGGTGTCGCCGATGCATTTACGAGCGCCGCCACCGAAGGGGATGTATGCCCCCCGCGGCAAGGCGGCGGCCTGGTCGGGCAGCCACCGGTCGGGGTCGAACCGGTCGGGGTCGGGGTAGAGGTCGGGCCGGCGCTGGATCAGGTAAGGGCTGTAGAGCAGGACAGTGCCCGCGGGCAGGATCCGCCCGGCGAGGGTGGCCTCGGTGGTGAGCACCCGGGTGAATATCCATCCCGGCGGGTACAGGCGCAGGGCCTCGGTGAGCACCCGGTCGGTGTAGTCCAGACGGGGCACGTCGGCGTGCCCGGCGACCCGCCCACCCAGCACGGCGTCGACCTCGGTGTGCACCTGCTGCGCGACCTCGGGATGCTGCCCCAGCAGGTGCAGGCTCCAGGCCAGCAGGCTGGCGGCGGTCTCCGTGCCGGCCAGCCAGAAGGTGACGACCTGATCGCGGAGCTCGGTGTCGGTCAACGCCTCGCCGTCGTCATCCCGCGCGGCCAGCAGCATCGACAGCAGGTCCCCGCGGTCGATCCCGTCGCGCCGGTAGGCCCTGATGATCTCGTAGGTGAGCGCATCCACCCGCGATAACGCCTGGTCGAAGCGGCGGTTGGTCGCCGAGGGTACCCGAGCCAGCCCCGCCGGCATGACCAGGCGCAGGAACATCCCGTCCAGCACCGCGGTGAAGCCGCCCAGCAGGTCCGTGGACTGCCCGGAGGACAGATCGGCGCTGAACAGGGTTCGCGCGCTGACCCTGGCGGTGATCTCGTCCATCGCGGCGACGACATCGATCACCTGCCCGTCCTGCCAGTTCTCCAGCGCAGCGGACACCTGCCGGCTCATTTCGGTGGTGTAGACGGCGAGCCGATCTGGGTTGAATGCCGGCTGCAGCAGTCGGCGCTGCCGCTGGTGCGGCCCATGCGGGCAGGTACCGACACTGTCTCCCATCACCGTGGCGAGTTGTTGGTAGACCGGGCCTCCTTTGTCGAAGGTGCGCCCATTACGCAGCACCTGATGCGCCAGATCCGGGCAGCACACCACGAACGCCCGCTGGGGCCCGAGCCTGATCTCCACCAGATCACCGTGGGCGGGCAGGGAGGCAAGGAATTCCAGCGGGCGCTGCCAGAGCGCCCAGGCATGCCCTAACACCGGCCAGTGCCCGGGTGCCGTTGCGGTGCGCATCGTGGTTGTCATGAGAGACGTGTCAGTTCAGCAAGGGGACACAAGGTGGACACAGGGTGGACATAGGGTGGAATCCTTATAACGTTCTTGCAGATGCAAAGACGGATCGGGGCCTTGGAATCATTCTACCCGAGCAACCCGTTGATCATTTTCTATTTTGTCTATTTTGTCAAGCTTTCATGCGTTTCAAGTTGCCACTTTTGGTGGTAGCGATATCCATTCACGTCAAGAAGGCGCGAAGAGTCTTGTGGCGAGCTCACCGAGAGTGCCGATGTCGTGGAGCGGGAGCAGAACTGCGATGGGCTCGCAACAGTGCCTTGTCGCACCCGAACATGCCGCGGTAAAGCTGGATGAGCTCAGTGAGACTTCTCTGCGGCGTGGAGACGGTCGAGGCCGATACAGCTGAGCTGCCCGTCCCGCTCGGCGGCGGCCAACTCGGCGGTGAACCCAGTGGCGCTGAAGCACAGCAGCCGCGTGCTGCCGGCACCGTCGCGGTCCCGAGCGACGAGGAGTTGACGGATCCGCCGGAGGCGTTCGAGATGGCCGATGTCCATCACCTGGCCCCATTTCGCCTCGCCCAGCGCCAGCACCCGCCCGTCCGCCGGTGCCACCACGAGATCGACTTCCCAGGTGCGACGCCGGGTAACATCGTTGACCACGCCACTGGTCACCATGGCGGCTGGGATATTGCCGGGCCGGCTCAGTCCATGACCCTCATCCGGGTAGACCACGAGTGACAGCTGGTCACCGAGCGCCGCGACCAGCTCCCGGACCTGGCGAAGTGGCGTGACCGTGTCCCGGTCACTGTGGAAAGCGAGGATGGGGCAGTGAGCAGCGATACCGGGGCGGATCAGGGACCGGTCTCGCCAGGTGTCGACTGGGCCCAGGAGAAGATCGACGTGGTGCGATTGGAATTTCGGCGCGGCGCTACGCCATGCGACAGGGTCGACAATGGCGGAGTGTACGGTGGCCGCCCGGAACGTCGTGGTGGTCGTCGCGGCCCGCAACGCCGTGTAGCCACCCGCGCTCGCGCCGCTGATGACGACCCGGTCCAGATCAACAGCTCCGTCTCGTCCGACCGTTTCAACAGCATCGATGCAGTCGGAAACGTCCAGCACGCCCCAGTGGCCGCGGAGTGCGGTGCGGTAGGCGCGACCGTAGCCGGTACTACCCCGGTAATCTACATCGAGCACCGCGAACCCGTGGTCGACGAAGAACTGGACCCACGGGTCGAGCCGCAACGGAGCGCTCGAGGTCGGCCCTGGGTGCCCCCGGACGATCACCGGCGCAGGGCTTCTCTCCGGTCGGGGGCGGTACAAGGTGGCATGCACCCGGCCGCCATCCCGCGCGAGGACATCGACGACCTCGGGATCGGGTGCCTGCCCTCCAGCCGCTGTCAACTCGCGGCACTCACCACTGTCGATGTCAGCCACGATGACGGCCGGCATCCGGTCCGGGGACGACCCGATCGTCGTGACCCCGGTGGGGTGTGCGGGCAGATACGGCTTCATCGAAGTATAGGGCAACTCGACGGCGCGTATATCGGGGCGGTGAGGTCCCAGATGTTGAGTCGGGTGGCGCCACCCAGGTGCGCGAGCAGAGCGATCCGGTCGTGATCCAGGAAAGCGTATGTGGAGTATCCGAACTCCCATTGCGCGGTGCCCAGATCCGCTGACTCAAGCTGAACGAGTGAGACGATGTCACCTTCAGGCGGGCAAACGTACAGATCCCACCAACCCCTGCGATCGGATACGAAGTGCAGGACGCCTCCGGGACTCCATTCTGGCTGGAACACCGATTCCTCCGGGCCACCGGCGATATGCCGAGGTGTGCCGAGGCTGCCGTCCCGGCGGATCTCGGCTGTCCACAGCCAGGTGCTGTCCCAGGACATCAGCGGGTGGCGCCAGCTCGTCCAGGCCAGCGTGCTCCCGTCGGGGCTTGGCCGCGGGAAGGAGTAGAAGTCCCAGCCCTGCGCCACCGGCCACGGGGCAGCCGACCCGTCGGCCGGAACCATCACCAGCTCGTTGGTCACCGCTGCGTCGTCATGACGCTCCCGTACGGCGACGAGCAGCCCGGGTGCACATAGGCGAAGATCTGCGTAACGGTGCTCGCCGTGCTGCGGCGCCGCGGTGACCGCGCGCAATCCCTCCCGGGTGACCCACCAGATCTGCTGATCATCGGCACGGACGAACCAGAGTGCGTTACCGGTAGCCAGGTAGGCGCCGCCACCGTAGTCGTGGACGTAGGAGGCTACCGCCACGTCGAGCGGTAGAACGTCCCGCGCATCAGCCAACCCGCTTGAGCGAACCAGAACGTCGCCACTAGCCCGTCCCTCGATCCAGTACACCTGCTCGCCGACGACCTGCACGGCATCAACCGAGGCGACATCCGGCCCGGCGGCGGGTCCAGTCACCGTGTCACGTCCCCTATGCGCCTGCCCATCGATGGCCGCAGCGGCCCTGACGTGACCCCCGGCCGACACCAAACGACCATTCACCAACACCGCAGAATCGCACGCTGATACCACGGCATCATTAGCGGGATTGGACCCTGTCTCGACCGGCTGCTCCACCACGCGCACATCGTGCTCACCGAAGGCACCAGCCTGCGCCTGGCCGAAGCCACCGCCGGAAAGGGGGGTGGTCCCCTTGACCTAGATCAACAGGAGACCAGCTGACCGCGAACAGGGAAATAAACTGTCCGCCCACAGGGAGATCAACTGTCCGCCCACAGGGAAGTCGAGCTGTCCCTTGACACCGTAGCTCGCCCATCGGAGCTTTTAATACGATTTCGAGGGCTTGCCGGTAATGACGGCGAGGCCAGCGGATCGAGCCATCCACCAACATCCTCACCCAGCGATCACTTGCACGCCCTGGCGTACCAGTGAGGTCTTCCACCACAGCGTTGACGGCATCAGCAAGTCCAGCCTTCGTTAAACCAGTCTCTGCAAGACACTCGGCCAACACCAAATTAGCGCACACCGCGACACCCTCCGTCAGCTGAACGTCTCATCATCTCCCGCGCCGCCACGTCTCATCATCTCCCGCACCTCACAGAGCCAAGTTTCCGGTCCCATGCACGTGGACCACGGGCCAACTTTCCTTCTCTCATACCCAGCCGTAGGGTCAGATGTTCGCATGTTTTCACGACGGACGAGATCAACCATCCGTACCCATCGATTCGCTGCGAGGGTGTCAGTATGCGTAACGGCGTGGGTGCGCACTGGCGCTTTGCGCGCGGTGGTATAGGCCGGGCGCGACAGTGCTGGTGATCTCGGCGGGCAGCGTCGCTGGGTGGTGAGTCTGTCGGTGTGCGCGACGCTCCGATTCACGTGGCGTCAGCTCGAGTGGGATACCGAGTCAGCGGTGATTGGACGGATTTGATCCATATTGAGGGATTCAGCCGCGACTGTTTCGCCTGGCGCAAGCGGACATCGTCGCTGATCGTCTCCGAGGACGCCCTGATGCATTGCCGGGTCGAGGGAAGCGCGCTCGATGTGCTCAACGACGTGTTGAGCTGGGAAACCGAAGCGCAGCTCCGCGCCGATCAGGTTCCGCGGTAGGTGCCGAAGCTCCACCGGTTGCCTTCCGGGTCGCGCACGGTGAACCCGCGCGAGCCGTAGTCCTCGTCTCTGAGCCCGCGGACGACCTCAGCCCCCGCGGCCGTGGCCCGCTGGAACAGCGCATCGGGCTGGTCGGTGACCACGTAGAGCGACAAGCTGCCGGGCTTCACGTGGAACTCGCCCTCCCCGGACCCGAGCATGATCCCGCCGCCCTCGGGCCAACGCAGCTCGGCGTGCACGATCTCACCGTCCTTCTCGCCAGGGACCACGAGTGTCTCCTCGAAGCCAAAGGCCTTGATGAGGAAGCCGATCGCAGCGCGTTCGTTGGTGTAGGACAGGCACGGCCAGACGGTCGGTGCTGGAGTGTTCTCGGTCATGTCGTCAAGGATGCGCTCCCGCTGTACCCGACGTCGTGGACAGATGGGAACTCCTCGGCCAGCCACCGCGACGGGGTGCACCCGGCCAGCTCCCGCCACTCACGGTGCAGGTGGGCTTGGTCGTAGAACCCGGCGCGGGCCGCCACCTCGGCCAGCCCGGGCCGGTGAGGTGCCCGGAGCAGCCGGTGCGCGATCTCGAAACGCATCACCCGGCCCGCGACCTTCGGTGGCAGACCAAATTCGCGGCGGAACCGCGCGCTGAGGTGTCGGCGGCTCCAGCCGACCTCCTGCGCGAGGGTGGCGACCTCGATGCGGCCGTGGCTCGTGGTCAACCGCCGCCAGGCCCAGCCCAGCTCTGGCGCAGGACCATCCCGTTGCCGGGCGATCCGGGCCAGCAGGCTGTCCAGTTCGAGGAACCTGTCGGTCCAGGTCCGCGCCGACCGGAGCCGCTCGACGAGTTCGCCGGCTGCCGACCCCAGCAGCGTGTCCAGATCGACGACCGTGCCGGCCAGTTCGCCCGCTGGCAGCCCGAGCAGTACGCGTGCGCCCAGCGGCGTGAGGCCCAACTGAATGCCGTGCTGATGGCCGTCATGACTGATCAGCGCCGGGCTGGCGTGCAGGCCACCGGCGAGTGTGGTGAACGAGGCCGATGGCTGAGCGGGATCGGGCATGCTCGCCAGATCGACCGTGCCGTCGAGGGTGACGATGAAGGTCAGGTGACGCGAGGGCAGGCCGCGGTGCACACCAGGTGGTGCGCCCTGCATCCGGTAGCCGGTGTAGCCCGCGACCAGCGCAGCCAGCCCCGCCCGCGGCCTGCCTGCGACCATCTCCATCAAGGGTTCGTCCATGGGTGTGACGGTACGGCAGGGGTCTGACAGTTTCGCGACACTGCTGCTGTGACCAGCGATGATGGCGACGCTGGCCGATCGGCTACCCACTTTGCCTGATCATGGACACACTGTGTACGCTGCTCCTCTGGCGGCCTCGACGGGCCCCGGGAGGCTTCGCCTAGTCTGGTCTATGGCGCCGCACTGCTAATGCGGTTGGGGGTTACGCTCCCTCCCGGGTTCGAATCCCGGAGCCTCCGCGGACGGTCAGATCCTATGCTGGCCGACAACTGAACAGGCGCCCGTAGCTCAACGGATAGAGCATCTGACTACGGATCAGAAGGTTGGGAGTTCGAATCTCTTCGGGCGCGCAAGTACCTAACGGCTGTTGACCAGGTGTCTTAGTCCTGACCCCGAGTCTCGTGAGCTTGTCGCCGTGGATCTTTATCCACAGTCCCATCCACGAGCCGTGCTAGCTTCACGTCATGACAGACCGGGCTGAGGCCGCCGTAGGCCCCCGCACGCGAGGCAGCATCCGCCGTATGGGCGTGGGCCTGCTCCAGGTGCGCGTATCCGCAGGTGCGGATCCATCCACTGCGGAGCGCATCGTACTTGTCGAGGGCGTACCGATCGAGAAGCCCGGCAACGAACGCTCCGAACGCGCCGCGATGAGGGAAGCCGAGAAGGTCAGGACTCGACTGCTCTCTGACGCTGACTCGTTGAAGGTTGCCCGGACGAAGTCGACGATGGGCGCGTTACTCGACCGGTGGCTGGCGCAGCACGAGGTTGACCCGACCACCCGAATGAACTACGAGTCGCAGATCCGCATCTACATCCGACCTAACCTGGGCGACGTACCCCTCATTGCTGCTCGTTCGAGACGCGTCCGAGCGGCTCGAATCGTTCTACGCGAAGTTGCGACGCTGCCGCCACCTTTGCTCCGGACGACCGTTCATCGAGAAGCACAAAGCCGACGGTCCGCACGACTGCTCTACAATCGCGTGCCGAGCTCACGTGTGCCAGCCGTACGCAGCATCGAGTGTGCGCCAGATCCACGCGATCCTCAGCGGCGCACTGACCGCCGCGGTGCGCTGGGGTTGGATCACCGTCAACCCGATGCCATCCGTGAGGCCGCCGGCGAAGAAACGCCCTCAGCCGCGTCCGCCCAGTCGCGAGCAGATGGCGAGCATTGTTGAGGCCGCGTGGCAAGCGTCCGCCGAGTGGGGCTTGTACGTTTGGCTGTCCGCGGTCACCGGCGCGCGTCGCGGTGAAATCCTTGCGCTGCAGTGGAACGACGTGGATGTCGTCGGTGGGATCGTACGGCTTGACGAGAACTACGTCCGCACTTCAGACGGGATGATTCTCAAAGACACGAAGACGCACCAGATGCGCCGCGTGGCGATCGACAAGCCAACTGCGGAGTTGCTCAGCAGACACAAGGCGGACTGCGTCCGGCACCTGTCGCTGCTCGGCCTTACACTTGCCGATCACACCTGGCTGTTCTCCGCACAACCGGATCTCAGCACGCCCCGAGATCCCAGCGCCGTCACCCGTCGCTACAGCCGGCTCGCGAACACACTTAACATCGACACCCAGCTTAAACAGCTGCGCCACTACTCGGCTACGGAACTACTCACAGCTGGAGTCGACCTCCGAACAGTAGCCGGTCGCCTCGGCCACGGCGACGGCACAACCACGTTACGGCACTACGCCGCCTGGGTCGGCTCGGCGGATCAGGCGGCGGCCCAGACCATCGGCTCCCGCATGCCGTCGGTTACGCGTAATCCAGACACGACCAGCGAGACGCCCCCGAGCGTGATCGATACTGGTGTCACCGTGCCTCGTGCCAGGTGATGGCGCTGGCACCGCGGATCCGCTGGGCGATGACCCGGCTGTCTTCCTCGGTGAAGTCGACGGATACCTCCGGCAAGTCACCGAACCGAATTCTCACCGCCCGTTCCTGCTTGGCCGCTCATGGAGTTGTCGTAGCAATCGCCGACTGTGCCCATGGACGGGAGCAGTCCGGCGTCGCGGAGGCGTTGCCCGAATGCCCATGATGTGTAGTGTGTGCCGTGGTCGGAGTGCATGATGGTGTCACCGTCGGCGGGGCGGCGCCGGAGGATCGCCATGCCGAGTGCGTCGAGGACGAGTTCAGTGCGCATATGGGCAGCGATTGACCAGCCGATGATTCGGCGGGAAAAAGCGTCCATCACGGAGGCGCAGTACAGTTTCCCGTCATGGGTGGGGTGTTCGGTGATATCGGTCAGCCACGTGTAAGCAGCTTGCCGAGGCCAAGGGCGCTCTCATCCACGAACCATCGAAGCGCCACCTTCTCGGTTGTCTTTCAGGCGGTCCGCGCCTAGGCTCAGCGCGAAGCGCAACGCTGGCTCCACCTGGACAATGAGATCGAACAGGTCGGCGATGATCTCGCTCGACGCGGGGAGGCAGTCGGGGAGGCGCTTGGGACGCTGGGGAGTTCTCCCCAATGCCTCCCCAGGTCTGCCCCCGATGACGTGCGAAAATACCGCTTTGGGGAGGAGTGGGGAGGCACCGGCGGGGAGCCCGCGAAAACCCCGTTTTCGGGGTGCATATGGCACGTTGCGCCTGCCTCCCCCGATGGGAGAGCGGTGCGGTTAAGGGGATCTCCCCGGAACGGTCGGCGGCGCCACAGCGATGTCCTGAGTGTCAGAACTTGAATGGCCCCGGGCGGTGTGCGACCACCGGTCCCGGGGCCTGACCGTATGGAGGTGCGGCTATGGAAAAGCTTGCCACGACCGCTCAGGCCCCAATTCTTGAGGCGTTACGCCGAGCTGGCCGAGCACATGCGGTTGGCGATCTGGTGGGGTGAGGAGGAGCCGGGGTACCCCGGCGAGGAAGTGATCACCGCCGAATGGTGCCAGTACAACTGGGCACGCGTCGCCGAGGACTGTGCGCAGCTGGCCGCCGCGGCTACTCGTCTCGCCAAGCTGCTGCCGTAGCTGCCGACAGGGCGCGGCGGCCCATTCGATCCGACCGTGCCGAATCTGCTGACCAAGGCTCAAATCGCCAACGTTGTTGGCGATTGCAAGGCCTGGCGCGACCTCATCCAGGCCGACCCGAGCTGCTAACTGAGAGCCCGAGGGTGCGAACTCGTGAGTAAGAAGATCAGTAACGTGCTGGCCGGAACAAGCAGCACCATCACAAGATCAATTATCGGAAGGGGTGCCGAAACGGGTGAGGAGTCCAGTAGAGAACCCAAGCGTTCATGCATAGGTACAGCCCGTGGTCCTGCGCTGACGCAGAGCGATTATATCGACCACAACGTATCAAGCTGCTCGGCCGTGCCTCTCTTATCTGAGCGGTGGAGGCAGATCCAGCGCCTACCCTGGGCCGACTTCAGGTGTGCAAACATCAAGAAGGGAGACCCTATGGAATAACCGAGGCCGTGTGTAGAAGCTCGCCTGCCAAAAAATTTGTACACTACAACGCGATACTGTGCATCTGAGGAAGTCTGTTGCAATGGGACACTACGTATGGACGATTGGCATGGTGAGCTCTGATCCCGGAGCTCGACCGGTATTTCCGGGGAGGGGGCGACTTAGAGCACAGGGAGTGGAACCCAATAGCTGTGGTTACGCGGTGAGGGGTCCGATCTGGACTACGACCGCTCGGCCGAACGTATTGCAGATACGGTCGCATCGAGTGACTGCACGATCGGTCAGCGCATTCTTTTGCTTACGGGGTCCAGGTCATACTTCTGATTTTCACTTCACCTCAGTGTGCTCTATAGATGCAGGAAGATCGCGCCCGAAGGAAAAGGGAGATGGCAATGGAAATCGTGGTGCTTGCTCTGGGCGCATTACTGTTATTAACAGGCCTCGTCGGCGGTGGTTTCGAACTCAGGGAAGTCAAGATTCCGCGAGTGGGACGGGTCGCGCGTGTACTTTCAACTATTGCCGGGGCGGTGCTGGTGTTGGCGGGAATCGGCATGGTGGCCCAACCGGCGGTGGCCGATTCCCTGCGGGGATCCTCGTCGTCATCTGGCTCGACAGAGATTCAGCCCGCAGCGGCTACCTTCACGATCTTCGATCAGCTCGGGGACGGCCAGCTTAGTGAGCAGGTAACCGTTCTACTTGACGGAAGAAGGGTGGGCCATTTGACTATCAGTGCCGATTTCCCTTACTCGGAGATGACAGTGACCGTTCCCCGGCCTGGTCAATATAGTTTTACGGTCGAAGCCACAGCTTGGTTTGTTAACGGTGAGACTGGTGAGACTTTTTCATATATTGGCGCGGGGCAGGGCATGGTACAAGTTGAGGACGGAAATGTCTTCGGGCTAGCGGGATCGGTTAGCGGTAACACCTGGGTGATCACACTGGTAAAATCTTAACACTCGGCGCGTGCCTCTCAACATAGCCGCTTCGCCAACTACGGCTATCCAGCCGGGAGTGACGCGATAGCCTATTCACTGATAACTACGACGTCTTCATGTACGAGCGAGCCGCGAGGCTGGTGCAGGTCACCCACGAAAGAGCAGGTCTTTATGTCACCGGAAATCGCGAAGCGGCTAAGATTAATGCAGCTAATTGGACCTCATGTCGGTGGAGTTCGATTTTATGGGGTGCCAGAAGTCGGCCTGCGGCTCTGACCTGGCGACCGTCCGTCCGCCAGAAATAACTTGCTAAGTGGTCGCCACCGGAAGTCCATCGGGAGTGGAGTTGACGGCAGGTCAGCTGCGCAGTGACGGTGTGCGCCGTGAACGAGACACCACCGACCTGCCCGGCGCGAAAAACGTCGCTGACGTCTC
>JBOHFF010000151.1:0-51012 GCA_050699515.1 Pseudonocardiaceae bacterium
ATCGGCGGTATAGGAATCCTCGCGGTGGAGCGCTGTGCGGGCGCGTTCCCACACCTCGACGTCCGACGGCGGTGGGTCGGTGGCCAGTGCCTCCAGCATGAGGCGACAGAACGCGGCCGCACCGGCCGGACGCCGTGCAGGTGAGGTGGATCTGAGGGCCGTCGGCGGGGGCAGTGGGGTCGGGGGGCTCGCCGTAGGGGGCTTCGAACGTCGTGACCGCGGGGGTGCGGTCCGTCGCGTGGAACAGGCCACGGATCGACACGAAGGCCTCCAGGCCGCGCAGGCGGACGGCGGCGGGCAGCTTGTGGTCATCGGTGTCGAAGGCTTTGGTCAGGGCGCGGTTGGAGGTGACCGCCTGCTTGCGCAGGTCGACGTGGACGATGTCGCCTGCCTGGTCGAGGACGTCGATGATGATGCCGATGACCGTGATCGGCTCGGCGTTCTCGATGTAGCTGCGGAAGACCTCACTGTTGACACCGCGCTTGGCGCGGGCCTGCACCGGGGCGAGGTCGGCGGATACCTCGCCCTCGCTGGTGCTGGTGCTCCGCTCCTGCACCTCCTGGCGCAGCGCCGCCTTGTATTTGCCGCCATGCTGGCGGTAGAGGTCCATCACGGACTCGTCATCGAGGTAGAAGCTGATCCCGGGGCGGCGTGTGTCGGCGGGCGCGCGGTGCCTGCGCCACTGCGTGACCGCGATGGTGACGGCGGCGACCAGTGACACCGCGGTGATGCCCCAGGCCAGTAGCCAGGGCCACCAGACGCCCCACCACGATGGGTCAGCGACAGCCACGGATCTCCTTAGAAAGCAGCGGGACGCGCGTCCAGCCCGCCCATCACCCGGGCATGACCGACGGGCAGAAGACGGAGAGCATCTTCCTCAGCTGGGGCACCTTCGGCAGCACCGCCCTGGTGTCGCTGCCTGGGGAGGGCACGGGCACGTGCCGCTTGGCCAGGAACATCGACAGCTGGTCGCTGGAGGCATCCCGGGTGGGGTCGAGCACCTGCAAGCCCAGTTCCAGCGCACGCCCGCGCAGCTCCGGGTCGGTGTCGAGGAGCCTGCCGAGCTGGTCGGCGTCCCTGTTGAGCGCGACGAACAGCGGTTGGGTCTTGACCGCAGCGTTGGGGTAGAGCAGCACGCGGTCACCGTCCAGCTCGCGGCGGTGCAGCTGGTAGGCCAAGTACTGGTGCTCGTAGAGCACGATGATCGGCGCGATCAGCCGCCCGTCTTCAAGAAAGTAGATCTCCGGTGTGGGCGGGGCAAGCCCCTGGTCGAGTAGCGGCTTGATCTTGGTGGCGAAGCCGGCAGCCTCTTCCTCAGTGGTGGGCGCCCTGCCATGGGCGACGTAGGAGACCAGGCCGACGTAGGTTGAGCTACCGTTGGACCCGCACACATCCGTGGTCTGCGCGAGGACCGGGTTGCCATTGATCACGCCGTGCGCGCGGCCATTCAGATCGTCCCAGGACTTCTTGGCGGCCACCAGGTCGAGGAAGCCGGTCATATCGAGGTTGTAGTAGTACGGTCGGTCGAAGCCGGGGGTGTCCTGCGGCGTCGCGACTCCCGCGCCACGCAACGTCTCGGCGTAGTCCCGGTAGGTGGCCAGCACGAGGTGGCTGACGAATGGGCGTTTTACGGAGTAGTACTCCCCGGCGGTGCGTCGCCGTTCGACGAGTATCTCTGCGGCCGACTGCCCGGACGGGAAGACGAAGTCGAGCGAGCCGAGGTCCCCGGTTACTGCGGCGATGGAGCCCTGGCGGATGACGTTCACCCGAATGTGGTGTCGGAGCAGCAGCTCGCGGACCCGTCCGTCTTCGAAGTAGTGAGATTGGGCGCCCATGCTCCCGTGGAACGTGACCAGCTTCTCGAACGGCAATCCCAGGTTTGCGGACATGAACAGCGCGACGAGGCCGACAACGGCGAGGGATGCCACGGGCGTGAACGAGCGCAGGAACCGGCGGCGCAGGAACCACGGCACGGGATGCCGGACGGTAAGGCCCGGTTCGCTCGCATCAGGACTCACGGGCCGCCCGCTCTTTCATGTCCGCGTGCTCGACCGCGCGGCGGGCCCGCAGGGCTGATGCTGAGGCCATGATGGCCTCAGCCAGTGGGGGCCAGGCGGACAGGAATGCCTCGTGGGTGACGCTGATCAGCACGGCGCCGTGGTCGGTGTCGGTGCTCAGCAGCCGCCGCGCCACGAAGGCGTCCAGTTCGGTGAGCACCGGGGCGGGCAGGTCGTCACGGCGAACCCGCCAGCGGGTGGGGCGGCCTTGCTCGTCGACGGTGACCAGTCGCAGCAGGCCCGCGAGCACCTCCTCGCGGGCCCGACCCCCCGCGCCGATCGCCTCGACCAGTGCGCCGTCGGCCTGCCGGGTCAGTGTCCCCTGGACCCCGCCGAGCTGCTCGTACCGTGCGGTTGATAGCTGCCCGCCGCGGCTGACGCCCTCGGTGAGCTGGGCCAGGGTGAACGCCAGCAGCGGCAACGCCTCGCCACTGTCGGTGTCCTCGACCAGCCGGGCCACCAGGGGTGCCTCCACCCCGATGCCCGCCAGCTGGGCCGGTCCTTCGATCACCAGCCGCAGCGCCTCGCGGGGGAGTGGTCGAAGCGGGTAAGCGCGCGTCGGCAACGCAGCCAGTTCGGGGTCAGCGAGTACTTGGCCGAAGAACTCCGGGCGCAGCGTGCATACCACCCGCACCGGGCACACCGGGCCGGACAGTTCCGGGTGCAGCAGCGCGGCGAACCGGGCCCGCGCAGCGGGCGGGGTTTGGGTGAGCAGTTCCTCGAACTGGTCCACCACGACCAGCAGTCGCCGCTGCGGGCCATCCGGATCGGCCAGTAGCAACTCGTCGGCCAGCGGGGTGAGCCCAGCCCCGCCGAGCCGCCGCTCAACCTGCTCCACGGTCCAGCCCAAGCCAATCCGCCGAGCTGCGGTGGCCAGTTCCCGGGCCAGCGCTCCGACCGGATCAGCCCCCGGCAGGATCGCCGGCAGCGTCCGCCAGTCCGGCTCGGTCGCCATCGCCGGGAGCAGCCCGGCTCGGACCAGCGATGATTTCCCGCACCCGGACGGGCCCATCACCAGCAGCGCGGTTCCCTCGGCAGTGGCGCGCACCAGTTCGGTGAGCTGCTTGGTCTCCTCGTCGCGGCCGAAGAACACCCGACGCTGGTCTCTCCCGAACGGGCGCAACCCCGGGAACGGAGAACGGTCATCTGTCCAGCCCGCGCCCCCGGCCGCGTCGACCTGTCGCAACGCCGCGATCAGCGCAGCCCGGGTCGCAGCCGGATCCTGGGTCAGCTCGAGGTGATGCATATCGGCCAGCAGCGGATGATCAGCAGCCGGCTCGGCGCGCAACGGCACCAGCCGGCTTCCCCGTTCCTGTGCCATCACGATCTCAGCGGTGCACCAACTCGACGCCACCGACGCGGAGGTCACCACGCACACCACTGCATCAGCCCACCGCAACCGCTCACGCAACCGCTGCCGCCACGCCTCCCCGACCGCGATCCCCTGCTGCGGATCCTGATCGAAGAACACCTCGTGACCGGCCTGGTCCAGCCAGCCGTGCACGTCATGGGCCAGGGCCAGGTCCTCGCGGGCGTAGCTGATGAAGACCCTGGCCACCGTGCCACTACCCGGGTTGGCCGGCGGCGGCTGAGGCGAAGGCGGCCGCCCCGTTGCTGACCATGGTCACCGGCTGGCTGCCGGAGGGGATGCCGTGCCGCTGCGCCAGCCGGGTGATGTCCGGGTAGCTGACCCTGGTCGTGCCGTCCTCGCCTTGCCAGATCAGGAACCGCAGCGGCAGGTCGATCCCCATCGATTGGTTCGCCTGGATCAACGGCGTGCCGGCCGCCGGGTTGCCGACCAGCAGCACCGTGGTGGGACGCAGTGTGGTGCCGATTGTGGCGGCGGCCTTGGCGTGGTCGACTACCGCGGCCGGCGTGAGGCCCTTGGCGGCCACTGCCTCCTGTAACCGCCGCAGCGTGGTGGCCGGATCAGCATCGCTGCTCAGCGTGATCAGGTAGTCGCCACCGGACGGGGCGGGCCCGGTGGACGACGGCCGCTCGGTGCCGGTGGCCGCCGCTGCCAGCCGGGCGGAGCCCTCGGCGAGGAGCTGGCCGGCGGCGGCATCGGCGTCGACGACCTGGGTGAGGTAGTCGGCGGCGTTATACGCCAGCCGGACCGTGCCCGCCTCGTCCTGCCAGACGAGATATTTCTGCGGCAGGAGGACGCCGGCCTGCTGCCGGGCTGCAATCAGCGGTGTCCCGGCCCTGGGCACGCCGCCGACGATCACGGTGGTGGGTGCTAACTCGGCCCCGGCCGAGCGCGCGTTCGCCGCATGATCCACGGTAGCGGCCACCACGCCCCCGGCGGCACTCAGGCCGTCGGAGAGCCGGCGCACCGTCTCGGCGACGTCGTAGCGGCTGACGTAGGCGACCAGGCCCTCGATCTGCGGGAGCGCCCGCTGGGTCGCTGCACCGGGAGTGTCCACGCTGGCCGGGGGGGCGGTCTGGCTCGGCGTTTCGCCGCAGGCAGCGATCCCCAGCACGAGGAGCACGTTCACGATCATCCACCGGCGCATGCGCCTGGACAGTCCGAAGGCCATGGCACGACCGTGGCTGATTATCGAGGGCAACGCAATGAGGAGAAACGATGATCTTAGCCCTCGCCGCCGGCGCGGGCCTCGGGTGCGGCCTCGCTGGGGCCGTCGCGCAGGGTGTTCGGGCTGAGCAGGATCTCGGGCAGGGCGCTGACCAGTTCGGCCTGATCCTGGACCCGGCTGATGAGATCGGCGATCTCGGCCGCCACCCGCTGCCGATCGGCGGGATCGGCCTGTTCGGCGAGTTCCACCAGCCTGGTGTGGTCGATCACTACCTCGCCCATGAGGGAGGCGGCGAGGGCCAGATGCGCGGCGGCGGTGAACCGCTCACCGAAGACCTGCCCCTCCAGCGCGGCGAGCTCGGCGATGGGATCCGGCTCGACCTCGGCGAGTGCCTTGCGCATCCGGTCGGCGGCCGTCTGACGGTTGGTCGCGCAGGCGTAGGCGGCGCGGAAGCCGTCCCGCCGGGCCAGGCGCAGCAGCGCGACGTGCACCAGGGTGCCGATGGGATTCCCCAGGTGCATCAGCGCGACCTCAGCCTCGCCGGTGAGCAGATCCGTGGCGTGCTCCTCGGCGAAGGATCGGGAGGCCTGCCAGTCCCCCAGCTTGATCCAGTCCGTCACCAGATCTCTGAGCAGCAGAGGTCGGTACGCTGCGTCGAGGCCTAGGTCCCGAACCCCGTCGAGCAGATGCCGATGCAGCTCGACCCGCGCCGCCGCGACCAACGCCAGCTCGTCGAGCACCAGAGCCGCCGGGTGGGCCAGCAGTTCCCCGGCATGGGTTGCGAAGAAGTCTCGGGACTCCGCCCAGTTCGGCGCCGCGATCCACTCGGTGACCAGGCCGATCTGGGCCAGGGTGAGGTTCAGCCATTCCGGCTGCTCGGTCCCGGTCACCTCATGCCAGACCTCGTTCACGGTGGCCGGGTCTCTGATGCTCAGCGCGCGCAGGACGTTGCGCGCGGCCAGCAGGATGGCCTCCGGCGTCTGGCCGTCGTCCAGCGTCAGCAGGATGACCAGCTCGCGTAGCCCGATGGAGGGGTCACCGTGGTTGATGTGGAACTCGGCCCGCTCGATGATCAACGCATCTCGGGCGGCCGCCGACTCGGCGAAGATCTCGATGCAGCTGGTGTAGACGTCGACCGCAACGGAGATCCGATCGAGTTCCGCGAGGTGGTAGGTGAGGTTCTTCAGCGCCATGACGAGATGGGTGAAGTAGACCTCGACGGAGGTCTCGGTCAACTGGAGGCAGATCTCGGCCGCTTCCTGTGCGGGGATCAGGGCGACGTCGTGGTCTCCCCGCTCGCCGTGCTGAGCTGCGAGGCTGCCCAACGCGGCCGCGAGGCCCGGCAGGTAGGTGCCGGGTTTGGCATCCACCAGTGCCCGGTAGGTGTCGACGGCATGCAGGGTGGTCATCAGCGCCGCCTCGCGGCTGCCCACTGTGAGCAGGTGGGCGACGAAGTCGCACAGCGCGGCGGCGAGGCCGGGCAGGTAGAACTCGGGGTCGACCTCGGCCAGCCTGCGCAGCGCGGCGATCCCGGCGGGGCCTGCGTGCGTGGCGTGCCTAGCCAGCTGACGTCGCAGGTAAGGGCTGCACAGGTCCGCCGCATTGCCGTCCAGGGTCTGCTGCTCGGCGAGGTCGACCAGGCCTTCGGCCAGCACCTCGCCCGCCGCGCGACCCGCCACCTGCGGGGAGGACGCCACGAGGTGCTCGACGAACGTGCGGTGCGAGAGCCGGCAGACCGCCTCGCCGTCCTGCTCGTCTTCGACGATGTAGCACCCGTAGTGCTCAAGCACCCAATCCACGTCGGCGACGCGGTACTCCACACTGTTCGGGCTCAGCGCGGTGGCCGCGGCCGCCCACACCTCCTGCCTGGGCATACCTCGGCCCATTCCCCAGGCCAGCGCGCGCAGCAGGTCTTCGGCGGCACCGGGCAGCGCTACCCCGTCACGGACCCGGGGCCTGCTCGACAGGTCGTGCTCCAGAGCGTCGATGGTCATCGCGGGGAGCTGTTCCTCCCAGCCCTCCGCGTGGACGTCGATGACCCCTCGCACGATCTGGGAGACCACGGTGCGGGCATAGAGGAACCCGCCTTGCCGGATGGCTGCCTTCTTGGCGAGGACCTTCGCCACCCGTGGTACGAGACCGGCCTGGCCGGCCGCGCGCAGCCGGCGGATCAGGTACCGCTCGATGTCTCTCCTGGTGTTCGGCTCGGCGTCCAGATCGACGACCAACGCGTTCCCGCCGAACAGTTCAGCCAGCCCGACGGTGGCCTTCTGGCCGGATGGTTGGCGCCACCCGAACTCCTCGCGCCGGGTCGCGATCAGCACGGTCGCCAGCACGCTGAGCGGGACCAGCAGGTCTGTCACGATCTCGGTGGCCTGCTCGGGGATCGCCTCGTCCAACCCGTCGAACACCAGGACCGGCGGATAGGGCAGCGTCGCTACCGCTTCGACCAACCGCCAGCAGCTCTCCGGTGGCGGCAGTTCGAGACGATCCGCCAGTACGGCGGCGAGGTCGTGGGCGCCCATGCCCCGCAGGTGCACCCCCGCTTCAATGGCGCCCACACCTGGGTCCGGGTCCCTCGGCCCCAGCGGAGCATGCGCGAGTAGCACTTGTCGCTGGGCGTAGTTGGACAGTGCGACGATGCGCCCCACCACGGCGGACTTCCCGCTGCCCGCCGATCCGGTCACCACGAAGGCGCCAGGCACCTCGGCGTGGATCCAGCTCAGGATCCGCGCCAAGACCGCCCGGCGGCCGGTGAACAACCACTCCTCCTGCAGCGGATCCCTCCTGCAACTGGGTGATGATGCCATCAGCGGCCATCGCCGTGCTCCACCAGCTACATTCGGCGGTACCGGCGTCCCGCACGCTACACGCCTCGCCTCCACCTGGATCTCCCGGCCGTCGCCGACTTCGACGTCCTGCCATCGGACGGCGAGGCTGCCGCCCGGTACGGGACTCTGGTAGCGCTGGCCATCTCTGCCGGCCGCGGTCACTACCCGGGACGATCACGGTCATCCCACAGATGTAGAGATCTGCACGGTCTACATCAGCTAATTGGGCCTGCCTGCATGACTCGTGGTATGTGGAAGATGGCCTGTGGAGATGATGACCAGCCTCCGGGAATATGGCATTGTGGTAAGCAGGGCGGGATCATCTCGAGGTGACTGAAAAGGTGATCCTGGTTGGGAGGAAACCGTGGTCATCATGAATCGTTAGGCGCCCCGAGAAATTCAAGGGCTTGCCATTGACAGCGTCACATCGGCGTGACGAGCGCGGTGCCCGGCGCACCCTTCGCCGGAAGATTTCTCGCCCAGATCACCCGTGATCGCTTTATGCAACGGTTGTGCGCCAAGGTGCGCACGAACCGCCGTGCGAGATTTCGAGGTTCATTCGAAATATGGACGCGTAGCCGTTTCGCGGTTGCCAATCCCTTCACCTGTTAGGAGTAGGCCGGATGTTCTACCTAAGCCTCCACCACTTCCACTGTCACGTTCCCCGTCGACTTATCTTCGGTGGCAGCGGCAGTAACGCGGGGTGAACAGTCGAGTGCCCCAGCTGGAGCTGTCACAGTCCTGATGCGAGCGCACCTTCGATGTGCTTGCGCTCCGGCTCCCGAACTCTGTGAGTGTCGTTGCGGCTAGCTTGGGACAGCACAGAGTTCGGGAGAAAGGGAGCCCATCCGCCCTTCCACTACCTGGCGCGAATGACATCCCTGCGCTGACGCAGCTCGTCCTCGCTGATCTCGCCCCGCGCGTAGCGCTCGGCGAGGGTCCGCTCGGCAGAGTTTCGCGCTTGCTGCTTCGGTGACCTGCGGTAGATCACGTATCCGATTGCCGAGAGTACCAGCGTCCAGAACAGGACCGGGAAGATGAGCCACCAGCCGGGTCCACCAGCAGCGGAGCCGTATCCCCAGCCCGGGTGAGTGTAGGCAGTGTAGTTCGCCAGTTGCATCAACATTATGATCTTCCTCTGTGTTCGGCCGGGTGTTCGGGTTGCCTGGCCCTCGAGCCCCGATGTTCCGCCGCCGGTATGGGTCTCGTCGTCGGACGGGCAGAGGTATTCGGGGTACGCCACGCAGCGCAGCCATCATGATCGGCGTACGCCCGCGGGGGTACCGTTGTCGCAGCGCTTGGCCATCGCGGCGGCGAACTCGCTGGTCTCCGCGCGGTCGATGGCCGAGGCAACGCGACCTGTCAGGATCCACGAAAGTGATGGAAAGTGGCCATGAAACTAGGATTTCATCGGGACCGGGCAACGATGTGGATCGATGACTACCTCGCGGCGTGGAATGCTCACGATGCTGTCGCGGTCACCGACTTCATGACGAACGACGTGGTCTACACCGATTTCGGACTTGGCGAGAAATTCAAGGGGATCGATGCGGTGCGAGATTTCGTCGACGGCATGGAAATCAGTTTCTCGACCAATTATCGCTTCAAGCTCGGGCAGTGTATCGTCACCCCTGATGTGTATTCCTTTGAATGGACGATGTCGGGCACGAACGACCGCGAGGACGTCGAGCACGATTTCCCCGCCACGGGAATGCGATTCGACATTCCTGGTATCTCGATCGGCGCCCTCCGCCGCGGGAAGATCAAGGACAACCGCGACTACTGGAACATGACCACCTACCTCATGCAAGTAGGCCTGACGGAGGATTGATCACCCCGCTGAATGGGGGTCGGAGGGGTGGTTGGTCGCGGAGTCGAGGAAGCGGAGGAGTTCGACGGGGAAGGGCAGGACGAGGATGGAATTGCGTTCCGAGGCGACCTGGACGACGGTCTCCAGCAGGCGCAGTTGCAGGGCGGCGGGGGTGTCGGACATCGCGGCGGCGGCAGCCGCGAGTTTCTCCGAGGCCTGCAGCTCGCCCTCGGCGCTGATCACTCGCGCCCGCCGCTCCCGCTCGGCCTCGGCTTGGCGCGACATCGAGCGTTTCATCGACTCCGGCAACGCGACGTCCTTGATCTCCACCCGGTCGATCTGCACCCCCCAGCCCAACGCCGGGCTGTCGATCAACAGCTCCAGGCCCTCGTTGAGCCGCTCCCGGTTGGACAGCAGATCGTCCAGGTCGCTCTTGCCGATGATCGAGCGCAGGGACGTCTGTGCGACCTGGGAGACGGCCTGCAGGTAGTCCTGCACATCGACGACGACCTTGATCGGATCGATGACCCTGAAGTACACCACCGCGTCGACCCGCACGGAGACGTTGTCCCGGGTAATGCCGTCCTGCGCGGGCACCGGCATGGTGACGATCTGCATGTTGACCTTGCGGAGCTTCTCCAACCCGGGGGTGATCCAGGCCAGCCCCGGCTGCCGGGGAGCGCTGGTCACCCGGCCCAAGCGGAACACCACACCGCGCTCGAACTGGCTGATCACCCGGACCCCGGAGGCCAGCCACAATGCCACGATAGCCACGATAGCGATCAGTGCCCCGACGATGATGACGCTCATAACGCGCCTCCCGAGCTACCCAGACCACCCTCACCGTACGCCGTGCCCGCCATCTCCTATCCCGACATGGGTACATATCGGGGCTGTCGGGGCTATCGTCAGCCCGTTATGTCTCCATATCGTGGCGGTGGGGTGGACACGGGGAGCGGGGGGGCGCAGGGTGGTGTGATGCGGGCGATATGGAAGGGCGCACTGAGTTTCGGGATGGTCAGCATCCCCGTTCGGCTGTATTCGGCGACCGAGGACCGCGACGTGTCCTTCCACCAGGTGCACGACGAGGACGCCGGGCGGGTGCGGTACCGCCGGGTGTGCGAGGTGTGCGGCAAGGAGGTCGAGTACGCCGATCTCGCCAAGGGCTACGAGCTGCCCTCCGGTGAGACGGTGATGCTCACCGATGAGGATCTCGCCGAGCTGCCCTTACCCACCATGAAGATCGTCGAGCTAGTCGCCTTCGTACCGGCTGACCAGGTCGATCCACTCGCGTTGGCGCGCGGGTACTACCTGGAGCCCGAGCCGGCCGGCCGCAAGCCCTACGAGCTGCTGCGAGCCGCGCTGGAGCGCAATCAGCGGGTGGGTCTGGCCAAGATCGCGGTGCGGAACAAGGAATCGCTTGCGGTGCTGCGGCCCCGGGGGGAGGTCCTGGCGCTGCAGACCATGGTCTGGCCCGATGAAGTCCGCAAGGCCCAGTTCGACGTGCTGGACCGGGAGGTCACCGTTAGCGACGCGGAGCGGAAGATGGCGGACACCCTGATCGAGGCGATGTCCGGCGACTTCGCGCCCGAGCAGTACCACGACGGGTACCGGGAGGCGGTATTGTCCGTCATCGAGGCCAAGACGGCGGGCAAGGACGTCACGCCGCGCCCGGCACCGGCGCAGCCCACCACGCAGGTAGACCTGATCACCGCCTTGCAGGCCTCGGTCGAGGCCGCCAAGGCTGCCCGCGGCAACCCGGTCAACGTCCCCACCCAACGCGACGCCGCCGAGAAGCCCACCCGGAGCCGCTGAGAGCGCGGTTGGGGACAGACCGCGGTAATCACGCCGCTGCTTACTGCGGTCTGTCCCCAGAACGCGGGAGTGAGGGGAGACGAATGGAGCTCGTGCGGCCGATGTTGCCGGTGACGGGTGCGTTGCCGGCGCAGCCGGGGTGGGCGTTCGAGTTCAGTTGGGATGGGATTCGCGCTTTGGGGTGTGAGCGGGGGTTATTCAGCGGTACCCATCGCAGCATCACCGCCGCGTACCCCGAACTCGAGGCGTTCGCCGGGCGCCGGGCGATGGTGCTGGACGGGAAGATCGTCGCGCTGGATTCCTGCGGCCGGCCCAGCTTCGCGCAACTGCAGCGGCGGATGAACGTGGTGCGCCCCACCTCGGTCGTGCTGCGCCGGGCGCCGGTGACCTACTACGTGTTCGATCTGCTCAGTCTGGATGGCCGATCCACCGTCGCGCTGCCCTATCAGCGGCGCCGGGAGCTGCTCGAACAACTGGAATTCCCCGAGACAACAGTCGTGTTGCCGCCCACCTTCCTGGACACCGACGGTCAGACGGTGCTGGACATCGCCCTCCAGCATGGCCTGCACGGGGTGATCGCCAAGCGCGTCGACTCGACATACCAGCCCGGCCGGTCCCGCAGCTGGGTGCAGACCACGCTGCGCCAGACCCAGGAAGTGATCATCGGCGGGTGGGTGGCCGGCCGGAGCCGGGCCAGCGCGGTCGGCGCGCTGCTGGTGGGGGTGCCCACCGAGGCCGGTCTGCGCTACGTCGGCCAGGTCGGGACCGGTTTCAGCGAAGCGGCCCGCCAGGAGCTGCATAAACGATTGATCGAACTGGCAGCTCCGGAGAGTCCGTTCGCCGAGGAGGCGCCCAGCGAGGGTGACCGGGTCGTGCACTGGGTGGCGCCACGGCTGCTCGGCGAGGTCTCCTACCGGCAGTGGACGGCGCACGGCCGCCTCGGCCATCCCATCTGGCGCGGTCTGCGCCCGGCCAAGCATGTGGCGGCGATCCAGGCGCCGATCGTGCTGGCAGCCCGCGAGGAGCGAGAGGACCAGCGGTTGGTCGCCGAGCTGGACCGTGCGGTCGCGCAGGTCCGCGCCGAGCTGCGCACGCTGCGCGACCAGATCTCCCCGCACTTCCTGCACAACACGATCAGCACCATCGTCGCGCTGGTCAGCACCGATCCGTCCCGGGCCCGCGACCTGCTGATCCTGTTCGCCGAGTTCGCCCGGTACTCGCTGCGCTCGGCCACCGAGACCACGCTCGCCGAGGAGCTGGAGAACATCGACCGGTATCTGACGTTGCAGCGGGCCCGGTTCGGCGAACGCCTCCAGGTCCGGCTCGAGGTGGCGCCCGCGGTGCTGCCGGTGGTCGTGCCGTTCCTGGCGGTTCAGCAGCTGGTGGACAACGCGGTCCGCAACGGCATCGAACGCCAGCAGCTCGGCGGCACCGTTACGATCTTGGCCCGCCGCGACGGTGCCGACTGCCTCATCACTGTCGGGGACGACGGTCCGGGGAGGGCCGATGCCGACGTGGTGGCCAGCCTGCGCACGATCGATGATCAGTTTCGGGATCGTTTCGGTGCACGCTATCGGGTGATCTCAGATCTGGTCCCCGGCACCGGGACCACCGTCACGCTCCGCGTCCCTGCCTGAGTTCAGATTCGACAGTTCAGATTCGACCCGTGAAGGCAGCGATGCCGTGCGGAGTGCTGACCTTCAGGGTGAACTGGCCAGGGTGGCCCACGAACACCTTGTTCAGCGTCACCGAGGTGTGCGGGACGATCGGGGACCGGTACATCCAGTCGCCCTCGCTGGACTCCGGTACCGGCGTGTGGTCGAGCGTTCCCAGGAAGCCGGTGGACTCCGGGAGCCAATCCGCCTCGCCGTTGTTGGTGAGGGTCACCGGGACCTGGATCATCAGCTCGCCGGTCAGCGCCGAGATGCCCGCCGTGGGTGCCCCGACTACAATGGTATTGCCGTTGTTGGAGACCCACAGTTGGTCGAAACCCAGCGTGGCATCGCTGGGGGTCGGTGACGCCAGGGTGGGGGTCGCCGGTGGTGCCACGGCGGCGTGCTCGATCGAGCTACTGACAGGCGGGGCCGCATCGTCCCCGGTGGCCACTGCGTCCCCGGTGGCCACTGCGGCGATGGCGAGCCAGACCGGGTACACCACCAGCCCGAACGCGACCAGCAGGCCGAGGGCGAAGGTGACGATGCCGACCCCGCCCCGCAACGGGCTCGGTGCTGTCGCGAAGGAGCCGTACGGCTGCGCTGGTGCGGTCACGCCAACCTCCCGGGAATGTGGAACAGCTGCTCCGACCGACACCACACCGATTACCGCGCGTACTGGTCATCTCCTTCGTCGTTCAGTACCGCCCGAATGTTAACAACCCAAAAGAGTGATTTCGTTACCTAAAGTGATAGACTAAGGGGTCCATCATGTGGGAGCCGAGCGTGTTGTCCGTCTCGTGTGATGAACCAGCTCGCCGGTACGAACGAACAAGAAACTTAGGGCTGACCAGAGTAGTCTGATCTATGGGGAGTCATGGACACAGCTAGCGATGAGTTCGGGCGCGGTCTACGGGATCTGCGTATCTCCGTCACCGATCGGTGCAACTTTCGGTGCTGCTACTGCATGCCACGCGACGTCTTCGGCACCGACTTCCCGTTCATGAACTCCTCCGAGCTGCTCACGTTCGAGGAGATCGTTCGCCTGACGACGGTGTTCGCCGGGATGGGTGTGCGCAAAGTACGGCTCACGGGTGGGGAGCCGTTGCTGCGCCATGGCATCGAGCGGCTCATCGAGCAACTGGCCGGCATCGACGGCATCGACGACGTGGCCATGACGACCAACGGTTCGCTGCTGGCGAAGAAGGTGCGCAGCCTGCGCGACGCCGGCCTCACCCGGGTCACCGTCAGCCTGGACTCGCTGGATCCGGAGATCTTCAAGGCCATGAGCGACGTGAAGATCCCCGTCTCCCGGGTCATCGACGGGATCGCCGCCGCCGCGGAGGCCGGTCTGACCCCGGTGAAGGTCAATACGGTCGTCAAGCGCGGGATGAACGACGGCCCTGGCATCCTCGATCTCGCCGCGTTCGGCCGGGATCACGGTTACGTCGTGCGTTTCATCGAGTTCATGGACGTCGGTGCCACCAACGGGTGGTGTATGGACGAGGTCGTGCCAGCCGCCACGATCGTCGACATCATCAACGCCGTCTGGCCGATCGAGCCGCTGGATCCCACTTACGTCGGCGAGGTGGCTGCCCGGTACCGCTACCTGGATGGCTCCGGTGAGGTCGGCGTGATCACCTCGATCACCCAGCCGTTCTGCGGCACCTGCACCCGCGCCCGGCTGTCCGCCAAGGGTGAGCTCTACACCTGCCTGTTCGCCGGCTTGGGCCACGACCTGCGCGCGCCGCTGCGTGACGGCGGCACCGACGCGGAGCTCGACCAGCGGATCAGGTCCATCTGGAAGGCCCGAACCGACCGCTACTCCGCCCAGCGCACCACCGCCACCCTGGGGCTTCCCAAGGTGGAGATGAGCTATATCGGCGGCTGAGTCCGGCCATTATCGACGGAAGCTCCGCGCCGCGGCAAGGAACGCATCGTTCTCGCCTGCCTCGCTGACCGTCACCCGGGCGCCGTCGCCGGGAAACGCCCGGATCACGATCTTGTGTTCCAGGCAGTGCTCGTTGAAGGTGGTGGTCAGCTCGCCCAGCGGCAACCAGACGAAGTTTGCCTGCGAGTCGGGCACGGCGTAGCCCATTGCGAGCAGCTCGGCACGGACCCGGTCCCGCTCGGCGCACACGCCCTGGCAGCGGGCCAGCAGTTCGTCCTCGACGTCGAGGCTGGCCAGCGCGGCGACCTGGGCCAGCGAGTTGACGCTGAAGGGCACGGACACCTTGTGCAGCGCGGTGGTGACCGGCTCCGGCGCGACGCAGTAGCCGACCCGCAGGCCGGCCAGCCCATAGGCTTTGGAGAAGGTCCGCAGCACCGCGAGATTGCCCTGGCGGCGGCCCAGCGCGACACCGTCGGGTACATCGGGATCGGTGACGAACTCGTGGTAGGCCTCGTCGAGAGCGATCAGGATGTCGTCGGGGACCGCGTCGAGGAAGGCGACCAGCTCGTCGCGCCGCACAGCCGTGCCGGTGGGGTTGTTGGGATTGCAGACGAAGACCAACCGGGTCGCCGGGGTAATCGCCTCGAGTATCGCGGGCAGGTCGTGGGTGTGGTCCTCGCGCAGTGGCACGGTGCGCGACCGGGCTCCGTGGATCTGGGAGATGATCGGGTAGGCCTCGAACGAGCGCCAGGCGAAGAGCACCTCATCGGCCGCCCAGCAGCTGGCTTGCACCAACTGCTGGCACAGCGCCACCGACCCGGCGCCGACGGTGAGCTGGGATGCCGAGACGTCCAGCCGTGCGGAGAGCCGGTCCACCAGCGCGCTCACCCCGTTGTCCGGGTAACGGTTGGCACCCGCGGCGGCGGCGGAGATCGCCGCGACGACGCTGGGCAATGGGCCCGCGGAGACCTCGTTGCTGGCCAGCTTGAGCACTCCCGGAATGCTGCGACCGGGGACGTACTCCGGCAGCTGGTCGAGGTCGGTCCTGAAGCGGACGGTCATCGCGGCTCCCTTCGATCGCACTCACGACCCTAACCCTGGTCCGTCGAACAGGTGATTTCTCGAGGTCAACGGCTGCCGAGCCGGTACAATCCGCGCTCACCCTAGGTGCACCGTTGACGAGCGGGGTGGCAATGACGCAACGTGGCCTTGAACTGATCCCGCTCGCTGACGGCGGCAGGTTGCGCCTGTCCGTCGTGGCCCCGGACTCCACGGTCCGCGGCGGCATCGTCGTCGGTCCGGAGGCCCGCGGTATCACCGACGAGGTCTGGCGGCTCGCCACCGGCCTGGCCATTGAAGGCTGGCTGGCCGTGATCCCGCATCTGTTCCATCGCTGCGATGTCGACGAGCCACCCGAGGATGGTGACGTCCTGCGCGGCGGTCTCGAACGGCTGACCGGGGAGTCCCTGCGAACCGACATCGACGCCACCATGCAGTGGCTGGCTCGCAGTGGAGTGAGCGCCGACCGGACCGGCGTGGTGGGTTTCTGCCTGGGCGGTGCCGTGGCGCTCATCACCGCCACCCAGTATGATCTTGGTGCTGCGGTGACCATCGGCGGGATCGGGGTGGTGGCGCCGGTGGCTGCGACGTTGCCGGCGCTGGTCGACATCGCGCCCTCGTTGCGCTGCCCCTGGCTGGGCATCTACGACGACGACGGCGTGGTGCCCGAGGAGGACGTGAACAAGCTGCGGGATGCCGCTCATTCTGCCCGAGTCGCCACCGATCTGGTGCACTGCCACTTCGACACCGACCAATGCGTCGCGCCGGAGGCCTGGACCCGCACGCTGAACTGGTTCGACTCCCACCTGCGCTGACCTGCTAGGAACGGGATATGAGCGCGCCCCCCATCCTCTGGCAGCCCGACCCCGCTGCTGTCGCCGGCTCCCGGATGGCGGCCTTCCGGGCGTGGCTGGCGGCCCACCGGGGGCTCGTCCTGGCCGATTACGACGCGTTGTGGCGCTGGTCGGTGGCTGACCTGGAAGGTTTCTGGGGTGCGTTCGCGCAGTTCGCCGGGGTTCGCTTCCATACCGCACCGCAGCGGGTGCTCGATGGTGACTCGATGCCGGGAGCGCGGTGGTTTCCGGGCGCGACGCTGAACTATGCCGAACAGGTGTTGGCACTGGAGCGCCCTGATCTAGCGGTGATCTTCTGCCGGGAGGACGGGCTGCGGGAGCAGTGCAGCTACGGGGAGTTGCGGCAGTGGGTGGCCGCGGCGCGATCGGTGTTGACGTCCCTGGGGGTCGGGCGCGGGGATCGGGTGGTCGCGCTGGCGCCGAACTCGCTGGACACGCTGGTGGCGTTTCTCGCCACGGCCAGCCTGGGCGCGGTCTGGTCGTCCTGCTCACCGGATTTCGGAACCCGGGCGATCGCCGACCGGTTCACCCAGCTGGAGCCCACCGTGTTGCTCGCGGTGGACGGCTACGTCTACGGCGGCAGATCCTTCGACATCCGCTCCACGGTGGACGCCCTGGCCGGCCGGTTGCCGACACTGCGCGCCACGGTAAGGCCCGCGCGGTGGGCGCAGTTGCTTACCGAGCACGCTGGCGCTGAGTTGGTTTTCGAGGCGGTGGAGTTCGATCATCCGCTGTGGGTGCTCTATTCCTCAGGCACCACGGGGTTGCCCAAAGGCATCGTGCAAGGTCACGGCGGGATCGTCATGGAGCACCTCAAGGCACTGCTGCTGCAAGCGGATCTCGGGCCGGGAGACCGGCTCTGCTGGTTCACCACCACCGGCTGGATGATGTGGAACTACCTGGTCAGCGGTCTGCTGACGGGCGCGACGATCGTGCTCTACGACGGCAGCCCGGGGTTTCCGGATCTCGGCGCGCTATGGCGGCTAGCCGGGCGGGAACGGCTCACCTACCTCGGTGTGTCGGCACCGTTCATCCAGTCCTGCCGCAAGGCCGGCCTGCACCCGGGTGCCGACTGTGACCTCAGCGCGCTGCGGGCGATCGGGTCGACCGGGGCTCCGCTGCCGCCCGAGGGGTTCCGCTGGATCGCCTCGGAGATCGGCTCCGGGGTGCAGATCTGCTCTTTGTCCGGCGGGACCGACCTCTGCGCGGCCTTCGTCTGCGCCGCGCCGGACGTCCCGGTCTGGGAGGGTGAGATCTCCTGCCGGGCGCTCGGCGCTTCGGTGGTGGCGCTCGATGCCGCCGGGACGGAGCTGCTCGACGAAGTGGGCGAGCTGGTGATCAGCCGACCGATGCCGTCGATGCCGGTGTGTTTCTGGAACGACCCGGATGGGGTGCGGCTGCGCGAGGCTTATTTCGACGCCTACCCTGGTCTGTGGCGCCACGGAGACTGGATCCGGATCACCCCGCGGGGCTCGTGCGTGATCTACGGCCGCTCGGACGCCACACTCAACCGTGGGGGGGTGCGGATGGGCACCGCCGAGTTCTACGCGGTGGTCGAGAGCCTGGACGAGGTGCTCGACTCACTGGTCATCGACACCTCCGGCGCTGGCGATGGTGAGCTGCTCTGTTTCCTGGTGCTCGCCGCTGGGGTATCACTGGATGACATCGAGCCGCGGCTGCGCTCCGCGCTACGGGAGAATCTGTCGCCCCGGCACGTGCCCAACCAGTTCATCGTGGTCGGGGAGGTGCCCCGCACCCTCAACGGCAAGAAATGCGAGATTCCGGTGAAGAAGATCCTGGCCGGCGTCGACCCGGCCAGCGCCGTCAGCGCCGACGCCCTGACCAACCCCGATTCCCTGACCCCCTTCATATCCCTGCGCCCCCCACCCCCCTCCTGAGCGCCCCCTGGGCGCTCTCCGTCTCCCGAACTCAACAGCAGCGCTGCCGGTTCTTGATCAAATAACTCTGCTGTTGAGCTCGGGAACAGGAGAGTTGATCACAGCTCGGGCGGGGTTGTTAGGTAGTGAGGTCTGTCTCTGTCAGTGGTCGCACGATCAGACCCTTGCTGGTCCATGGCTCCCAGGGACTCTCGGCGAGTCGCTCCAGCCACTGTATCTGGCCAGCGAAGTAGTCCCAGTATTCAGTGTTGTCCTGGAAGACGAATATCGGCCCTTCGGTGCCCCGCCTGCCGTGGCCGTAGAGCATCACCCGGCAGCTCCGGTCGATCTTCTCGATGGCGAACGAGCAGGGAAAGTTGTAGACGAAGATCCGCAATCCGGCCGACGACGCTGCGGCGGACACCCGTTGCGACGCCGCAAACAGCGGGCGAAGGATTTCGCGCTTGTACCGAGCGGGGTCTTCCATCGCGGCTTCAGCTGGTTCGAGCCGGTATCGATCTCTTCGGGAATCGCACTGCGGGTCCATGAGATAAAAAATCACCGGTATCTCATGCGCCTTCGACTCTACCAGTGGAAGCATCTCGCCTGAAGCGTAAAAATTGCGAGTGAGGCCAAACAATGATATTTTCTCGCGTGCACCGCTGACGCGCGATACCAGGTCTTGAAGCACATCCGGACCTGTCCTCGGCCACAGCCGGGAGACTCCGGCCTCGCTGAGCGGATCCAGTTCATTTGTCGCGTCGTTGGCCGTGGAGTCGCCGTTACGCATGACGTTGTGCGCGATTTCCGACGAGCACGGCCGGAACAGGTCTCTGACGCTGTACTGCGGAAACATCGATTCGAGCACCCGGCAGGCATCCGGGTACGGCAGTTCGCGTAGGTCACCGCGCAACCACCGGTAGAACTGGGCGTGCCGGGGCCAGCTCCCCTTCAGCTGCGGATCGACAGCTCGCGCGACCTTGTCCCATTCCCGGGCAAAAGTCGAATGTTTCTGCCAGTGCCGTGCACGCAGCAGCGCTTTGAGGAGGGTCGGCTCGCCACCGCTGGTCGTCTCGGTGCCCATGCCGCCCAGGCTACTCCGCATACGAGATGCAGAAGATACGACACTGACATCGGGTGATCCCAGAAGGGACGCAGAAGCGATACCGATGACAGGTGTCTCGCTGCCACCGTGGAGTTCCGAGGTCTCCACGCATGACGTTACGCAGTGTCATCAACGCCAGCTGGTATCGGTTGAGGGCCTGCTTGTAATCGGGTGATTCAAAGTTGTGCCCCTGACCAAGGAGGTCCCGCAGTGCCCGCAGTCGCCTGAATGTGTCATCAGCGGCCCGTACGATCGGTGCCGGCGCGAGAAGCATGATTTGTTCGCGGGTGGCTTTGAGGTTCGCGGAGCGTCGCGACGCGCGGCATGGCCACGTTGGTGTTCGTCTCGTCGCCACCTCACCCGATCGACCAGCAGGGTGAGAGAAGCGCCGACGATCGTTCCCAACAGGGTGGGCAACGCAGCCGACCAATTCACGGCGGGAGTGTAGGCGCAAACAGCGAGTAGATCCGGACCTGCTTGATCCGGCGGTTCCTGGTCTCCCGGCCCCACCCACACCCATATCACTGCGCCACCCGGCGGGAACGCACGCAGGCGCACAGCGCCTGCTCTCCAAGATCACGGCTCCTGAAAAATCCAGGTACGAGGTATCTCGGCGGGACAGAGCGCGCTCCCTTAATGGGGAAGGAAGCCCGACGTACCTCCCGCACGTCGGGCTTCCTGTCCGCGCAGAGGCTAGGACCGGTTAATGCGCGGATAGCGAGTTGCCGACATGTCTGAGGTTTGGAGCAAAATTGAACGTGACCTTGCTGGAAGTTTCGCGGGCCCCGGTTGTCCGGCAGCAGCCTCAGTGGGGGGACCCGGCACAGGTCGAGCAGGTCCGGGATGTGCTGGCGGCCCTTCCTCCGCTCGTGGAGGCCGAGTCGCTGAGCAGGCTCCGGGGGTTGCTCGCCGGGGTCGCCGCCGGGCAGGCGCAGGTGGTGCAGGCGGGTGACTGCGCGGAGGATCCCGCGGAATGCACCGCGGGTGACGTGGAGCGGAAGGCGGGACTCCTCAACGTGCTCGCCGGCGTCATGAGGGCGATTACTCATCAGCCGGTGGTGCGGGTGGGCCGGATCGGAGGTCAGTACGCCAAGCCTCGGTCGACGCGCACCGAGTGGGTTGGTGGCGTCGAGATCCCGGTGTACCGAGGGCACATGGTGAACGGTCCGGAGCCAGACCCGGAAGCACGGCGGCCCGATCCGCAGCGCCTGTTAGCGGGTTACCGGGCGGCGAGCCAGATCATGGCCAATCTCAGCCCGACGCCACGGGCGCGCATCGAGCCGGCCGTGTGGACCAGTCATGAGGCTCTGCTGCTCGACTACGAGATCCCGATGATGCGTCGGGATCGGGAGGGTCGGGTCGCGCTCACTTCCACCCACTGGCCGTGGATCGGCGAGCGAACCCGCCAGCTCGAGGGGGCCCACGTCGCGCTGTTGGCAGATGTGGTCAACCCGGTTGCGTGCAAGGTCGGGCCGCGTATGACGGTCGCAGATCTGCTCGGGTTGTGCGCGCGGCTCGACCCTGAACAGGAACCGGGCCGACTTACCTTGATCGCCCGGATGGGTGCTGACGCGACCATGGATCTGCTGCCGCCGTTGGTCCAGGCCGTGCGCGCCGCCGGACACCCGGTGATCTGGCTGGTCGACCCTATGCACGCCAACACTGTGACCACCGCTGAGGGACGCAAGACCCGAGTCGTGGAGACGATTATCCGGGAGGTCACGGCGTTCCAGGTCGCCGTTCGCACAGCCGGCGGAATACCGGGCGGGATACATCTGGAGACCACCCCCGATGCAGTGACCGAATGCGTCGACGCCCAATACGGCACCGACCGGATCGGTGAGAACTACACGACGTTATGCGACCCGCGACTCAACCCTCACCAGGCAGTATCGGTGGTCTCGGCCTGGCAGACGCAGATGATGATGAACCGGGCCGAGGGAGAACCGTGCCGAGCATAGCTCCGATCCCAGCCTACCCACTGCCGAAGACGGCTGAACTGCCCATCAGCACTGCGCAGTGGACCCTCGACTCGCGCCGGGCGGTGCTGCTCGTGCACGACATGCAGCGCTATTTCCTCGCGCCGTTTCCCTCGTCGGTGCGTGACCCGCTGGTGCGCCACTGCGTGCTGCTGCGGGAGCGCTGCGCCGCCCTCGGCGTCCCGGTGACCTACACCGCGCAGCCCGGCGGCATGACCGAACAGCAACGCGGCCTGTTGAAGGACTTCTGGGGTGCGGGCATGCGGGTGGACCCCCTCGATCGTCAGATCGTCGCGGAGCTCGCACCCCGGCCGGCGGACCGGGTGCTCACCAAGTGGCGCTACAGCGCGTTCTTCCGCTCGGACCTGCTGGCGCAGATGCGCGACCAGGGCCGCGACCAGCTGATTGTCTGCGGAGTGTACGCGCATGTCGGTGTACTGGTGACGGCCCTCGAGGCGTTCACCAACGACATCCAGCCGTTCCTGGTCGCCGACGCCGTTGGCGACTTCTCCGCCGAGTACCACTGGCTGGCCCTCGACTACGCGGCCGCTCGCTGCTCGGTGGTCACCACTACCGAGGAGGTCTTCCAATGAACTCGCCGCAGTTACTCGAGCACGTGCTGGGACCCAACCCGGGCGCCTTCGCCCTGCTGCACCGCCCCGAGACCCTGGGCCCGGACCGAATGGAGATCCTGCTCGGCCAGGTCAGCACCCCGGCCCGGCTCGCCGACATCCCGCTGGCCGACCAGGCCGGGCGGCCCGGCGAGGCCCGGCAAGAAGCGCTGGTCCTGGTGCCCCACCAGCAGATCACTGAACGCGGCTTCGCCGCCGCCGCGGACGGCTCACCGCTGCTCGCGATGTCCGTGACCGACCAGGGTCAGATCGCCACGTCCGAGGCACTGAGATCCCTGCCGGACGAGCCGATCGCCCTGACCGGTGGGCGTTTCGACACCGAAGACGACGCCTACGCCGACACAGTTCGCGCGGTGCTCGACAACGAGATAGGCACCGGAGAGGGCTCGAACTTCGTTATCAAGCGCTCGTTCGTCACCACCATCACCGGGTACTCCACGCGCAGCGCACTGAGCCTGTTCCGCCGGTTGCTCACCCGGGAGACCGGCGCCTACTGGACCTTCCTCGTGCACACCGGCACTCGAACCTTCGTCGGCGCCACCCCGGAGCGCCACGTCAGCCTGCGAGACGGCATCGCGGCGATGACCCCGATCAGCGGGACCTACCGCTACCCCCCGACAGGCCCGGCCCAGTCGGAGGTCATGGACTTCCTCACTGACGGCAAAGAGACCGACGAGCTGTACATGGTCTTGGACGAGGAATTGAAAATGATGGCCCGGGTCTGCCAGGGCGGTGGCCGGGTGGTGGGCCCGTTCCTGCGGGAAATGGCCTGGCTTGCGCACACCGAATACATCATTGAGGGGCGCAGCGACCTCGATCCCCGGGACATCCTGCGGGAGACGATGTTCGCCCCCACAGTGACCGGCAGCCCGCTCGAGAACGCCTGCCGAGTGATCGCCCGCTACGAGCCGCGCGGCCGCGGGTACTACGGAGGCGTCGCGGCCCTCATCGGCCGCGACGAAGGCGGCGCTCGCACCCTGGACTCCGCCATCCTCATCCGCACCGCCGACATCAGTACCTCAGACCTCGACGACAGCGGTCACGTCGAGGTCGGGGTAGGCGCAACCCTGGTCCGGCACTCCGACCCCGACGCCGAGGTCGCCGAGACCCGCACCAAGGCCGCGGGCCTACTCTCAGCGCTGGGCGCCGACGAGCGGCTCGACAAGCACCCGCTGATCCAAGAAGCTCTGGGGATGCGCAACGCGACGATCGCGCGCTTCTGGCTCAGCGACGCCGACTCGCGAGCACAGCCGCAGCCGGTGCTGAGCGGCCGCCGGGCGCTGATCATCGATGCCGAGGACACCTTCAGCTCGATGCTGGCCCACCAGCTGCGCGCCATCGGGCTGACGGTGCAACTCACCCGCTTCGACGCGCCCCACCGCTTCGACGACCACGATCTCGTCATATTAGGCCCAGGTCCCGGCGACCCCCGGGAGGCCGACCACCCCAGGATGGCCCACCTCACCTCGACGATCGAGCACTTGCTGTCCCGGCGCATCCCCTTTCTGGCTGTGTGCCTGAGCCATCAGTTGCTATGCCGACACCTCGGGCTCAGGCTGAAGCGCCGGGACGTCCCGAACCAGGGCACCCAGCGCGAGATCGACCTGTTCGGCTCGCAGGAACGGGTGGGCTTCTACAACTCCTACGTGGCTTGCGGGCGAGCTGAGCAGTTGGAGTGTCCTGGCGTCGGCGAGGTGAAGGTCAGCCTGGACGCCGGCACGGGCGAGGTGCATGCCCTGCGCGGGCCGCACTTCAGCTCGGTGCAGTTCCATCTCGAATCGGTGCTCACCCAGGACGGGGAGCGCGTCCTGGGAGAGCTGCTGGCGCCGCTGACGAAGATCGCGGAGGTACTCAACGCATGAAAGCCACCATCTCCTGGTGGGACCTCTCCCGGTCCGACCAGACCATTGACTCCCTACGCGTCTACCTGCGAGAAGAGGGCGTGGATCCGTGGGCGCAGATTCACGGGCTGCGGTTGAAGTTCTGGATCTCCGACCGGCTGACCAACCGCTGGGGCGCGGTGATGCTGTGGGAGTCCACAGCCGACCTGACGGCACCGATGCCGCCGAACCGGGCCACCGCGCTCATCGGATACCCGCCGACTCACCGAATGATGACCGACGTCGAGGCCATCGTCGAAGGTGTCCACTCCGGCCAACTGGTCGATCGCGGCCTGGCCTTCAAACCGGTCAGGAAGTCGTCGTGAGCGCATCGACCCAACCCCCGGAGGCCGACGAGTTCTCCACCCCGCCCGCCGAACCGATGGGCCTGCTCCAGGCCTGGTTCGACAGCGCGGTCGCGAACGCCGTCCGCGAGCCAGGCGCGCTGGCGCTGGCCTCCGCCGATGCCCGCGGCCACGCCACTAACCGGATCGTGCAGGTGCTCGCGGTTCGCGATACGGGTTTGGTGTTCGCCAGTCACGCCGACAGCCGAAAGGGCCGAGACCTGGCTGAGACGGGCTGGGCATCAGGCGTGCTCTACTGGCGCGAGGCCGGCCGCCAGGTGATCGTGACCGGCCCGACCCATCCGTTGCCCGACGAGGAATCCGATGCCCTGTGGGCCGCCCGGCCGGTCGGCACGCACCCGATGTCGGTGGCTTCGCATCAGAGCGCGCCGCTGCTGGACGAGTACGCGTTGAGGGAGCAGGCCCAGCAACTGGGTCGCGCCGGCTTGGCGCTGCCTCGCCCGGCCACCTGGCTGGGCTATCTGCTGGAGCCCGCGTCGGTCGAGTTCTGGCAGGCCGACCCGGACCGGTTGCACCAGAGGCTGCGTTACGAGCGCGACGGCCCCGGCTGGCGTGCTGGCCGGCTCCAACCTTGACCGCGCACTGGACAGTGCACTCGCGGGGAAGAAGGCAAATCGATGTGTGGAATTACGGGCTGGGTCTCGTTCGATCGGGATCTGACTCAGCAGCGCGCGGACCTGGACGCGATGACAGCGACCATGGCCTGCCGGGGACCGGACGCCGAAGGCGCCTGGCTTGACCGGCATGCGGCGCTCGGCCATCGAAGACTGGCAGTCATTGACATCGAAGGTGGCACCCAGCCCATGGGGGTGCACACCGACGAAGGCGCGGTGACGATCACCTACAGCGGTGAGGTCTATAACTTCACTGAGCTTAGGAGTGAGTTGCTCCGTCGTGGCCATCGGTTCCGGACCCGCAGCGATACCGAGGTGGTGCTCCATGGCTACCTGGAGTGGGGCGAAGCAGTCGCCGAACGGCTCAACGGCATGTACGCCTTCGCCGTCTGGGATGCCAGGACCGACAAGCTCGTGATGATCCGCGACCGATTGGGCGTCAAGCCGCTCTATTTCTCCAGTACCGATGACGGGGTGCTGTTCGGCTCCGAGCCGAAGGCGATCCTCGCCAACCCGCTGGCGGACCGCGCGGTCGACCTCGACGGACTGCGTGAGCTGGTCAGCTTCACCCAGACGCCAGGGAGTGCGGTGTGGTGCGGGATGCGCGAGGTGGTACCGGGTGGCGTGGTCACCGTCGACCGCACCGGCCTGCGTGAGCGCCGTTACTGGACCCTGCCGACCCGTGCTCACCCCGATGACCAGCAGACCACCATCGCCACCGTGCGCACGTTGCTCGAGGACGTCGTGGGCCGTCAACTGGTCTCCGACGTGCCGCGCTGCACACTGCTTTCCGGTGGGCTGGACTCCAGCGTGATCACCGCACTGGCTGCCGCCAAGCTCGGCAGGGCCGGTGAGAAGGTGCGCAGCTTTGCGGTGGATTTCGTCGGGCGGGAGCACGATTTTGTTGCCGACGACCTGCGCCCCACGTCAGACGCCCCCTACGCGCGTGAGATGGCCACGCACGTCGGCTCGCAGCATGAAGCCATCGTGCTCAACCATGCTGCGATTGCCGACCCGGCGGTGCGCCGTGCGGTCATCACCGCGCGGGACAGTCCGCTCAGCCTCGGTGACATGGATGCTTCGCTGTACTTGCTGTTTCAAGCCATCCGTGAGCACTCCACGGTTGCCCTGTCCGGGGAGTCCGCCGACGAGGTCTTCGGCGGGTACAGGTGGTTCCACCAGCCGGAGGCACAGGCCGCAGATACCTTTCCCTGGATGGCCGTCTTTGTCAGCGGCGCGCGGGCCCAAGTGTCCGATCGGTTCAATGCCGATATCACCGCTGCACTCGACCTGCCTACCTATATTCGCGACCGCTACGCCAGCGCGGTTGTCGAGGTCGAGCGGGCCGACGGTGAGAGCGACCACGAGATGCGGATGCGGGTGATGTGTTACCTACACCTGACCCGTTTCGTCCGAATGCTCCTGGAGCGCAAGGACCGGATAAGCATGGCCGTCGGACTGGAGGTCCGGGTCCCCTTCTGCGACCACCGACTCGTAGAGTATGTCTACAACACCCCGTGGTCATTGAAGACCTTCGACGGCAGGGAGAAGAGCCTGCTCCGCGCCGCGACTGCCGACCTGCTGCCCCAGTCGGTGCTCAATCGGGCGAAGGCTCCCTACCCGGCCACTCTGGATCCGCACTACACCGGCGCTCTGCTGCAGCAGTGCAAGGAACTACTCACGACCGACGATCCGGTGTTCGATCTGGTCGACCGCAGCTGGCTGGAAGAAATTACACGGCGAGACTCGGGCTCGATACCCATCGACGTCCGCAACGGCATGGAGCGAGTACTCGATCTGAGCACCTGGTTGGACATTTACCGCCCCGAGCTCCGTCTGCACTGATAGCCAGCACAGGAAACGCCCATCCCACAAGAGAGGTAATCCACGTGCCACACACGATCGTCAATCCAGACGGTTTGCACGACCCGGGCCCATTCGGCTACAGCCACACCGCCAACGTCCCGGCTGACACGGAGCTGGTGTTCGTCTCGGGTCAGTACGGATCGGGCCCAGACGGCATGGTTGTCTCGAACGACTTCAACGAGCAGGTGCAGCAAGCGTTCAGCAACCTCGGCACGGCCCTTGCGGCCCACGGGCTTGACCTCACCGACGTCGTCCAGCTCAGGACGTATGTGGTGAACCTCGACTTCGACAAGCTCGGGGCAATCGGCCAAGCCGTGGCGAGCGGCGGCGCCGAGAAGCCGCCCACGCAAACCATCATCGGGGTCGCCGGCTTGGCCATGCCCGACATCCTGTTCGAGGTCGAAGCGGTCGCCACGCGGTCCTGAAACCCTGCCGCTGCCCGCGTTCGGGGGTCCTCACCCGAACACGAGCGGCGGCGCAGGGCCGTGTGACAAGCACCGAAAACAGGCCGCAACTGGGCGGTCACATCATGGAGTAGGCGGATTCGAGATGGCAGACACCAATACGCAGCCCGAGGGATTCGGCACCGACGTCGAACTCCGCCGCCGGCACCGTGAGGTCGTCGCGGATTACATGAGCCGAAAGGGCGAGAACCGCTTGACACGATATCTACTCTTCACCGAAGACGGTAGCGCCGGCCTGTACACCACTGATACCGGCGAACCAGTCGTCTCGCAGGGTCACGAGAAACTCAAGGCACACGGCGAGTGGTCATTGCGAATGTTCCCCGACTGGGAATGGAAGAACGTGGAGATCTTCGAGACACAAGACCCCAACAGGTTCTGGGTCGAGTGTGACGGAGAGGGGCAGATCCGCTATCCGGACTACCCACCCGGCTACTACAAGAACCACTTCATACACTCGTTCCTGCTCGAGAACGGAAAAATCAAGCAGAACCGCGAGTTCATGAACCCGTTCCAGCAGTTGCGTGCGTTGGGGATCGAGGTGCCGACGATCAAGCGCGGCGGGATCCCCACGTAGGGACTTCCTTCCGCTTGCAACGAACCCGGATGCGATCGCGCCGTCGAGACCACCGGTCGTGCTGGGCAACCCGTATATCGCCTTCAACGGGAACGCACGGCAGGCGATGGAGTTCTATCAGGAAGTCCTCGGCGGCAAGCTGGAGCTGGGCACGGTCGGCGAGTTCGGCTCGCCGGACGCGCCCAACGCCGACAAGATCATGCACGCCCTGCTCGGCACCCCAGACGGCTACACGGTGATGGCGTGGGACGTCCCGGAGGAGGTGCCTTCCAACCCGGGTAACAACGTTGCGCTTTACCTCGGCGGCGACGACGCTGAACTCCGCGACTACTTCGAGAAGCTGTCTGCCGGCGGCACCGTGACGATGCCTCTGGAGAAGCAGGCGTGGGGTGACGAGGCCGGCTCGCTCGTGGACCAGTTCGGGATCACCTGGATGGTCGACATCACCCAGCAGCAGTCCTGATCGACCACGGGGCTACTGCGTTCGAAGGAGCCCGGAACCGATGATGGACGAGTTGGATGACAGGTTGGACCGGATCGGGCGGCACCTCTTCCGCGCGAAGTTTCGGCTGCGCGGAAGGGACCGCGCGGTGGTCGACTTGCGCGGGATCATGACCGTCCGCAGGCACGCCGAGGATCTGATCGGTCGCAGGTTAGCCCCGGCCGAACCACGCAACGACGGCCGTCAGACGCCCTACCGCGGGCATCCCGTCTTCGTCGCCCAGCACGCCACCGCGACGTGCTGTCGCACCTGTCTCGCGCGCTGGCACGGCATCCCCGCCGGGCATGCACTCGACGACGCCGAGCGGGCCTACGTCGTGGAGGTGATCTGCCGGTGGATCGTGAAGCAGTACGCCCCCCACCACCCGCCGCCGTGACTAGGTCGAGGCGCCACAGTCGGTCGAGGCACCACAGTCGGCTAACGGGTGATGGGTGAGGATCTCCCGCTGTGAGGTGGGGTTGTCTGATGGTTCCGCTTCACACCGGGGGCCTTCGGGTCCCCGGGTGCTCATGCGAATGCTGCTCTGACGCCTCGCTCGGTAGTGGCTGGCCGGCTCGTCGTGATGGAATAAGGAGGTAAGTCGTGTCGCGGACCGTTATGACGTGTCGTGGAAGACCGCGGCGAAGTGGGCCGACCGGTACCGGTTGGGAGGTCGGGATGGGGAGGTCTCAATGACAGTCGACGTGCAGGCCACTCGAGACGTGGTCGACATAATCACCGGTGGGTGGAGGGCGCAGGCCCTCTACACCGCGGTCAAACTCAGACTGCCGGACCATATCGAGGCCGGGCGGACCACCTGCGCCGAACTCGCCGAATCAACTGGGGCGAATGAAAAGGGCATTCACCGCCTGATGCGCCTTCTGGTGGCCATGGGCATATTCGAGGGCAACGAGTCGACCGGTTACCGGAGTACCCATGTGAGCGCAGCACTGCTCGACGGCCCTCAGTCCCTACGCGACATGTGCCTGCTCTACGGCGAGGAGTTCTACTCCGCCTGGGGGCACGCCCACCACGCCATCAGCACGGCAAGCTCGGGTTTCGAAGTCGCCTACGGCCAGTCGTTTTACGACTATCTCAGTCAGGACGCGGCCACCGCCAGGCGATTCCAGCACACCATGAACGCCGGAAGCATGTTCTTCCACCAGGTACCTGAGGTCTTCGACTTCTCCGGCGGTAAGATGGTCGTGGACGTGGGCGGAGGGGGCGGGCACCTGCTCGCCACGATCCTCGGCGCTACACCAGAGGCCAGAGGCACGCTCTTCGACCGCGAACACATGATGCCCAAGGCGCGTGAGCACCTGGCCGCCACAATCGGACTAGACCGCGTACAACTAGTCGGGGGCGACATGTTCAAAGACGTCCCGACGGGCGGGGACGTCTATATCCTCTGCCGAGTGCTGGCTGGCTGGGACGACGACGCGGTCGTCAACGTCTTCGAGAACTGCCGCCGCGCCATGGCGGACTCCTCGTCGCGACTGCTGATCCTCGATCGTTTTGTCGAGGACGAGGACTCCACCGTGCTGCCCGCTCTGTGGGATCTGCACCTCCTGATGACAACTGGCGGCGAGCACCGCACCCTTGACAGGGTCACAGCGCTGCTGAACCGGGCCGGCCTAGACATCGCACGGATCGCCGAGTTGCCCATGGAGACGACCGCCCTGATCGCTGCGCCACGCCTCCCGTCGCAACACTAGGGTCATCCTCAATCGCCTGGATCCATTCGCCAAAGGAGGCCACCATGCTCGAACTGAATTAGTAGTACCATTACGCGCGAAATCGACCTGGGCGGCGTCATGACTCGGGGGCGATACAGAAGCGTCGGGTGGGGCACGAGTAATAAGCGGACGGGAGATCTCCGGTGCTCAAAATGGCAACAATCGGCGTCTATGGCTTCGACGGCGATTCTTACCTGCAACGACTACAGCGGGCGAACGTTCGCCTGCTGCTCGACGTACGTCAGCGCCGCGGCGTCCGCGGACCCGAGTACGCCTGGGCGAACTCACGCCGGCTGCAGGCGGCCCTCGCCGATGCCGGGATCGCCTACCAGCACCACCCTGAACTCGCCCCAACAACCGAGTTACGTCAGCTCCAGTACGCCGAGGATGACCGCCGCGGGGTCGGCAAACGCTCGCGCCGCGAGCTCGCTGCCGAGTACACCCGCCGTTACATGAGCGAGATTCTCGACCGCGCCGACCTCGCGCCGATCGTGTCGGCGCTGCCGAGCAGCGGGACCGCAGCGCTGTTCTGTGTTGAGCGCGACCCTGAGGCCTGCCACCGATCGTTGGTCGCCCAGCGGCTGACCGAGCGGCACCACGTCACGATCGAGCACCTGCGCCCGTTGTGATGCGTGAAATTCTTCCGGGCGGCGCGCCGCGACCGCGGATCGCGGTGTTCGCTGGGCCGACGGCGACGATTCTGAACACACCAGACCTGATCACATCGAACAAGGCACGCACACGTCACGGTCTCCCGCTACGCCCCTGTCACTTCGATGTCCTACGCCCTCAGCGGCTCGCGGCACCTGTGACGGTATACATCGAGGCGTTCAGCGCGCACCCACTCGAACGAGATGCAGCCCTCTTGTACGCTCCCCCGGACGGCTGGCTCGACAAAGACGGCACATTCCACAATGAGCAGCCCATACCACCTGCAGAGCGAACCCGGCCTGACGAACCTCGCCCAGGCGACCAACCAGGTCCAGGCTGTCCTCGCTACGGGAGAGTACGCCGGCGTCCAATGGCTCGAGGGGAGTCCGACCGTCGACGAGACCTTGTACTGGCTCGGACTGATTGTTGATACGATGGTGCCACTCATCGGACACGCGGCTCAACGCCGTCACCAATCGTTGAGCGCCGACGGCGACCGCAACGTGGTGGATGGCGTAAAGTACATCGCGTCAGGCGTCGCCCTAAACGAACGGGGCGAAGACCGCGTTGGTGCCTGCGTGGTCGTCGATGAACTCGTCTACACAGCCCGGGACGTGACCAAGGTCGACGCCCGACCGGGGGGTTACGAAGTCACCGGCGGTCATGGGGGAGTCGTTGCTGACCTGGGTGGCTATGGCCCCCCTCAACTCACGTACCTCCCCGCCCGTAGCCACACACATTGCTCGGATCTACGCCTCACCATGCTCCCCAAGCGGGTGACCGGCGTCGCTGGGACATTGGATACGGGCGTGTCCTTGGTCGACGTTTCGACCAAGGACACCGACGGACTCGTACCTACCGCCATGCCGCAAGTCACGATCACCAAGTACGGCCGGTATGCAGCAACGCGGATTGACACCGATAGTCCGCCCACCCCTGACGACGAAGTCGAGATCCTTGCACGGATCAAAGCCAATCTTGCCAAGGCGCCACTGGCCGGTTTCGTATGTGAAGGCATGTCACCGTTCGGGATGGCTGACCCGACGAGGAATGCGGCATTGGGCGTCGCCATCTTCGCCGGCATGCCGGTAGTCCGCACTGGCCGCGGCAACACCGGAGGCATGGCGTACCGGACTGACCCGACGTTCATCTCAGGCAACAACCTCACAGCCACAGAACAAGCAGTCGTTCGATACCAGACCCTGTTCGACACCCACTGACCCGATACCAATCCACCAACAACTCACGCATGCAGGGCGCACGAGGTTGGATATCACGATGACTCACCACACCCACGCGATTGGCTCGACACTGTCGACAAGCTTGGTGAACTGCGACACGCCGAGTCGGCGGCGTGGGCGGCGCGATCCTCATCTGGAGTTCAACGCATGAGCCGCGATTGCCCAACTTCGAGAACGGAAACCTATGGGTACATATGAGTACGTGGTAGCCGACGTCTTCACCGACGTCCCGCTGGAAGGCAACCCGACCGCGATCTTCGTGGATTCCGCCGGTATTTCCCCCGAGCGCATGCAGCAGATCGCGCAGGAGATGCACCTGTCGGAGACCGTTTTCGTCCTCCCCGCGGAAGACGACGGTGATGTGCGGGTCCGAATCTTCACCCCGGTGAACGAGTTGCCGTTCGCCGGGCATCCGACCCTGGGTACTGCCATTGTACTCGGCGAGTTGAACGCGGCGGAGACGATCCGGATGGAGACCGCTATGGGCACCGTGGCGTTCGATCTTGAGCGTGCCAGCGATGGCCGGGTCGGCGCGGCTCGCATGTAGCAACCCGTCCCAACGTGGGAGCTCTACGACCATGCGGGCGAGTTGCTCGCCGGTCTCGATCTGGCAGCGTCCACCTGCACCCTGCCGGTCGAGGTCTACTGCAACGGACCGCGGCACGTGTTCGTCGGCCTGGACAGCGTGGCTGCACTCTCCGGTGTGGAGCCAGACCTGAGGATTCTCGCCAGGCTGCCCAATATGGCCGCCAACTGCTTCGCGGGTTCGGGCTCGCGATGGAGGCTGCGGATGTTCTCGCCCGCCTATGGCGTAGTGGAGGACGCGGCCACCGGCTCGGCCGCTGGTTCGCTCGCGGTACACCTGGCCCGGCACGGCCTGATCCCTTTCGGGGAGTGGATCGAGATCCGCCAGGGTGTCGAGATCGGCCGTCCTTCGACGATGCGGGCTCGGGCCATGGGGACGTCGGAACGGATCGAGTCGGTCCAGGTGGCGGGGTCCGCCGCCGCCGTCGCCCGGGGAACGCTGTACGCGTAGTTGTGACGGCAGACGTAGGATCCCTTCATGAGTTACCAACCCACAGAGGAAGGGCCACCGCGCGTACCAGGCCGAGCAGCCGGTAGACCTGCCGCATCTTCGTCCAGGGCAGCGGATGCTCCAGCACCGCCGCCGCGTAGCGCCGACATGGGCGCCGTGGGCGGATGCTTTGCGGTGCAAGGCATTCAGATCCCGCATCGCATAAGCGGTCAGCTCGGTAGGCAGGTCTGCGGGATCGGTGTGCCGGCGGCCGGGCGCCACGACCGGGTGAACCTTGATCAGCTCGCCGCGCCGGTAGAGCTTCACCGTGGTCGCGTCGACCCGGGCGTCCAGCCGCTGCCCGATCAGATCGCCGGGAACGCTGTAGCGCGCCTTGGCGATCTGCACGTGCCGGTCCGGGGCGACCTTGGGGTGGACTCAGGTCGGGATGTCGAACACGGTGCCGGGCACCGGTTTCAGCTTGGGGTGCTCCTCGGCGGCGAACACCTCGGCCGGGCGGAGTCGGGTGGTGCCATGCACCCGCGTCCCCGCGACCTCCCGACACCACCGCGCCGCCCGTTCGCGGCACTCATCGAGGTCCCGGAATTGTTCTCCAGCAAAGAAATTCGACCTCGCGTAAGGAACACAGCACTCGACCCTGGGCTTGTCCTGCGGGCTGCGGACCTGGGTCGGATCCACCACGAACCCGCGCGAGGCGGCATACTCGCGGAACGAGTCGTTCAACCGCGGATCGGTCGCACTCGCGACCTCGACCCGAGTGGCCCAGCGCCTCGGCCAGGCTCCAGCAGTTCCGTGTGTCCAGCTCCATCAGCATGACTTCGACCATCTCCCGCGCCAGCAGCCGCGGTTCCCGGCGCGGGGAAGCAGTCCGCGACCTGGGCCATCACCACCCCGAGTGTCGCCGTCCACTCCTGCCTGGCTATCGTGGCCTCCACGCCCACCTGTTTTTGACACGTCGTCAAAAACGTTTATGATCACAGTGTCCGTTCCCTGCCAAAATCCGCGCCGCTGACCAGCCCGAACGCGTCAGCGATCAAGAACTACAGCTGTCGTAATGGTCTACGACTGCACGTCGGAGAGTCAAACATTGACACCCTCTGCACTTCTCTAGCTTGACAGGGGCCAGTTCGTACTGTTATATGACTGCCATCAAGGGGACGGATGGAAAACTGAGGGTCAGTGGGACCGACGGAATTCAGTATTCCGTCGAGGAGCGGGCCCGAGAGTCCAACGCCGCAGACGCGTTGTATTTACCTAGTTGCCATCTCCAGTTTGGAGGAGACGTCATGAAGGGAATTACGCGGGCCGCCGCCAAGACCCCAGCCGAGTTGCTGAGGCTCTTGGGCGAGAGGATTAAGGCCAAGGACGTGGACGGAGTCATCGCTCTCCATGAGCCCGAAGCGGCGGTTGTCAACTACGACCTGTCGATTATTAGGGGCCACGAGGATATCAGGGCGTTCTACGTCGAGTGGTTCAAGTCGGATCCGGTGCTCACAGTCAACCCTCGCCAAACTGTGGTGGCGGGAGGGAAGCGCGGACCGAACGGCAAGGTACGTGACCGCACGGCGGCCATAATGGGCGATTATACCCTGGAGCAGACTAGACCGGATGGGACCCGCGAGAGCTTCACTGGGAATTTTTGCGACACCGTGCAGGAGCAGCGGGACGGTACGTGGCTGTACGTCCAGGATAACCCATACCCGCCCCACGGAACGCCAGCTCCCGGACCCGGGCACGGAGACCACTGATCGGGCTACCTCGGCGGTCTCGTCTTCTTTGTGCTCAGCCGACTGGTCGGCGAGTTAGCTGTACAAACGGGAGTTGAGCGAGAGCGACACTGAACAGCAACGGAGTGGAGTCTCAGTGCCGACAACCCGGCCGACGACGCTCACGGGGCCAGCCACGCCTGATTGCTCTGCCACAATCCTCCTCCGCCGTCAATCATGGCGCCGCACCGCGGAGGATAACGCTCGACCGCGCCGGACAAGTCCACGCCGTGGGGAGTCTGCCGCTGCTGCCAAAACGAGCTTCTGAACTGTACATCTCGCTGCCGCGCACGTGGCGGCGTGGGGACCGTGGCCATCAGCCGCTCCGATCGTCGCACCCCGCGTGCTGCCGGTGACACAACGTCCCTACGGTGAGCCTGACCACAACCTAGGGATTCCCAATGACACAGACCGCCGTCACGGCAACTGAAGACATCCATCTGCGCAAGAAGAACGTCGGGGTGCTCAGCAGTGGACGCGGCACCGTGACCCGGATACCCCGAGCCCAACATTGCAACTGCTCACCTTTGAGGATCTCGTCTCTCTCGCAGAGGAGCGCCGGGCTAGCGCGCGGGCACCTGAAAAGGTCGCGGGCTGGGACCGGCTCCTCTCAGTCGCGCGCGATCTCGCCGGCTCCAGCGCTAGCGATGACGACGTCGCTCGGGGGCGCACCTGGTCGCTGATCCGAGTGCGCATTCACAGCTACCAGGGTGTCGGCGCCAAGCCGCTCGAGATCCAGTTCGATCCGACGCCAGGTGTCACTGTGATGCACGGGCAGAACGGCTCGGGCAAGTCGAGTATCGCGGACGCCATCGCGACCGCCCTGCACGGCGAACCACGTCAGCCCGCTGCCCCAGGCTCGGGTGGCAACGCGCCGCTGTGGGAGCGCGATCACTGCGGCCGCGATGCTAACGAAGCGTTCGTCGAGGTCACGCTCCGCTGCGGTGCGGAACAGCTCGTGCTGTCCTGCCGGATCGACCAGGACGGCCGGGTCACCAAGCGGAAGGTCCAGCACGACACGGAACCGGTCACCACCGAACTCGATCTCTCCACCACAACGTGGCGCTCGGCGCTGGCCGCAGTCACGAACGCGGGTGCCCCCGCCGCCGAGGCCATGCGCCGTTGGCGCGGCGCGCTAGCGTCCGCGCAGGCTGCCGTCGTAGCGGTGGACCAGCAGCGGGCACCGAGTGGTGCGTCCGACCTCGTCTGGCCTGACATCGACGACGACCCGAACCAGTGGTTGCAGACATCCGAGCTCACCGAGGCAGGATCGAGCGTCCCCGAGGTAACCGAGCAGCACCATGACCGCTTACAGGGGGCTGTCGGCGACGTCATCCAGGCGCTACTCGACCTGGAGGCCGCCGAGACGTCCCTGGCCTCTCGTCTCGCCGGTCCGCTCAAGGATTTGCACGAGCGTGCCGAGGCTCTGGTGGACCCTGGCGAGACCTGCCCGGTGTGCGCCACAGCCGGTATCCCCTGGGTGCCTCGCCTCGGCACCACGGTAACCGGGCTCGTAGCGATCGAGGCAGAGGACGGGGTCTTCCGCGAACGGCTGAGTGAGCTGCGCCGCGTGCTTGACACCGACGTGAGCCAGGTCACCGAGGTGCTGCGCCAGGACTGGTGCGACGTAGCGGCCTCTGCTGCCGCGAAGCCTGCGATCGAACGATGCTCCGAACTGCTCAAGGTTCTCGATCACGACGGGCAGCAGGCGACACCGCGGGTACGCGCCGCGGTCCGGGCCGCATGCGATTCCCTCATGTCGGAGGACTGGCGCGCGGTAATGCTCGATGCAGCACGCCAGAGCGACCACCGGCGGCAGTGGCTGCGCGCCCGACGCGCCGCCGTCGACCCGTTCGTCGATTGTTGGCGGGCCTGCGCCACAGAAGGTGCGGCAGCCTTGAGCTGGCAGTCCGCTGATAAGTGCCTGAGTGACCTGCACACCCAACTGCGCACGCAGCGCGCCGAGAACCTGCAAGTCTCGACCAACAGCGCCGTCCAGCAGTTGCTGCACGACGTCGGGTTCAGCGTCACGTCCCTCTCCGTGCAGGGGACAAAGGCGTCGGTCGACGTGACCGACGGTTCGGGCAAGTCCGTCCGCCTGTCGATGCTCAGCGCCGGCCAACGCAACGCCCTGCTGCTGGCTCCCCTGCTCGCCGTCGCTCACGGTGGCCCTTTCGGCTTCCTCGTGCTGGATGACCCCGTCCACGCGTTCGACCAGGTTCGGGTCGATCATTTGGCGCGACTCATCCACGACCTCGCCGCCCGACGCAGGGTCATCGTCCTGACCCACGACGAGCGGTTGAAGGAGCATCTCCTCGCTAGGTCCGCCGCATGCGAGGCCCGCTCGGTTAAGCGCGACCCCATCACGGGCGACGTCAGCGAAGAGGTCACCGCCAGCATGTGGAGGATCCTGGTGGATGACGCGCGCGCGGCGCTGCAACTGGCGAAGTCTCAGCCGGGTGCTACCTGCGTCAACCGCGCGCGGTTCCCTGCGGTATCGCGACACTTGGCGGACAAGTGCCCGGCGGACGGTTGATCGGTCGAGATCAAGTTGATCGAGCAGGAACGAGTCCTGGTCCGTCACCTCAAAGTCATACCGCGCGACAGCACCATCCGGAAAGCCGCGTGTTCTGCGTGACGATCAGGTCGGCGCGTCCTCGGACGGCGGCAGCGAGCACATGCCGGTCCTTCGGGTGCCGATGACGCGGCCGACGACACTCACGGGGCCAGCCACGCCTGATTGCTCTGTCAGCCCAGCCACAGCACGTCGAGCACATCGACGCGGCGCTGGCGCTCCAGGATCAGATAGGTGACCAGGCCCTGGTGGGCCGGGCCGAAGGCGAGCGACCGTACCGGCGCATCGGGGTCGTCGTCGTTGAGCGAGTCCCCGCCCCACGGGGCGACCTCCAGGACGACGCGGGTCTCGCTGAACAGCGCCAACGCCTCCGGTGGGAGCGTGTCGATCTGTGGCTGGGACTGTTCGTCGGTGGTAACCCGATACACCGGCTACAGGCCGGCGCGGCGCCGGATCTGCGCCAGTGGCTCGTCGTCCGGCACCGGCTGGCCGGTCAGTCGTTCGGCGGCGCGTCGGGCGACTGAGGCGAACCGATCAGGGTCACGCTGGAGCAGCGCGACCCGTCGCCAGTGCTCCAGGCACCGGAACAGCTCGGTGAGGTCGAGATCCTGCCGGGCCGCGGCGAGCGCGCGCTGGTAGGCGGTGTCGAACGCCGATCGGTCTTCGGCCAGCAGCGCGTCCCGGATCGCCGCCGGCGCGGCCCCGGACCGTAGCGGGTCACCGGTGCGCGGTTGCTCGTCGAACGACCACAACGCTGTCACCGGCTCACCGTAGCGCAAGCAGTCAGGGACTCGCTGCCACCGCATCGAGGGACAGGCCACGGGCCTCGATGCCGCCTCGGGCGCCCCAGAGCAGGGCGGCGATGGTACCGATACCGAAGAACGCCGCGAGGATGACGAACGCCGACACCAGCCCGAGGCCGGCCACTGTGTAGGACAATCCGACCACGCCGACCATGCCGCCCAACCGGCCCGCGGCCACCGATACCCCGACGCCGGTGGCGCGCAGTTCGGTCGGGAACAGCTCGCTGAAGGTGGTGTACGCGGAGATCCACGAGCAGGTCGCGGAGAACACGCACAGCGTGAACGCGGCCAGCGTCGCCGCCGGGGATCTGGCCAGCGCGGCCAATGCCAGCAGCAGCACCGAGATGCCGGCCGTGCCGAAGGACAGCCGGGTCACTGCCGTGCGGCCGAGCCGGTCGATGAGCCCCGCCACGGTGAATCCGCCGATGAGCGCGCCGATGTTGCCGATCAGGTAGAACAACGGAACCGTCGCGGAGGACACGTCGACCTGTTGCGGGATCAGCACGTAGGCGGACAGGAAGGTGAACAGGCCGTAGTAGGCCGCGCTGCCGGAGAACTCCAGCACCATGCCGTATACCAATCGAGACCGCCAGTTCGCCCACAGCTCGCCGATCTGCGCGGCGAGGGAGCGGCGGTTGGGCGCGCCGACGGCATCGGTGCCGTCATCGGCGAGGCCGCTGATCTCGGTGATGACGGCGTCGGCCTCGGCACGGCGCCCTTGCGACGCCAGCCACCGGGGAGACTCCGGGATGGCGCGGCGAGCGATCAGGGCATAGATCGCGGCGGCGGCACCGGCGAGCAGGCACAGCCGCCACGCGGAGAGCGTGACGCCGCCCAGCACGAGCGCCTGGGCCACGAAGCTGTTGAGGAAGAAGATCCCGATCAGGCCCGCGACGATGCCGCCGATGGACCAGAAGTTCATGGTCGCGGCGGTAGCGGTGCCGCGACGGCGGGTGGGCATGAACTCGGCGATCGCTGAGGTGATGGCCGAGTACTCCCCGCCCACACCCATCGCGGTGATGAACCGGAAGATCAGGAATACCAGGAACGTCGGGGAGAACGCGCTGATCACCGTCGCGATCGAGTACATCACCAGGGTTGCCACGAACAACCGCTTGCGGCCGAAGCGGTCGGCGAGCCAGCCGAATACGGTAGCACCGGTCATCAGCCCGGCGAACCACACCACCCAGATCAGCGACACCGCCCCCGGGGCGATCGCGCCGTCGGGCCCCAGCACCCCGAATTCCTTGGCCAGCGGGGTGAGCACGCTGCCGATGATCTGGACTTCGAAGGAATCCAGTGCCCAACCGATCCCCAGGGCGAGCAGGATGCGATTGTGCATCGGCCGCCACGGGGCGCGATCCAGTCGGGTCTCCTGCGCCGTCACGCTTGTCCATCCCGGGTGAAGTGACTGTCCGGAACCATGGCCACCGGGCGGACCCAACCGGCCGAGCCGCCGCGCAGTTTCATCGGGAACGCGGTGAAGAAGAACCCGGTGGGCCGGGGCAACGCGCCGAGGTTGGTGAGCTTCTCCAGGTGCATGTGCTCGCGGGCGCGGCCCACGAAGTGCAGCGGGAAGAACTGCGGCTGATCGGCGAGCCTGGCCTTCTCCATGGATTCGTAGGAGACGTCCATCGCGTAGGCGTCGATTCCGATCAGCTTGATTCCGTGGTCCAGCAGCCAGTGCAGGCCCTCCGGTGACAGGCCGCCCTGACACTGGAAGTAACGGTCGTCGTCGTCGATGAAGGCGTCAGCGCCGGTCCAGAGCAGCACGATGGTGCCGGGACGCAGTTCCGCGGCGGTCTGGTCGACCTGCTCCTGGAGGTCGACCACGGTGATGTCGCGGCCCAGGTGGGAGCGGAAGTCCAGCCGTACGCCCGGTCCACAGCACCACTCCAAGGGCACCTCGTCGATCGTCTTCGCCGGCTGGCCTTCCACGACCGGTCCGAAGTGCCAGGGTGCGTCAATGTGGTTACCGGCGTGGTCGGAGAGGTGCACGTCCATCCAACCCAGACCCATGTCCTGCGGGAAGTCCTGCCGGTCGACCTGACCTCCTGCCGCGCTGGAGATCTTCCGGACATTGAAGAAGTTCGCCATCGCGGCCGCGCCGCGCTGGTGGTCGATCACCTTGGACTTGAAGCCCCAGGGTGGGTAGTTCGCCTGGTCGAGGAACACCCCGAGATCGATGATTCGATACGGTTCGTGAAACATCCATACCCCCGATCGAGAGCGAATCGTCACTCGTAAGTGTTCATCACCGGTGGATAGATCACCAGAACGTGTAAGTACCGGCACTGCATCCAGAACGCGGGAAGATGGGGTGGTGACGGAGCGGCGGCCGCGAGCGGCGATCAACTCGGCATTCGGCGCGTACCTCGACAAGCGGGAACTGCAGAACGTCATCGACGCCGCTCCCCTCCTGCACCACGCCCACCAGGACGAGATGTGGATCGACTACATCTCCGACACCGGCGACGGCTTCGCGCCGACGTACTCGATGGCGTGGCTGGCCGCACAGGACACGGTGGAGGTGGCGGGCGTTGAACTGCCCCGAGCAGATGTCGTGGTTCTCGGCGGCGACGAGGTCTACCCCGTCGCGAGTGTCGAGGAGTATGCGAGCCGTTTCATCGGTCCATACGAGGCGTCGCTGCCCTGGCTCGCCGATGACAACCCGGAGATGTACTTCGTGGCCCGGTAATCACGACTGGTACGACGGTCTCACCACATTCCTGCGCGCGTTCTACCACGGCGGTCATGTACCTGCTGCTGGGCTGGTCGGTGCCGGTCACCCCGGAGACCTTCCGCTGGTTCGACGGGCTCGCCGGGCTCGGCGGCAGTCCGGTGTCGGCCCTGCTCATCCTGGCCGTGTTCGGGGTGACCTACGGGTTCGCCCGGCCACCCGACAAGTGGGTGCGGACATCCCGCAAGAAAATGGGCGCCAAGTCCGTGATGGGCCTTGCCCATACCATCCTGCACGGGTTGTCTTTCACCACGGTCATGTGGCTTGCCATGGGAATCTGCCACGCCTTGACCCTCGATGGTTGGAGCCTCACAGCGCTGTCGCTGGTCCTGGTGGCCATTCTCGGCGCCGGATTCGGGAGCGTTTCGGTAGGCGCCTATCTGGCGTTGTGCTGTGCCGCCTTCAGGGCCCACGGGAACGAGGCGTTCTCCGCGATGAGTCGCACGGACTACAAGAATTTTCTCCGGTTGCATATCGATACCGACGGTGTGCTCACGGTGTATCCCTTGGGGATTCGCAAAGTGACGAGAACGAGCGGCTGGCGGCTCGATCCACATAACCTCCCAGGAGCCTCGTGGCTGGCGCCGGCGAGCGCTGCCGACACGCCCACAGCCCACTTCATCGAGCCGCCCTTCACCATCGACGGTCGCGCGCGTCACCAGCCTGACGCTGCCACCGGGCGAGGGCACGGCGCGTACCCAGGGTGTGGGGGTGGCCGGCGCCCAGCACCCGCAGATAGTCAGCGAGCAGTTGCTCGGAGGCCGCGGCGGCACCAACTGGATCACCGGCGACTCCCCGGCAGTAAGCAAGGTCCTTTCGGGTATTCAGAGTGTCGGGGTGGCCGTCGCCTAACGCATCACTCGCCTCGGTCGCCATTTCTGTCCAGTAGTCGACCGCAGCGCCGACCAGTCCGCACTCCCCGAGGCTGCGGCCAGCTCGGAACAACACGGCGTGTCCGTGGGGGCCCCACAACGATCCACCATGACATTCGCGCAAGCTCGCTGTGCAGTCCCGCAGGACCCGGCCCAGTTCGGTTGCCCGCTCGATGCCCGGCCACACCTGCACCAGGACATCAGCGGCGGCTCGTACCGTGGTGGACACCACGTCGATGGACAGTCCTTCCAATGTGTTTCCCGCGCACTGAAGATCATCGAGGTGTCAGCCGGACTGATCGAATCGGCTGCGGACCTCGTCCTTCCCGCCCAACCCGCGTGCCAGATTTCCCGGCAGCGTATGAGCATTGTAGGCTCACCGTATGAGCGGCAAGAAGGAACGGATCACCGTGAGCTTGGATCCCGGCGTCGCCGCGGAGCTGAAGGCCGCCGCTGAGCGCGCCGGAGCGGCCAGCGTGTCGGAGTATGTCGAAGGCGCCTTAGACGCCCGGATGGTGAAGGAGCAGTGGTTGGCTCGCTGGCGTGCCGCGGCGGGGGACGTCGATCCTGAGGCGTTGGCCTATGCCCGTCGTGCCCTGCTTGGTGAGCGGATCGAGCAGCATCCGCAGGCGTCGTGAGCGGCAGGGTCCTGACCTGTTCTGCCATCGTTGATATCGCCACCGACCGCTCCGTGTACGGGCGGGCGTTTTTGGTGGCCGCCGTCGAGTTGGGGATGACGTTCGCGACTCCCTCCACCGCGCTGCTGCAAGCCTGGGCTGCCGTCCCACCGCAGGCACGGGCGCTGCTGGAGCTGTTCCTGGACGCCCCGGCGGTCGTCATTGAGGACCTCGATGCGTCGGTCACCAGCCGCGCTGGCGTGCGTGCCCACCCGGCGCACCAAGCCGGACGCTTCGATGTAGCCGCTGCCCACGCAGTGGATGTCGCGATCATCCGCGGGTTGGCTATCCTGACCGCAGAACCTGACCCACTGCAAGCGATCGACCCGACTGTGGAGATTGAAGAGCTGCCCTCACCGTGATGGGGCTGCGGGCGAAGCGAGCGCTTGGGGGCGGCAGTCTTACCGCAGCCGATCTACCACAACACCATCCGCTGCCAGCCGTCGCGGTGGGGCGCGGTCGTAGCGATACGGTCCAGGGCAGTGGATCTCAGTCAAGCAGCCCGTCTATCGTTTTGTTGATCGTGTCGCGTTGGCCGTCGATGCATTTGGCGTAGACCCGCAAGAGAACATCGACCAAGTGGCCGGCTCGTTCCGCGATTTCCGTGGCCGGGACACCGCCGTTGAGCCAGAGTGACACCGCGGCATGCCGTAGGTCATAGGGTCAACCCGCCAGTGGTGAGACCACCTGGGCTGAGGTGAGTGCGTATGTTCGTGCTTGGGCCCACACTCGGTAGTAGGTGGAGGCTCCGACCACGCCGCCGTATGGTGAGCGGAACAGCCGCCCGTCTGGCCCGGTGCCGTAGGTGTCTAGGTGATCGGTGAGGATGCCCACCAGTACGGTGGGATCGGCAGATGCGCACGTCCTTGGCGCCTCGATGTTTCAGTCCTCGCCGGTCGTGGACTTGCCCGGAGTCCGTCCAGCGCTTTCCTGCGGCCGGCCGTGACCCGCCGAGCGCCAATTCACCCCTGTGGGGTTCCAGAAGTCGGAGACCTACGGTGTGCAGCGGTTTCAGGCTGCTCGTTCGTACTCGTTGATCAGGCCGCCCAGGACCGGTCGCCGTGTGATGCATTCGTGACTGAGGTCTGCGACGGGGTGGGCTGGTTGCGGTGGGTGAAGATCGCGGGCGCGGTGGGGTCGTCGGCCGTTGTAGTGACGAACGTATTCCGTGGGCACTGCCCGCGGGTGTCGCTGGTGGACGATGAGCATGGGGTCGGTGATTTCGGCTCTGAGGGTGCGGATGAACCGTTCGGCGAAACAGTTCGCCCGCGGGCAATAGGGTATCATTTCCGGTGGTGCGCTCACCCTATGACCTCAAGGAGTGATATGATTGAGTGCGCGTAGCAGCGCGCGGCGGGCTTTGATCCCAGCGGGGTGTGTGAGGTTGGCCACTCTGCCGCCCAAATGTGTGCGCCGGAATACTCTACGCACTTGACCATATCGGATCGATGCGTACGCTTCACACGCTTCGTCGAAACTTTGGTTATTATCCGCATAGGTGAGACGGTAGGCGAGGGCCTCCGCGTCTTGGAACGCAAGGTTCATGCCTTGACCGCCGGTGGGATGAACGGTATGCGCAGGCTGGAAAGTTACGGGCAGGGTGGTCGGTAAGGCAGGTTGGGTGAGACATATCGCTTCCACTTCGTTGGGGTGAGGGTATTCGTTGTGGTGGCGCAGATCCGCTGGATTGCGTGGTCGACGTTCATATCCCACAGCCGAGCCGTGCGGTCGGTACTGCCGCTGGTTAGGGTGCGCCCATCAGGACTGAACACCACGGAGACGATCCAGTTGGTGTGGCCGGGTCTGTCCCGAATCCGCGAGTAGTGCAATGGAATTAATCTTTGATGGGTTAGGTTGATCTTCGGGGTGGCGGGTTCTGCTTGTGAGCATGCTGGTGGCCCGGTTGTCGCGGCGGGTCGCGGTTCCGGTGTGGTGTCGGGGCCGGGTGGTCAGGGCAGTGGGGGTAGTGCCCGGAGTCGGGCGAGTACCTCGTAGAGCAGGCTGTGACCGGGTGGTAGGCGTAGGGTCGAGGTTTTGGCGTGGTGGACCAGGCGGGCGGGTATTCGGATGAGGCGGCGTCGCAGGGTGGCGATCATGGCTTTGCCGCCGCGGACACCGTGGCCTTCGAGGATTGTGTCGCCGCGGGTGATGGTGGTGAGTTGGTGGAGCCAGCCCGCCATGGTGGCCGCGAGGAGCGCACCCCACATCCACGCGGTGTTGATCTCGGGATATCCCGAGGGTAAATGCCGCAGGGCGGCGCTGTGTTTACTGTCACGGAAGATGTTCTCGACGCTGGTGCGATGGCGGTACCAGTGCTCAACTGCTGCGGCTTGCTCCGGTGTGGACACATCCAGGTTCGTCAGGATGAAAGAATACGCATAGATCGCGTCGGCCGTGGCCAGTTCGGCGAGGGGCAGGCCACGTTGGTCGGGGTGCGGCGGCGGGATCGGGAGTCGGCCGAGACCTGGCACGCTTCCAGGCGGACCCGCCGGATCAGCAGCGACGTCGCCGAGGGCCACCAGTCGGGGCGGTAGTCGGCGAGGGCGACCTGCGAGCCGTCCATGTCGATCGCCTCGACCCAGTCTGTGTCGGCGATACCGGTGAGCAGCCGCCACAACGGGGCGATCCGTTTCGCGCCGATCACGAAGCGCACGCCCTCCAGATGCGCGACCCGGGCCAGTTCCCCGGCCCGATGTGGGTCCGGCTCCGGTAGACCAGCCAAGCCGAACTCATCTCCCAGGCGGCGTGGCGAATGTGTTGGTCTGGATGTTGTGATCACCGACCTGCACGCCCAATGCGCCGCTCAGGTCGACCCGGTATTTCCCGGAGACGCTGCCGGCCTCGTCCAGCAGCGTCATCACTCGCTGAGCCGCCGCGATGATCTGCGCGTCAGTGTGGATACCCAATGCGACCAATTCCGTCGACAACGGTGCCTGCGACACGAGTGGTGCCTTCTCGTGGGCCTCCAACGCAGTCTGTGCCGCCGGGTGCCCCGCGAAGCGGCGGCGCACAAGATCCCGCAAACCCGCGTAGGCGTCCTTGACCGCACCCGTGGCACTCTCGCCCAGCCCCGACGCCGCGCCGGCCGCCAACGCACCCATGATCAGGGAGATCGGATCCATGTCCTGTCCCTTCTGGCCTCGTGCACGTGGATCGCCACGATCCCGGGTGGCCAGACACGCCACGGGACCATCAGCCTCAGCTGCCCTGTCGTGTCGAGGATAGACGCCGTTGACCACGACCATGATCGTCTACCGGGGTATGGCGATAACTGAGACCCCTGTTCACGATGTCCCGGCCCTTGGTGGTCCGGGAGTGGCGATGCGAAGCTCGGGTCAGCAGCCGCCCGCCGCGAGCAGGGAATGGGGAACCCTCGATGCAGGACCGACCGGCAAACTCGTCTCCCGCTGCACGGCCGACAACCGACCGACCGGCTCGCCGAGTTACCGAATCGGCTGCCGTGGTCACGCCGGAATGGGTCAAGCATGCCGTTTTCTATCAGATCTTTCCGGATCGGTTCGCGAAGAGCGGCAGTCTGGACAAACCGCACAACCTCGAACCGTGGGACAGCGATCCGACACCGTTCGGGTACAAGGGCGGGGATCTGGTCGGCGTCCGGGAGCGCCTCGACTACCTGCAAGATCTGGGCGTGACGGCGCTCTACTTCAATCCGATCTTCCAATCGGCGTCGAATCACCGCTACCACACCCACGACTACTACACAATCGATCCGTTGCTCGGCGGGGACCAGGCATTCGACGCCCTGCTCACCGAGTGCCGGCGCCGTGGCGTGCGCATCGTGCTCGACGGGGTGTTCAACCACGCCAGCCGAGGCTTCTTCCCGTTCAACGACGTGCTGGAGAACGGCCCGGCCTCACCGTGGCTCGACTGGTTCACCGTCCACGAGCATCCGGCCAACGCCTACGATCACAGCCGCCCGCCCGGCTACGAGGCCTGGGTCGAGCTGCACGCCCTGCCCAAACTCAACACCGACAACCCGCAGGTCCGCGAGTACCTGATGCGCGTCGGCGAGTACTGGATCGGCAAAGGGATCGACGGATGGCGCCTTGACGTCCCCTCCGAGATCGGCTCAGAGGGGTTCTGGCAGGAGTTCCGGCAACGAATCAAGGCGATCAACCCCGAGGCGTACCTCGTCGGCGAGGTCTGGGGAGACAGCCGGCAATGGCTGCACGGCGACCAGTTCGACGGCGTGATGAACTACCTCTTCGCCGAGGCGGCGATCGCGTTCAGCGCCGGCCACCGGGTCCGCCGCGACACCGTCCACGATCGCTCCTACGCTCCCTGGCCCGGCATCGACGGCCGCGCCTACGCAGCCAAGATCGATCGCCTGCTGGGTCTGTATCCCTGGCCGATCCAGCTCACCCAGCTCAACCTGCTCGACAGCCACGACACTTCCCGCTTCATCACCATCGCCGGCAACGATCGGGCCAGCGTCCAACTCGGTACGCTGCTGCTGTTCACCTTCCCCGGCGCCCCGTCGATCTACTACGGCGACGAGATCGGCCTGCCCGGGGCGCTGCCCCCGGACTGCTGGACCCGCCGGAGCTTCCCCTGGGACCACCCGGAGCGCTGGGACGCCGGCACTCTCGCCTTCCACAAAACGCTCATCGCGCTGCGCCGATCCCACCCTGCCCTGCGCACCGGCGACTACACCTGCCTGCACGCCGATCCCGACGTCTACGCCTTCGCGCGCATCCTGATGGGCAGCACGCTGATCACAGCCGTCAACGTCGCCGAGAGCCCCCGCCGGGTCGAGATACCACTGACCGACCCGCCGGCGCAGTCCGCCACGCCCACGATCCTGTTCGCGACGGACGGCTCACCCACCGTCGCGCCGGGGCCTGGGGGCCTGGTGGTAACGCTTCCCCCGCGCACCGGCGCGGTCTTCGAGCCGGCGATCTCAACCGTTTAGCGAAACCCCCTCACAGTCCGGGACGCGACTCGCCGACCCCGGGCGCGGGTGGTCTCAGTACCGGCACGCGCCGTGAGGTACCCACAGTGCCGTGATCAGTTGCGCAGGTAATGTCCTCTGTCCGGCGGTGATCAGGATGTCGCGGTGGATGAACATCGCGGCCGGTGCTGGTGGCGTGGGGCTGGGCAGGCCGCGCCGGCATTGGCTCGCGAGGTCCATTAGCTCATCTTCCGTCGCACCAGCCAGCCAGGCCCGCCTGAATGTCAGATACCCATCGATCCAGGGATCGCCGGTGGCGTCGGGTGATTCAGTCATCCTCTGGCTGCCTTCCTGCGAGATGGGCGTGGTCGGGATCGGCGGGAGGTTGGAACCGACCGGCCGCCGGGAGCCGATCCGGGGCGCTCAACCGGCAGCCGGTCGGGGTCTCAGCCACGATGATCACCCCCGGGCAACCACTCACGACGCGCACCCCGCACACCGGCCACGACCCGGATCAGTCAAGCTCGCAGCCAGCAGTCGGGCACCGCAGAACGCCCGGTAATCCCCACGCGCCCGACCGGCCAGCAGCGCATCAGGACTCACCCGATGCGTGACACGGGTCCGCGCATCCACCAGCTCGATACCCGGCTGCCGCGGCGCCGGGACCCGGGCGCGCGCCCCGCGCTTGCTGTGCCTGCCAGCCATGAAGTCCCTGCCTTTACTAGCCGCGGGGTGCCGCTCAGCCCGCCTTGGTCGCGGGCCTCGCACCGGCACCGTCGAGTTCCGGGCACGCCAGACAACGATGATCACGTTTCCGTGATCCGGATCAGCAGGTCGAGCACGGAGTCTCACTTCCTCTCCCGGTTCCGGGCCAGGAGCGCCGCCCGACGTCATGCGGGTGCCCACCTCGGGACGGTGCCCCTGGCCGGACTACCCTGTGGCGGCTTCGCGCGAGCACTCACTGGATAGTCTTGGATATTCTGGAGTATCCTTCACTGGAGTGCAAGTGACCCAAATGGGTGGATGGCTTGACAGCGACGTGACCTGACGAGGAATAGGGGGAGACAGCATGGCGATCAGCCCGACCGTGCGCAGGCGACGACTCGGCTCGGAGATCAAACGGCTCCGCGACGCCGAACGCATGTCCGGAGGCACCCTCGCCAAGAAGATCAGCACGTCGCAACCACAGCTCAGCCGGGTCGAGAACGCCCGCGGCCAGCTCAGCTCCGCGCAGCTGGAGAAGCTGATCAAAGTCTTCGGGGTGGACGAGCGCAAGGCTGAGGAGATGCGCACGCTGCGCCGCGACGGTGACGTGCTCGGCTGGTGGGAGCAGTACTCCGACGTGCTGCCCGACAACATCGAGTTACTGATCGGGCTGGAGGCCGGAGCCGCCTGGGAACAGACCTACCAGGACGCCTTCATCCCGGGCCTGCTCCAGACACCCGAGTACGCCAGGGCCGTGATCAGCTCGGCCGCGCCCTTCCTCCGCTCCGCCGATTTGCCCAGGCTCGTGCAACTGCGCGCCGACCGACAGCAACGGTTGACCGCCGCCGACTTCCGGCTGACTGCGGTGATCAACGAGGCCGCGCTGCGCCGCTGGGTCGGCGGGCGCGAGGTCATGCACGCGCAGCTGCGCCACCTGCTCGACGCCCAGCACAACGCCACGGTGGAGATGCTCGTGCTGCCGTACGAGGCCGGCGAGCATCCCGCCCAGGGACAGTCCTTCGCGCTGCTGATCTTCCCGGAACCCCAGGACCCGGCCATCGTGTTCCTCGACTACGCGCACTCCAGCGGCTTCCTGGAGAAGGCACCCGAGATCCGGCAGCACACCAGCGTGTTCGGCGCCGTCACCGCCAAGGCGCTCAACCCCGACGACTCGATGCGCAAGATCGCCGAGATCGCGGCCACGTTCGCCTAGGCCACTGTCGGCCACCGAGTGAGATCGCGATGAACGTGGCTGTCCTAGACTGCCAAGACTGCGCTCCCGCTCTCGCGGGCGACGGGCAGGACGATCATTGTCAGCGACCAGGACAGCACAAGCAGACGACATTGCCTGGTCACGGCCGAACAGGAGACACATGACAGACCAACAAGGCATCGAGGCACTGCGGAGCGCGCGCTACCGCAAGTCCAGCCGATCCAGCGGAGCGCAAGAGTGTGTCGCTATCGGCCACGCCGCAGGATGGACTGGTGTGCAGGACACCAAGCAGCACCCCGACAGCCGGCAGCGGAGCACCTTGGCCGTGCCCACCTACCAGTTCGCCGCGTTCGTCACGGCAGTGAAAGACGGACAACTGGATCTGTAATTAGCTTCACGGACCTGACGGATGCCCCGGCCCAAACCTGGTGGGCCGGGGCATCCTCGTGGGCACCCAGTAGGAGATGATGCCGCAGCTGGTCCACGTACGCTCACGACGGTTTGAACACTGCGGTGAGTCCTATGCGGCTTCCGGCACGAACGGGCCGGGTCCTGGCCTTCCCTACGGGGACGTGTTCACCTGATCGGCGGGTGTCAGCCGGTGAGCCGGATGCCGGATCACGAGACACTGGTCGGCGGGTGGGGAATCTGGCTGAGTACTGCGCGTACGTGAGGGTGCTCGCTGTGGTGGTCGCGTAGGGCGGTGGTGATGGTGTGGAGGCGTTCGTGGACGCGGGGTGAGGTGACGTGTTCGGCGAGTTGGAGGGCGTGCTGGGTGGCTTCGCAGGCGCCGGTGATGTCGCCGGTGTGCAGGCGTGCTTGGACGAGGTCGCTGGCGAAGAGCATCCGGTCGCGGGGGTATTTGTCGCTGAGTACGGTGAGGCGTCGGGCTAGGTAGGGTTCGGCGAGGTCGGGGCGGTGTGCGGCGAGCCAGGCGCTGCCGGTGTTGGCGTCGAGTTCCTGGGGGGCTGAGCCGGACCGGTGACAGCAGCGCCGGTGAGCAGGACGAAGCTCCGTCGGTGGCAGTGGCCTCGTAGGGGGTTTCCAACGCGCTGCGGGGTGCTCGGGGGCGGGGCCCGTCCCAGCCTAGGTCGGCCGCGGTCAGTGGGCGGCCGGAGCGCTGGCGAAGGGTGGTCAGGACATCGGCCCTGGCCTCGGCGCATGGCCAGCGGCCTCGCAGCCATGGATAGGCCGACTTGCCGTGCAGGGACCCGAGCCGCGGCGAGCGCGAACCTGGTTGACCCTGGCGATCAACTGTTCCGCGCTCCATCCCAGCGCGTCCAGCTCAGCGCGCAGGGACGCAGGTGATCGCTGTTCGTCCATGGGCTGTCCCCGCCACAGGGCTGAACGGGGCTCCTCACCGCGACGGCCGCTCAAGCGGGGGCCGGGTGATCCGATTCGGGTGTAGTTACACCGCCCTGGTGCAGGCACCGTATGCACCTTCTCCACCGCGTGCGGGGCTTCCCGAGGGGTGTGTGTCCTGGCTTACCTGGCAGTACCTGCCCAGCAAATGCCAGGGACACGGGAAAGGGGCCTGAGGGTGATCACGATCAAGGATCTGGTGGCGATGATGGTGCCGCATGCGGTGGCGACGCGACTGGTTGAGGTGTGCACCTTAGTGGTCGCCACCGGAAGTCCATCGGGAGTGGAGTTGACGGCAGGTCAGCTGCGCAGTGACGGTGTGCGCCGTGAACGAGACACCACCGACCTGCCCGGCGCGAAAAACGTCGCTGACGTCT
>JBOHFF010000152.1:0-80262 GCA_050699515.1 Pseudonocardiaceae bacterium
GACGGCAGGTCAGCTGCGCAGTGACGGTGTGCGCCGTGAACGAGACACCACCGACCTGCCCGGCGCGAAAAACGTCGCTGACGTCTCGTTCACGGCACCCGACGGACTTCCGGCGCCGACCACTAAGTCTCGTGCAACGGTGAGCGAGCCGGAGTCGGGTCGTGTGATTTCCCAGCTCTAACCAAACACCGGTCATGACTCCCGCGTGGAGGAAGTATTGCGGGGCGTGACCGACCCATCCTGGCCAGTGTGGTGCTGCTTACGTAGCTGCCGTTCGATCGCCTGATCCGCGACGATCATCGGGTCGGTGCGTAAGTCGCGGGTCAGCGAGATACACAGCATGATCATGAGCAGCAAGAACGGGGCCGCCGCGATGATCGTGAGTGTTTGTAGGCCCTTCAGCGCGGTTTCCCCGCCGACCAGCAGCATGACCACTGCCACCGCGCCGGTCGCGGTGCCCCAGAAGATCACGTTCCAGGTCTGGGGCTGCTGGTTGCCACGCTGTGACAGGGTGCCGAGCACCACAGAAGCGGCGTCTGCACCGGATACGAAGAAGATCGCGATCAGCACCATCACCAGTACGCTGGTCGCCCCGGCAAGCGGGAAGGTGTCCAGCAGTTTGAACAGTTGCGCCTCAACGTCACCCTGGCCGACGATGTCGGTGCCGCCGCGCTGTGCGCTGATCGCAGCGCCCCCGAAGATGGCGAACCACAGCAGGCTCACCACGCTGGGCACCGCGATCACTCCGGCGACGAACTGGCGGATCGTTCGGCCACGGCTGATCCGGGCGATGAACATACCCACGAACGGGGTCCAGGAAATCCACCACGCCCAGTAGAAGATCGTCCAGCTGGACAGCCACGTATTGGTCGCGTCGCCGCCCGCGGCTGCGGTGCGGGCCGACATGGTGGCCATATCGCGGAAGTAGTCGCCGACCGCGGTCGGGATCAGATTGAGGATCAGGATTGTCGGGCCGACCACGAACACGAACGTCGCGAGCACCAGCGCGAGCACCATGTTGGTGTTGGACAGCCACTGGATGCCCTTGGCCACCCCGGAGACCGCCGACACGATGAACGCCACGGTGAGCACAAAGATGATCGTCACGAGCAGGGCGTTGCCCGGGCTGGACAGCCAGCCGTTGGCCTGGAACCCGGCGCCGATCTGTAGCGCACCGAGTCCCAGCGAGGCCGCCGAGCCGAACAGCGTGGCAAAGATCGCCATCATGTCGATGGCCTTGCCCGCCGGGCCGCTCGCTCTGGTCTTCCCGAGCAGTGGCCAGAACGCGGCGCTGATCAGCTGCGGCCGGCCGCGCCGATAGGTCCCGTAGGCCAGCGCGAGCCCCATCACCGCATACATCGCCCAAGGGTGCAGCGTCCAGTGGAACAGCGTGGTGGCCATCGCCGTGCCGACGTCCTGCTGGGCTGCCCCCGGCGGTGGTGTGACGAAGTGCGTGAGGGGCTCAGTCACCCCATAGAACATCAGCCCGATGCCCATGCCTGCGCTGAACATCATCGCGACCCAGGACACCGTGCGGAACTCGGGCGGCTCGCCATCGCGACCCAGCGGGATCCTGCCGTAGCGGCCCAAGGCCGCCCACAGCGAGAACACCACGAAGCCGGTGGCGGCAAGTACGAACAGCCAGCCGAGGTTATCCACCAGGTACTCCAGCACCGCGGTGGCGACCCCGGCGAGTGAATCAGTCCAGCCGACACCCCACACCACAATTCCGCACGAGATCACTGCGGCGATTCCGAACACCACCCAGTCGGTCATCCGCCGGCTGGACTCAGGGGGGTCGGTGCCCGCCGCGGACGGGCTACCCGGCAACTCCGTGTGGTGGTGCGGATGACCGCTGTGCTCTGCGGATGTCGGTTCTAAGGGCATAACCAGAACAGGTTACTCGGCGCGCCACCCGATTGGGTGGGGTAGCACATAATCTGACCGTGGAGTCTGCATGCAGGATCGTCAGTTGCGGACATGGAAGATGCCCCACGCCAGGTTGCCGGCGTTGCCGCCTCGCACCCAGTGTTGGAGGCCGGTCTGCATCCGGGTGCAGTACTCATCGCTGACCTGCCCATCGAGCTCGTCCTGGCGCCGCACTAGCTCGTCATACACGCGCTGGTAGTGCCGGGGTAGCTGTTCGGAGTGGTCGTGGAACTCCACGGAGCGCACGCCTAGCCGGAGCAGCTCACGGCGGTAGAACGCCGGGGTTGCCAGCGTGTCCAGCGCGAGGCGCTGCAGGATCGGCTTGAGCTCCTCCTTGTTGACGCCCTCAGTGGCCATCGGGTCAGTGAAGATCATCTGGCCGCCGGGACGAAGCACCCGCACCGCCTCCTCCAGGACTCGTGCCCGGTCCCCGCTGTGCAGCAGGGAATCCTGCGACCAGACCATGTCGAAGGTATTGTCCCGGAACGCGAGGTCCTCGAACGAGCCATCGACTACGTCGATCAACTCCTCGAGTCCCTGCTCGGTATTCATTCGCTGGTTGCGCTCGTTCTCGACCTCGGACAGGTTCAGGCAGGTGACCCGGCAGCCGTAGGTGTGAGCCAGGTAGCGGGCGGCCCCCCCGTACCCGCTGCCGAGGTCCAGCACGGTGGACTCCCGGGTGAGATCGCCCAGCCTGGCCATGGTCTCGACGGTGCGTCGGCTGGCTAGGCTGATCTCCTTGGACTCGTCGGAGTACATGCCGATGTGGATGTCCTCGCCGCCCCAGACGATGGTGTAGAAGGCATCGGCATCCTCGGAGTTGTAGTAGTCCCGGGCCGTGTTGACGGCGTTGGAGTACAGATCTGCCGCCTGCTCCGTGGAGTAGTAGACCTTTTCTGCGATGTGGACGAAGAAGTCCGGATCGCCGTCTGAGTAGGTCGACTGGAAGTCACCGTAGGTCTCGATCCGCTGGAAGCCGACCTCGCGCAGCAGCCGCCGCATGTAGTTCTTGCGCAGCGGGAACATGTTGAGGTGGTAGATCGACCCGTCCGGGAATGTGTAGCGGAAGCGGGCCAATCCGTCGTCGATGTACTCGGGTTCGACCTTGATCTCTTCGCCGCAGTAGTAGTATGCGTGCTTGGACGAGAAACCACCGTCCAGGATGCTGTCATAGTTACGCTGGTCGATGATCAGCACGCCGTCGTGTTTGAGCATCGCGTAGAACTCGGCGAGCGTCTTGCGGCGGTCGCGCTCGGAGAATAAATGGGTGAACGAGTTCCCCAGGCACACGATCGCGTCGTAGGTGCCGTGCACGTCGCGGTTGAGCCAGCGCCAGTCGGCCTCCACGACCCTCAGGACGTAGCCGCCGAAGGCTCTGCCGTTCTCGAATGCCTTGGTCAGCATGTGCGGGCTGCCATCGGCGCTGACCACGTCGAAGCCCGCTTCGAGCAGCCGCACCGAGTGATAGCCGGTGCCGGTGGCGACGTCGAGCACTTCGCGGACTCCTCTGGCCTTGAGCTGGTCGATGAAGAATGCGCCCTCCCGCTGCGCGCGGCGCTTCCAGTCGATGAGCTCGTCCCACTTCTCGACGAAGCTGGTGACGTACTCTTCGACGTAGTGGTCGGACTCGCGCACATCGGTCGGACTGTCACCGAAGCCCTGCTGGCCGTCGACCTCCTGGCCGGCCACCTGTGGCGCTTCGTCGCTCGGCAGGGTCCGGGCGCTGGTCAAGGCAACCTCTGTCATCATGTCCCTCGCAAGCTCAAGTTGTCCTTCAACCCATGCCGATCTGCCCATGCGCGCAGCCCGGTCGCCCAGCCTGCCGGTGGTGGCACGTTCATTCGAGTGTGATCAGCGAATTGCATTGCGTAACCACCATCGTTAAATCTACGTGAACGTGGCAGCCCCGGCAATCGGAGCGGGCCCGGCCGGTACCCATCCCGGGTGGCCCTGCGACCGCTCATGGCGTTCTGTCGCCTCGGTTGACATCCTGTGGAACCCCTGCGCGTCTCATCCGGCGCGGTGATGCTTGCCCCGCCGTTCACCAGCTGATTGCAGTCGGCCTGCCTGTCAATCGACGACGAGACGAACCAGCGTCCTGCGTGACCAAATTATGTCAACGCTTCGCCGATAGGGTCACTGCTCAGACAGGACGAGTCTCCTCAGTAACCCACGACAAGTAGTCTCCGCTGCCGCCGAGAATCGGTAACGCGATGATTTCCGGCACGTCGTAGTTGTGATTCTTTCTAATGTGCTCGGTAAGTGCGTCGAGCCGGTCAGCGCTCGTCTTCACCCAACACTGCCACTCCTGGTCGTCCTGAACGCCACCCTCCCACCGATAGATGCTACGGATTGGCCCAACAACCTGGACGCACGCCCCAAGACGCGCCTCCACGATCCCCCGGCCAAGCTCCTGGGCCGCCTCCGCGCTGTCGGTCGTCGTTATCACCGCGCAGTGTGTCTCCGCCACTTGTCCTCCCGTCCCGTATGTCGTTGCGGCCACCGAGCCTAACCGTGTTCCAGGCCAAGTCATGCCGTGTACGGCCTCAGCGGTAGCAGTAGGAGTCCGAGGAGGCGTCGCCGCCCTGCAGCCGCACTTGGTGCACCCGCAAGCCCCGGAAGTCCTCGCCGTACGGAAAGAACGCTTCATCGATGCTGAGTCCTCCGGTGGTGGAGGCGTCGATCTTGGCCATCCAGGCGCCCACACCGTCGGGGTAGAACCGGTCGTCCCAGGCGCCATAGAGCGAGTTGGTCAGATAGACCCGCCGACCGTCCCGGCTGACCTCGACCATCTGCGGACCGCCGGCCAGTGGCCGGTCGGGGCCGGCCGGATGGGCAGCGCGGCCGGCGATGCCGCCCAACCGCACCGATCCGGTCTCCCTGGGCTGGGCGGGATCGGACAGGTCGTACTGCTTGAGTTCACCGGTGCCCCAGCAGGACACGTAGAGCCGCTGATCATCGACCGAGAGGTTGATGTCGGTGACCAGCGGCGGTACCGCGCCGAATGGCTTCAGCGCGGGAGGCAGCAGGGTCATGGGGTCGAACCGGCACTTGCGGGGATCGTCGATCTGGCCGTCGACCAGCCCGTCCAGATCGTCACAAGTGCCCACGACGGCATGGTGCAGGGCAGGCAGCTTCGCGTTGGTGATGATGGGCGCCCCGGTCGCGGCGGTGTTCGTCCGGGCCAACCAGGTCTCGTACACCCCGAGCAGCGGGCCCAGGTAGTTCGCCGGAGCGGCCGCGATGATGCCCTCGAAATCGGTCGGATAGCGCTGGGCCAGCAGCAGCGCCTCTCGGCCCCCGTTGGAGCAGCCGTTGAAGTACGAGTGCCTCGGTGGCGACCCGTAGTAGCTCGCGATGATCCGCTTTGCGGCCAGCGACAGCACATGGGGAGCGCGATAGAACCAGTCGTCGCGGGCGGCCTGATCCTTCGCCCAGGCCCCGTCGACCGCAGCGGCGCCACCGGGAGTGAGTCCCAGTGCCAGCAGTGCGGCCGTCAGCGTGGTGAACGCCGAGAAGACTTTGCCGCGCCAGAAGAATCCCCGTGTCATCAAGCCTGCCGCCCCCGTCTTAGCCGGTCTTCACACAGGTCAGCCTCGTGTGACCGGTCGACACCGAGGCTGTATCCTACTAGCCGTCGACAACGGTCAGGATAATGATCCAGACCACGGGCAGCTCGATTCTCAGTTTGACACGCCGGAGCCTCCTCCTGTGCTGCCCGAGCTTCCTCCTGATGTGCCAGTCTTTCCTCCTGAGAAACCGGAACCTCCTCTCGGGGAACTGGAGGTTTTTGGCGACTTGGAACCCAGGGTTGCGCGTTGACTACCCGACCGGACTTTGACGCGTTGGCTGTCGGTGCCCGATGAGGTCCCATTCGGGGTGCCTTGGCCGCTCGAGGGTTTGGGGCTGCCGCTGGAATTCTGCTTGAGTGCTGCGAGTTGCTTGGCGAACTGCTCGAGCTGCTTGCGCTGCTCCGGCGTCGCTCCGGGCGGGGGGCTAGGACGGGTGTCGGGTTGGCGGGGTGGGACCGGTTGTGGATAGAGCTGGCCTGGATCGGGCTGAGTACTCCTGGTGTTTTGCCGACCCTGGTCTACGGTCACCGGGTCGACTCGCTGTCCGTTGCCGACACCGGCCGGTGGGGCGGGCGGGGGCAGCTGCGCCGGAGGGGGCTGATTCACCGTTACCGGGACATCGGGGCGTGCAGCGGATCGATCAGCGAGCAGGGCTACCCCGTTGTGCGTTGGGCCGTGATCGACCTCGTTCACCGCACCGGGTGGGGCCGTAGGAGCTTCGCTCACCGGTTCCGGATTACGGCCGGCCGGAGCAGCTACCGAGCCATCGCCCCGATCACTCACCGGTGGGGTCGCCGTCGAGTCGGTGGATGCACCCAACGGGAGTAGCGGCAGCACGAGCCCCATGACAAGGGCGACCCCGGCAAGAAGCGATCCACCGACCAGGACGTCCGTGCCGGCATGTCGTGACGTGCGCGGACGGGTTGGTCTGGGTGGTCGTGCGTTCAACCGGACTCGCCGGGGCGGTCGATGTCGCCCGATCGCTGGTGGGCGCGGTCGGGGTGGCGGTGGCTGGGGTGGGAGTGGCTGGGGTGGGGCCGGCTGCTCGGGTTCGGTGGTGTCCTGGGTGCGCCGAAGTGGTTGATCTGGCGGAGGTAGGACTGGTACGGGTCGGCGTAGTGGGGATGCGATCGGTGAAGCCGGCTGGGGTGGGGGTGGCTGGGGTTGGGGGAGCTGGGATGTCACTGCCGGGGGCGGGGGAGCCGGCGCGGTGTCCTCGTGGGTTCGCGGAAGTGGTTGATCCAGGTAGACCGGCGGACCGACGACTGTGCACTGCTGCGGTAGCGCCGGCTCGGCGTCAGCGACGTGGTCGTGCCTTCGCCGTCGCCAGCTCTTTGGCCCAGCGAACCGGCGTGGCCGACGGTGCTGCGCGCTTCTATTTCGCGGAATCGGATCTGGCATGTTCAGCTCCGGCTAGCTCCAGTGACGCTGGTGCGAAAGCAGGCCCCGCCGTCGGCGCGGCTTGCAAAGGCCCCAGGTCGGCGACCCCGACAACCCCGTAAAGACCGCAAGTCGCGCACTCGGGCGAGTAGCTGACAACCGCCGGGAACGTCCGCTGAGCTTGCGCATCATAAACAACCAGCTTCGGTGTGACGTCCTCGTGTTCCGATCCCGAGGAGAGGACCCGCATCGCAATGGCAACCTGAATTGATGCCACAACGCCATTCAAGAATATCACGGAGGGCATAGTTTCTTCGGTTCCGTAGCCGTGAGCCCGCTCGTACTCCTGTACTGCTGGCGGCGCTAGATCGTATGCCGCTCGTTGGGCATGAATGAAACCACGACACTCGAGGCAGCCGATCCCCGGTGCGACGACCTGTACCTGCCCTCCGATCTTTGTGGGAAGGTTCTCGGTGCCGAGCCTGACGCCTGTGCCGGCGTCGACGAACGGAATAAGGTAGCGAATGGACAGATGGTTCAGCGACAGGCGAGCGCCGTGCTCATCGACGCAGCCGAGCAGCAGGTCTGCTGCTTTGGCATGGTCGAGAGCCAGGCTGTCCAGCAGCGGCGCCGGCACGGCGCTCACCCCGACGTCGGGTGCTACCCGCTCGATGAGTTCCCGAAAGACTTCGACCTTGTACCGACCGGTGTCCTCGGGACCGGCGCCGAGAAGGCGGTTGAGGTTGCTGGGCTCGATGCGGTCAGGATCGATGAGGATGAGGTGGCCGACGCCGAGGTAGGCGAGCTCTAAGGCAACGAATGAGCCTAGACCGCCAAGGCCGATGACGGCGATTCGCGCTTTTGAGAAGGCCTCCTGGGTGGATTCGCCGAGCAGTGGAAGTTGGCGGCTGTGACATTCGTCCGGCGGGCGGACCGGCTCAGCCGCGGTACTGGATGCGGGAAGGTGGCGCAGGACCGGTGATTCGTCGGAGGCGCCACCGACGATGGTCACCTGCCGTACCGACCTGATCGATCCGGTCGTGCGCTGGTAATAATGAGCGTCGAGACTGTTCTGGCCGAGGACCATCGTGGCATGCCAGAATGATTCGGGTAACATCGCTGCGAGACGGGGCATCTTCCTGTGGTCGTTCGACCAGTCGACGATGCTGAACGTCGTCTGCGACCCCGAGTCGAAGGGGTGTGAGTGGACCTCGATAAGGCTCCAGCCTTCTTGTCTGCACCTGGTTAGCGCGTCCGCGACGAACCGACCGTCTGGGCTGATGGCCGAGGGAGACTGGTGATCTAGATCGCCCAGCTGAGCGAGAATGAGCTCGTGACCTACCAGGCGTATCCGGCTCGCTGACACGTTTGGTGCGGCGAGTATGAATGCCAACTGCTCATTTATTCTCCGTTTTCCCGGCCGGTGACCGGTGGACAGCAGATGTTCGCGCAGCTGTGACCACAGGCTCCAGCTCAGTACGATGTCGTGCACCTCGAGCGTCATGCCTGCGCTCCACTCAAGGTGCGTCGATCGCGAAAGATCGTCGCGATCAGGTTCATGTACGTCGCCAGGCTGTGGCCACGCAACAGGTCGGCGCCACCCGCCGGTCGCCAACCGATGAGATGCACGCAGAAATGGCCCCATCCATGGTTGAGATGTTCTTTGTCGCTGCCCGGTCCTCGCGTGAAGAAATGGTTGATCGGCTGGCCCTCGCTGGTGCGGAGGTCATGGTCCGTCCAGAACCATTCCGGCGGCACCGACGGATAGCCAGGAGTGCCGTGCGGTATGTCGATGAGCAGCTCGATGTGTGTCTTGTTCCAGCCCGCAGCGATGGCGAATTGCTCGACGTAGAACCACGTGCCACTCTGAGTGTCGAAGCGGACGTCACCGAACTGCCGCGAAAGTATTAACGCCTCGGTTTTGAGTCGGCTGAGCCGGCGTCGGGTTTCGAGGTCGTTGGTCATCGACGACGTCAATCCGACCTGGCTGCGCAGCCATAGGTGAACGGCGTCACCACAGAGAAGTCGACCGCGTTGGTCGGCAGCGGCCTATGATCTTCAAGTTTCACGATCTGACCGTTGGGCATGCTTGCCATCACCCAGTCGGACAGCACGCTCTTGCTGTGACGCTTGAGATCGGCGGCGGTGGGCTGAGCCTCCCGCACGTCCACCACCTCGCCATTAACGATGAAGTTGCCCATCTCGATCTCCCTGGTCGTCGTCCCGGCTCACTGTGGAGCTGCTCTCGAGTGAGTGACTGCGTAGACACCTGTTGTCACTGCTCTCGGCGGCGCGGAAGATGTCCGCAGACAGAATGCGGCAACTGTTCGAGCGGGCGAGCAGTGCATTCGTAGCCTCATGATCCCCTTGTCGGGTCACCCGTATGGTGTTCATCGCCTTCGAGCAAGGACGCGTTACGTCGTCCGCAGTTGATAGCCCAAAGTCATGATGCGTGCACGTAGCGATTTATTCGGGGAGTTCATTGTGAGGTATGCCCAGTTTGCGTTCGGCAATTGATGTCGGCGCTCGGAGTGCGCCGCGCAGCCGGAACGGCTCGCCCCGTCAGGTGTGCAGGGCCGACATCGTGAGCCAGTCCTGCCACGGCACGGTCCAGTCGTAGATGTCGCCGTCGGCCGCGCTCAGCGATGTGGGGGTGCCGGTCACCTCGACCGGGTCTCCGAAGATCGCGGTTTCGTAGTACTGCTGAGCATTCGCGGGGGAGAGGTTCACGCAGCCGTGCGTGACGTTGGATGATCCTTGCACGCCGACGGTCTCCGGATTGGCGTGGATGAAAACCCCGTTATTGGAGATCCGAACCGCCCAGTGCTCTGGGATGTTCACGTACCCGTAGGGACGGTTGGTCATCAACACGGTCGGGGCCTTGTTCATCACGACGTGAATCCCGCTGGTGGTGTGGCGATTCGGGTCGGAGGCCAATCCGTAGCTGGCCGGGAAGTTCATCACTTCCTTCCCGTCCCTGATGACGATCATGCGATGGCTGTTGACATCAGCCTTGACGATCTGGGCGCGGCCGATGACGAACTGGGTGCTGATGTCTTCCCTGCCGTAGGCCCCATTGCCGTAGGCGAGGCCGTAGAGCCTGGCGGTGACGCTGACCTTGGTGCCGCTGCTCCAGTATTCCCTGGTCCGGTAGTGCACCCGGGAGCCGCCGTTGTCATCGGGCAGCCAGGCCCACGATCCCTCGGTGGGTACGGAGGTCTCTACCTGGAGGGCGCGCTCGACGGCGGCCTTGTCTGCCACGTGGTCATCGAACTGCAGGATGATCGGAGCAGCGATGCCGACAGTGTTGTCGTCGCCGATGTTGAGGGTGGCGTGGAGTTGCCGCGCCGGCTTGACGGTGGTGAAGGAGCCGGCGACGGGCACCGGCAGGTGGTCCCGACCCTGCGCGGTGCCTCTCCAGGTGTAGGTCTTCCCGTAGCCCAGTGGCTCTGTGCTGGTCCAGCTCTGCCGGTCTTCGCCCAGGTTGCCCGCGACGACCTCGCCGTCCGGATTGGTCAGCGCCACCTGCATCAGGACTCCGCCGGTGACCCGTACGGAGACGGGCAGCGTCGGGCTGATGTTCGTGGCCTTGTCCCCCGGCAGGATGCTGACCTGCGTCTGCGGGTGTAACGGTGCGCCCGGAGTGGACGACTCGATCGGTCTTCCCGCGCATGCCGTCAGCAGCACTGCCAGGACAAGCACCATCGCCACGCGCCCCATGAATCCCCACCGAATCCGCCGAATCGCCCCTGGGGTGCAGTGTACCGTGATGATCTTGCACATCGGTGGGAGACGCGGGTGGTGGCGCGGAAATTGTCGGTGCCGCCCGGCAGGCTGGCACCGAGCAGGAAGGAGGGGGACCATGACAGCCATGACCGAACCGATCGGACTCGCCGAGAGTCGCCCGTTCACGGTGCACGACCTGGAGACGATGCCCGATGACGGACGGCGCTACGAGATCATCGACGGGACGCTCCTCGTGACTCCCGCACCAGGTTGGTCACACCAGGAGATGTCAGGGGCGCTGTACGTGGTGCTCCACGCGGCGTGCCCGGCGCCGCTGCGGGTGCTGTTCGCGCCGTTCGCGGTACGGACCGCTCCCACCAGCGAGGTGCAGCCCGAAGTGCTGGTGACGCGCTACGACGACCTGACCGAGGCGTGCCTGCCGGTGGCCCCGCTACTGGTGGTCGAGACGCTGTCACGCAGTACCCAACTCAACGACCGCCACACCAAGAAGGCCCACTACGAGCGGTTGGGTGTGCCCTCCTACTGGTTGCTCAACCCGGCCCAACCCGGTGGGCTCGAGGTGCACGAGCTCGACGGGCAAGGCCGCTACCAGCTGACGGCGAAGGTGACCGGCGATGAAGTCCACACCGCGCAGCGCCCGTTCCCGGTCGAGATCTGCCCCGCCCGGCTACTCGATGACCTGCGCCCGCCGTAGTGCTCGCCGCGCCGCTCTTCAGGTCTCGGCTGGCATCGGTTTGTGCGGTCTTTCACGAGCTGCGACCGAAGCTCACGCCGAGAAACGGCTGCGGCGTCGCGCACACTGAGATTGTCGTCATGTACGAGCCGCCGGGCGGCCTGTCTCCAGGTTGCGGCAGCCTGCCGCGATAGCTCCTCGGCACGGGCCTGCTCAGCGCGAGCACCGGCGGCCAGAGAGAGAGCATCGGGATCGACACGGGAGTAGTCCATCACGACGTTCACCTCAGCTCGGTCCACGTCAAGCCATAGCGCGATGAGACCCTGGGCGGTAGTGGCAGCGCCGACGAGGGTGCGGGTTTGCCCGACGATGTCCAACTCAGGCACCTCGATGACCCATTGTCCGCCGTCGCGGAGCACTTACACGCTGTAGGTGCTCATTGCCACCACCGGCCTATGTGATTTACACGTCTCTTTCGGGATGCAAGCCAGTTGTTCGCCGATCTTGCTGACGACGTAGGCGGAGATCTGGTGCCGCGGCACTGCGTGGACGGGTCACCCGCATCGTGTCCGCCACGACCCTTAACTTACCTATGTCGAGTAGTTTGCGGTTCCTGTTTCTGTCAGTACAACCGATCGGCTGCAAGGCTCCCTGCCTGTCGGATCGCTCACGCACGTTATTGATCTTCGTCCGGTCTGGTTGAGGGGATGACGCCGGAGTGCCGGAGCGAATACCATGGTTGGCAGCAGGGCACCGCGGGTGTCAGGCGAGTCGCAAGGCCAGGTGACCTGGGGCATACCGGGAGCCTGGCCTTACGCGTATCCGCCGACCAGGTCAGCAGTCCGTGATCACGTTGATCTCGCGAACGCAGTTGTCGAGCGCGTCACGAGAAGTGGGGTCGCCGAGGCGATGCGCACGCACGGCCCCGGCCACCAGATCGGCGACCCACAGGATGGGCTCGCGAGTACCGTGGTCGTGATCGACGTGGAAGCTGCTCTCCTTCGGAAGCAGAAAGCGCGCACCTGCGACGGTGTGGACGTCGCGCCGGTTGAGTTCTTGCTCCCGGGCTTCCATGAGCAGATGCCTGCTTCACAGCATGCTCCCGCTGACCACGGCCGAGGTGGTTCCAGTGCAGTTTGTCGTTTCGTCCGTCGTCCGCGGAGACGCTGACGCAAGCTGAGCGTCGCGTCCCGGACCTCTTCGCGCGACGTGGGATCGAGGACGACGGCAGCGAGCACGTAGAAGCCGTCAGTGGGGTGCTCGCTGAACGATGGGGTGCTCGCTGAACGATTCATCGGCGAACGCAGTCCGCCACGACGAGGATGCGGACAGATCGAGTATTCGCAGAGCCTATGCGACATGCCCGACAAGAGGTCGCGTACGTGCACGTCAGCTTGGCGCTAGTTGTCCCGCCGGTCGAGGTTGGCATAGATGACCCCGGTATCCCACCATCACGCAGCTTCCGGTTCCACTGGGACGGCTGGTACGTGTTGACCTTCCACTGGGACAGCACCACTACGCCCGTCCCGCACTGAGCCAGGGGTCGTCTTCTGGATGCAGACTGCTGTCCTGGCGGGCCCAGTATCAGCAGTCTGCATCCAGAACGCTGGATGGCGCCGTTATTTACCGGAGAAGATCGCAGCGAAGAAATTACCGAAGTTGCCGACCGGGCTGCCGGCGAGGACCTGACCGGAGGTCTGGCCGAGACTTCCGAAAACAGTGCCGTTGGAGACGCCGCCAGTGGCGCTGCCGACACTGCCGACGACATCCTGGCTAAACGCTGACAAGAGCGTACGCGCGGGCAGTAGTTCCACCTTCTGGCCGTCGAGCTCCGAGAAATTCAGGACAGTGCGCATCGGATCCCCCCTGGATCTGTAAACGGGACATAGTGATATTGTCAGATCCCCGCCTTATATACCGAACCTAGAGTGTTTCGAATCCGCTGGCCAGTCACTCAATCGTAGGTTTGGACCTTACGCCCTCATCATCTTGAGTGACAAAACTTCCACACTGCGCACGATGTGCGTCCGAAGTGATCACTGGGCGGAGGTGGATCGACGCCGTGCAATGTCTAGGGTGGTCATGCCGACTGTCGAGCGGTGAACGTCTGCCGACGCCTGGCCTTGTCGCGCTTGCCGATATACGCGGCGAGCAGGATTACCGCCACCGCGACTCATCCGGCCATCAGCGGCATCCCGAGCGCGATCAGCGCGGGGGCGCAGTATGAGGACACAGGCGGCCCGCAACACCCGGATCATCGGGTCACGGTGGAGCATGGTCGCGCACCATACTGCGGCATGGTCTCTCGCGCGGCGGGATCGGCCCGAGGCGGTGACCGGTCCGCTGCGACGGCCTCGTATGGTCGGACGACGAGTGAGCCGCACGCGGGCGCGTCGTCCCCGGCATGACCTGTGCAGGAAGTGGTCCCATCGTGCGGACGCTGGTGATCGACAACTACGACTCCTACACGTACAACATCGTGCAGCTGCTGGCGAGGGTCAACGGCACGCAGCCTGCGGTACTCCGCAACGATGATCCCGCTTGGGTAAGGCTTGACCTGCGTGACTTCGACAACATCGTGATCTCCCCGGGTCCGGGTCATCCGGGTCGGCCCCGGGACTTCGGCTACTCGGGTGCCGCGCTGTCCTGCGGTCTGCCGGTGCTCGGGGTCTGTCTGGGGCACCAGGGCATCGGCCAGCTCGCCGGGGCGCAGGTGCGGCGTGCCCCCCAGCCCCGGCACGGGCACGTCACCCGGGTACGGCACGACGGGCTGGGCCTGTTTGCGGGGCTCCCGCCGGAGTTCGCCGCCGTGCGCTACCACTCGCTGTGCATCGCCGAGCCGCTGCCGCCGTCGCTGGTGGCGACCGCGTGGGCGGAGGACGGCGTGGTGATGGCGGTGCGCCACCGGGAGCTGCCGCACTGGGGGGTGCAATTCCATCCTGAGTCGATCGACACCGAGTACGGCTTCGAGTTGCTCGCGAACTTTCAGCGACTCAGCCGGATGTCCAGGCACCGGATGAGCCCGCTGCCGTCCCGGACCTCCGAGCCTGACCCGCAGCCTCAGCCCACGCCGCCACCCGCTGGTGTACCGCTGCGGGTGCACGCGGTGCAACTCCCGGCCGCGGTCGATGCCGAGTCGGTGTTTTTGGGCCTGTACGCCGCGAGCCGGTACGCGTTCTGGCTGGACAGCAGCCTGGTCGTGGAAGGCTATTCCCGATTCTCCTTCCTTGGCGACGCCTCGGGACCACTCAGCGAGGTGCTGTCCTACCGGCTCGCCGACCGGGCCGTCGCCGTCACCGCAGCCGGGCGGCAGGCGACCTGGGAACGCGGCTCGATCTTCGATGTCCTGGAGCGACGGCTGGCGGCCCGAGCTGTCGAGGGCGCCGAGGAGTTGCCCTTCGACCTCGCCGGTGGCTACGTGGGCTACTTCGGCTATGAGTGCAAAGCGGACTGTGGCGCTATCAACCGGCACCAGGCGCAGACCCCGGACGCGATCTGGATGCTCGCCGACCGGCTGATCGTCATCGATCACGCGTGGGACGCCACCTACCTGGTGGCGTTGAGCACGGCGGACGGGGCGTCGGTGGGCCAGGCCGTGACGTGGCTGGCGCAAACCGAGGCCTTGCTCGCGATACTGCCGCCCGCCGAGCCCCCGACGCCTGGTCCGGGTTGGTCGGCGGGCGACGTGACGCGGTGGCTGGTGCGCGCGGAAGGCGACTACCTGGCTGACGTGGTGGAGTGCCAGCGCCAGCTGCGCGCCGGGGAGAGTTACGAGATCTGCCTAACCAACCGGCTGCGCCTGCCCGCCGGGCCGGACCTGCTGGCCGACTACCGTAGGCTGCGCCGGATCAATCCCGCGCCCTATGCCGCCTACCTGCGTTTCGGCGAGCTCGTCCTGGCCTGCTCGTCCCCCGAGCGTTTCCTGCGGGTCGACCGCAGCCGCGGCGTGGAGAGCAAGCCCATCAAGGGCACCGCTCCACGCGGTGCCGACCCGGTCGAGGACGAGCAGCGCCGCGCGTCGCTGCAGCGGTGCGCCAAGACCCGTGCGGAGAACCTGATGATCGTGGACCTGCTGCGCAACGACCTGGGCCGGGTCTGTGAGGCAGGTAGTGTCGGCGTGCCGAGCTACCTGGCGACGGAGACGTACGCGACGGTTCATCAGCTCGTCTCGACCGTCCGGGGCACGCTGCGACCCGAGGTGAGCGCGGTTCGTTGCGCCCAGGCGTGTTTTCCGGGGGGCTCGATGACCGGAGCGCCCAAGCACCGCACCATGGAGATCATCGATCGGGTGGAGAGCGAGGCGCGCGGGGTCTACTCCGGTGCGTTGGGCTACTTCGGTCTGGGCGGCGCAGCGGACTTGAACATCGTGATCCGAACCGCGGTCCAGTGCGGTGATGAGATCACAGTGGGAGCCGGCGGAGCGATCGTGCTGGATTCCGAGCCACAGGCGGAGTACGACGAGATGATCCTCAAAGCGCTGGCCCCGCTACGCGCGCTGGCCATCCCGGCCGAGATGCCCCGGTAGGAGTCCGGGCAGCTCGTGTGGCCGAGCCCGGCGCAATACCAGAACGGGGACCCAGCCACCTGCAATCCGGGGGTGGCCAGGTCCCGCGCCTACTCGTCAAGAAATCTCGTAGCTGAGATGGTAGTGATAACTTGGAAGATCGGTGAACTCTCTCGTGTATCGGCCAGGATTGGCAGCATCGGCCGTGACGGTTCCCAGGTTCTCGTCCGCGCCGTTGTCCAGCTCGATGAGCGTGATGGGGACCGTGCCCGTGAAGGGGATCTGGATGCCAGGAGTAAACGTGAGAACGTCCTCCTTGTCCATCCTGAAATCGCCAGCCGCTTTGTCTCCGTCGACCTCCACTCTGATAAGATCTTTGTTGATCGTATCCTGCTTCTCGATGCATTCCAGTTTTGTCAGTGTGAGCAGGGCCATTGTCGTTCCTCTTTCCGGATAGCGGTGGAGTGTCCTCCGCGGTGTTGATGTGACGACCTGAGAGAGGGCTGCGGGCACCGGTGAGATCGCGGGCTCACGGAAATCCGTGACAAGGATCGTCGGCGGTGGCCGCACCGGGTGGATGTATTTAAACCGGACGAACGGCTCTCTTTCAGGCAGGCACGTCACTGGTCCATCGCGGCTGACGCAGGGACAGCCGGCCGGTGTCAGAGCGGAGCCAGGATGGTTGAGAAAGTGCTTGCGGTGGGTCAGGACAGCCCGATGGTGGGCCGTGGCCGGGAGTTGCACGCCACCCAGCAGGTCCTCGCGCGCCTTGCGGCAGGCCGGCCTGCGGTGGTGGAGGTGACCGGGGAGCCTGGCATCGGCAAGACCCGGCTGCTCGATGAGCTGACGCGCGCCGCGGAGAGACGGGGTTATGTCGTTGCGTGTGGCGGGGCCGAGGAAGGTGATCGCGACTTCCCGTACGCCGCGATCACCCGCGCGCTGGATCCGCTGATCGAGGCCCTCGACCCACGGATGCTGGGCGCCCTTGAGCAGGAGCAGTTGGCTGCGGTGCTCCCGTCGCTGCCTGGCCGGCGGGTGGCGCCCGGCGCTCTGGCGGGACCCGAGCAGCGACGGTTGCTCACCGCGGTGCGTGCTCTGCTGGTCCAGTTGGCTCGGCGCCGGCCGTTGGTGCTGGCGCTGGACGATCTGCAGTGGGCCGACGGTGGGTCGGTCGAGCTGCTGAGCTACCTGTTGCGGAGTCTGCCGGCGGATCCGGTGCTGCTCGCGCTGGCCTATCGACCCCGCCAGGTGAGCGCGTCGCTGGCATCGGCAATCGACACCACCCGGGAGGCGATCCGGCTTGAGCTCGGTCCGCTCTCCGTCCCCGCGGTGAGCTCCCTGCTGGACCGGCTCGGCCTGTCGTTGCCGCCGGTGGCTCGCGCGGATCTGCACACTGCCAGTGGGGGAAACCCCTGCTACCTGCTGGCGCTCGCCCCCGGTAGCAGGACTTCCCCGGCGAGCCCGGCCGGCACGGGTTTGGCAGCTCAGGTCCGGCGGATGCTGCTGTGTGAGGTCGATGCGCTGCCGGCCGCCTCGCGGAACGTGGCGCTGCTCGCCGCGGTGGCCGGCGACGTCGTCCGCCCGGAGATCGTGGCGGCGGTGGCGCAGGTTCCTGAGCCCACGGTGCTTACCGCGCTGGACGAGATGGCCGCCCGTGACCTGATCCGGGAAACCGAGATGCCAGGAGCTTGGCGCTTCCGGCATCCGGTGTTGCGCCAGGTTGTCTACGATGCAGTGCCGCCAGGTCAGCGGTTGGCCGCGCACCGGCGGACCTCCCTGGTGCTGGAAGCGCGTGGCGTACCGCTCGGTGAGCGGGCGCATCATGTGGAGTGCGCCGCCCCACGGGGAGATGAGTCGGCGGTAGCGCTGCTCGCCGAGGCCGCCAGAACCAGCCTGGCCGGCGCACCAACCACCGCGGTGCGCTGGTATGAGGCTGCGTTGCGCTTGGTGCCGGAACGGGAGGACACCAGCCGATCACACCGAGAGCTGCTGGTGGCCTACGCCGACGCGCTGGTCGTCACCGGTCGGCTCCCCGACGCCGCCGAGGCGCTCGTCAGTGCGTTGCCGGTCGCCGGCGATCCGGCGAACGACGCCTGTCTCGCCGCGCAGGCCGGGCGGGTGTACAACCTGCACGGCCGGCATGACCGGGCAGCGGATCTGCTCTATCCCGCGCTGGCCGCGCTGCCGGATCACGGCGGCCAGCCGGTGTCGGCGCTCACGCTCGAGCTGGCTCAGGTGGCGTTCTGGCGACGGGATTACCGCGCGATGCACCGCTTCACCGACCAGGCCCTGGACGGTGCGAGGTTGCTGGACAACGCCCCGCTGCTCGTGGACGCGGTGGCACAGCGGGCATTCGCCGGCTATCAACTCGGCGCTACCGCGGACGCGCTCGGGTACCTCGCTGAGGCTGCCGACATCGCTGACGCACTGCCGGATCAGGTGCTCGCGAGGCGTATCGAGGCACTCAGCCATCTCGGACACGTCGAGACCGTGCTCGGTCATGAGCGTGCCGCGCTGCGCCACGTCGACCGTGCCCTGGCGATCGCCCAGCGCACTGGAGCGGACTATGTGGTGCCGCTCCTGCGCTGTAACCGTACCCGCTCGTTGATCCACCAGGGCCGGCTGGTCGAGGCCGTCGCGGAGGCCGAGACCGCGCTGGAGGGTGCACTCACCTGCGCCAACGAGATGTTCCGCACCGTGGCACTGCTCTATGCCACCTGGGCCTGCCGTGACCGCGGTGACCCCGTCGCGGCCGTCCGGTATGGCGAGCAGGCCTTGGCTGCCGGACGAGACCTCAGCGTGTTGGCGACCGCGGTCGCGGGGCTACACCTTGCCGAGGCGCTCTATGACCTAGGCGCCATGGAGCGAGCGCTCAGCGTGCTGCTGACCGCCGCAGGTGGAGGAGACCTCATCTCACTCGAGCCGCCGCTGCGACCGCGAGGATACGAGCTGCTCGCCCGCGCGGAGGCGACCCGAGGGCAAGTGGCCGCGGCGGCGAGGTACGCCGAGCTCGCCATGCGCGCTCCGATCGCCTCCTTCCCCCGTGGGCGCCTGCATGCCCAGCGAGCGCAGGCCATCGCGTTGTGCGCGCAGGGACGGCACAGCGAGGCGGTGATCGCCGCCGCCGCGTCGGTCGAGGACGCTCAGGTCGTCCAAGCGCCGGTGGAGATCGGCCGATCCCGGCTGCTGCTCGGCCGCCTCCAGAACACCGTGGGAGACCGCGAGCAGGCCGCGCGGACGCTGGCCCAGGCCGAAGCCGATCTCGCCACGATCGGTGCCGACCGAGAACGTGATCTCACCGCCCGTGAGCTACGGACGATGGGGATACGGACGCTGGAAAGACGGCTCCGCCCCGCGCACCACGCCGATGGCACATCCCGACTGTCAACACGAGAGCGGCAGGTTGCCGAGCTGGTCGCCGCCGGTCGCACGAACCGGCAGATTGCTGCCCAGTTCGCCATCAGCGAAAACACGGTCGAGACGCACCTGAAGCGGATCTTCGCCAAACTGGAGGTCTCCTCGCGAGCAGCGGTCGCCGCCGCGATAGTGGGAACGGCAGGTTGCCGTCACACCACCGCGTAAGACGCTAAACGATCGTCGAGGTGACGCACAGCGGGGGTACGTTTCCAGGGTTGCAATTCAGCGCGACCCTGCTTCAGCCGTTCGACGAGCCGGGCCGAGCTGTTGCGCGCCGCGATCTCACCGGCGTCGCCGAACAACCGGGCGGCCTCGTCGATTTCGTTGCCCTGCACGCGCGCCTTGCCAAGATCCACGATCGTCATCGCGAGGTTCCTGGCATACGACGGGTCGAGGGTTTCGAGGGACTGTTGTATACAAGACACAGCATGGCCGGTCTCGCCGAGTTTGAGGTGGCACTCGCCGCGAAACGACAGGTGGAGCGCTTCGTCATAGAAATGGGCATGACTCGGGGACCGGTCGCCGGCGGGGAGCACGGTGCGGGCGGTGTCGAGTGCCCGCAAACACGCCTCCTGCTGCCCGTCGGCGGCGTACGCTCGCGCGGCCATATCAGCGGTGACGGCACGTAACCGAACGTCATCAGTGCGGTGTGCCCACTGTTGCGCAGCGACGGCGTGGTCGATCCCGATGCGTGGCCTGCCCTGCCAGGTTTCGAGCTGGCTCATCTGGCATAGCACGAACGCACCCAGCCCGATGTTCCCCGCTTCGTGGGCCAGCGCGCGGGCATCCTCGTAGTAGTACGCGGCGTTGTCGAACTGGTTGAGGTCGTACGAGAGCCAGCCGGCCTGGCGCGATGCCTCACTCAGCGTCGAGAGCATCCGGGGCTGCAGGGCGGCCGGGCATTCGGGCATCAGCATGTGAGCCAGATCCCGCTGGGCGAGCACGGTGTTGAGGGCCGCCTGCGGGCCTAGCGCGTCATCCTGCCGCGCGCAGCGCCACAGCACCGCCTCGATGTGCTCGATGGTCTGCGTGTCGACCCGGCCAGACCCGCTGAGCACCGACGCGACGCGCTGCTGCGCGTCGCCGCTGAGGGCGGGCAGCAGCGCCGCGGTGGACGCGGCCCAGCCCAGCACACGCAAGGTGTTGCGACGGTCCACGGTGTGCGCCCAACTGCGGAGGGACTGAACAAGCAGATGGTACGCCTGGTCGCGCTCCCGGGGCGTGCTGAGCGCGTCACGCTCGGACAGCGCCGACGATCCAAGATGGATCTTGAGTAGGGTCGCGAGATCGCTCGGCACGATGAGCCCGGTATCACGTTCATCTTTCGGCAACGCTGCCGGAGCACCTCGGCCACGTCCACCCACGACTTACCGTCGGCGCGCAGCACCCGCACCAACTCCTCACGCTGCTGCTTCTGGCTGCGCGGCTCAGCCACGGCGCTTCCGCGACATCACATGGTCCCCGTTCTCTTGGTGATCTTCGCCGGTGGGAGAGGAACACTACCTGATCATTGAGGTCGTGCCCAGAATACCGCTGAAGTTCCCTGGCAAACCGGGATGCCGCTGCCGGAAATCGCCGCCGCTCAGGGTGGATTGTCAGCCAACATCTCGCCATCGACGGGCTGGCGTCGCGCAGTTCAAACAGGGCGCAGTGGGCGGTTCTGTCATCTGCCAGTATGGATGTAAGGGATCATACGGCGAAGGGTGTGGGCGGCGTTCCGTGCGGCGGAATCGTGCCGGTCGTCGTTCTTGGTACGATCGGCGGGATCGGACATTCCACGAATCACCACCCAGCCCGGGATGGTACCGGAGGCCGAGGAGGTCTCGTGGCAGAACTGACTCAGCCCGCTGGCTTTCGTGTCCACGGCAAGAATTTTGTCGTTGTATGCATGGAGGTATTTGCGGATCTCACTCTCCCGATCCGCGATCACGGCGTCGCCTGATCCGACCGGGCCATGGAAGACCCGGAAGGAAGCGGTCCGTCTCGTGGATTCCGCGACGCGAAGCTCCGCGGGCTCGCCGTGATCGGTGAAGAAGGAGTTCACTGCGTGGACCATCCAGGCAGGGGACTCCTGCTCCTCGCCCCGGGGTCGAACTCCTTCGGAAGTCACCTTGCGCAGGTCGTAATACACGACGCGGGTGGCCACGACCACGTCCTCGACAGTGATGGAGCGATGGATCGCCCCACCGATTCCCACCAGGACCAGCACCGCTGGGTCGTAGTAACGCCGCAGATTTCCCAGCGCTGTCATCGTGGCACGCTGCCCCGGACCCGAGGCCCGAGTCGCGACCACGTCGACCGCTGCTCCGAGCACCTTCACATTACCCGTGTAGAATCGCTGTTCCCTGGTCTTCGCCTCATCCTCCTCGAGTCCGAATTCCGTCAGGACCGCTCTCGCCTCTGTGGCCAGAATCGTGATGACGCCTATTCCCCACGCGCCGCGTGGTTCCGGAGCTGTTCGTGTGTGGTGGGGAGAGTGGCCGACGGTGACGCTCGCACCGTCACTGATCGCTGAAACCGGCCACCTGTGTGGTTCCGCCGTACGTGACGACGCCACTGTTCTTCATTATCTTGCTCATGCGCTCTTTCCTTCCACTCCGGCAGCGAAGACGACCTGCGGGCTCGTCCCCACGGCCGACTGGTTCACTTCCGTCTTGCCGCCCATGTTGAGCACCCCGCTGTTGATGATGTTGGTGGCCTGCTTCTCGAACATTGAGATATCTACGTCGTGGGCTTTCAAATAGTCTTTGGTGGCTTTGAGGATCCGCTGTTCGATGATCTTCATGTCCTCGTAGATAACGGTCTTGTCCAGCTGGGCATGCTTCCAGTCGTCGGCCTTCTCCACCCGGACTGCTACCCGCGCCCCAACCGTGACGCCACGGCGAGGAATGTGGGTGCGGTCTTTGGCCGACGATCTGGCACGCGCCAACACCCAAGGTATCTCCGCCATCCGCCATAGTCTCGTGACATCCGCAGGGAGCGCGAACACGGATCGCACGGCGGAGCGGAATACCGCGCTCGTTCCGTGTTCCGCGAATGCATCGATCATCTGGTACTCGTGCGGAGTCCGAGTCAGGGCACAGGTCGCGACATCGAGGCTGAGGCAGCGACCCTTCACGCTGACCCGCAACAGGACCGTGGTGACCAGCTCCCCGCCTGCGATGGGTACGCTGATTTCCAGGAAGTGATGGGCGGCGGACCGATGGTTCTTGATGGCTGGCCGCACGTCGAGCCCATTGCTCAGCAGACCCCGGTCGTCGCAGATGTCTGCCTCGGCGATGTAGAGTCGATCACGCACTTGCAGCCCTGGCAGGTTCTCCGGGCCCGGGTCAGTGCCGAGCTGCTGCAGTGTCGATCGCAACTGCTCCACCAGGTCAGGAGTCTCGAAAGGTGGACTGGCGTGCTCACGCTGCGCCATATCGTCCCCACTGTGGCGACCGTGTTCTGCGCCGAGCCGTTCACACTCAGCGATCTCCGGCGCGTCTACGAGGTGATCTGGGGGCTCACACTGGACCCGAGCAACTTCCGTCGCAAGCTTCTCCAAGCTGACGGGTTCCTCGAATCCACCGACCAACGTCGCATCTCGGCGACCGGTCGCCCCGCAACCCTCTATCGCAAAGGTCCAGCGCGCCTGCTCATGCCACCCTTCCTGCGCCCGCAAGACGCCACCAAAGCCGAAGTCGCGTCCTAGCCGTCGCCACCCAACGGCGATGGGTCACTCCCCGGTCGGTAGCTCAGCGTGCCCGCCGAATTGCTTGCGCATCGCGGAGATCAGCTTTCCGCCGTAGTCGCCTTCGCGGCGCGAGCTGAAACGTTCGTAGAGTGCGGCGCTCAGGACGTTGGCCGGGACACCCTCCTCGACGGCGGCCAGCACCGTCCAGCGGCCCTCGCCGGAATCAGAGACCCGGCCGCTGAATTCCTCCAGGCCGGGTGACTCGTGCAGCGCGCTGGCGGTCAGGTCGAGCAGCCACGAGCCGATCACGGTGCCGCGCCGCCAGAGCTCGGCGACCTGCGGGATGTCGAAGTCGTACTGGTAGTAGTCGGGATCGCGCAGCGGCGCGGTCTCGGCGTCGGCCGGATGGTCGTGGGTGCCGATGTCGGCGTGGCGCAGCACGTTGAAGCCCTCGGCGTAAGCGGCCATCAGCCCATACTCGATGCCGTTGTGCACCATCTTGACGAAATGGCCCGCGCCGGGCGGGCCGCAATGCTGGTAGCCGTGCTCGGCGGTGCTGGGCTCGCCGTCGCGACCAGGCGTGCGGGGCGCGGTCGCCACGCCTGGCGCGATCGTCCGGAAGATCGGGTCGAGGTGCGCGATCGGGTCCGGGTTGCCGCCGATCATCAGGCAGTAGCCTCGCTCGAGGCCCCACACACCGCCGCTGGTGCCGATGTCGACATAGTGGATGCCGCTGGGGGCCAGCGCGCGGGCACGGTCGACGTCATCGCGGTAATAGCTGTTACCGCCGTCGATGATGATGTCACCCGGCTCTAGATGCTCGGCGAGTTCCTCGACGATCCGACCGGCCAGCGCGGTCGGAACCATGATCCACGCGGCCCGAGGGATGTCCAGTGCGGCGGCGAACTCCGCCAGCGAACTCGCACCGGTCGCGCCCTCGCCGACCAGTTCCCGGACTGCCGCTTCATTGACGTCGTAGACGACACAGTGATGCCCACCGCGCAGCAACCGCCGCACGATGTTCGCCCCCATCCGTCCCAAACCCACCATGCCCAGCTGCACCCCACCACCCTGACACACCACCCGCACTCGGCGCGGGCGCCCCACCCCGACTCTCAGCCTCCCGAACTCAACACCAGTGTTGCTGGGCGGGCTTGCGAGAACTCTGCTGTTGAGTTCGGGAGGCTGGAGGCAGGGGGGAGCTCGCGACTAGGCGAAAGCGGGGTGGAAGGGTTCGGTGCCCAGGGCCAGGGACACGATGCCCAGGTCGCCGTGGGTGTTGAGGTAGTTGAGCTCGCGGGACAGGTCACCGATGCCGTTGCTGCCGGCCAGCGGTGCCACGGCCAGCGAGGTCAGCACACCCAGCGCCTTGCCGTCGTGGGCGAGCACGGCGCTGCCGGAGTCACCGGGGATCCCGGGCGATGCCGTGTAGCAGGTGTGTGACCAGCCCTCGCCCTGGTCGCCCAGGCTGATGCCCTGCTTCGGGGACAGCTGGGTGGCCCCGCCCCGCAACGGCGAATTGCCGTAGGTGAAGACCTTCTCCCCGAACGCGGGTGAGCCCGTGGTGATACCGGTCGGCCCCCCGAAGACCGGCAGGCTCGGGTTGATCTTGCCGTGATCAGCGGGGTCGATCTTGACGAGGGCGAAGTCGTTGAAGTCGCAGGCATTGGCGTCCTGCTCAGCGCGCTTGGCCATGGTGATCCAGGAGCTGTACACCAGAGTGCCCGGCTTGCTGGCGCCGCCGATCGTGACCGGCGTGCCCAGCGGCTCCGTGGCTGCGGTGCAGCCGTTGGTCTCGGTTGCAGGTCCGGTGCCGGCGCAGTGCGCGGCCTGCCCGATGAACACGTCGGTGTCGTTGTAGAAGATGAAGTTGGCGGTGCACTTGCCGGCGCCCTGAGTCTCGGTGAGCACCCCGGGGTGAACGGTGGCGGTCCCTGCCGGCGCCCAGACCGGTACCGCGGCTGCGGCGGTGCCGGGTGCCTGCACAGCGACCAACACCACCGCCGCGATGGCGGTCAATGCCATCGACGCGGCTCGGACCATGCGGCGGGGACCCTTCACGACGCGGTGGTGCATACCGGTGTTCCTCCCGTATGACGTCGGCTCCAGACTTGCCACCCTCGGCCTCCCGCCGGCCGGCACGTCGCGCGCGGCAACCGAGAGAGAGCGAGGCTACACAATGAGTGCTCGTGCCGCCCCCGGCGACCCGGGCGCTTCCGGCGATCTCACTCGATCGTCTCCGGCAGCCATGGTGCCCAGCTCGGCGACATCAGCACACTGAAGATCCGCGGACCCGGCTGGTCGAACTCGCCGGCACTGATCCACTGACCGCCCATGCCCGGGCCGTCAGCCTGATGGTGCCGGTTGCGCCGCACGGCAGTCTTTGACGGAGACTCTCGTGGAGAGCGATCCGATGGTCCTCGGAAAGCGTCATGCAGTAGCCGGGAGCAGGCCCCTGTCCGCCGAGAAACGGGTGCCAAAAATCGTCGAAATCGGCGAAGACGGTAGGCACGTGCAGCGGTTCCACTATGACATCCGTCAAGCCCTGCCGCCCCGAAGAGCTGCGCTATGGGTTCCGGCTGGCACATTCGGAAGCGCCGGCCTTCGTCGAGGTCGGCGGCTGCCGGGTCCAGCTCGACGGCAGCGTCCCAGAACGCGCGGATCATGCCCATACCGTCTGCATAGTCACGAACCGGTCTGCGACCAGCCGACTCCATCGTCCGACATAGCGTTCGTACGCCTGCCCGCTGTCCCATACCTCGGTCATCGTGTTACTCCTACGCTACCTGCGGGGCGGGTTCCGGCCTTGCGGACGCAGTCCGTGCCGACACGCTGCGGTGATGCACTGATCACCGAACGCCATGACGAGCCGGATGCTCCTGGCCGGCGCCGCCGCCCGGGATCGACAGTGACTTCACCGCATTGCGCTCGCCGGCTCGGCCGTGAGCACCTGCCCATCTTCACGGCGCGCTGTGCTCGTGCTCGATCTTCGGGGTGAAAACCTCTTGTGAAAATCGCCGAGAACAGGTTACGTCGTGGGGGATGAGTCTGCGGGAAGCCTTACGTATCGCATTGCGGGGATTGCGCGCCAACCGGTTACGGTCCGTGTTGACCATGCTTGGCATCATCATCGGTGTAGCGGCGGTGATATTGCTCGTCGCTATCGGTAACGGTGTGCAGGCCTCAGTCAATGAGAAAGTCCAGCCGCTGGCCAATCTGATCACTGTCGTGCCCTCGACCGGTAATGTGCCCGGGGGCGGCGCCCCCAAGGATTTGATCGACGCCGATGTCACGGCGCTGGAAAGGCAGGTCCCCGACGCTGCTGTCGTGCTCCCGGCGACCATCGGTGAGGCCCTGACCGAGACCGAGGGCACCCAGTTCCGCTCGCGCGTCGTGGGCTCCACCGAGCGCTGGCTGGAGGTGAACAACCGGGAGCTCGAGGCGGGATCGTTCTTCGACGAGGCCCAGGTCCGCTCCACCTCCCGGGTGGCGGTCCTGGGTTCCACCGTCGCCACCACCCTGTTCGGTGACCTTCCGGCCGCGCTGGGCCAGACGGTTCGCCTCAATCGCCAGAATTTCAAGGTCATCGGGGTGATGGAGGCGGTGGGCGAGCCCGGCGATGACCTCGTGGTCATGCCGCTGAGCTCGGTACGGCGCTTCGTCTTCGGCGGGGGGGACAAACTCAACCAGATCACCGTGCAGGTCGCCCAGGCCGACGCGGTGCCCGCCGCCGAGAACGAAGTGATCGCCACCCTCAGTGACCGGCATCGGATCCAGGACCCGGCCAAGCGGGACTTCGAGGTGCAGTCGCTGCGCAGCCGGCTGGAGACCTTCCAGCAGATCCTGCGGATCCTCACCCTGTTCACCGCATCTGTCGCGGCGATCTCGCTGGTCGTCGGCGGCATCGGAGTGCTCAACATCATGCTGGTCTCGGTCACCGAGCGAACCCGCGAGATCGGCATCCGCAAAGCGATCGGCGCCACCCGCCGCGCCATCCTCCAGCAGTTCCTCATCGAGTCTGTCGTGCTGGCCGGCCTCGGCGGCACGATCGGCATCCTGATCGGGGTCGGGCTCTCGCTGCTCGGCGCCCAGATCGCACCTTCGCTGGGCTCCACCTTCGACACTTTCGCTCCCCGGGTGACCATTCCCTCGATCCTGCTCTCCTTCGGAATCAGCCTCGCCATCGGACTCATCGCCGGCGGCTACCCCGCCAACCGCGCCGCCCGGCTACGACCCGTCGAAGCCCTCCGCTACGAGTGAGCCGGGTTTCCGTACTCGTATCCGCTGGTGACGGTGCGGATCGTGGTATCAGATCGGCTGCTGTGGGCCTCTGAAGGCTGCCGACCATTCGGCGCACACACAGAAGGGAAGGGGATCGCGATGTTTACGTCCCAGTTCTGGCTATTGTCGCTCGAGCGAGCCATCAAGACCTTCGCCCAGAGCCTGCTGGCGATCCTCAGCGCCAACGGTATAGAGTTGCTCGAAGTCTCATGGGGTTCGGCGCTGGCGACCGCGGGTGCGGCGGCCCTGCTGTCGGTGCTGATGTCGATGACATCGGCGCCGGTGGGCGAGCCCAACAGCCCCAACCTGCTGCCGACGGCTCCACAACCGACTGCGCCTGCGGCGGGCCAGGCATCCGTCACAGCGTCCCAGGCCGAGAGGTCGCTAGCCTGATCGGCTGATGCCGCGAGGGTGCTGAAGAAAGCATGCTCGGCACCGATGAGTTCCGGGGCTGCTCGCCGTCTCTTGGGGAAGGACAAATCCAGACGAGGAGTGACCGATGACCCGTCCACCCATCGTGTCGGCAACCGAGTGGCAGGCCGCCCGCGAGCGCCTGCTCGTCACCGAGAAGGCAGCAACCCGCGCGCGGGACGCGCTGGCGGCGCAGCGGCGCAGGCTGCCGATGGTCTGTGTCGAGAAGGACTACGTCTTCGAGGGCCCCCCAGGGCAAGGCGAGCCTGGTCGACCTCTTCGACGGGCGCCGGCAGCTGATCGTCTACCACTTCATGTTCGCGCCCTCGGTCGATGGCTGGCCGGACGCGGGTTGTGAGGGCTGCTCGATGGTCGTCGACAACGTCGGCCACCTCGCCCACCTGCACGCCCGCGACACCTCCCTGGTCCTGGTGTCCCCCGCGCCGGTGGATCACATCGAGCCGCACCGGCAGCGGATGGGCTGGACCGTGCCGTGGTTCTCCACGTCCGAGGAGTTCAACGCCGACTTCGACGTCACGACGGGCTTCGGCCTCAATGTCTTCCTTCGCGACGGCGATGAGGTCTTCCGCACGTACTTCACCTCCGGGCGTGGGGTGGAGGCGCTCGGGAGCACCTGGACCTTCCTCGACCTGACCCCGCTCGGTCGCCAGGAGACGTGGGAGGACTCACCTGAGGGCTGGCCGCAGACCGCGCCTTACCAGTGGTGGCGCCGCCACCACGAGTACGTGGACTGAGGGTGTCCTCGGCTGATCGCCTACCGTGAGCTCCCGTGTTAGCCAGAGCTGTGACAGTCGTGGTGCTCGCGGCGATAGCGCTGGTCGGGTGCGGGAATGCGCCGGGGTCGACTCCGCCTGTCCTGGACGCGGCGCGCTCGGTTGATCCGGTCCTGGCTCCGGTGCTAGCCGGCGAACAGCCGCGGGCTGCGGCTGATCCGCAGTCGCTGGCCTGGCACATCACCGTCGCCGAGAACTACCGTCGGGACCCGGCGGCGCCGCCCGAGTTGGTTGCCGCCGGGGGCTGGACCGCGCAGGTCGCCTACCGCGCTCTCGTCGACCGGCCGGACTGGGATACCGCTGTCCTGGCCGGCGTCCCAGCGCAGTTGCAGGACACCGTGCGCCACACCGTCGCGGCCGGACGTGAGTTGCAGGCGATGGCGACCCGAGCGCCGCCCACGACTGTCCCGGCCTGGCGGATCGTCGCGCCGCTCCCCGCATCTCAGCTACGGGGTTACCACGCCGAGGCGCAGCGGCGCTTCGGCGTCCCGTGGTCGGTGCTCGCCGCGGTGCATCTGGTCGAGACCAGGATGGGCCGGATCGTCGGGTTCTCCTCGGCGGGAGCGCAGGGCCCGATGCAGTTCCTTCCCCGCACCTGGGAGCACTACGGCCTCGGCGGTGACGTGTGGGATGCCCGCGACGCGATCCTCGGCGCGGCCAACTACCTCGCCGCCAGTGGTGCCGCCGAGGGCACCGACGCCGGAGTCGACAGGGCCCTATACACCTACAACCACAGCCCGCACTACGTCCGTGCCGTGCGGCACTACGCCGCGTTGATGCAGGCCGACGAGTGCGCCTTCCCGGGCTTGCACGCCTGGCAGGTCTACTACCGCACCCACCTCGGCGACCTCCTGTTGCCGATCCGATACGCATCGCCCCGGCGCATGCCAGCGCAGGAGTACCTGGCCGCCCAACCGCGATGAGCGCCACGGCGCCTGCCGGACCCGGCTGGACGCGCTGTTCCTCAGCGTCGCCGCACAGTTCAACCACGAACGGGTCCTGCCGATCTTCAACTGGTTCCGGGACAACCTCCGGCTGATCAGTCCGCAGAAAAGACTAAGGACCAGCGTGAGCACTACACGCGGGATCGGGTCCTGCGTGATTCAGGTCAGCCACCGTCCGGCGTCTACGCCCTGAGGGGTACGGCCGGGCCGTCGACCAGGCATCGCTCGGCACTCATCGCGACCCCGCTCTCAGTTCGCGGCGCTATACGGCCGGATTCCACGCTGCGACCTCGGGTTCAGCCTCACGGACAGATCGAGCTCAGCGCTCGGGTGCGGTGAGTCCGGATTGGATGGCGAACACGACGAGCTGTGCGCGGTCGCGGGCAGTGAGTTTGACCATCGTCCGGCTGACGTGGGTACGCACGGTGGCCGGGCTGAGGTAGAGGCGCCGGGCGATCTCGTCGTTGGACAGCCCCTTGGCCACCCACGCCACCACCTCGGACTCCCGTGCGGTGAGCGTTCCGATCTCGGGATGGCGACTCGTGGGCGCCGTCGGCCGCGATGCGAACTTCCCGATCACGCGGCGGGTGACCGAGGGGGACAGCAGCGACTGGCCGTCCGCGACCACCCGCACGGCGCGCAGCAGCTCGGCGATGTCCCCGTCTTTGATCAGGAACCCGCTGGCCCCGGCGGCCAGCGCGTCGAAGACGTACTCGTCGAGTTCGAACGTGGTCAGCACGATCACCCGGGTACCGGCGAGGTCCGGGTCCGCCACGATCATGCGCAGCGCCTCGAGGCCGTCCATCTCCGGCATCCGCACGTCCATCAGGACGACGTCCGGGCGCTGCTCGCGGACCAGCCCGAGCGCCTCTCGCCCGGTGCTGGCCTCACCGACCAGCTCGAGGTCGTCCTCGGCGTCCACCAGCATCCGCAGCCCCATCCGGACGAGGGGCTGGTCGTCGGCCAGCCCGAGCCGGATCACCGCGCCCCCCTGCGCGGCAGCCGCGCGGTGACCACGAATCCGCCCTCGAGAGCCGGACCGGTGAGCAGCGAGCTGTACTACGGCCTGTTGGTGGCGCACATCAGCACCGCGCTGGAGGCGCTGGTGCTCGGCCCGCTGCAATTCGTCCCGGCGATCCGGGTGCACCGCCGGATCGGGCGCACCTACCTGCTGGTCGGGGTGCTGCCCTCGGCGATCACGGTGATCCCGGTGGCCCTGCTCAGCGGTCGGTTGATCACCCAGGTCGGGCCGGTCATCCCGGCAGTAGGTTGGCTCGTCACCGGCTCGCTGGCGGTGCGGGCCATCCGCCGGGCGACCGCCGGGCGCACCACGACTGGATGATGCGCAACTACGCGCTGACCTTCCTCGCGGTCACCGCCCGGATACTGGTCCCGCTGATGCTGCTCGGCGGACTGCCATTCGGGTTGACCCGGCGAACGTCGAAGGCCTGATCCCTATCGGTCAAGTTCTCGGCTGGGTGGTCAACCTAGCTGTCGTGGAGCTCCTGATCCGGCGGCGTCGGACACGATCTGGCCGGGCACGGTCGGCGCCACCAGCGTCGCCCGCACCGACGGATGAGCCAGCAGCCGCCGCCCACCCACCAGCAAGGTGAGCGCGGCGAGCACCATGGTGGTGAGGTGGCGGCCGGCCGGCACCAGCAGGTGTGAGCTGAACCACCGCGAAGTTGCCGGCCACGAGCGGCCAGCTTCCCGGCACGGCCAGCCCGGCAGCGCCGACGCCCAGCGTCGCGGCCGCGTTCCGTCTGGGATCGGAAAGACGTCTGCCATCTGGCAGATGTTCTGACCAATTCCGTCGCGAACCATGGCGTCATGGAAAACACCCGGGATTACCTGCCCGTATCATCTTCGACTGTGGATGATGACGTCTCTGTGGTGTCCCCGGTAGGCACCCGTTTCCTCCCGACTGGGACGGTCACCTTCCTCTTGAGCAGCGTTGAGGAATCGACTCGTCTCCGGGAGGGTGACGAAGAGGTCATGGCGGCTATCGCCCGCCACTATGAGCTGCTCGCCGCGACGATCGCGCTCCACGGTGGGGTGTTGCCGGTGGAGCGGGGTGACGGCGACAGCATGGTGGGTGTGTTTGCCCGGCCGTCGGATGCGCTGGTTGCGGTCCTCGATGCGCAGCGTGCTTTCACTGAGGAACCGTGGGCGGAGGGCGGGGCACTCCGGGTCCGGCTGGCGTTGCACACGGGGGAGGCGCAGCTCCGTGGCGATGGCCGTTACGCTGGACGGGCGGTCATTCGCTGTGCCCAGCTGTGCGCCGTCGCCCATGGCGGGCAGATCGTGCTCTCCGGCGTCACCCGGGACTTGGTCGCTGATCGACTCCCGGAGCGCGTGGCCCTGCGTGACCTCGGCTCGCACCGGCTGAAGGACCTCGGCCAGCCCGAGCGGGTGTGGCAGCTGTGCCATCCCGACCTGATGACCGATTTCCCGCCGCTGCGGTCACTGGATGCCGTCGTCAATAACCTCCCCGCCCAGGTCACCTCGTTTGTGGGACGGAATGAGGAGCTGGCCGAGTTGGGCCGGGCATTCGAAACGGCGCGACTGGTGACCCTCACGGGGGCCGGGGGTTGCGGCAAAACGCGCCTCGCCCTGCACGCTGTCGCCGAGGTCGCGCAGCGCCACCCGGATGGGCTGTGGTGGGTCGAGCTGGCGCCGGTGTCGGCGGCCGAGGCCGTGCCTTACGTGGTGGCCCGCACCTTCGGGCTGAGAGAGGAGGCGGGCCGCCCGGTCATCGACACGTTGAGCGAGCAGCTGGCCGGCCTCGATGCCCTGGTGATCCTCGACAACTGCGAGCATGTCCTCGAACCCTGCGCCCGTCTGGTCGAAGCGCTGCTGCGGGCGGCGCCGGCGCTGCGGGTGATCGTTACGAGCCGGGAACCACTCGCCGTCCAGGGAGAGTTGACCTGGCGCGTGCCATCACTCGACGACGAGACCGGGGTCCGTTTGTTCGTGGAGCGGGCCGCCCTTGTGCGGCCGGGGTTCACCGTGGAGGGCGACGACGCCGAGGTAGTGCGGCAGATCTGCCGGCGCCTCGATGGCCTGCCGCTGGCCATCGAACTGGCCGCCGCCCGGGTCCGCATGATGCCCCCGGCCGGGATCGCCGCGGCACTCGACGACCGGTTCCGACTGCTCACGGGTGGGGGCCGGACCGCACTGCCCCGCCAGCAGACGCTCGAGACGTCGGTGGCGTGGAGCCACGACCTTCTCGACGATGCCGAGCGGGCGCTGCTGCGCCGCCTGTCGGTATTCGCCGGCGGTTTCACCCTCGACGCGGCCGAGAGCGTGTGCGCCGACGAGATCGTGGACCGCTACGCGGTGCTGGATGTCCTCTCCCGCCTGGTGGACAAGTCCCTCGTCCAGGCCGACGTCGACCAGGCGCTGGGCCGTTACGGCCTGCTCGAGACCATCCGGTTCTTCGCCCGGGGGCGACTGGTGGATGCCGGGGAAAGCGATGTGACCCAGGAACGCCATCGGGATTTCTTCCTCGCCTTGACGGAGCGGGCCGAGCCGGAGTTGGCCCTGGCCGACGGCCCCGCGTGGCTGGACCGCCTGGAGCGGGAGAGGGACAACCTCCAAGCCGCCACGCAGTGGTGTGACGCCACTGGGGCTTACGAACCATTCCTGCGTCTGGTCACCGCGCTGACCCTCTTCTATGAGCTGCACTCCCACCTCCAAGTCGGAGGCCGGCGGTTCGCCCGGGCCCTGGCCCGCGATGAAGGCCCCTCGCCGCTTCGGGCCCGGGCGCTGTGGGGAGCGGCCCACGTGTCGGGCTACGCTGGCGACTTCGAGTCATGGGGTCGATACGCCCTTCAGGCATTAGAGATGGCTGAGGCGCTCGGCGACGAATGGGCGATGGGCCGGGCCCTCAACACCAACGGGCTGGTGGCCGCCTGGCTGCGCCCGGAACCGGAGCAGGCCCGAGTCCTTCTCCAGCGGAGCATCGCCCTCGGCCAGAAGCTCGGAGACCACTGGGTAGTCGGCGCCGGGTGGAAGCTCATGACGGTCGCCTGGATCGTCCAGGACGACTACCAGGGGCTCGCCCCCGCATTGACCGAATTGCGTCGGGTCGCCGAGCGTCTGCGTCACCCGTACTTCATCGCCTGGTACCACACCACCGTGGGTTGGGCGGGCGTGCACCGGGGGGACTTCGCCACAGCGGAGCGAGCCTTGGAAACCTCCCTCGACTACGACAGGGAGATCGGGGGAGCCTCCACCGCCGGGATCGCCACGGCGTTGCTCGGCGAGCTCGAGTCCCTGACCGGTCGCTACGACGCGGCCGAGGCGCGCCTCGGCCCGTTCCTCGGGCGGGCGGCTGCTACCGGCGACTACCTCGGGGTCCCGTTCGGCGTGCCGCCGCTCGCCCGGCTTCTGGTCGGCCGCGGGGACCCGGCCGGCGCCCGCAACATGGCCGGACCGTTCGTGGAGTTCCTTCGCCCACTCGGCCTTGGCTACCACGTCTCCCAGGGGCTATGGGTGCTCGGTGCCGCCCACCTCGCCACCGGCGACCTCGAGGCCGCCGAAGCGGCCCTCCTCGAAGCGAAGGAGCTCGCCACGGCCATCAGCAACCCCTGGCTGGTCGCCCACGCCAGCCATGACCTCGGCGAACTCGCCCGCCGCCGGGATGATCCGAGGGCCGAGGATCTCCACCACGAAGCCCTGGCGCTCCGGGCCCGGGCGGGCCTGCGGCCAGGCGTCGCCGAGTCGCTTGAATCACTGGCCGCGCTGGCCACCGACCAGGAGAGCTTCTCCGAGGCGGCCCGCCTGTTCGGTGCCGCCTGCGCCCTGCGGGCCGAGATCGGCTTGGCCCGCTGGCCGGCGGACCAAGCCGGCTACGACACCGACGTGGCCAGGGCCCGAGACGCCCTCGGCGAGCACGCCTTCGACGCCGCATGGGCCGAAGGGGAGGCGCTCACCGTCGACGAAGCGGTCACCTATGTATCCCGGGCCCGCGGTGAACGCAAACGCCCCTCCAGCGGCTGGGCCAGCCTGACCCCCACCGAACTCGAGGTCGTGAAATTCGTCGCCAAGGGCCTCACCAACCCCGAAGTCGGCGAACGCCTTTTCATCGGACGGGGCACCGTGAAGACCCACCTCGCCCACGTCTTCACCAAACTCGGCATCGCCACCCGATCGGAACTCGCCGCCGAAGCCACCCGCCGCGCCCTGTAGCGAATCATCCTCCGATCCGGGGCCGTCCTCTGCCAGATGGCAGATGTAGCGCCAGGCACTGACAGCCACACTCGGGGCATCGATCAGGCGCAGAAGCGCCGGCATTGGCAGGAGGAGCCATGGTGGAGAAAGCCGCATCGAACGCGATTCGGATCGAGAATCTGGAAGATAGTGCAAAGATTTTTCAGGATGTGTTTAATGCGGGTGATCTCGACGGGATGGTCAGCCTATACGAGCCTGAGGCAGTGTTTGTTCCGGTTCCCGGGCAGGTGGCTGTGGGTTCCGACGCTATCCGGGACGTGTTTACGGGTTTCCTGGCGACCTGGGGGTGGTTCGAACTCAAGGTATTCAGCCGTCACCAAGCGGGAGATATTGCACTCACAACAGCCTAATGGAAAGTGGAAGGCAACGACCCGGACGCACCCACCGCGCGCACACCCTCATCTTCGGACCGGCCGCAAGCCCGGGTCGGCCTGCCACGGAAAGGAAAGACTAATGATAACGCACAATCGGAACACGCTCCGCTTCATCGCATTCGTGACTGGCTGCGCAGGTCTGGCCGTGTCGCTGCTGGCCTGCGCTCAGGCGCCTGCCGATACCCAGGCAGGGACGAAGGCGACGATCGAACGAGAAGAAACGGCTTGGCTCAAGGCCATCGCGGCAGGACAACTCGACGCCACCGTCTCCTATTATGGCGACGGAGCGGTCCTGTTCGCGCCCAGCGCTCCGATCGCCCGGACCAAAGACGAGATTCGGCAGACCTGGATGCAGTTCTTTGCGTCCATTCCGGCAGGGGCAACCCTCTCCAGTAAGACCACCAAGGTGGAGGTGGCCCGCTCCGGGGACTTGGCCTACACAACGGGAACCTACGCGGTAGGATTAAACAACGCCGCGATCGACAAGGGAAAGTTCGTCGACGTCTGGAAAAAGCAGGCCGATGGGTCGTGGAAGGCAGTGATCGACATCTTCAACTCCGACCTACCAGTCCCCCCGCCCGCGAAATGATCAACCTCCGACAGTTGCGAACTGCGAGACCTGCTGCGCTGGAACGGAGATGAATAACATGGCACCTGTGACCGTTGACCTCCTCCGCACCTACCCTCTCGTCGAGGAGATTCTGGGCAGCCATCGCGAGCACGCCGGGGGTGATGAGCGTGGCTGGACCAGTTATCGCGGCCATGTCTACCGGGTGTTCAACCTGGCCCGTGCGGTCGTGCCCGACCGCGACGATCGCGACGACAAGCTGGCAATTGCCGCAGCCTTCCACGATATCGACGTGTTCAGCTCGCTGAACTATCTCGGGTCCTCCATCCGCACCATGGACGCCTGGCTCCAGCTCACCGGACGCGGCGTCTGGGCCGAGGAACTCGCGGTGATCGTCGCCAAGCACCACCATCTGACTCCCTACCGGGGGCGTCACGCGGCGTTGGCCGAGGCTTTCCGGCGGGCCGATCTCAACGATTTGAGCCAGGGTCTCATCCGCTCTGGGCTGCCACGCGAGCACGTGCGCGCGGTGCGCGAGTCGATCGACGTGGGCGTCTTTTTCAGCCGCACCGTCCCGGGCGCCATCGTGCGGCACCTGGTCCGCCACCCGCTTGACCCGCTGCCTATGGTGCGAGCCCGCCGGGCGCTGGGTGAGGCCGGACACGACAACGCGGATCGTTAACCACTCTCAACCGCTGGCGAACCCGGCCGTGACCTCTCGGGCACTCGACAAACCGTACGGGCTGAGGGCTTGAGGGATGAGAGAATCGATACCGCGCGCTCGGATGGGCCGGCCGCTGATGTGGGGAGAACCCCCGTGGACGCAGGCGGTATCGACCAGGGGACTTTTCACTTGCCGGTGGGCACGGCGACGTTCATGCTGACCGACGTCAAGGGCTCGACGGGTGCGCGGGAGTCTGCTTCCGGGGCTCGCAGCGCCGCTGTCGTCCGCCAAGATGAATTGGTCGATGCGGCGATATCACGGCACGGTGGGGTGCGGCGGCGCGAGCAGGACGAAAGCCAGGGCGCGGTGGTGGCGTTTACCCGCGCTTCGGATGCGCTGGCCGCCGCGCTGGAGGTGCAGCGTGCCTGTCACTGCGGGGGGTGGGCCGCGGGGGCGTCGCTGACGCTGCGGATCGCCGTGCACACCGCCGAAGCTCAGCGGCGGGAGGAGGGGAGTTACTTCGGTCCGGCGGTCCAGCGCTGCGCCCGGCTGTGCGCGGTCGCCCACGGCGGCCAGATCGTGGTGTCATGCACGACGCGCGACCTGGTTTTGGACGGGTTGCCCGAGCACGCCGAGCTCACCGACCTGGGCGTGCATCGGCTGGGCGACCTCGGACGCCCCGAGCGCATCTTCGGTCTGACCCACCCCGACCTACCAGCGGAGTTTCCGCCGCTGCGCTCGCTGGACAAGATGCCCAACGACCTGCCCAGCGAACTGTCCAGTTTCATCGGGCGAAACACCGAGCTGACCCAGATCAGCGGCCCACTACAGCGGGTCCGGCTCCTTACCCTGACCGGTGCGGGGGGCTGTGGCAAGACCCGGCTAGCGCTGCAAGCCGCCGCCGACGCGATCGATCGTCACCCCGAGGGAGTGTGGTGGGTCGAACTCGCCCGCCTAGAAGACCCCACCCTGCTACCCGCCGTGGTGATCAGCGCCCTGGGACTACGTGATGTACCGGGCCGGGCCCTGCTGGACACGCTCGTCGAGCACCTGAAAAACCGCCGCGCGCTGGTCGCCCTGGACAACTGCGAACACTTACTCGCCGCCTGCGCCCAGCTTGTGGATGCCCTGCTGCGCGCCTGCCCAGGCCTGACGATTCTGGCCACCAGCCGGGCCCCGCTGGGTGTGTCCGGCGAAACCACCTGGCGAGTGCCCTCACTGTCACTGCCCACCGAACCCCAGCGCGAACCGATCAAGGGACTGCGCCAGTCCGACGCGGTGGCCCTGTTCATCGACCGTGCCACCCAGGTCCACCCCCACTTCACCCTCACCTCAGCCAACGCACCCGCCATCGCGCAAATCTGCCACGACCTCGACGGCATCCCGCTGGCCATCGAGCTCGCCGCCGCCCGAGTCCGAATGCTGGCACCCGAACAAATCGTTGACGCCCTCAGCGACCGCTTCCACCTCCTCACCGGCGGCGCCCGCACAGCAATGCCACGCCACCAAACCCTGCAAGCCTCCATCGACTGGAGCCACGAACTACTCAGCCACGGCGAACGCACGCTGCTGCGGCGGCTGTCCGTATTCACCGGGGGCTGGTCCCTCGACGCCGCCGAGCAGGTATGCCCCGCAGGCGGGATCGAGCGCTACGCCGTGCTGGACCTGTTGACCGGCCTGGTCGACAAGTCCCTGGTCACCACCGACGAACAAGGCCCCCAGACGCGCTATCGCCTGCTGGAAACCATCCGCCACTACGCCACCGCACGCCTGACTGACACGGGCGAAGCCGAGTGCCTGCGCAACCGCCACCTGGCCTACCACCTCACCCTGGCCCAGGCCGCCGAACCACAAGTGCTCGGCGCCGGACGCCACGACCCGATCCTGCACACTCTCACCACCGAACTACCCAACCTGCGCGCAGCCCTGGAATGGGCAGCGCTGAGCGACCCGGACGCGGGGCTGCGTCTGGTGAACGCGCTGACCCTGTTCTGGCTATTCACCGGCCGCTACCAGGAGGGTGACGCCGCCTATGCGCGCGCCCTGGACGCCGCCACTGCACAGCCAACGCCACTGCGCGGGCGGGCGCTGGCCGGTCGCGCGCACCTCGCGCAGCACGGCGGCGCCTATCAGACAGCCCCCGGGTGGGCGCAGGCGGCGCTGGAGACCGGACAAGCCTGCGGCGACTCATGGACGCAGGGGCGGGCCTTGAATGTCCTCGGGCGCTCCGTCTCCTTCGTCGACCCGGCCAGCGGAGCGCCGCTGCTCCAGCGCAGCCTGCAGCTGGCCACCCAAGCCGGCGACGACTGGTGCCGGACCAGCGCTTTACAGACCCTCGCGATTGCCTGGAGCTTCCAAGACGAGTTCGACACCGCCCGCCCGATACTCGACGACGCGCATGTAACCGCGACCCGGCTCGGCTACCAGAGAGGGATCGCGCTTCACTGGTTTTGCCTCGGCTGGGCAGCGACAGCCCGCGGTCGGCTCGACGAGGCCCGCGAACTGTTCGCGCGCTCCATCGCTGCCAGTGACGAGGTTGGTGATCCATTCTCGCGTGGTCTCGCCAACGGCTACATGGCTTACGTGCAACTTGCCTGCGGCGATACGGAGCGTGCGTATTCGCTAGCCAGAGAGAACCTCAGGCGGGTACGGGGGACTGGCGCGATCCCGACGGGCCTTGCCAACCAGATGCTGGGCAGAGCCGAAACGGCACTAGGCAAATTTCCCGCGGCACGCGAACACTTCGAGACCGCCGTCAACATCGACCGCCGCGGAACCGCCTACTTCCTTACCTGGGCCCTCGCTGCTTTGGGCACCCTGGATCGCGTCAACGGCAACCTCGACGCTGCCAGGATCCGCGCTGAGGAGGCGCTGGAGGTGGCCCGGAAGCTGGGTAGTGGGTGCATGCAGGCGGGCGCCGAGTGCCTGCTTGGCCGGCTCGCTCTCGCCGCCGGCGAGGCCGCCGGAGCCGAGCGCTACGTCCACGACGCGCTGGGCCGCCTGGAGGCGAAAGACTTCGCCCTCGACATTCCGGAGTGCCTCGACATCCTCGCCACCGTAGCTGCCACCCAGGAAAGCTTCGAGGAAGCCGCACGGCTGCTGGGCGCCTCGGCGGCCGGCCGCAAGTGGCTCGGCATCGTCCGCTTCCCCCCCGAGCCGCAATTCTGGGCTGGCATTGAGCACATCACCCGGAAGGCACTCGGACCCGACGGTTACGATGCCGCATTCACCGCAGGTGCCGCACTGGGGATCGATGAGGCCGTCGCTTACGTCCGCCGGGCCCGCGGCGAGCGAAAACGACCGTCACGCGGCTGGGACAGCCTGACCCCCACCGAGCTCGACGTCGTACGCCACATCGCTGCCGGCCTCACCAACCCCCAAATCGGCCAGCGCATGTTCATCGCGCCCGGCACCGTCAAGTCCCACCTCTCGCACATCTTCGCCAAGCTGGGGACCCCCTCACGGTCCCACCTGGCGGCCGACGCCACGAGACGCGGACTCGACCGCGACGACTAACCCCGAAAAACGGGAACGCCAAGCCTGGGAACACCCGGGACGCCTTGCGCAAAGCGATACCCGCCGACCAAGCCGTGGGCCTACGGGTGGTGAGCGGGCAGCCGGCAAGCGCCCATCAGCGGTCTGAGCCACCCGGCGCCACCGAGCTCGAAGTCGTCTAGAGCCGCTGACGAACGCGACCGTGACCTCGCGGGTGCTCGAGGTCCGCGGTGATGTTGGCATGCATGCGTGTCAGCACGTCGCGCAGCAGGTCGAGCTCGTGTTCAGCGAGGCCGGCACGAAGCCGGCGATCATGGTCGACTGCGACTTGTCGGAGCCGGTGGAACGCGGCCTCGCCCTTCTCGGTGAGCTCGACCAGATGCATCCGGCGGTTGGTGGGATCCCGCCGGCGGGTCAGCAGACCGTCCGTCTCCATGCCGTTGAGGTGGTGGGTCAGGGTCGCGCCCTGAATGCCGACCGCCTCGGCCAGCTCGCGCTGGTTCGCCGTGGACCGGGTCTTCAGCGACAGCAGCACCAGCCAGGTCGGCAGGGAACCACCCGCTGCGGCCAGCGCCGCGTCGAATGCCCGGCTGACCGCGCGTGCGGTGCTGCCCAGCTGGAGACCGATCGGGGGCTGGGCCGGACGCGGTGACATACGGACGAACCTAGCACAACATTCGTCGTCAAATCAATTGACATCTATTCATTTGATATCTATGTTTGCCGCAGACCCGGTACCTGAAGGGACCGCCATGACCAGCACACCCGTCGTCACCAACGGCATCGACCCGACCCGAGCGCAGGACTCCCGGCGGTGGCTCGCGCTGGTGTTCGTGGCGCTGGCCCAGCTGATGATCGCGCTGGACGCCACGATCATGAACATCTCGTTGCCCTCGGCGCAGGCCGCGCTGGGTTTCTCCGACGCCGACCGGCAATGGGTGATTACCGCCTACACGCTGGCGTTCGGCGGGTTACTGCTGCTGGGCGGGCGGATCTCCGACCACCTGGGGCGCACCCGCACCTTTGTCATCGGCCTGACCGGGTTCGCCCTGGCCTCCGCGCTGGGCGGGCTGGCCCCCAACCTCGCCGTGCTCACCCTCGCCCGGGCCGGGCAGGGCGCGTTCGGGGCGCTGCTGGCCCCCACCGTGCTGGCCCTGCTGGCCGTCACCTTCGCCGAACCCCGGGAACGCGGCAAGGCGTTCGCGATCTTCGGAGCCATCGCCGGCGGGGGCGGCGCGGCCGGGCTGATCCTGGGCGGACTGCTCGCCGAGACCATCAGCTGGCGGGGATGCCTGTTCGTCAATGTGCCGATCGCCGCCGTGGCCGCCCTCGGCACCCGGTACCTTCCCCGCGTCACCCCCGGCACCGCACGGGAACGGCTTGATGTCACCGGCGCGGTGTTGGTAACGGCCGGTCTGATCGCCGTGGTCGCGGGCTGCTCCCGGGCCGCAGACCGCGGCTGGACCTCACCGCTGACCTTGCTCCTGCTCGGCAGTGGGGCGGCGCTGCTGGCTGGGTTCACCGGCTGGGAGTCCCGCGCGGCGGCACCGCTGCTGCCGATGCGGATCCTCGCCGACCGCAACCTCGTCGGCGCGTGTGTGACCGTCGGGTTCGCGGTGGCCGGGATGCTGGGGCTGTTCCTGTTCCTGACCTACTTCCTGCAGGTCGTGCTCGGCTACTCCCCAATCCTCGCCGGCCTGGCCTTCCTGCCGCTGTCCACCGCGCTGTTCGCCGCCGCGCAACTGGCCGGGCGGCTGATGGCGCAACTGCCGCCGCGTGCGCTGATCGTGCCCGGCCTGTCCGTGGCCACCATCGGGATGATGCTGCTCACCAGGCTGACCCCGGACAGCGGCTACCCCGGCGGGGTCCTGCCCGCCGAGATCCTGCTCGGCCTCGGCATGGGTCTGGTGTTCACCCCCGCGATCAGCCTGGCCACCAGCCGCGTGCCACCCCGCGACGCCGGAATCGTCGCCGCCGTGGTCGCCACCTGCCAGCAGATCGGCGGCTCGCTCGGGGTCGCGGTGCTCAACACCGTCGCCGCCGCAACCGTCGCCGCCCACCTCGCGACCCACCCGGCCACCCCCACCGCTCGCACCGCGGCACTCGTGCACGGCTACACCACCGCCGCCGGCTGGGCCACCGGAATCTTCGCCACTGCGGCCGTGCTCGCCACGGTCCTGATCACCGCAGACCGACCGACCTCGGACCGCACCCGATCCGGTGCCTCCGCCGACACCACCCACCGCTGAAGGAGCAGACCCGCCATGAACAGGACCCGCCCCGCTCATCTCAACCCCACTAACCCGGACAGCACGGAGGGACCACAACCCAAGACGGCCCATCAGAACAGACCCGACCCAACTCCGTTGCGTGAGTCCCGGCCGCAGACCGGCCCACCGCCGGGTTTGCTCGCTAGCATCTCCCTGGCGCTGCTGGCCGCGGGCCTCGTGGTCAGCGCCCTGCTGGGCGGGGTCTTCCCGTCACCGTTCGCCGATCCCGCGGTGATCGCGGGCTACTTCACCGGACAACCCGACGCGGTGCGGGCGAGCGCCATCTTCGTGTTCGGATCGGCGGTGCCACTGGCGCTGTACGCGGCGACGATCAGCTCGCGGTTGCGGGCACTCGGCGTCACCGCGCCAGGAGCGACGATCGCGCTCGTCGGCGGCACGCTCAGCGCGGCGATGCTGACGATGTCCGGGTTACTGACGTGGGTGCTGTCCCGGCCGGGCGTGCGCGGGGACGTGCCGCTGGTCCGGGCCCTGCATGATCTGTCCTTCCTCACCGGGGGCGTCGCCCATGTGGTGTTCCTCGGACTGCTGATCGCCGGGATCGCGGTGCCAGCCCTGCTGCTCAGGCTGCTGCCCCGGCCGGTCGCCCTCGCCGGGCTGGTCATCGCGGCGGTCGCGGAGCTCGCCACCGTGGCCCTCCTGTGGGACCCCGCCGCAGTGCTGCTGCCGATCGCCCGCTTCCCCGGCCTGATCTGGCTGGTCATCGCCGGGTTCCTGCTGCCCCGCCACCGGTCCCGCCGTGCGACCACTACTGCCATCGGCCGTCCCTCCCAGGGGGAAATTCGATGATCCTCGTCACCGGAGCTACTGGTCACGTGGGCGCCGAGCTGGTCACCCAGCTCGCTGCCGCGGGGCACAAGGTGCGGGCGATGACCCGCCGGCCCGAGACGCTCACCCCTCGTCCCGAGGTGGAGGTCGTCCGCGGCGACGCCGCTGACCCGGCGACCCTGGCCGCCGCGTTCGCCGGCGCCACCCGCGCCTTCCTGATGTCAGCCGAGGCCGCGGGCACCGCCGAGCGCCCCAGTCAGGTTCCCCACCTCGTCGAGGCCGCGGTCGGCGCCGGCGTCGAGTACGCCGTGCTGCTCTCGGTCTACAGCGGCGGCAGCGGCGGCGACGTGATCGCCGACTGGTGCCGCCAGATCGAGGATTCTGTTACCGGCAGCGGAATGGCGTGGACCCTGCTACGGCCGGGCCGGTTCATGTCCAACGCGCTGCAGTGGGCCCCGCAGATCCGCCGCGGCGACGAGGTGCAGGTCCCGTTCGCCTCCCGGCCCGCCGCGTCGATCGACCCGGCCGACATCGCCGCCATCGCAGCCGCCGCCCTGACGTCCACTGACCACCGGGATGCCGCCTACCAGCTATCCGGACCGCAGGTACTGACCCCCGTCGACGAAGTGGCCGTGCTGGCGGCCCTGCTGGACCGGCCCCTGCACGTCGTCGACCCACCCCTCGAACAAGTGCGCGCCGGCATGGCCCGCGGTGGCTTCCCGCCCGCCGTCCTCGACGCGATCATCAACCGCACCCGGGACACCGACGAGGGCACCGAGGTGTTGCCCACCGTGGCGGAGCTACTCGGCCGATCTCCCGGCACGTTCTCCCGCTGGGCCACCCGCCACCTCGACCACTTCACCACCTGAGAGGAACACGACCATGACCACCACCGTCGAGGAGATCCGACGACTTCACCCTCGTCGGCCCGGTCGGCTTCGTGCTCGACCGGGACCAGTGGCTGGCCCGCTACCGCACCGGCGAACTGATCACCCGCTCCCTGCTCTGGGACGACGTAGCCATCCGCGACTACGGCGACACCGCCATCTCCATCGGCGTCCACACCCAGCAGGCCAGCTACCGGGGCAACCCCGCCGACGGCCGCTTCCGGGCGACCCACATCGCCGTGCACCGCGACGGCCGGTGGCTGCTGGCCGGGATTCATCTCAGCCCTATCGGCGGCCCACCGCCGTTCGCCGCCACCCAGAACCGCGCGGGCTGACCCGCGTCCCCGGATCAGCTCATCTCACACCAGGAGCACAACAATGAGTATCACGCTCAACCACACCATCGTCCACGTCCACGACAAGGCGGCCGCCGCACGCTTCTACGCCGAGATCCTCGGGCTCCCCGAAGCCGAGCCGTTCAGGCACTTCATGGTTCTGTCACTAAACAACGACGTCTCACTCGACTTCCTCGATCTGCGCGCGGACATCTCATCCCAGCACTACGCGTTCCTCGTTTCCGAGGAGGAGTTCGACGAGATCCTCGGACGGATCAAAAAGCGCGGCCTCGACTACTGGGCGGACCCCGGGCACCGGGAACCGGCATCGATCAACCACAGTGACGGTGGCCGAAGCGTCTACTGGTCCGATCCGGACGGACACAACCTCGAGGTCATCACCCGTCCCTACGGCGACACCCGAGCCAGCTGACACAAGAAATGACCATGGACGCCGACGAGATCGAGCAGGCCGTTGAGCAGCGCCGGGTGTGGTTGCAAGGTCAGCTCGACGCGGCGGCCGCCCGGTTCGGTGTCGAGTTGGTCGGTGAGGTGGTGAACACCTTTGACATGCGCTCGGCCGGGGCGCCGGCCCGCGAGGGTGAGCGGGTGGTGTGGCTGCGCGTGGTGGTGGAGGACCCGGACTATCAGCCGGCCTGCCGCTGGGACGGCAACGTCGACGCCAACTCGATTCGCGGTGTTCCCAAACCCGAAGTGCTGCGCTGGGCCGACTGGCACCACTGCGGCAGCTATCTCGCGGGTCGTCGGCTCCGTGGCGAGGTGATGACCCTGGCCCCGGGGTCCACGATCGCCCCGGGTGGCGTGCTCTTCGATGACCCGCACCTACCGCAATCCTGGTGGGCCGATCTCGGTGTCGCGCTGGTCGCGCTGGCCGCGTATCCGGTCGCCATGGATCATGAGCTGGGTGCGGTGCGCTACACCATCAACGGCGTTCGCCAGCACTTCGGAATCACCCTGACCCAAGACACCTTCGCCAATCTGGCCTGGGCGATGGCGCATGCGGATCTGCACTGGGGGAATCTGCGCGGGCCCACGCTGTGCATTCTGGACTGGGAGAGTTGGCGAGCTGCACCTGCGGGATACGACGCGGCAACCCTGTACTGCCACAGCCTGCTCCACCCACCCACGGCCCAGCGGGTCCGCGCCCTGCCGGTCCTGGGAACGCGCAGTGGCCAGATCGCGCTCCTGTCCGCGATCTGCCGCTACCTCTGGGTCATCGGCGAAGGCAGCGACCTGGACCAGACCGAGGAACACCTCCGTTCCGAAGGCTCCGACATCGCGATCCACCTGGCCCGTTAATCATCTTCCGCGCGCCTATTTAGAGCCTGACCGCCTCGCCCGTAGGGGTCCTTATCACAACAGGTCGGTGAACGTGGGGTGATCGAGCCAAGCGAACGCGCCATCGAGTCCAGTGGCCAGCAGGCGGTTGACATTCAGGGTGCCTACCGAGCAGGCCCGGTTGGTGACGCGCAGGGCAACGAGGGCGGTGGACAGGCTATGGCGCAGGTTGAGGACGCTCACGCGGTCGCGAGCCTCGGGGGTGCGCTCGGTGAGCCAGGCGCGGTGCAGGGCGGTCATCGAGGTACCGCGTAGCTCGGGCTGGGTGACATCGAGTCGGAGGTCGGTGCACACGTCGACCAGGCGGCGCGAACGGCAGTTCAGGATGTGGTCGGTGTCGTATCGCGTGTCGATGACGCGGCGATCGGCAAGGTGGTGGTTGCGGCGGTCCAGCCAGGTTTCCCGCGCGGTGGTCACGGCGGGCAGTGGATCGGGGCTGGCGTTGGCCAGGACACCGAGGTCACTGGTGAACTGATGGCCGGTGATCCGGTCAGCGGTGCGGAATGCGATGTGCACTGCGTTGTTGGGGCCAGCACACTCCTAGAGCGTTTTTCAGAAGTGGTTTTGATACGCCAAGCTGTGCATCTGATCGTTGCCGGGCGGGCCGACACCCTCTGCTCCGCCTACGGTCAACGGTCACTGGACCCAGCAGGTGCGCGGGTCTCGCTCGGGTGTGCTGCTGCGGTCCGACGTCGATATGGACGGCGATCTGCTTGGCGTGCGGCTGCCCCGGCGAACGACCGTGCCGGTGACCATCGCGCGCGGCTGCGCTGGTCAACGATGGGGGGCGGAGTTGCTCCAGGCATCATCCACGATGGGGTGAGCTCGGAAAGGCTTTGCCCTTCTCGGCGACCAGTGCGTACGTTACTCTACGGGACCCCTACTTCACCGTGAAGGATCGGAACAATGTCTGCTGGACGGGTACTGGCCACCCAACAGGCAAAAGACGCCGCGAAAAAGTTGCTTGCCCTTACGGGACCGATAAAGGACCAGATCGGGAGGGTTCTGCAACACGGAGGAGTCCTCGCGGATCCCAATCAATGGAATGGCAGCCTCGCTGGAAGGTGGCGCAGCGACTGGGGCTCGGATGCGCATCATCTCCGTCGGACCGCGGTCAAATTCGATCAACTCGGGCACGCAGCACAACAAGTCGTCGAGGACATCTTCAAAGCCGATGCTGCTCCATCTGGCGCTGCTGCCGGAGGGGGTCCGCCTCCCGGCCGTGAGTCCCTCACGTCGCCAGGCTCCGGCGCTAATTCCGACGACGGATTTACCGGGGGATCGCTTGGGGTGCACCAGGCGGCGTGGTGCGCGGTGGTGGGTCCGGTAGAATGCGGGAGGGCGATTCTGCTTCAGCGGAAAGCTATCGAGAGGACAAATAAGCTAGCAGACGAGCTCAACTGGTCGACGGGCCAGAGGAATGCTTTCCGCCACTCATACTGGATGGGCCTCATGACGGTTCACGGCTTTACCTACGACCTGACGACCGCGCTGGGCAAGGCGCACGAGAATGATACTGATACACCGGGAGAACTACCCGGGTCGAAGGACTCAAATGCCGATCTCCACAACAACGCAACTGGCGCTCGCATTGGTGTTGATATCCGGCCGTGGTACGTCGTTCTTACCGGGATAGGCCGCACAGGGGACGAAGAGGAACTCGAGAAACGTTTGATCTCTATGCTGCCACGCTGCACAGAAGACGGTTCTCTTGTGATAGTAGAGAAGTGACCTGCACGAGGGAGGAGTCTGGTGCTCGATCGTGTCGCGATGCCAATTTTTCGGAAGGTCGCTTTGCTGATGACGCTCCCGGTCATTTTCGTGCTCTTGGCCGCCGCGGGATGTGGAGCCGCAGGAAGTGTCGTTTTTCCGGTGACTGTCTCGCATCCGGTGTGGATGTCTGACGGATGGGTGTACTACCTGCGGGAGGTGTCCTCGGAGGGTGCCGAGGTATGGAGGCAGCGCGAGGGCCAGGAGGCGGGCAACCGCGTCCTCGGCGCCGAGGACATCGCCGGTGTCTGCGATGGCGCGACGTTCAGCTTCCTCTTCCGGGCGACGGACGACGACTTGGGCGTCGCCATCGAGTGCGCGAAGGGCGCTACTCGAATGGAGCTGACGATGTATACCCCGGAGCGGGCGGGCTTCAGCCGCATTGCGTCGACGCCTTTCCTTGGCGGAGTGGCTTTTGACGCGGGTCGAGCCACAGGATACGTAGAGCAGCCCACCGGGTGCGGGACCGCTATTATGCCCATCCGGGACGGGGTAGTTGGGGAATTCACGAGACCGATCACTGTTGCCGGGAAGTCCTGGATGCTGAGTGGAGCAGAGCCACCGGCCTGCGGGTCCGTCGCATGGTCACGTTCGCCGGCGCTGGCGCCGGACGGCAGCGTGTTCTTTCTGACCGCGCCCCACTCGATCGGAAAATTGCCCCTCGCCGATCCCGACGCGCTTGATGAGTTTGAGTGGTATTTGTGCTCATGGGACGGCGAGAGCACCGCTCCAAGGGTGGTAACGACGTTTCGCGGTGTCGCCGACTTGGCGGTGTCACCGGATGGCCGATTCGTCATTGCGGCCGTTAGCACGGCTGGCGTCGGTGGTGTCTCGAGGGTAGACACGACCACCGGAAAAGTAGAGCAAATCGTAAAAGGACAACAAGCATATCACTCCAGCCTCTCCCCTGACGGAAGCCGCTTTGTGTACGTTGAGGATCTGCGTCAATTGCGTTTCGGCTCATTGCCAGGCATGTCCTCATAACCGGGAATGCTTGACATGCCGCGGAGGGCCCCAACAAGTCGTCGAGGACATCTTCAAACCGATGCCGCCCACCCGACGCGGTAGTGCCCGCAAATAAGTCGGTGGTGGTACTCGTTGGTGAGTCCGTTGGAGGATCGTGCTCATCAGGCTACCCCTGCCTGGTCGGTGCTCGGCCCGAGCGTGGTGTCGTAGTCATCCAGGCAGTGGATCTGGACCTTCGGTTCGGGTGCTGGCCGGAGCAGACCGGTCCTGGTGCGCCGCTGCGCTGTCGCGGCCTCGATGTGGGCAGGGTCGGAGATCGTCTGATGGGTCGCCCAGATCCGTTCGTGGTCGGCCACGGTCTTGCCCTCGCCCAGGGCTCGCACCCGGTCCAGATCGGCGGTGATCCGATCACCCCGGGGCGCAGCCCAACACTCGCCGGGGCCGGGTGTTTACCACCTCGAGCCAGTCGCTGAGCTGGGTGTTGAACTCCATCGGGGAGGCGAAGGTGCGGCCGGGCAAAAACGAGCGTTCCCGGTAGTCGTGCGCCCGCTCGATGATCCCCCTTGGCCTCCGGATCCGCCGGTCGGCAGACCAGGACCTTGGCGCCCAGGGTGCCGCGAAACGCCTGACACTGTCGGTCAGCTCGACCCGCCCGCCGCGCCGGCGCCCGATCGCACCCTCACCATCCCACACCCCCACCCGCGGCACCGCGCCCAAGTGCTCGATCATCCCACCACCAGCCGGCGAACAGATCCTCCGCGCGCCGGGAGGGCAGCAGCATCGCCCCCGCCACCGCGAATACCCCAACACCATGGTCAGCACCGGCAGCTGCGTGGGCTTGCGGAGCTGCCCGAACCCCACCGCCAGCTCGATCGGCGCCAACCACAGATCGCACTGCGCGATCTTCCCGGCCACAGACACCGTGCGGGAGGCCGGGTCCGGCGGCAGATACACCACCCCGCAACTCCGCCACTCGCGAGGAGAGCACCCGGATCGACCGACTCCAGCCGATCCGCTCCGCGATCACCGTCGCCGCCATCGTGGGATACACCGCCCGCAACTCACGGATCCGCGGCTCCGTCTCATCCACGGTCGAGCCCTTCGGCGCCCGCTCGTAGCGCAGCGGCGCATCCGAGGCCAGCGCCGCCCGAACGGTGTTCCGAGACACCCCTAACAATCGGACGATCGCCTTAATCGGCAAACCCTCCGACCTGCGCAAACGACGAATCTCAGCCCAATCCTCCACAGACAACACCCCTTCATCCCTCCCCAGCTCGACAATGCGAGCCAGGCTCACCGGAAAGGGGGTCAAAATTCGGATGCCACGCCGGGGTCAGTTTTCACGTGCCGTCGACATCCCTCCCCGACCAGGCGGTCGAGCTGGTTCAACGCCCTGGGTTGGGTCAGACCTGTGAACAGCGCCGACGAACTGCTCATATCCGGTATGGCCGGTGATCGGGAGTCGGTGCAGGCCTCCTGCGAACTCGAACCCGCACCGAAGCACAGCGCAGCAAATGATCTTGGCGGGGATGCGCGTGATCAGTTGTGGGAGCGGACCCACTTCTCCAGCTGGTTCGCCTCGTCGTCACGACCTAGGGCGTGGAGGTCGGCGGCGAGGTGGCTGGCCGAGTTCAGGGTGCGGGGGTGATCGTCGCCGAGCACCCGGCGGCGACGGGTGAGGGCATCTTGCTGGAGCTGGCGGGCCTGCTCGTACTGACCCAGCGCGTGCAGGTCGAGGGCGAGGTGGCTGGCCGAAGTCAGGGTGTAGGGGTGGTCGTCGCCGAGCACCCGGCGGCGACGGGTGAAGGTGTCTTGCTGGAGCTGGCGAGCCTGCTCGTATTCGCCCAGCGCATGCAGATCGAGAGCGAGGTTGCCGGCCGAGGCCAGGGTGCCGAGGTGATCCTCGCCCAGCACCCGACGGTGGCGGGTAAGGGTGTCTTGCTGGAGCTGGCGAGCATGTTCATACTGGCCCAATTTGCGCAGGACGACGGCTAGGTTGTTGGCAGAGTTCAGGGTGTGGGGGTGGTCCTCGCCCAGCACCCGGCGGTAGCGAGTGAGGGTGTCGGCATTGAGCAGGCGAGCCTGCTCGTACTGGCCCAGCGCGTACAGGTTTGCGTCGAGATTGTTTGCCGAGGTCAGGGTGTCGGGGTGATCTTCGCCCAGTACCCGGCGGCGGCGGATGAGAGTGTCCTCGTCGAGTTGGCGGGCCTGCTCGTACTGGCCCAGTGCGCCCAGGTTTACGGCGAGATTGTTGGCCGATTCCAGGGTGTCGGGGTGGTCTTCACCCAGCACCGAGCGACGCAGGCGCAGCGCCCGTTCGAGCAGCGGCTGTGCGGCGGCAGGTTCGCCTCGGGTCAGTAGATACGACCCGGCGTGGTGGAGTAGCCAGGCGATGTCGTCCCTGGTGGGATCGGGGGTGTGGTGGGCATCGGTGGCGGCCAGGACGTGCGGGAGCAGTTCTCGCCACAGGGGCCAGGTCGGCGGGTTGTCGTAGGGGTCGTCGGCTGGGACTGTGGCACGGAGTAGCCGGATAGCGACGGTGGGCATGTCGTGCTGGTTGGGGTGGGAGCGCAGGATGGCTTGCAGCAATCGGTGTAGCTCTAGACTGCCCGGTTCGACGCGGGCCAGCCCTGCTCGGCGTAGGAGCCGGGTTAGCTCGGTGAAGGCCAGCGGGTCGCGGACCAGCGTGGCGAGTGGGTCGGGTAGCTGGTCGGGGTGGGTGGTGAACAGGGTGAGGGGGATCGGGTCGGGGGCGAGGTGGGCGGCCAGGGTGAGCAGGTCCAGCGCGGCCGGTGCCCGCTTGGCGAGCTGGTCGAAGGCAATTTTGTAGCTGGCGGCCAGTGACACCGGGTAGGTGGCGGGCGCGCCGTGGGTCAGCAGTTCCGTGGTGCGCTTGTCGAGTAAGGACAGGTAGTCGTCGGTGGGGATGCCGGTCTCGGTCAGGTAGGCGGCGGCCTGGCTAAGCGCCAGCGGCAGGTCGCCCAGCGCATCGGCGATCCGGACGGCGTCGTCGGCGGTGAGTCGCGGGACGCGGCGCAGCAGAGTGAGTGACTCACTGCGGTCGAAGACGTCTACCCCGAGCGGGGTGGCGAGGTCGTGCCAGGTGGGGTTGCGGGAGGTGATCAGTACCTGCCCGCCATCACCGGTGGCCAGGTGGGGGGCCAGCGCGGCGGGGTCCTCGGCGTTGTCGTAGATCAGCAGCCAGCGGTCCCGGTCCCGCAGCGCCCCCAGCAGCCGGGCCACCGCCGACGCAACAGGATCGGTGGCCTCAGCCAAACCGAGCGCGTGGGCCAGCTGAGCTAGCCGCTCGGGGATCAGCGTGGGTAGTTCGGAGGGGATCCACCAAACTACGTCGTAGTCGGTGTCGTGGCGGTGGGCGTACTCGATGGCCAGCGCGGTCTTGCCGATCCCGCCCATGCCGTGCAGGGCCTGCACCACCGTCGCCCGGCCGGTTCGCAACGACGTGCGCAACCCGGTGAGCAGGCCTTCACGCCCGGTGAAGGTGACATTGCGCGCGGGCACGTTCCACACCCGCCCACCCCGGGGCAGCTGCGCCAGTGCCTGAAACAGCGCCTCGCTCAACCCCTCCGGGGTGGTCACCGTGGCAGTGGTCAGGCCGCTGTCCGCGAGCCGGTCCCGGAACGCCTCCTGGCGGGCGCCGTGCTCGGGGTCGCGAAACAGATCTGCGGGGCCTTGCGCCTCGGTGCCCAGCAGGAACACCAGTCGGGGCAGGCCACGCTCACCCGCGACCTCGAACTCCAGCTCTGTGTAGGACAGCTCCAGCCGGTCGGGTACCGGGGATCCGTACCGGAACCCGATGATGGCCACGTAGATGTCGGCGGCCAGTACAGCCTCCCGGCACACCTGCTCCGGGCACTGGTCCCGGGCGGTGAAATACGCCATGTCCGCGATGGCGTCCTCGGCCCGGGTGATCGCCTGCTCCGCCGCATCCACGAACGACCGGCGAGCCGGAAACCGCCGCAGCTCCGAGGTATGACTCAAGAACACCCGCCGTGGCCGTGACGACACGCCTCACAGCATCTCACCGACCGCTTCCGATCGGTCGGTTGCGTGCGGCTTGTCGTCACCTCGCAGCCAGTGGGCAGACCGCTGTAGCCCGGTGTGCGGGCGTCGGGAATGGTCAAGAAGGAAGTAACGAGAGTCAGGAAGGAGGGCACTCAAACTGGTCATGCGACGAGTTTTAGCCTGTGGTCCAGTTCGGTGGAGAATTCGCGGACGTGGGTGTTGGCCTTGCGGGTGCGGAGCTCGCCCGCGAGACGGCGCAGGAGTGCTAGGCAGCGTGGTGAGTTGACCTGCGGGAGCCGCTCCAGAGCGGTTCGCCCCACCTCGCACGCCTGTTCCAGCTCTCCACGGCCGAGGTGGGCTGTCGCCAGTGATGTGACGCCCAGTAACGCGTCGCGCTGGTACAGCTGATCGGCTAAGGCGGTTGCGTTGGGGGTGAGCAGGGTGACCGCATTGCCAAAATGACGTCGGCTGTCGTGGGAGCAGCCCCTCGCCAAGCTGACCTGGTAGTGGCCGCTGGCGGCGTCAACGAGCTGTGGGCTGACGAAGTAAGCCCAGCGTGGCCGGTGACCGGTCGAATGCTCACTCAGCTCACGGGCTCGGCCGTATGCGGTGTGGAAGCGGTCGGCATCCCCGACAAGCGCATAGCCATAGGCCAACCGACTGGTGACCAGAGCTTGAACAAGGACGGGACCGCGGTGAGCCATCTCCACCGCAGCGGTGCCCAGACTGATCGCGTCGGCCGCTTCCTCGCGGTCGGCGGCGTTGAAGGCCATCGCGCTCAGCACGTTGGCGCCAAGTGCCTTGTCGCCGGCGTTGTGGGCGGCTCGTAGTGCGGTTAGGTAGTAGCGTTGGGCTAGCCCGTGGCGTTCGGTGTCGGCGGCCATCCAGCCAGCCAGCTGGCCGAGCTCGGCTAAGGCGACCAGCAGCCGCCGGGTGACCTGTCCGCCGTGCTCGGCGGTGTGGAGCAGTTGGCCGACGGCCTGGAACTGGGCGTGCACATAGAACAGGCTCGCGCCACCGCCGCCCTGCTGATCATCGAGCTGGCGCAGCTGGGGGATGGTCTCTTCTACCTGCTTGATCAGGGTGGCGCCGACTTGCCCGCCGCCCAGGGCGGCGGCCAGTCGAGTGGGTTCGGTGTTGACTGCGGTCCAGGCGAGGTGGGTCAGGGTTGAGCCGCCTACCGCCAGGAACACGCGACGATCCATCAATCCTCCGAGGAGCCAGTCGTGGATGATGGCCAGAGTGCCTGCCAGGGTCCACGGTACCGCCATCCCGTCGACCGCGGGAATCAGGCGTGGATCATGGGGAGTGCATCCGGGCCAGAGCTCGCTGACGGTGATGAGCTGGCTGCTGGCGTGGGAGAGCACGAACGCGGTCGCCTGACGGACCTCGTCCCGGTGTCCCAATGATTGACGAGATCTCCTGCATGGAGCTGTCGTCTGTTTGGTATGCGCAAGCCATAGAGGCAATAGCTCCCTGCCCAGCGGCTGTGGTAGCTACGGTTCACTCACATGGGCGCCCAGTGACCGATGCGCTGAAGTTTCGGAAGGAGATGAATTGGTAATTCTGGCCGAGGCTAACAGTGAGGATCGGGCCGCTCAACTGTTCCATCGACTTACGGGCTCGGCGCCTCAAAGTGGGCTCAGCTCAGCCGCCATCCTTCTGTGTCGGTCGGCTAATTCTTTCATTGACTCAAGTTGAGGATATTTACGTTGTATGCACACCATCAGGTCGCCTAGTCGACTGAGTACTACCGGGGTGATACGCTCCGAGTTGAGCGTATACTCTATCTGTTCCGCCGCATCGTCGGGTTGCCCCAGTTCAGCGTGTGCTAGCGCGAGATCAAGTCGAGCAATGGCCTCTCTCGTTGGCTCGCGCTCGGTTGGACTACGGCCTCCGCAGAAGGCAATGGTTTCTTTGGCGTACGGAATTGCCCTGTCGGGTTGGTCAAGCCAAATATAGGAATCAGCCGTATAGAAAGTTAACATCCCGGAGTTGACCGAGAACAGCCCGGAACTCGGGTGGTCGAGCTGGCCAAATTTTTTTTGAGCGTCTTTCGATACGTCCCGGAACTGGTCCGCCTGGCCGAGTTTGGCATAAGCTCGACCAAGTTTCACGCCTACTCCCACCGCCGCGGCGCTGCCCCGGGGGGCATGTTTCAGGCCACACGCGGCCGCATCCCTGGCCACAGCAGGCTGATTGCTGTACGTGGCAATGGTGGCTTTGGCATCCATGGCCCAAGCGCAAATCTCATAGCCCCCTGCTTGCCAGCCATGCTCCCACGCGTCCACACAATGTGCCCCAGCCGTGACCAGATCGCCGAGGTCGATCGACAGCCAGGCCAGGATAACGCTCAACGAGCCAGCGTGGCGATATAATTCTCTGCCTTCACGTAACGTATGCCGCCCAGCGATGAGATCCTCGACCTGGCGACGGTACCAGCGGGCCTTGGGAAACAACTCGCCCGGTGGGGTGTGGTTAAAAGAGATCGCCATGTCGGAGACTGCGGAGTCGAGGTGTTCGAGTGTCCTGGGGCCCAGCTGGCTGGCCTCGGCGCGGCGGGTGAACTCCATGGCTTCCATGGCCGACTGGGTCAACGGACCGAATTCAGCCTGTGCTACTCCAACCCCGAGAGTTGACGTGCCCAGTAACTTCAAAGCCTGTCTGCGGTCCGTAATATCACCTACCACCGGGAATGATAGCAGATCATCCCTGGTTGCTTGCTCACCGCCAACATCGCCCCACTGTGGCGGACTCAGCAGGGCTTGCTCGACGCGAACCTGATCATCCGAGCTTGGTCGGTTTGCCAGTAGTCCAGCCAGCTCATCATGTGAGATGCCCAGCGCCGTCGCCAACCGCGGTCGGTGCCACGGCTGGGGAGAGTTCTGACCCGCCTCCCACCGCTGCACTGTCGAGCGCTCGACATCAAGCCGTTCAGCCAGGCGTTCCTGGCTGAGTCCGGCGGCCTTGCGAGCAGCAGCAAGACCACGCCGATTAGATGACATGCCCTTCCCATCTTCCTTCTCGGCAACGTTGGAGATCCGTACAATAACCGATGCTCACTGTTGAAGCCTAATTGCGGCCTAGTGGCCTCGATGCGGCTGTTTTGCGGTCGCTTTGCTGTTTTCTGCGCGGTTGAACTCCGCCAAGGTGAGCTACCGGACATTCAACCCCAGGGGAACTTTGTCGGAGTGTCCAGTAAGTGCTGTAGAAAAGGTCAAGGCTGTCGTAAGTGCCGGGGGATCCGAGAGGCGAATGCGAAAGGGAAGCTCCATGCCTGGTGGTCCCCCACGCTCGGCTCTCGACGGCCAGCCGGTCACCAACCAAACCCATGAGGAAGATGCACGATGACCTCCCTGGAAATGCACCCTGACGCTCGCGAGGTGGTCAGGTGGACCACCTCCACTGCGCCGGAGCGGGCGGGTCGACTTGCCAGGATCCTCGTCGGGCTACGGTTTCCGCTGTTCGGGATGCCGCGATGAGCGTCACGAAAGGCACCGGAACCGGAGCCCACCCGGTGGATGACACCCGGCCCTTGATGTTGTTGCGTTACCGATCCGGCTTGGCCAGCCAGAGCGCCCGCACTGTGCACCTGGCGTTGCTGCCGACCGGCGGAGCGAGTGAGATCAGGACCCTGTGCGGTGTTCTCTTGCCCTCGGACCACGTCGAGACCCTGTCCCCTGGCGAGGGGATGCCCTGCACGGGTTGCCTGCTCAGCCCGCGCCTGCCCGGGGACACGCCTGGCTCGCTGCGGCCCCAGGACGACACTGACCTGCCACCGCAGGTGCTCGCAACCCGTTACCAGGCATGGGGCTGGCCGGTCACGCTGCGCGGTGACCACATGTGGCTTTCCCTGGGCCAGGACACGGTAGCGGTGATGATTCCGGTGTCACTGGCCGTCGAGGTGACTGCGGTCCTGCGCCAGCGGCGGTGCCCGCCACCCGTGCTGGCCCATCCCGACGTCCCGGAGCATCAGGTGCTGCTCGCCGGAGAGCGCTACGGGATCGAGCTGCCCTGGCCACCGGGCGTACACCGAGTGAGCGAAACCCTGTCACTCCCGCCCACGGTGACCGCCCACGGACCGATCACCTGGGTACACCCACCCGAACCCGACGCCCTCCAGCTATGCCGCGAAGTCGACATCGTCACGGCCCTGCGCACCGTGCTGCGAGACTCATCTGGCGTAGAGCACCTACAGGCGGGTCTGCCCGCTGGGGTGGAAGCTGACATGGTCCGCACGTCCGCTGCGGCACTACGACCGACCCGGGATGTGTGGTGTGATGTCGACAGCAACCCCATCGACCTGTTCTGCCTGGTGGAGCAGATCGCGGAGGACCCCGAGCCGACGGTGTTGGCCTCCTGGCTGCACCAACACGGTCAGGTCATCGGGCGGGGCAGCGAGACGCTCTATGTGTGTTTCGCCGACCATCACGTGGTCAGCCTGCGACCCGATCTGCTTCGCGTGCTCGACCCAGCGCCAGGTGGGGACTGATGCCCACACCATTGCCGTGCGCTACGGCGAGCTCAGCACCCCGCAGCGCGAGCAGCTGGTGAACCTGCTCATCGCGGTCGACGCCCTCCGCGAGCGGGCACTCGAGGCCGCCGCGCACCAGATCCCCGCAGCCTACGGTGAGCTGCTGGCAACGGTGCAACCGGCGCGGCCCGCCCGCCCGCAGCGACGTTGGGCGCCCTGCCCCTCCGGGCTGTGTGACCATTCCGGGGAGCTGCGCCGATGACCGCGGAGCAGTCGCGCCGGTTCGCCCTGACCGGCTCCGATCCCCAAGGCCGTAACCGGACGATAATCCTGTGGCGGGAGGCCGACCTGGTGGACGGCCACGTGGTGCGCCGGGTCGTACTCACATTGGACGCCACGATGAACACCGCCACCATACTCACCCCCGCCGAGGCCGTCGAGGTGGCGCAGGCGATTCTGGCGGCGGCCCGATGACCGAGCAGCACCCGTCCACAGCGACCGCCCCCCCACGACGATCCATGCTCATCCGGCGGAAGCACCACCGGAATGGGGTGGAACTCGCCGCGGCGCGCTTTGTGCTGCGAGAGGTCATCAGGCTGGCCGATCAGGCACCTATGCTCACCGAGGAGCAGCTCCGGTTCAGGCTGCTAACCTTGTCGAGGGGTTCATCTATGTACCCAGAAGTTGCCGATCACTCAGCGGCGTTGTTCATATAAGGCAGCGTCATTTCCGCGCCGTTCGCAGCTTCGCAGGCGGCACTCTATTCAAAAAATCCCTCGATGATACGAGTGTAACAAGCAGGCTCCCTCAATAGAACAGGGCGGTGTCAAGTGGTGGACGCACCACCAGCCTCGAGCAGGAATTTGTTGAGAACTTCGGTTGGTTTCAGCCAGTCGAGTATCTGTCGTGGTGGTTGTTGAGTTCGTCGGCGACGGTGTCGAGTTCGGCCTGCGTGTAGATGGAGAGGTCCGTTCCTTTAGGGAAATATTGGCGCAGGAGGCTATTGATGTTCTCGTTGCTGCCTCGCTGCCACGGTGAGTGGGGATCACAGAAATAGACGTCGATTCCGGTCTTGATGGTGAAGTTAGCGTGTGCGGTCATCTCTTTGTCTTGGTCCCAGGCCACGCTGTTGCGGAGGAAGCTGGGAAGGGTTTCCATTTTCTGGGCGAGCAGCGTGGCGACGTGCTGCTGGCGCGGCCGGAGGTGCGAGCGGCGCTGGCCGGTCATGACATCGGCGTGTTGTTGCCGGGTGCTGAACGACAACGACTGGACCCAGCGCGAGATCGCGACGGCGATGGGGATGCAGCGGTCAAGTGTCTTCGAGATCATCAAGGGTCGACGGGTCATCGGTCATCACCTGCTGGGCAGGATCGCTGATGGGCTGGGTATCCCGCGGGAGTGGCTGGACCTCGGCCCCGGTGACGGCAACGCTTACGCTGGCGGAGTTGAGGATCGCCTAGGAGGCGGGCACCAGCTTCAGGTGTTCGACCATGCGGTCGAGGAGGGCCGAGCGGCGTGATCCGGCGCGTTCACAGAGTTCTTGCGTGACGTCGCGGGCGAGGCGGTAGTAGCGGATCCACTCGCCTGCGGCGGCGCGGGCGGCGGTCAATGTGGCCAGGGCCTCGGCGTCGCGGTGGCACTCGGCCTGTGCCTGCGCCAAGCCGCGACGATGTGCGTGACCGGGCTCGGCGAGCTGGCCGTGACCGGCGGACTCGCTCCGCCGGAGATCGGAGATCCGCGCGGCTGGTCGCATTTGTGGCGACCCAGCCCACTTGACATCGGTTTCGACCGCACCGGATTCGGCGCTGAGCTGGCGGCTTTCTCCCATGCCGCCGCTGCGGGTGCTGATTTCTCGCCGGGTCTGACAGAGTTGCTGCCCGCCTACGGCATCCTCGACCGAATCGAAGAATGGTGAATGCCGTGGTGGCCCCGGTCATCGACATCAAGTACGTCCAGATCGGCGACGAAGAGCTGGAAGCGGTCCGCGACACGCTCGTAGCCGCGGACCTGTCCGGCAACGCTGAGGTCGTCGGCCACTACGAACAGGAGCTTGCCGGCTGGTTTGCTGCGCGATTCGCCGTCGCCTGTTCCTCGGGCACGGCGGCCATTCATCTAGCGCTGCTTGCGCTGGGAGTCGGTCTCGGCGAGGAGGTGATCGTTGCGGCCACCGCGCCCGCGATGACCGCGCTGCCGGTGCTCGCGGTCGGCGCGGTCCCCGTTTTCGCCGACGTCGCCCACCCGGCCACCTTCGCTCTCGATCTGGCCGACGTAGCGGGCAAGCTCACGCCACGCACCAGAGCGGTGATCGCGGTTCCGATGTGGGGCTACCCGGCAGACGGGCCTGAGCTGACTCAGGCGTGCCGCGACTGGGGTGTGTCGCTCGTCGAAGACGCAGCCCAGGCCCATGGCACCAGCCTGTTTGGCCGCTACGTTGGCACCCAAGGCGCGATCGGTACGTTCAGCACCCACGCCCGCAAACTGATCTGCACCGGAGAAGGTGGCTTCTGTATCACCGCCGACTCGGCGCTGGCCGACCGGCTTCGCCAACTGCGTAACCTCGGCAAACCGCCGGGTGGGGCCGAGTTCGGGGTCGGATTCGGCCTCAACTACAAACTGCCGGCGTTGGCGGCCGCGCTCGGCCGCGTCCAACTCTCTCGCCTCGCCAGCCGTCTGACCCGACGGCGTCTCATCCTAGGCAAGCTGACCGCCATGGCGAGTGAGATTCCCGGGTTGGAGCCGTTCCCCACCCCGCATGGTGCCGAACCCAACGGCTACGCCGCCCTGTTCACCGCTGAACCTGACCTCGCCGACCGCATCGCGCACAGATCCCGTAAGGCCGGGATCGAGTCCGATGTGCTGCGCTATGCATACCGACCCCTGTACCGAATGCCAGTGCTCGCCCGCCATGCGCCGACCCGACCGTGCCGCAACGCCGAACGCCTCGCCGTGACACTGCTTACGGTTCCCTGCCACGAGCGTGTCGCTACCGACGACCTCGCCCGAATCAGAGCAGCATGGCGCGGGTGACCGTCAAACACTCCACCGCCAGTGTCTTCCTCTTCGCCCGTAGAGAAAATTCGTGGCATGTCGGGCTCATCCGCCACCCCCGGCTCGGAAAGTGGATGCTGCCCGGCGGGCACGTCGAACCCAATGAGAATCCCGCCGAGGCGGCGCTACGCGAAGTCGCCGAAGAGACCGGCCTCGCCGCCAGGCTGCTGCCCGGTCCAGGACTCGATGAGCCGCGCGGAGCCAACGACCTTTCGGTGATCGCGCCGTTGTGGATCGTTGAGCAACAAGTGTCCGCCGAACGGCGCGAGCCTGCGCCGCATGTCCACGTCGACCACCTCTACCTCGCAATCGCCGAAGCGACGGAGCCCGTATCTGACGCCGAACTGCCGTTCGCGTGGTATCCCGCTGACCAACTCGCCGCTGTGGACATGTTCGAAGACACCCGCGCCCGCTCGGCATACCTCCTCGACCGGATCGACGTCCTCGTGGACACGAACCCCTACGACCGGGTGCCGGGATAGACGCTGTGCCTGGCCCGCACTCCGACTTGAGGGACTGAAGAGAAAACAACCGGACCACGCGGGTTCTTGCTGCTGCTATGTGGCGGTGGCGGTGGTTGAGTCTGGGTGGTGTAGCCGATGGTTTCGAGTTGGTGGATGAGTTTGCGTGCTCGTTGTGTGGGTCTTCGTGGTGGATGAAGTAGTTGGTAGACCTACTCACCGAAGGGCCCAGCCCATGAGCGTGTCCGTACCCGACACCGAACGCACCCGAGCACTACGCGAACGCATGGTCACCGAGCTTGTTGGCGCTGCCGTGCCGGGTGGACCGCCTCATGAACGGAAGTGCCGTCGTGGCAGGGTGGGTGACGCGGCGCGAGCAGCTGGTGAACCTGCCCATCGCGGTCGACGCCTTCGGCGGGCGGGCACTCGAGGCCGCCGCGCGCGAGGTGGCGCAGGCGATCCTGGCCCTTATGTGCACCACGTCAAATGCGCATTGTCGTCATGCCTCCGGGCTCACAGCGGCGGAGTCAGCTCCTTAAGTCCTTCCGGCGTCAGGTACCACAGCTTCGCGTTCTTTGAGGAGGTGGCCGTGCAGATCTCAGCGAGGTTCACCGAGACCAGCTCGACCAGCACGGCGACCTTAGCCTCACCGGGCAGATAGAACATATGCACTCCGGCACGACGGTACGCGGCCAGCTCAAAGCGACGCCGCATGATGTTCGTATCACGGTTGAGAACGGCCCACCCAGTCTTTGCTACCTTCTCTAACCACAGCTCGTCCGAGGCGCCCAGAGCGGCCTCCCGGGTCCCGAACAGCTCTGCGGGGGTGTGCACAACGTACTCAAGATCCACCAAGAATCTCCGCACCGACCGCGTGGTGATGTTTTCGTCGCAGTAAAACTCAGGCGGCGTGGCCCAGGAGGACGCGAGCGGCGGTTCGAACGTCCTCGACGGTAACTCCGTGCTCGGCCGCGACCGTCTCAGAGTTCTCACCAGCCTTGATCATGTTGGCGATGTCGGCCATGCGTGCGCCACTCTTCACGAAAACCGGTTGGCCGAACATGTGGCGTGGACTCACGACGACCTCGGATGGCATCGCTGCCTGAAGCCTTAGCGACTCGGGCAGGTTGTCCTCGCCAAGCGTCAGGTACGTGAGGTAGTCCGCGACGATCTCCCGGATGACGTGCTGACCAGACCGTGCTTCGATCAGTCCCTCGCCGGCCTTCGTGCGGGAGAAGTCCCACAGCAGGTCAACGCCGTCGGTCGCGAGTTCCGGCGCCATGAGCACGTACTCGGCCCCGAACTGGCGCTTCAGCTCGTCCAGTCCCGGGCGGATCTTAGGAGGACGGACTCCGGCCCGCCGAAGCCCGCCAAGCACCCACGCTTCGGCAAGCGCGATGAACGGCACTGACGACTCACAACGCGCGTCGCGATCGAGCATGTGCAGCAGCGGTGCGCCGTGTTCGTAGCCCCTTGCCCAACGTCGGAACGTCTGCTCAGGCAGGTCAATCAACCGGGCGGCCTCGCGGATGTCGTACAGGCCGGCAGACAGCCGCACATCATCAATCGCAGCCGACGAAGCCATGTGCCCACGTTAGCGTCCTACCCCGTCAACCTGCGGCTCCGACACCCAGAGCTGCGGCTAGAGGCCGGCGACGTCAATCTGTATTGCCGACGAACACGGCGGTTAAGCCCAACCCGCACCGCTCGCACAGCAGCAGCTGGCACTGCTGATCCCCAGCACTGCCGACTGCATCGCGAAGGCCCGCGCGTGGCTGGCCCGCTCAGCCGTGGTCGAGTGCGTCGTACCCTGCTCCCAGGACCCACCCAGATCCCCGGCTGGCCGCTGATCGAGCGAGGCCAGCGACTCGGCTCGAGCCAGAAGGAGTTGGAGGACGCCGGGATCGAACTCTCGTCGGTGGCCACCGATATCTGCTGCTCAGCACACCACTCTGGTTGCCACCGCGGGCTGCTATGTGGGACGCTGAATATCCGTTCGGGCAGGAGCGAGGCCATTCAGGACGAACAAGCCGCGATGGAGCAGAGAATGCGATCAAAAGCGCAGCCGCACGACAGGGAGGGCTCGCTGGCCGGCCACCGGCAGTCATCGCCGCGGAAGGCGGCGGACGTTCGATGCGGCGCCATTCAGCGGTCCATCGCTGGCATTCGTTTCCTCACGCCGCCGGACATGATCCAACTGCAGCGTGCGGTGGGCAACCGGGCTGTGAGCCGCATGCTTGCGGGAGCTGGATCGTCGCGTCACGAGTCCGCAGTAGTCCAGCGATGGCCTGAGATAAAGAGCACGAGCGGCACATTCACCTATACCTTGGGCCTCGAGTTTCGAGACAAACACGTAGCGAATGATTTGGTTGCAGCGAAGAAAAAGGCGCAGCAATACTACGACCCCATGCATGAGAACCCTCACAACGCTGCAGTCACCGTCATCGACTGGGGGTCATTGAAAAAGGTAACCCATGCGGATGAGGCAACGGCGAAGGGCGCGTACCACTGGTCGTTGGTGATCGACGTGGACGCAGTCATGATGGGGCCGAGTGGTAGTCGTGGGGCCAGTGGAGATCCGGGAGCGCTAGAGACCATCTCGGCTGTTGTCGTAAGTGGCTACAGCGCTGGCCCACATTCGGGCAAGATCACGCACGTGGCAGCCAGCCAGTGAACGGGTAATTGCGCGACTGGTGTTGTTGCGTCTGGCTGGGTGACATTGCTCAGCGCGTGGCGGCTCATCTCCGGCCGGAGATGATCGATTCTAGGTGCGCGACGCGCTGGTGGGCGGCTTCGAGTTGGCGCTCCAGGCTGACGATGCGGATGGCGGCGATCAGCGGCATGTTCACGTCGAGCAGCTCACGCACCCGTAGGGCCAGGGTGAGCTCGGCGCGGGAGTAGCGGCGTTGCCCACCGGTGGAGCGATTCGGGGTGAGCAACCCCGCCGCATCGAGGCTGCGCAGGAAGGCTGTCTGGACGCCGAGCAGGTCCGCGGCCAGACCTATGGTGTACGCCGGGTAGTCGTCGTCATCGAGTTTGCTCGGTCTACGCCGTGGTTGCGTCAACCTGATCTCCGGAGGCTGGATGCAACGATGTTACAGCAGGTGATCACGATTTTCATCCTCCCGCTGCGCTGTAGCGGTCCGGCCGCTCAGGGATCTTGGCAGTCATACGGCTGGCCCCTCAACGCTGTCTACGCTGCTCACGAGAATCTTGAGTCAACCAGTAGCAAGAAAAGTGATCTGAGGGGAACAGGCTTGTGCCACCGTGCGTTGGCACAAGTGTCACTGCGTTGAGGTAGCAGTGCAGAGAAGATCGCGTCGTGACTGACGCCTTGGAAGGAGAGACCACGATGCTGATGCGTACTGACCCGTTCCGGGAGCTGGACCGCCTGACCCATGCGCTGTTCGGCACCAACGGCACCAGGTCGCACCCGGCGATCATGCCGATGGACGCCTACCGCCAGGACGGGCAGTTCATCGTGCACTTCGACCTGCCCGGGGTCGACCCGTCCTCGATTGACATCAACGTCGAGCGCAACGTGCTCACCGTCAAGGCCGAGCGCAAGCCGACCTACGGCGAGGACATCGAGCTGCAGGCCGGCGAGCGGCCTCGCGGCACGTTCAGCCGGCAGCTGTTCCTCGGCGACACGCTGGACACCGACCGTGTCGAGGCCGGCTACGACGCCGGGGTGCTGACCCTACGCATCCCCGTCGCCGAGAAGGCCAAGTCCCGCAAGATCGAGATCACGGCACCCGGTGCGGCCAAAGAGATCAACGTCTGATCCGGTAAGCGCCACGCACCGATCGGGCTACTTCGGGGCGTCCCACCTGAGTGGGGCGCCCCGAGACTATTCTGCGGTCGGTGCGGGATCAGAGCGAGTGCGACGACGTGACAGTCCGCGCGGTGGGCGACGTGGTGCGAACACTCGGGCTGTCTGTCCTGCTTGGAGCGGGACTGGTCGCGTGTGGCAGTGTCAACCCGCCGGCCGCGCCGTCCCTGGGCTCTTCCGTCACTGCGTCCTCGCCGTCATCGGCAAGCCCAGCCGCTCGGCCCTCGGCAAGCTCTCCCCCAGTGGGTTCGTCAGAGAGTTGGACGATGCCCGATCTTGTGGGCTCGAACCTGCAAGATGCCCAGGACGCGGTGCAGAGGCTGACGGGATTCGCCATCCCGGTGACGAGATCGCACGACGCGACGGGCGCCGGCCGCCGGCAGGTGTTGGACCGGAACTGGAAGGTCTGCTCCCAGAACGTGCCGGTGGGTCGCACCATCGATGCCGGCACCCGCATCGACTTCGGTGCGGTCAAGTTTGACGAGCGTTGCCCGTAACACCGTGGTCGTCCCGGAACCGGCGCCCGATGTGATGTGCGGCAATTTCTCGGCGCAAGTATCTGCGAAGGCGCGTGCTGTCTCTATCTCAGTTGCGGTGAGGTGATGCTCGGATGTCGGCGACGGTGTATGACGCGTGGCTGTCCGGCGCTGGCGGGGAGGCACCGAGTGGTGCGACGTTTCAGGCGCTCGGCCCGATGTCGGTGCGGCTCGCGGACCAGCCGGTGCGGCTACGGGGTGCGCGGCATCGTGAGGTGCTGGCCCGGCTGCTGATCGCCCGGGGCCGCGTCGTTCCCGTCGATCGGCTGATCGATGACCTGTGGCCGGAGCAGCCACCGCAGCGGGCCTTAGCCGCGATCCAGACCTTCGTCTCCCAGCTGCGGCGCGCCCTCGAGCCGGACCGGGCACCTCGGGCACCCGGCCGGATGCTGGTCACCGAACCACCCGGCTACGCGCTGCGCGTTGACGCCGACGCCGTCGACGTCTGGCGGCTGGAGCGCCTGGTGCGGGAGGCCGGCGCGCTGCTCGACGCCGGCCAGCCCGCCGAGGCCCGCGACCGGGCCGACGCCGCACTCGTGCTCTGCCGGGGACCGGCCTTCGCCGAGTTCGCCGACGCGCCGTGGGCGCGCGCCGAGGCCGACCGCGCCGAGGAGTTCCGGTTGCTCGCACTCGAGCGCCGGGCGCAGGCCGACCTGCAACTGGGTCGAGCGCCGGATGTCACCACCGACCTGGAAGCGCACGCAGCCGAGTACCCGCTGCGCGAGGAGGCCTGGCGCCTGCTCGCCATCGCGCATTACGCCTCGGGCCGGCAAGGCGACGCGTTGGAGGTACTGCGCCGCGCGCGGCGCGCGCTACGTGGCGAGCTGGGAGTGGACCCCGGCCCGGGACTGCGGCAGCTGGAGCAGGACATTCTCGCTCAAGTCGAGCACCTCGCCCCGGCAGCGGCCGGGGTGTCGATTGCCCAGCTGCCCGCACCGCCGCCCGCCCACCCGGACGGCTTCGTGGGGCGCGAAGCTGAGCTCAGCGCGCTGCGCGCCGACTGCGACGCCGCCGCTGGTGGGTGCGGTGGCCTGGTGCTGATCTACGGTGAGGCCGGAGCCGGCAAGTCCGCGCTGGCCCGGCGGCTGGTGTCCAGCGTGTCCCAGCAGGGCTGGCATACCGCCGTCGGACGGTGCTCGCACGGGGAAGGCGCACCGGCCGGCTGGCCGTGGGCCGAGGTGCTCAGCGCCCTGGCCGCCGAGAACCCACCTCCGACCGAGCTCGCCGAACCGCTGCACCGGATGCTGAGCCAGGGCTGTGCACCGGTGGCGGGTGATCCCGCGGTGGCGCGCTTCCAGTTGCACCGGGCGGTCGCGTCTTACCTGGCAAGGGTGGCCCGGCAACGACCAGTGCTCGTCGTGCTCGATGACCTGCACGACGCCGACGGCGAGACGCTCGCCCTGCTGGCCCGGCTCGCTGCGGAGCTGGCCGATGAGCCGGTTCTGCTGGTCGCGACCCTACATGAGGGTGAAGGGTCCGACCGGCTGGGCGGCGTGCTCGCCGAGCTGGCCCGCCAGCTGCCTCGGCGCCTGCGCCTCACCGGACTCGACGATCTCGCGGTCGGCGAGTTGGTGCGGGCGGTCTGTACCCGACCGGTCGATGAGGAGACGATCACGTCGGTGGCCCGGCGCACCGGCGGGAACCCCTTCTTCGTCACCGAGACCGCCCGCCTGCTCGACGCCGAGGGCCCAGCTGCGGCCACCACCGTCGTTCCGGCCGGGGTGCGCGAGGTGCTGGCGCGGCGCATCGCCCGGTTGCCTGGCGTGTCTCGCACCATGCTCAGCCACGCTGCGGTGATCGGGCTGCGGATCGACGTCGATGTGCTCATCGAGCTCGCCGGCGGCGACGCTGATGCCGTGCTGGAGGGTATCGAGCCGGCGCTGCTGGCCGGCCTGGTCATCGAGCCGGATACCGGCCGGCTGGAGTTCGCCCACGCGCTGGTCCGCGACGTGCTCTACGAGCAGCTCTCGCGGCTGCGCCGGGCGCGGCTGCACGCCCGGGTGGCGGCCGCGCTGGGCCCGCAGCAGATCGATCAGTGGGACAGCCGTGGCTACGATGCCAGCCACTGGAGGGAAACGACATGATCACACAAGTGAGCGTGACCCCGCGACAGCCAGATGAGCCCGAGGTGGATCACACTGCGGTGCTGCTCGTCCATCGCGCGATGCTCACCGACGCGGCCCGCTTCACGGTGCTGCTCACCGACCTGGCGCAGACCGGCGAGCCGATCGGACCCCGGCGTGCCGCCGCGATCCGCCATTACCTCGTCGTCTTCGGCACCGAGCTGCACGAGCATCACAGCCGGGAGGACGACATCGCCTGGCCCGTGATCGCTGCGTCGGCCGGGGCCGCGGTCGACCTGGCGCCGCTGACAGAGGATCACACCGTCCTCGCCCCGTTGATCGACACCGTGGTGACGACCGCGCACGCGTTCGCCGCCGACCCGGCTGCTCACCTGCGGCCCTTGGCGATCAGCATGCGCGAGCTCTCCGATCTGCTGCACGAGCACATCCCCGAGGAGGAGCGCGACGTACTGCCGGTGATCTCCCGTTACGTGTCGGTCAGGGACTGGGGAGCCGCTGAGCAGCAGATGCAAGCCGGCATGAGATTCCGGCAGCTGGCGTGGGCACTGCCCTGGATGGAGAGTGTCGCCACCCCCCAGGAGCTGGCGTCGGTGCTGGCCAAGGGCGGGCGGGTGTTCCGGATCCTGCTCGCGCTGACCCGCGGCGGCTACCGCCGCCGGGAACGGCTGATCTTCGGCACGGATTGACGAGCCGGCACAGTCCGGCAGGCCCACTGAACAGCACTGTTCAGCCGTTGCTCAGTGGCTGATCGCATCCTGGTTATGGAGCTCCATCAGGAAGGACAAACCATGATCACACAGCTGAGTGTGACCCCGCGCCGGCCGGGTGATCCGCAGGTGGACAACACCGCGGTGCTGCTGATACATCGCGCGGTGCTCGTTGACGCAGCCCGCTTCACAGTGCTGCTCACCGATCTCGCCCAGGCCGGCACGCCGATCGAGCCCCGGCGGGCCACCGCGATCCGGGATTACCTCGTCATGCTCGGCATTGAATTGCATGAGCACCACAGTTGTGAGGACGACGTCGCGTGGCCGATGATCGCCGCATCGGCCGGTGCCGTGGCCGATCTGGCGCCGCTCACCCAGGAGCACACCGCGCTCGCGTCGCTGATCGATATGGTGATGCGGGTCGCGGATGCGTTCGCCGCCGACCCGGCCGCGCATGTGCAGTGCCTGGCGGTCAGCCTGCAGGAGCTCTCCGGTCTGTTGCACGAACACATCCCCGGCGAGGAACGCCACGTGTTCCCCATTATTTCTCATTACGTCTCGGTCCCGGACTGGGAAACCGCTGAGCGCGAGATGCTCGCCGGGCTGAGCTTGCGGCACCTGGCCTGGTTGTGGCCTTGGATGGAGCGTTTCGCCGGCCCGGAGGAGCTGGAGTACGTGCTGGCCAGGAGTGGGCTGGTCTCCCGGCTGCTGCTCGCGCTGACCCGCGGCGGCTACCGCCGCCGGGAACAGTTGATCTTTGGCCCGGATGCCCTCCGGTAGGCAGCGAATTCTCCTGAGGTGGGGCCGGAGGGTTACGCCGGTCATGTGACCTTCTACGTCGGGGTGCCCGACGTCGAGGCTGCGCTGGCCCAGGCGGAGAGCCTCGGCGGGTCGCGGATGATGGGCCCGGAAAAGGTCATGGAAGACGTCGAGATCGGCCTGTTCCAGGACCCCGAGGGGCACCTGATCGGCGTGGTCAAGACCCCGGAGTAGAGCTGACCCGGCGGTAATGCCCTCGGGCAGCCGGCTCATTCCTGAGAGGCGCTCGACCTCTCGGAACGGACCTGTGGGAGATGTTTGATCAATTCCTCAACGAACGCTGGCCCGTACGAGCGGATGAGGTACTCCATAATCGCGGTGCGGGTCGTCCCGTAAGTGAGGTACTCCTCGACTCCGTCGATGGTCATGCCGGCGGCGGGACTGACCAGCAAGCACCTGAGCTGATCGCCGCTGCCATCGGCGATCGTGGCCAGCCAGTACAAGTCGTCGGTATCGGGCTCGCGCTGCGGGGACCTCATCAACATGAGGCCTTGTCGCATGGCCATGCGACGGAGCCGGTTCTCCCGGCTCTCGTCATCGCAACGCATGATCCACTCCCGCAGCGGAATGTATTCAGGTCGGAACACCGTTGCTCATGTTCCTGCCATCCGCCTTTGTACGCTTGTTCATTCGCGCGAAAAGGTCCCAGACGACGTCGTTCGTCGGTGGGCGGTCGGTCCAGCGGCAGCGTTCACTCGTTGTTGGTCTGCGGTTAGCAGCGCGGGCCCCTACCTGTCAGCTGCTCAGCGCCCGGTTGGCAACCTGAAGTCGGTGGCTCTCCAGGTTGGAGCGCTGGCTCTCGGCGCGCTTGGCGAGCCCAGCCAAGTCGGTTGCGGCGAGCTCGGGGTGTGCGGGACTCGCCTCGATCAGGGCGTGCCACATCGATACCTTGCCTTCGATGCCCAGCGACAGCATCTCGAACTCCAGCAGGCGCTTCAGATCCTGATCACCGGTCATCGTGTCGCTGAGTTTCAGCCTGCTGACCTTCTCGGCGACCCAACTGGTGGCCTCTTTGATAGGACTCCGCTGGATTCCGAGCCGCCCCATCAGCTCCTCCAACGTCGCCTTGTCCTGCTCGATTTCCCGGGCCAGCTCCGCAAGGAAAGGACCGAACGTGGTTTTCGCGTACTCGGAGCTGATTTTTTTCGCGAGCTCGACGCCTGCGGTGGCGCCACCGAGATGATCGCTGAGATAGATCTCCAAGCACTTGGCTGACGCCATGGTGATGCTCCTCCCGGTAATCGTCCTAGCGGCCCCACCGGCCTCGGGTGCCTGCTCCGGAAAGCTCGAGCAGGTAACACCGGGTTCCCCGCTGGCCTCCGAGCTAATCATCCGATGTTCGCCGGGTGGGTTCTGGCCCGGTTGGCGAGCGGGTGACGTCGCGGCTGCTCCGGTTTACCAGTGGGGACAGTGGGGTATTCCTGAGCGTCCAGCAACAGTCAGCCTCGATAAAGGAGTCCTCGTGGAGATCGACAGCGTTCTTCCGAACCGTGCGTCGCCCGGCCAGTCTGTGATCGTCCAAGGTGACAGCTTGGAGAGCGCGGAGAAGGTTCTCATTGACGACCAGGAGGTTCCCTTCGATGCCGATGGCGGGACCCTGGTGGTGGAGATCCCGGATGCCTCCGGCCCGGTTGAGCTGACTGTGGAGGGCGCAGAAGGTGAGGGCGACACCGCTAACCTCACCATCGACTAGCGGCGAATTATCCCAGTTGCGCACGCTCGCCCGATGCCGGAGCTTACTCTTCTGCTAGCCGTCCATCGCCAGTTCGAGCAGTTTGTGGAGCTCGCGGAGCTGGACATCGGTCAGAGCCCTGACCAGTCCGGCGTCGGTGCGCAGCCGCTGGGAGAGGCTCTCGCTCGATGTGACGGACCAGAAGCAGATCGATGCCGCGGTGGCACTGTGGCCCGCTCACCGTTCGGCCGGGGACCCGGACCGTCCAGGACGGTGCCGAGGTCCCCGTCAAGCTCGCGCTGTCTGGTCGCCGACGGACCCACCGGGGACATTCCGTGGCAGCGACGATGGATCGGTGGAGCAGCTGGTTCCCTGGTGAGAAGGCCGACCCAGAACGCACCGGGTACCGGCTGACCGAGGACGGCGAGACCGAGCCGCGGCTAGGGACATCACCATCCGCGGAAACCTTATCGAATTCCGGCCACAGCCCTTCTCGACTCCAACCGCTCGCCACTCCACAACCCACTCCGGAAATGAATGCGCCGTATTCGCGATGAGCACTGGAAAGCGGTCGTGACCGAGGGTACCTTGCGACCGGCCGGGCCGCTGTGCTGAGCTCAGCATCGCGTGCGGGCCGGAGGCCTCCTCCGGCGCATGGAGGTGCGCCTGAGACAAGGACGAACCCTTGCCCATCCGTTTCAACCACACGATCGTCGCTGCGACCGACAAGCAACGGTCTGCTGCCTTCCTCACCGAGATCCTGGGCCTGCCCGACGCCACACCGGCTGGTTTCTTCCTCGCCGTCGAATTGGAGGACGGCGTCACGCTCGACTACGCCGAGCCCGGCGTCCCGTTCCCCAGCCAGCACATCGCGTTCCTGGTGTCCGAAGAGGATTTCGACGGCATCCTCCGCCGCATCCAGGAGCGCGGCGTGCCGCACTGGGCCGACCCGCGCATGTCCCTCCCGGGTCAGATCAACACCAACGACGGCGGCCGTGGTGTGTACTTCGACGACCCCGACGGCCATCACTTCGAGGCGATCACTCGGCCCTACGGGTCCGGGGAGCCGTACACCCCGGCCCAGGCTTCATCGAGTAGTTGAGCAGCGAGCATCGGTGGTGGCTGTGGGGGGCTACGGCGTGAATTCTTTGGGCTTGACCAGCACCAGCCAGTTGCCCGAGTTGTCGCGCATGACGGCCTCAACGCCGTAGGGCCGATCGGAGGGCTCCTGCAGGAACTCACGCCTTTGGCGCTCAGCTCGTCGTAGGTCTTGCGACAGTCATCGACCCGCAGCCCGAGCCCACCCATTTGGCCCTTTCCCAGCTGACGCCGGATGAAATCAGCGGTGTCGGGATCCAACGGTGGCCCAGGCTTCATCAGAGTGATCTGCAGCTCCGGGTGGTCGGGGTGACTCACGGTGACCCAGCGGAAGTCCTCGCCCACGGTGGCATCGGTCCGCGGTTGGAAGCCGAGGATGTTGACGTAGAACTCGCGCGCCTGATCCTGGTCGAGGCAGTAGACGGTGACCAGTGAGATGTTGGTAATCATGTGTGAACGGTATGCCACAGCGGCGCGCCGCGCTTCTCTCAGAATTGCTCTATCAGGCTCCCCCCGGACCAGGTCCTGTGGTAGCGCTCGGGTCCAGCACCCCGCGCATTAACAGGTAGCAGCCGGGGACGTGCTGGCCACCTCGAGTCGCCCACTGGTCGCGGTAGGTCGTGGGGCTTTCGCCGACCAGCATGCCGACACGCACATCGGCCGAGACCCCAGACTTGATGACGCCCACCTCCTGGCGTCCAGTGTGCCTGATGCCCAGCTGCCGGGTGGGCCGGATGCGACCCCCTCGGCTGGCGATGGCTCGTCCGCCGGTTGCCTCTGGCTGCCCGGGACGGTGTCGGTAGGCTGTCGGAACGAACGGGCCGTTAGCTCAATGGGTAGAGCTGCAGACTTTTAATCTGTCGGTTCTGGGTTCGAGCCCCAGGCGGCCCACATCTTTGAACAGTGCTCTGACCAGCAGAAAGTGGTCAGAGAAGATCCTTTTTGCTGGTGCGGTGTGGATCTTTGTCCATCGGACTGTCCATTATCGTGCTGTACGCTGCCGTTATGACCCGCAGGAAGCAGCCGCCGAAGGACCTGACCGGCATCCGCCAGCGAGGCGGCACCTACCAGATCCGCGTCTCTGCCGGGTACGACCCGGTGACCGGCCGCCAGCTCATGCTCAGTGGCTCGGCCGACACCGAGGACTCGGCGATCGTGATCCGCGACCGGCTGCGCCAGCAGGTGCGGGACGACACAGCGGCCCGCACGAACGTCACCTTCAGCTACCTGCTCGATACGTGGTTGTCAGACCATCAGGTCGAGGACGGTACCCGCGCCAGCTACCGACTGCTGATCGACCGGTTCATCCGTCCAGCGCTGGGTGACACGTCGCTGAGCCGCCTGTGCCGGCTAGGCCCTCGCCCGTTCGAGCAGCTCTACGCTGACTTGCGAGTCTGCCGCCGCCGATGTCATGGCCGTGCCTTCGTCGAGCACCGCACACCCCGGCCGCACGACTGCGATGACCGATGCGCGCAGCACGTTTGCACGCCGCTGGCCCCGTCCACAGTGCGCCAGTGCCACGCAGTGCTCAGTGGTGCTCTCAGTGCCGCGAAAAGGTGGGGCTGGATCACTGTCAACCCGCTGGATGCCGCTCAGCGGCCACGCATCCCGACACCGCAACCGAATCCCCCTTCGGCGGAGGAAGCAGCCAAGATCGCGACTGCCGCCTGGGAGCATGACGCCGACTGGGGCACCTTCGTCTGGCTGACCTTCATCACCGGTGCACGGCGCAGTGAACTGGTGGGACTCGCATGGGAACACGTCGATCTGATTTCCGGATTGCTGACCATCCGGCGCAGCCTGCACCACCGCAACGGCAAGACGTTCATCAAGGACACCAAGACTCACCAGATGCGGGTGATCAGACTCGACCAGGACACGATCACCATCCTCACCGACCACAAGCAGCGCGCCCAGCGCCGCTGCGCCGCAATCGAAACCACGTTCGACGACGACGCCTTCGTGTTCTCCTACGCGCCCGATCATCGGCGACACTGTGATCCGGACGGCATCACCCATCGGTACTCGAAGATGGCCGCTGATCTCGGTATCGACACGCACTTACACGCGCTGCGCCATTACAGTGCAACCGAACTACTCTCCGGCGGGGTCGATCTACGAACCGTGGCGGGCCGGCTCGGCCACGGCGGCGGAGGAGCGACCACACTCAAGGTCTACGCCGCCTGGGTCGCCGGAGCCGACGCCAAGGCTGCAGACCTGATCGCCTCCCGACTACCACGCCCACCGCAGGTGGCACGTAATCAACAAGAAGTTTAGCGTCTATCACTATGTTTGATCACGTAGCATCAGGAAGTACTGGCCTGATCGTAGGCGCCGCAATCGGATTGATTTTCGCCGTATTGTTCGAAGACCCTTTGAGGAAGATGCGCGATAATGCGGTCGGTCGGCTGCGTAGACTTACGACAAGGGGTGCCGCGCTTCCACGCGATACGGATTTTATCTGCTCGCGGTACCGGCACGCGAGGGATGCACATGAGCCGTAGTGTCGTGTGGAGGTCGCTTCTTTGCCAGGCGGGTTCGTTCACCCATTAAAGACTGAGCACGTAGGGCTGTCCCTGCGACATCGCTGGCTGTGAGTGCTTTCAGCTGGTCTTGTGCCCACTGTATGTTCTGTTCGTAGGTGATGCGCCGCCAGACCGCGAGGTGGGCGACGGACTCAATGGCTAAGTCTTCGATGAGGTGAAACAGCGCTACACTGAATGGCCAGAGGTAAAGCTGACATGAGCCGCCGGGATGCTCGATCACTCGCCGTCGGCACTGCGTCCACTGGTCATCGATGGGGCTCCACTGCCCTCCGGCTGTCGCCAGAGCCGACGCTACCTCCGCTCCGATGAACACCGGGATGAATTTATGACTTCGGGCAGCACGGGTGGCGCCAGGCTGAACATCGGTCTCAAGATCTCCAAATAGTTCCGAGGTGGTTCGCTCGAATGTGAGGCAGTACAGCTTCGCGTACATCGGGGTGGGCCGCAGCGTACGGCCGGTTTCCATGGCTGCGGGCTCCGGGGTGGGGATGCCGTGGTGGTGCCCGATCAACTCGAAACTGTTTGGCCAGACGTGGCCGGACCCAGCTGAGGACTGCGTTAGGGCCATGGCGCTTGTCCGTCGATGTCCGGATGTCCATGGAAACTGTCGCTGTCCTTATCTGTCGTTCGCTGTCGTCTACCGAGAAAGCGCGATAACGACCACCTTGTAGCCATGCATCGCAACGTCACTCACCATTGGGTTCCTTCCTGAACGCCTCACTGTCCGGTGTGCCCATGGCTGATCACGGTGGCCAGGTTGGCGTTCATCTCATGGAGCAGATCGGTGATCTCGGTCAACCGCTCGTCGATGGCATCCAGCGGGGACGACACGGTTCTGCCGTTCTCGCTGACCGGGTCACCCACCTCGGGCGGTGTGCGGCCGCATAGCACGGCGGCGAGATGCTGGGGATGCTAGCCCATCGCAACCGAGAGTGCTTCCAGCGTCCGGGCGCTACGACGCCGCTCGACGATGTGATGTTGAAGTGCTACAGAGGAATCCGTGGCGCCGAGTTCATGCAGATCCATGAACAGAACGCTCGGCGAAGGCCCCGGTGTGCTTAACTCCGGTCACCAGCCGGGTGTGGTGGACGAGAACGCGGAGGTTCCTGTGAGTGAGGACGTTCTTGTCCGCTCGGGCGAGGCCGAGTTCTGGGTACGGGTCGATGAAGCCGGCGGGCCGAGCCCGATCGGGCTGAGTGACGCGCTGTCGTTCGAGGGAGTTCGCAAGACCGTCGAGGAGATCGGCTCACAGTTGTCGGCGGCCTGGGATCGGGTCAAGCCAAGCGAGGCTGTGGTCGAGTTCGGGCTGACGCTCACCGCCAAGAGCGGCAAGCTCACCGGGTTGATCCTGGATGGCGAGGGCGAGGGCAGTTTCAAGGTCACGCTGACGTGGTCGGGTAGTCGGCCCGGCCAGCCGTGAGCTTCCGATGGGAAACCGGGTCGAGTCGCAGGAGCTGCGCCGCTACGTCGTACGAGTGGACAGTGAGGATCGGCATCCGCAAGGCACGGGTTTCTTCGTCGCTCCGGGTTGGGTGCTGACCTGCGCGCACGTCGTGAAGGACGCCGCCCGCGTACTGGTCGTACCTGCGCGAGGTGCGACAGAAATCCCGGCAACTGTTGCGGCGCGCTCCGCCGCGCGGGTGCCCGGTCCTAGTGAGTTCTGGCCGTTCCCGGATCTGGCGCTGATCAGGCTGGACGCTGCCGTGGATCACCCGTGTGTCCTGCTCGATACCCGGACACCGTTGGACGAGGAGTGCCACGCCTGGGGCTACGCGAAACGTGAGGAAATCGTGGCGCCGACCGGCTCGCCTGCATCGTTCCGGTTCGAGGGCATCGAAGGTGATGACTATGTGAAGCTGAAGGCGGGTCAGGCCGCGCCGGGTCTGAGCGGAGCGCCGCTGGTGTGCCCCGGGCGGCGCGCTGTGGTGGGGGTCATGACCATGACCAGAGACCAACGTGACGATCTCGGTGGGTGGGCAGCACCGATCTCCGCACTGTTGACCGGCGGATCAGGCATTCCCGACGATCTAGCAGAACTGGGGGCGGAGATCCTTCGAGCCAATCGCGCAGCGGTCCTGCGTGATCGCGCCCCATGGCATCGGGTGCTCCCGGTCGAGGGCAGCGACGACGTGCTCGTCAAACCGTGGTGGACATTCCGTAGGACACGCCGACCCGACCCGGCGGATCTGTTGCTCGCCGGTTTCGGCGTGGTGCCCTACCTGTTCCGCGACGCTGACATCAAGGCGGCGGTCACATGGTGCGCCACCGCGGAGCCATTAACAGTCAGAGTGGTACCCGGTGGCGGCGGTGCCGGCAAAACCCCGTTCGCGGTCGAGTTATGCCAGCATATGGAGCGTCCAGACCATGGCTGGGTCGCGGGAATGTGGGACGCCACGCGGGGCACCGCTGCCGGCCTCGCCGCTCTCCCACTTCCGCGTCTCATCGTTGTCGACTACACCGAGTCAGAAGACCTGCCGGCGTTGCGATCCCTGCTCGACCGGCTCAGGCGGCAGGCCACCGATATCGCACCAGCTCGGGTACTGCTGCTCACTCGCGCCGGGGTAGCAGGATCGCGTGACCCGATCCGCATACTGCGGGAGGACGCGACACCATCGGTGAAACAGATCCTTGATGACAGCGAGGTCAGCCACGCAGCGTCAGCGGTGCTCGACGGCGATCGGCGCATCACGCTCTACCGCTGCGCTGTCGAGGCGTTCGCCGAGGCGTGGCAGATCAGCCCGACCGCTGTCGTCCCAGACCTGTCCGCACCGGGCTATGCGCTGCCCCTGGAGGTTCTCTTCGAGGCGCTGGACCAAACCCTGAACGACGCAAGTGGAAACTCGGAGCCGGGCACGGCTGCTCCCGGTGAAGCGGGCGCTGCCGTAACCCGTTCCCCGGTGGAGCGGGTCCTGACACACGAAGAGAAGTACTGGGCAGCTGACTGCCCGATCAATGACCCCGATCTGCGGCGCGTCTGCGTTGGGCTGGCAACCCTCGCCGGGGCCGACGACCACGCCGGAGCCGACGCACTCATGTCGCTTTTGCCGGAATTTTGTGGCGACCACGCCACTGCCTATCGGCAGCGCGTGACCGGCTGGCTTGCCGTGCTGTATAGCGGAAGCGCTCGGCTCAACCCGCTGCGTCCCGACCGACTTGGCGAAGCGCTCGTTGGCAAGGTGCTGCGCGACAAGGCCGACGGTGGAGTCGCTCTGCTCGCTGCTGTCCTTGCTCTGGCTGACGATCAGGTGACGCGGTGCCTTGAAGTCCTGGCACGGCTCACAGTCAGCGACACTTCCGCCGCCAACGCAACGGCTCACGCCCTCGCCCAGAAACATGTCGACTTAACCGTGCGGGCCGAGGCGCAGGCAAGCGGACAACCGAACCGCCCCGGGCGAATGAACCTCGCGGCTGGATTGATCCGGATGTACTCCGGGCTGATCGCAGACCTGGTACTCGCAGCGTTGCCAGATCACGAGGACCAGCGCGACCTCTCGGTCTCCTACGAACGACTCGCCGACCTCGCCGTCGCCGTCGGCCAGACCGACGAAGCCCGCCGCCTGTTCACCCAATCCCTCGCCATCGCCGAGGCCCTCGCCAAAGCCGAACCCGGCAACACCACCTACCAGCGCGACCTCTCGGTCTCCTACGAACGAATGGGGGCGCTGGCCGAACATTCGCAGGAGCATGCGCAGGCCGCCGAATGGTTCACCAAGGCTCTCGCACGTCGGCGTGGGCTAAGCGCGCGGGAGCCCCAGCGGATTGACCTAGCACAGGAGTTAGCGGTCTGCCTCTATCTCGTCGCCCAATCGGACCACCGCAGGCTGGGGGACGTCGAACGCGAACTGATCGATCTTCTCAGTGCATTCGAAGTCACCGGAACCATCACAGCTAAGGCAGCCGCGATCCTGAGCTGGGCACGCGAATGATGACGCCAACCTTCTACTGCATCTACTCCGTGCCTTTTTGATATCCTCAAGCAGTCAGTCGGGGGCAAGACAGATTCGGGGAGGCTGGCGGTTTGGATTATCTGATTCCCGCCGATGAATCTCCTGGCGATGAGTAACCCAGCGGCATGAGTTTCGGGCCCGGCGTGGCTGGCGCACGCGTCTTTGAGGATCCATGGCGTGAGGTTGTGCTCGAAGGCATAGACGGCGGTTTTGAGGACACAGACGTTGATGCCGATGCCGCATACGTAGAGGTCTGTCCAGCCGCGTTCGTTGATGAGGCGGGTTCCTTCGGGTGTGAATAACGTGTAGATGTACTTGTCTACAACGGGCGTGTGGGGGCTGACTAGAGTGCCAACTCGGTGACGATTTCGTTTTCCGGCCCGTCGGCCATTCTGGCCCAGCCCGGCAGTCTTTCGAATGGGCTGTCGGGATAGTTGATGTAACGGGTGAAGACCACGTCACCGCGTGCTGCCTGCCATCGGCGGACGAGGTCGGCGATAACTGGTATGACGGGTTGCGAGTGTTCGACGATGAAGCCGTTTGCACATCGACGACCACCAGTACTGGTTTGCGTTCGCTCCTTTCATGTCCTGTCGCAGTCTCGAAGGATTTCCTCTCGGACCGGAGAAGCCGAGGCGTTCCCGACAAGTGGGAGCACGATCGGCAGGAATACGAGCGGTTTGAGGTGTCGACTGTCATACGATACCTTCTCCGCGACGGCCGACGTGATTCCTGGACACCGGTAGCGCCGGCCTTATTTTACCTCGCCCTCGTCAGGAAATTTGGTCGCCGCCGGGTTGAACAGGAGACGGCTCGGACCATCCGGAAACTTGCTGAACAGCGTGATCGCCGCTGAGCGTCATCACCATCGAAGTGATGCTTCCAGCGTCGTCAGCCTTCGGTGTTGGCGTTTTGATCCCAGTTCCCCGGCGAGAGCCCGCGCTCTTCCAGCGTGGGTGCGTGCTTGGTCTCGGTCGCCGTTGGCTGCGTGGGCGGTGGCGAGGTCGACTCGGAGTGCGGTTTCGGCGCGGACGAAGGTGGGGTCGAGTTGATCGAGGGCGTTGGTGAGGGTGGTGATGGCGTCGGGGTGGCCGAAGCGGGCGAGTGCGTGACCGCGCCAGCGGGCGAGGTGTACGGGGTCGAGTGCGACGTAGGGTCGGTCGTCGGCTGGCTTGCTGGGGAGGAGCTCGGCGGCGTGGTCGAAGGCGTGCAGGCTGGCGGTGTGGTCGCCGTGGGCGGCGAGGGCTTCGCCGTGGGCGGCGGCGAGCCAGGATCGCAGGGTACGTGGTGCGGTGGCCTCGGCGCGGCGTCGGGCGTGGTCGAGGAGGTCGACGGCGTCGCGGGTGGCTGTGGTGTCGATGAGGACGAAGGCTTGTTCGGCGGCGGCGTGGGATTCGTGGGGGATGGAGTCGGATTGTGCGGCGGTGGCGCGGGAGTGTTCGTAATGTTGCCATGAGCGGGGTATGTCGCCGAGGTCGAGTGCTTGCCATCCGGCGAGGGTGTGCATCTCGGAGAGCAGTGCGGCGAGTGGTTCGCGGGTACCGGGGGAGAGGCTATGCGTGGCGAGTCGGCGGATCTGGTGGATCTTGGTGTTGAGTTCGTCGTAGACGACGATGGCGCCGAGTTGGCGGTCGAGTCGGCGGATGGCGTCGAGTTGCTGGTGCAGGACTGTGATGGTGGAGAGGTCGACGCGCCGAGCGGCCTCGAGTAACTGGCGCAGCTCGCTGCCGGGATCCCGGTTCTCGTCGAGGTCTGTTCTCGGGGGTGCGATCAGGGTTGCGATGGGTTCGCCGAGGAGGCGTTCGAGCAGTCGCGCGGTGGCTGGCCGAAGCGCGCCGAGGGGTTGGCCGCTGACGAGTCGTTGGAGGTGGCGCAGGCTCAGCGTGCCGGCTTCGTGGTGGTCGCGCGCGAAGGCTTCGGCGTGCTGGACGAACTCCTCGTAGGTCATGTGTTGCTGCCGGATGCGTTGTTCGAGCAGCGTGCGGGGCTCTCGGCCGGTCAACGGTGTTTGCCTCCTTGTCTGGCGTGTGCGTGGCGTGCTGATGGCGGGTTCGTGTCGTTGTCGCTGATACCGCGCCAGAGCCAGAATTATTTCAGCTCGTGACGTACGCGGACGAGCAGGGGTGACCCCGGTGCCGTGCCCGCCTGAAAGCGCTGCCGGGATCCCCCGTCATGGCTGGGAGCCTTGGTGAGTCCCCGTTGACACCCGGGCTCCCGGCCGTGACTCCGACTGGTCGCGGACGCGTGGTGCGCAGCGGGAGCAGAGGTGGTGCTTGATGGTGGCTGACGGTCCGGATGTGGTGATCGCCAAGTGCCTGCTTGATCAGCTTAAGCTGGATGGTTTTGTGTTTGCGCGCATCGCACCGGGCGAGGACGGGCCGTTGGTGGGGAATCGGGTCACCGATGACTACGTGGACATGATTCACCTCGAAGGATTCAGTCGCGATTGTTTCGCCTTGCGTCAACGGAACTCATCACTGATCGTTCCCGGGCGCGGATTTGTGGAGCGTCGAGCCGAGGGCAATGCCCTGCATGTGCTGAATGAGGTCCTGATCTGGGACTTGACCTCATGAAAGCTGCCTCGCCGATCTGGGTCACGTCTGTGGCGGATCGTTTGGACCACGCGGTGACGCCAGCAGCGATGGAATCAGCGCGGACCACCGGACGGCCGGTAGCGACCTGCGGCGCGGGCCTCATTCCAGCAGCGCTCAGCACGCCACCCGGGCGGCTGTGCCCGAGCTGTGTGGAGCTGCCCGCGCAGCGGCAGCCCGATCACCGGAGCGGGGGACGCCATGCGCGGCCTACCCTGTGGCGCCGGTTTCGTGACCGGATCCGTCAGGGTTGAACCGACATCCGACAAGTGCCCCGGCGGCCGTTGCTGGTGACGGGTGTGACGGGTTACAGCGACCCGTCACACCCGTCACATCCGGCGTTTGTCCTGGTCACAGCGCCGCGCAACCCGTCACACGGTCCGTGAC
>JBOHFF010000153.1:0-17373 GCA_050699515.1 Pseudonocardiaceae bacterium
CATGGCTCTGCGCACGATCAAGCCGAGCAGCGGCCTGCTTCTGAGAGATCCCCGCATCCCGACGCAACCGCGCCAACTCAAAAGCCAACCACCGCCGCAACACCATCGGACTCGACACAACCACCCCCGCGACCGGTGAGGACGCCAGCCGTCAACCGGGAATCACCCAAACGGACTACGACAACCACTAGCCATGTGATTATCTCGATGTGATAATCACATGGCTCAGCTTCACTGCATCACCTCGTGACCGTAGACCGCCAGGGACGGCGCCCTGCTGGCTCCCCCCGCAGCTCAGCAGGCGCTGTCCCTGGCCCCTGGGCAGTGACTCGGCCCGCGTCCTTCGCCGGGTGGGGTTCACACCACCTATCTGAGTAAAGAGGGGAACACGATGGGCGTGACCAGCACGGGCTGGACCGTCGAGCAGACCAGCCATCAGCTCGTCTGTGGCCTCCTGCGCGGGGTCCTGCGCCAGGCCACCCAGGCCGGGCCCGGCGCCGCTGATGGGGTCGACTCGATCCTGTGCCAGGTCAGTGCGGTGCTGTACCTGCTCCTGCTCGATCACCCGATCGACCGGCGGGGCCGCTGCCGGTCCTGCCGACGCCCCGGCTCGATCATCGGGCTCCGGCGCCGACCCTGCCGGATCCACCTCCGGGCCAGCTATTGGCTGCTGCGCCAACCCGATCAGACCATGCTGCTCTCCCACCTCGCCGACAACCCAGGACCGGCCAGCTCGCTCACCCCTGGTGCGGGAACTCCACCCGAGCACTCCAGCCTGATGACGACAGCCCGGATCGATCACAGCGACCGGCCACATCACCTGACCACGACGACGCAGCGATGAGCGCCACGAACGGCAACGGACCTCACCTGACGGTGACCCACGCCCGACCCCTGGTGCTCCTGCGCTACCGGCCCGGCATCGTCGGCGAGACCGCCCGCACCGTGCACCTCGCGCCGTTGCCGACCGATGGCACCGGCGCGATCAGCGCGTACTGCGGTGCGCTGCACCCAGACCAGGTCGAGACGGTCACCCCCGGCCACGGAATGCCCTGCACCCGGTGCGTCCTGAGCCACGTCTCGACCGACGGCACCCAGACCACCGAGGACCCCACGGCAGCACCAGCGCTGCCATCCCAGGACAGTGTCGACGTGACGCCGCTGACGGCGGCGACCTGCTACCAGGCCTGGGGCTGGCCGGTGAGCCTGCGCCGCGACCACGTGTGGCTGCACCTGGGCGGCCACACGGTGGCGCTGGTCATCCCAATGCCCCTGGCCCCGCAGGTGGTCGCGATCCTGCGCCAACGACGCTGCTCACCACCCGTGCTGGCCCACCCCTACGTCCCAGAGCACTACGTGCTGCTGGCCGGAGAACGTTACGGAGTGAGCCTGCCCTGGCCACCCGGCATCCACCGGGTCACCGCAACCCTGCTCCTGCCGCCCACCATCACCTCCCGCGGGCCGATCACCTGGATCCACCCACCCGAACCGGACGCACTCCAGCTCTGTCGCGAAATCGACGTCGTCGCCGCGGTACGCACCGCGCTCAGCAGCCCACCCCCCTCCTCCAGACCCGCCCACTCCTGACCACCGACAACCCCGAGCCAAGACCGGCGTCGGGTTCACGCGCCAGCCCCCCGCGCGCGGGTGACACGAGGACGGGGTCGCAGATCGGCACTGCCGGACGCAAGCGCTCCAGGGCCTGGAGGAGGGATACTGCGTGGTGCGGCGGATCACCGGTCGCAGCTCATCGGTCTGTGCCCTATGCGGAGGAGAGACACACGCCATGACGGATATGCCCACAGTCGGCTTGCTCGTGACGATGACCGCGAAACCAGGCCAGGAGGCCGCCGTCGAGGAGTTTCTCCACGGGGGACTCGCGCTGGTGAACGAGGAGCCGGCGACCACCGCGTGGTTCGCCATCCGGCTCACCGGCTCCACCTACGGCATCTTCGACGTGTTCCCGGACGACTCCGGGCGCGATGCCCACCTCTCCGGCAGGGTCGCCGCGGCCTTGATGGCTCAGGCACCCGACCTGTTCGACGGCGCGCCGAAGATCGAGAAGATCGACGTGCTCGCGGCCAAGCTCCCGTAAGCGCTACCGTGCCGTCGGGACAGGTGACCGGGTTGTTGGGGCCCAGCGGCTGCGGCAAGACCACGCTGATGCGCTGCGTGGTCGGGGTCCACCTCGTAACGCCAGCACCGACCAGCGCAACCTCACCCTCGTCCCCGGGATGAACGTCACCGTGAAGATCCACAAGAACTGACCGGTTCAGCTCAGCCACGCCGTCGGCGATCGGGCGGCGGCGTGGCGTCGGGCGTTGTCGGTGCCGACGGCTACCCTCGCCGCCAGCGAAGTGACCCATACCGGTTAACGAGGGAGGTAGCCGCGTGCAGCTCGTCGTGGTGGAGGGTGTCGACCCGGCCAGCGTCTCGGCAGCGGTGGATGCGCAGACCTACGCCAGGGGCCTGGCGTACGCGCGCCAGCGCGCCGTCCTGCACATGGAGTGGGACGGCACCGAGGGGGCGATGCGGGCGGTGGTGCGGGGCAGCAGCGGTTCCGCTTACCGGACTGCGGTGTACCTCGAACCCACCGGTGGTGCGCAGCTAGCGTTCGCGTTCGGTGAGTGCACGTGCCCGGTCGGCATCGACTGCAAGCACGTGGTCGCGGTGGCGCTCACTGCCGCCGGCACGGCGAGTCCCGCCAAGCCGGCCGGTGGCAGGCGAGTGGCGCCGTCCTGGGAACAGACACTCGGTGCGCTGCTCGCGCCGGCTCAGCCGCCCGCCGATGGCGTCCCGCTGGCTCTCGAGCTCTCCCTGACCATCGCGCCGGCCGGCACCGCGCGCAGCACCCGGGTGTCGGTAGGGCCGAAGCTATTGGCCCGGCTGGTGCGGCCGGGCAGCACCGGGTGGGTCGGTGGCGGGATGAGCTGGGGCAGGCTCGAACAGGTCTACTCCTTCGGTGACTGCCGCGGGTCACACGTGCGGCTGTTGCGGGAGCTCTACGCGCTGCACAAGGCGCGCAGCGACGCGCCGAGCTACTACTACGCCCGGGACGACAAGACGATCGATCTGGCCGCGTTCGGCAGCCGGCGGCTGTGGTCGTTCCTGGACGAGGCCGCCGACATCGGGCTGGAGATCGTGCACGCACGCAAGCGGCTCGGCGCCCTCGAACGGTACGGTCACGCCGAGCTGTGCTTGGACGTCACTGCAGGGTCGGAACCAGGCTCGCTGGTCATCGCGCCGGTGCTGCGTCTCGACGGGCCAGGACAATCCACCGGCGACGAGATGCCGGTCGTGTTCATCGGCACCGACGGTCACGGCGTCGTGCACGTGTCGCGGACTCAGGTGCAGAGCAATCCGAACCCCACCGAGTGGTCCTTCCGGCTGGCCAAGCTCGCCCATCCCGTTGCGCCCCCGCTGCAGCGGATGGTGCTGGAGGGCCAGCAGCTGCCAGTACCCGAGGGGCAGGCAGACCGGTTCCGCGACGACATCTATCCCCGGCTGCGCCAGCTGGCGACGGTGGTGTCGTCTGACGGCGCCTTCACGCCGCCGGTGATCTCAGAGCCCACCCTGGTGCTGCAGGCCTCCTACGGCGACCGGCACGATCTGTCGCTCGAGTGGCAGTGGGCCTACGAGGTGGGCGACACAGCGGTGCGGGTGCCGCTGGCGCCGTCCGGGGCCGAGGACGGGTTCCGGGATCCGGCTGCGGAACGGGCCGTGCTCAGCGCCCTCGACGTGCCACTCGATCAGTTCGGGCTGGGTTTCGGGTCGGATCTGGTGCCGCGCGCGCAGCTGGCCGGCCTGACCACGATGCGGTTCACCACCGAGGTGCTGCCGCTGCTGGCCGGCGCGCCCGGCGTCGCCGTCGAGCGCAGTGGCGAGCCGGTGGACTACCGGGAGGCGACCGACTCGCTACGCATCGGCGTATCGACCACCGACGTGACCGGCGACGCCGACTGGTTCGACCTCGGCGTCCGCATCACCGTCGAGGGCAGGCAGGTCCCGTTCACCGACGTGTTCATGGCGCTGGCCGCGGGCGAGTCGCACCTGCTGCTGCCTGACGGTGCGTATTTCTCCCTGCACAAGCCCGAGCTGGTGACGTTGCGCATGCTGATCGAGGAAGCGCGGGCGTTGCAGGACGCTCCGGCCGGTCCGCTGCGGATCAGCCGGTTCCAGGCGAGCCTGTGGGAGGAGCTGGCCACGCTGGGCGTGGTCGACCGTCAGGCGCGGGCCTGGCAGCAGCAGGTTGCCGGCCTGCTGTCCACCGACGGGCTCGCGGGCACGGAGCTGCCGGCCACGCTGACCGCCCAGCTGCGGCCCTACCAGCGCGACGGGTTCGGCTGGCTGGCGTTCCTGTGGCAGCACCGGCTTGGCGGCATCCTGGCCGACGACATGGGGCTGGGCAAGACGGTGCAGGCGCTGGCCCTGATCTGCCACGCCAAGCAGGCCGACCCCGGCATGTCACCGTTCCTGATCGTCGCCCCGACCAGTGTGGTGTCGAACTGGGCAGCCGAGGCGGCGCGCTTTGCACCCGGCATCGTGGTGGTGACGATCACCGACACCCTGGCCCGCCGGGGCCAGGACCTGCCGGACGTGGTGGCCGGCGCGGACGTCGTGGTCACCTCCTACACCCTGTTCCGCCTCGACGCCGATGCCTACGCCGAGGCGGGTTGGTCCGGCCTGATCCTGGACGAGGCCCAGTTCACCAAGAACCACCAGTCGAAGGTTCACCAGTGCGCGCGGCGGTGTCCGGCACCGTTCAAGCTGGCGATCACCGGTACCCCGATGGAGAACAATCTCATGGAGCTGTGGTCGCTGTTGTCGATCACCGCGCCGGGGCTGTTCCCGAGCCCCACACGGTTTCGCGAGCACTACTCCCGTCCGATCGAGAAGCAGGGCGACGCCGAGCTGCTGGCCCGGCTGCGGCGACGGATCAAGCCGCTGGTCAAGCGCCGGACCAAGGAGCAGGTGGCCGCCGACCTGCCCGCCAAGCAGGAGCAGCTGCTCATGGTGGAGCTCGACCCGCGGCACCGCCGCATCTACCAGCGCCACCTGCAGCGGGAGCGGCAGAAGGTGCTCGGGTTGATCGACGACGTGGACCGCAACCGGTTCACGATCCTGCGCTCGCTCACCCTGCTGCGCCAGCTCAGCCTGCATCCCGGGCTCGTGGAGCCCGAGCACCGGCAGCTGGACTGCGCCAAGATCGACGCACTGGTCGGCCAGCTCGGCGAGGTGATCGACGGTGGGCATCGGGCACTGGTGTTCAGCCAGTTCACCGGCTTCCTCGCGCACGTCCGCGAGCGGCTCGACGACACCGGGGTGGCCTACAGCTACCTCGACGGCACGACCCGCAACCGGCCCGAGGTCGTGCGGCGGTTCAAGGACGGCACGGTCCCGGTCTTCCTGATCAGCCTCAAAGCCGGTGGGTTCGGGCTGAACCTGACCGAGGCGGACTACGTCTTCCTGCTCGACCCGTGGTGGAACCCCGCCACCGAGGCCCAAGCGGTGGACCGAACGCACCGCATCGGGCAGACCCGCAACGTCATGGTGTACCGCCTCATCGCCAAGGACACCATCGAGGAGAAGGTGCTGGCCCTGGCCAACCGCAAGGCCGAACTGTTCGCCGGCGTCATGAACGACGGCAACGTCTTCGGCTCCGCCCTCAACGCTGACGACATCCGCGCGCTGCTCTCCTAAGACGATGCAGAGCACCAGGCCTCAGCGTGGTGGACCGAGCACGCAGAAACGGGCAACGTCATCACAGCGGTGCGGCGCTCATGCGGCGCTCGTTCCGGTCACCTCACCGTGCTCGACGGCATCGAGTAAGGCCTTCGCGGCGGTGAGTTGCTCGGGAGAGGGTGCGCCGTGCTTGTGGTCTAGCTCGTCAAGCCACTCGCGCAGCGCCGCCCGGTGGGCCGCTACCTCCAGCGCCTCACGCAAGGCGTCATTGGCGACCGACGACATGCTCCGACCGCCGATCGCCTCCACGACGTCCTCGTCGAGATTCAGCGTGACCCGGCGCTTCTTCATAAGAAGATCATACAACGGGCCGCGGACTACCTGCCTGGATGCGTGCGCTCCGGCCCGGGACCCATCTGGCGGAGGTCTTTCTCTGTCTGGGGCCGCAGATGCAGCTCAGGCACTTCGGCGGTCTCCGCGATCCTCGTCGTCCAGTTCCGCGAGCACGTCGGCCAGCGGAACGCCCAGCTCACCACGGGCGATCGCGGCATCGGCCTCCTGGCGCCCGCGGACGAACTCGGGTGCATGGGCCAAGACGTAGTCGTAGAATTTCTCGGCGTCGATCGCCGAGAGCACGGCGATCGGTTGTCCGCGTCGCGTGACGATGATCGGCTGCCCGCCCTGCTCCAGCTCATCGAGCAGGGCCGACGCACGGTTGACTAGATCACGCACACCTACCGTCTGTATCCCGCCACCTCCAATGTGGGCGCAAGTGATGTACAACGCGGAATAGTACATCACTCGGGTGCACGCTGCACGACACATTGACCTTTACCAGCGCATCCCGGAGACCCGAATGAGGCGGCCCATCAGCTCGGTATTCCCACGTCGACGCTCAAGCACTGGCTTGACGGGCACCACGCCGGGAGCGGTTCTATCCTCCGGTGCTGCGACCCGAAACCCTCCCCGGGGGCAGACGTGACATAGGGGGAGATGGTCGAGGCCGACTATTTGCGCGCCTACCGGTCGAAGGGCGTCTCGCTGCAGCGATTGCGCCCGTTCATCGCGCAGCGCCGGGCCGCTGCAGCTTCATTGGCGGGCCGTCAGGCACCGTCTCCGAGCTCACGAGGCTCGATCCGCCGTACCTCGGCGACGGCGTCGAACCCGGCGTCGACCGAGACGATCTCGGTGATGCCGTTGGCGACGCAGGTCGCGACGTGCAGCACGTCCCGCGCGGAGAGCTGAGGGTAGGTCGCGTAGAAGGTCACCGCCCCGGCGATCGACTCGCGATCGACCGTGATGAGCTCACCGAACAGGTCCAGGACTCCGCGAGCCATCCGCTGGCCCGTGTCCCGCCGGCCGCGGGCGAACCGGTGCAGAATCTCCTGTACCACCTCGGTGGAGGTCACGGCGTCAATGTCGCCGTCGGCGACCCGCCGCAGCACCAGCTGGCGCGACGCACGCTGGGGATGCTCCGCGCCGGCCGCATACATCACGACCGAGGTATCGATGAACACCGTCACGAACGGTAACCGGCCTCGATCTCAGCCTCCATCACAGACCAGTCCGCGACCGGAGCATCCAGCGAGAACAGATCGTCAAGCGCGCGACGGCGCTGCTCAGGTGTGGCCGAAGGCAGGTAGGCGTCAATCGCCGCGCGAATCACCGCACCGACCGAGACCGACGAGCGGGCCGCCATCTGCTCCACCCGCCGACGCTGCTCCGCGGTAAGGAGCACCTGCGTCCGTTCCGACAACGACATGTGCATATTATACCATGCTGTAATCCATATGCACTGCCACTCGATCGGCGGGTACATCCAGCCATGCAGCGGCCAGTACGCGAGCCTCCTGACTCGGGCGGCGGCGAGCGTCCGGGACGTCAAGCTCGAGCACCTCGACTACGTCGAGAAAAGTCTTGGGATCTCTGTCGCTAAGTCGGAAGCAGGTATTCGGTCCTTCACCTCCACCGCCGAGGGCACCGGCTACATGAGCGCCCAGAACGATCACACCGCCGGGCCGAACGCCCGGTCGGCATTCCCACCAGGCCACCGCGCTGGCTGGCCACCAAGCGGGCGTAGTAGCCGTTGGCAGCCACGAGTTCATCGCGCGTGCCGGTTTCGCCGCGCCACCGCCGTCGCGGGCACCGCCATCATCGTCGCCAGTCACGATCGCGCGATGCTCGCCGCAATCAGCGACTGCCTCCTGCACCTGGCCAACAGCAAACTCAGTGAGGGCTGACGCCGACAAGCCCTTGTTCACGCCGAGCCTCGGAGGTAGGGCCGTCAGGCATTGGCCAGTGGCTGGATCTGCTCAAGGGTGGGCCACAACCGGTCCCGCTCGACTTCCACGTCGTATAGGCTTTAGAGGTTCAGCCAGAATCGCTCGTTGGTCCCGAAGTACCAGGCAAGTCGTAGCGCAGTGTCGGCGCTGATCCGTCGCTTGCCGTGCTGGATCTCGTTGATGCGATGCGGCGGGACGCCGACAGCTACGACCAGCCTGCGACCTGGCAACGAGCAGGTACGACTTGCCCTCATAGAGGTCCACCGCGCCGACGACGCACTCGCTGAGCAATCCCTGAGCGAACGATCAGTGAATACCACTCGTGGTATACTAGGCGGGTGTGAGCAGTCGTTTACCTTCCCGACGCTGAACGGGAGCGCGACAAGCTGCCGGCAGGCGAACGCCACGCCCTCTACAACGCCGTTGCGAAGCTCCAGGCGATCGGGCCGGATCTCGGTTACCCGCACACCAGTGCTGTTCAGGGCGCCTACCAGCTGCGGGAACTTCGTCCACGCGCGGGCCGGAGCCCGTGGCGCGGTCTTTACCGGTAGGTAGGCGACCGGTTCGTTATCGCCGCCGTCGCGCCAGAGGCGCAGCACGACCGGAAAGGTTTCGCGCGGGCCTGCGGGACCGCCATGCAACGGCTAAGTGAGCTGGAGGAGTGAGGTTTATGGTGAAGCTGTCCGAGCTGACCCCGGCCGAGGAGATCCACGAGCGGGACATGGCCGATCCGGCCTACCGGGCCGAGCACGAACGGACCCGGTTCGCTAACGACGTGGCGATCCGCGTCCTGCGCTACCGCACCGAGCACGGTCTTACCCAGACCGCATTCGGAGAGCTGGTCGGGCTGCGCCAGCCACACGTGGCCCGGCTGGAGTCCGGCGAACACGAGCCATCCCTATCCACCCTGGCGCGGCTCTCCGCGGCGCTGGGCGTGGACTTCACGATCGACATCAACCCCAGCGGGATACAGCTACGTGAGAGCGCGTGACTCGGGTCGGATCCTTCCCATCGAGGATCTCGCGCAACCCGGTGCTCGGCCCCTGCGATGGACATCTGGCCCTAATGTCCTGGGGGCGACCGTGGTCCGGTTGGCCGTGCTGGCGGCAAGCGTCCCAGCTGCATGATCTACCGCGGCCAGCAGTTGGTCGTTTCCAGTGATCCGGGCCTGGACCAGCAGGGCAGACGGGTTTCTCGTCCCATCGCCGCCCGATGGGCATGCAGGCGAGGACCGGGCTGACCGCCGAACCGATCAGCCAGTACGGCTGGGCAGGCAAGACGACCAGCTTCGGCATCGCGCTACACGAAGGCCGGCAGTGGGGCGGGCTCGCATTGAGGGCAGGATGCTCAAAGTCATGGTCGCCCGTGATCGGGACACCGGCCAGGCAAAGCACGTCATAACGGCAGCGTGGGAGGACGACGATCGCATCTAACGCCGTGATGTGAAGCTGGACCGTGACGCCGGATGGGAGGTGAGCGTGGCCCGTATCTTCATCAGCTACGCCACCCCGGACAGGTACACCGCCGAGGAGATATCGAGTTGGCTGCGGGCAGCCGGCCATGAACCGTTCCTCGACGGCGATCTTCGAAACGGGATCTGCGTCGGTGAGGACTGGGAGCAGCGTCTCTACAGCGAGCTGCGGCGAGCCGACGCGGTGATCGCGGTGGTGACGTCGTCGTTTGTGACGTCGAACTGGTGCTCGGCTGAGTTGGGGATCGCAGGGGCGCTGGGTTGCCGGCTCATGCCGTTGCGAGCTGAGGCCGGCGTGGTGCACCCGCTGCTCTCGCGGCTGCACTATGCGGACTACGAGACCGATCCCCAGCAGGCTCGCGACCGAGTGCTCCAAGCGGTGCGGTCGCTGGAGGACGGGGGCGGTAGTTGGCGGGAGGGCGATAATCCTTTCCCCGGGCTGGAACCGTTCACCGCGGCGCTGAGCCGGGTGTTTTTCGGTCGCGCAACGGAGGCCCGTGAGGTGGGCAACCGGATACGCGCGATGGGCAGCCCCGGCGGAATGCTGGCCATCGTCGGGCCATCCGGCGCTGGGAAGTCATCGCTGGTGGACGCCGCGGTGGTGCCGCTGCTTGCGGGTGACCCGGCCTGGTTGACGGCAGCGGTGCGGGTGGTTCCGGGAAGTGATCCGCTGCCCGAGCTGGCTCGGGTGCTGGCGACCAGTGCCCATCGTGTGGGGGTGGGCTGGTCAGCGAGCGAGGTCCGCGGTGTGCTGGAGGGCGGTACCGAGGGCCTGCGCCGGGTAGCAGAGGACCTCCTGGTCGCTGGCCCAGCCAGGTGCCAGCGGCTCCTCGTGTCGATCGACCAGGCCGAAGAGCTGTTCAGCGGGATGACCCGGGACGCCCGGCAGCGATTCGCGCGGCTGTTGGGCGTCGCGGTCGCCGGCCCGGTGCGGGTGGTCGTGGCGATGCGCTCGGAGTTCCTCGATGACCTGCGTGAGCTCTCCGCGCTGGCCGGGGTGCCGATCGAGGCCTATGTGCTGGCCCCGCTGGACCGGGAGATGTTGCCTGAGGTGATCCAGGGGCCGGCGAAGGTGGCCAGGCTGCGCCTGGAGAACGGGCTGGTAGCTCGGCTGGTCGCGGACACCGCGGGGGGAGAGTCCCTGCCACTGCTCGCCTTCACCCTGCGGCAGCTGGCGGAGGGCTTGCCCGCCGGCGGCACGGTGACGCTGTCGCGCTACGAGGACCTCGGCGGTGTCCAGGGCGCGTTGACCCGGCATGCCGACGCGGCGCTCGCCGAGGCCGTCGGAGTCAGTGGCCTGACTGAACGGGAGGTGCTGGCCGGACTCACTCGCCTGGTCACCGTTGACGAGACCGGTCGACGTGCCCGGCGGCGGATCACGCTCACCGGCCTGACCGAGCCGTTGCGGGTCGCGTTGGGGGTCTTCGTCGATCGCCGCCTGCTGCTCAGCGATACCGACGAGGACGGTCAGGTATGGCTTACCGTGGCCCACGAGGCTTTGCTCACCGGGTGGCGACCCCTGGATACCGCCACCGCCGAGATCACCCTCGCCTTGCGCACCGCCCGGACAGTCGAGCATGCGGCCGCGGAGTGGACCAGCGCCGGCCGGCCGGAGAACTACCTCTGGGACGCCGAGCGGCTGATCGCCACCCGAGTCACTCTGGAGATGACCGGCGGCAATCCCACTGCGGTTGCCATCGTCGAGCTCGACGAGGAGGCAGTGGCGTTCCTCGACGCCACCGCGCAGCGTGTCCACGCCCTCGAGCAGCGCGAACGGCGTCGACGTACCCGTACTACGGCCCTGCTGTCGACCCTGCTGGTGCTGGCGCTGATCGCCGCGGGCATCGCGGTCTGGCAACGGCAAGAGGCCATCAGCGCGCAACGCCTCGCCATCGCCCGGGGCATCATCGCTGAAATCGACAGGGTCCGTGACCAGGATCCCCGGCGTGCCCTGCAACTCGGCGTTGCCCTGGGACAGTTCGACGGTAGTCCGCAGACCCGAGCGGACCTTGCGCAGACCCTCACCTCAGCGTTGCACTTCAGGACTCTTCGCGGCCATACCAGCACCGTGCGGGCCGTGGCGTTCGCCCCGGACGGGCGCACCCTGGCCAGCACCGGTCTCGATAAGACCGTCAGATTGTGGGACCTCAACGACCGGAACCGTCCACGGCCGCTCGGCCCAGCCCTGACCGGTCACACCGGTGCGGTGTACGGGCTGGCGTTCGCCCCCGACGGGCGCACCGTGGCCACGGCTAGCGGCGATCGGACCGTCAGGTTGTGGGACCTCAACGACCGGGATCGTCCACGGCCGCTTGGCCCAGCCCTGACCGGCCACATCGGTGCGGTGTACGGGCTGGCGTTCGCCCCCGACGGGCGCACCCTGGCCACCGCCGGCGAGGACCGGACCGCCAGGTTGTGGGACCTCAACGACCGGGACCGGCCGCGGCCACTGGGCCCACCCCTGACCGGCCACACCGGTGCGGTCTACGGGGTAGCGTTCGCCCCCGACGGGCGCACCCTGGCCACCGCCAGCGACGACCAGACCGCCATCGTGTGGGACCTCAACGACCCTGACCGGCCGCGGCCACTGGGCCCACCCCTGACCGGCTACACCGGTGCGGTCTACGGGGTGACGTTCGCCCCCGACGGGCGCACCCTGGCCACCGCCAGCGCGGATCAAACCGTCCGGTTGTGGGACCTCAGCAACCGGGACCGGCCCCGACCACTGGGCCAGCCCCTGACCGGCCACACCGGCTCGGTGTACGGGGTGACGTTCGCTCCGGATGGGCACACCCTGGCCACCGCCAGCACCGATCAGACCGCCATCGTGTGGGACCTCAGCAACCGCGACCGGCCCCGGTCACTGGGCCTGCCCCTGACCGGCCACACCGGTGCGGTCTACGGGGTGGCGTTCGCCCCGGGCGGGCGTGCCCTGGCCACCGCCAGCGACGACCAGACCGCCATCGTATGGAACCTCGACAACCGGGACCGGCCCCGGGCGCTGGGCCCACCGCTGACCGGCTACACCGGCGCGGTCATCGGAGCGGCCTTCAGCCCAGATGGACATACCTTGGCCACGACCGGCACTGGTAAGACCGTCCGGTTGTGGGATCTGAGCAACCGGGATCAACCCCGGCCGCTCGACCCACCCCTGAGCGGCCACACCAAGGCGGTGTACGGGGTGGCATTCGCCCCCGATGGGCGCACCCTGGCCACCTCCAGCGACGACCAGACCGTCAGGTTGTGGGACCTCAGCGACCGGGACCGACCCCGGCCACTCGACCCGCCCCTGACCGGCCACACCGGCGCGGTACGGGGAGTGGCCTTCGCCCCGGACGGGCACACCCTGGCCACCTCCAGCGCGGACCAGACCGTCAGGTTGTGGGACCTCAGCAATCGCGACCGGCCCCGGCCACTGGGCCCACCCCTGACCGGCCACACCGGCGTGGTGTGGGCGGTGGCGTTCGCCCCCGACGGGCACACCCTGGCGAGCATCAGCGACGACCAGACCGCCATCGTGTGGGACCTCAACGACCGGGACCGGCCCCGGCCACTCGGCCCACCCCTGACCGGCCACACCCGCGCGGTACGGGGAGTGGCGTTCACCCCGGACGGTCGCACCCTGGCCACCGCCAGCCTCGACCAGACCGTCAGGTTGTGGGACCTCAGCGGCCGGGACCGGCCCCGGCCACTCGGCCTACCCCTGACCGGCCACACCGGCGCGGTACGGGGAGTGGCGTTCGCCCCGGACGGGCACACCCTGGCGAGCATCAGCAATGACAAGACCCTCAGATTGTGGGACCTCGACGGTCGGGATCGGCCCCGGCCACTGGGCCCACCCCTGACCGGCCACACCGGCGTGGTGCGGGGAGTGGTGTTCGCCCCAGACGGGCAGACCCTGGCCACCGCCAGCCTCGACCAGACCGTCAGATTGTGGGAACTGCCCCGCTTCGAGAGGTTTACCGGCGATGAGGTGCGCGAAGCGTGCCTCCGAGCCGGCGGACCACTCGACAAGACGACGTGGGATCACTACGCACCCGGTGTCCGCTACCAGGACACCTGCGCAGGCCGTTGACCCATCAGTTTGGTCGTGTTCCTTATCGAGGCCCCGATGGTGCACTGCTGGTCAACCAGTGCTCGTCGTGAAGGTGCGACCAGGCTTTCGCAACGTGGTCCGGCCCCATCATGCGGTGCTTCCGAGCGTTCCATGCGCCGACGAGCTCAGCGGCGGCGTTCGGATCGGTGGCCGCCTCGGTGTTCTCGCGGGTGGCAACCCAGTGGACGCTGGCAAGCAATTCCATACCATATGCCGACTCGAAGCCTTCGCTGAGCCGCACGACCCGATCAATCCGGGCCACAGTACTGGGATAATTTGCCAGCATGTCGTCGGCCTCGTCACCAGCACCGGGGAGCAGCGTGATCGGTTCGGCTTCCTGGACGGGCTTGCTACCGTCACCGAATCCGATAATGAAGTGCCCTTCCATCGATCGCAGTGCCTGGCGGAGGTTGTCCGCATACGGACCGTAGCGGGCCTTGGTGTAATTGAGGCGCATGTCTTCGCCAGCGACCTGCAGGAAGTACATCAGCTTCTGCACCTCGATAAGTGACACGTCGAGCGCGATCTCCCTGTACCTGCGCATTGTCGCGATGAAGGCTGCCTTCGCCACGGTCATCGCGGGTCGCGCTGTCCGGGTGGTCATGTCCGCTGCATGGGGTGTGCCCTCGGGTGGAAAGATCCGGACGTCGACGTCCGGTAGTTGCTCGAATGCGCTCTCGATCAGCGGTTTCACCTCCGCCCAGTCGAGCCCGCCGCTGCCGCAGCCCAATGGTGGCACCGCGATCGAAATGATCGACTTCTGTCGCACCACGCGCACCAGGTCGGCGAGTCCGGCCTCGATGTCCGGAAGTCGGGAGCGCGCACGCCAGTGACCCTTGGTCGGAAAGTTGATCACGAACCGAGGCCCGGTCATCGCACCGGTGTCCCAGACGTGCATCTGACCGAGGCGGATCTCGCGCCGCTTGGCGGCCTGCTCGTAGGCTCGAACATGTCCGGGAACCGGCGGCGGAACTGTAGAGCGATGCCCTTGCCCATCACTCCCACCGTGTTCACCGTGTTGACCAGTGCCTCCGCATCCGAGTCGAGGAGGTTGCCGTGAGACTCGTGGATCACCGCGCCTCCTTCAGCTGAAGTACCACTCACGCCTTGTTCGTACCGCAATACCCTGACAAGAACGAGCCAAAGTTGCCCGAGCTTCGGCGGCTCGAGCCGGAGTGTGGGCTGCGACATACTCGAACGCCCGCCACGGCACGTGGCGATGGACCAGGCATTCCGCCATCCGCCGCTCCCTGCGGTCCGGCTCGTTGTGCGTGTTGTTCCACATCGTTGCTCTCATGAGCGGCCAGTCGATCAACGTGTCGAGGTCGGAACGACTGCGGGTGAAGCGCGCGGTGTCCAGCACAGCGTTGCGGTTGGTGAACAGCATCGGCACTCCGAGCTCCGCTAGCCGCTCGACAGTCGTGACGAGGTACACCAGCGGGTCTATGCTGCCGGTGTACTCCGGCACGTTGCCCATTGCGATGGCGTAGAGCATCGGGCTGCGCGGCGCGAAGTAGAACGGCACGTAGTCCGCGACCACGCCGCGCGGATCCACCGGCACAGCTCGGCGCCTACGCCGCTCCTTGATACTTCGATTCCCGACGTCGACGGCCAGCAGACCCGCTGCGGCACCGGTGTCGCACAACAGGCCGTGCTCGATAATCGACGCCAGATGGTGATATGGCCGTGAAGTGGTAGAGCGGCGTGGGCACCGGGCGCTGCACGGCGGCTACCTCAACTCAGTAGGCTCGATCAACTGGAGCAGACCCTAACCGTGGTCGCGATGTGAGCCGCGCCAACCTTGCACCGAAGTGCCCACAGGGATCGGCGCTCGCGTGCTGCTACTCGACCAAGTCAGGGCGTGTGCCGGTCAGGCCGGTCCGCCTGCGGTCCTCCGGAGGAGCCCACCCGGCCATCCTCCCGCACGGAGGACGGCATGTCTGCCATGGTCAACATCACTGACATCATGACCAGCATGGGACTACTCAAGCGACTCTTTGCCCGGCAACCCAGCGACTCGGCTACCTCCGAGCCCATGCACGCTCCCGGAGGTGCTTCCCTGCCGCCTCCACTCGACGTCGCGCTATACGGCGGCGGTCATGACTTGGAGGTTGTCGGGGAGAGCCACTACCAGGATGCGCTCTGGCGGGCCGCCGGTGGCCGAACCACCGATCGTGTCCGCGTGGAGGTCCAAGCTGTTCTTGTCGCTGAGAGCGACAACGTGTATGACCCCAACGCGATCTCAGTCTGGATCGATGGAATGAAGGTCGGCTATCTCTCCCGTCAAGACGCCGAGATATACCGGCCCGGTCTACTGGCATTGCAGGCACACGAAAGCAAGCCGATCGGGCTGCGCGGGGTCGTCGTCGGTGGTGGCATACGGGAAGATGGGCCCGGATTTCTCGGCGTCTGGATGTCGCACGACCCGGCCGATTTCGGTCTTTCAGCAGTTGTCCCGCCTCCGACGTCGTCCATGCGCGGTTCGATGCGCACGGGCCTGACGGAGGCGCTGCTGACCGACACTGAAGACGACTCCTACGATCTTTCATGGTTGCAGCGGCTTCCCAGTGATCCTACCGGTGCTATCATCCGGCTCCGCCAGCTTCTTCAGCATGACCCAGATCCGATCGACAGGCACTTCATGTATTGCGAACTGGAAGAACGGCTTTACCGGTCGAGGGATGCGTTTCCCTCCGCCCTCGCAGAATACGATGAGACCTGCGTCCGGCATGACGCCGAGATGGATGACATAAGGGATGCACTGCTGGCGAAGTTCGGCAAGATACCACTGTTGGAGACTTACCGGCAGATGGCAATACGTCAGCAGAAAGCTAAGAAATGGTCAGATGCGATGTGGTGGGCGGAACGAGGCCTGGCTCTGTATGCCCAGAGTGCCGCACGACCCGAAGCGGTCGATGACCTCGAAAAACGTGTTGCTGCGTACCGAGCGAAGCTGTCCGCGGGGGAACGGACCGCTCGCTCATGAGATGTGGCCGTTCCCCTGGTTGCGGGCTTCCCTGGTGGTCTGATTGATCAACTCAACCAGGCTGTCCGCCTGTCCTGGTCCGAGGATCGCTTCGCAGACAAACGGGCAGTCGTACGATGTGATCCACACCATACCCTGATAAGCCTCGATGGAAAAGGTGACTCGGGAATCCGGTCCCCGGCCTTTAGTGGTGAGCTTGCGCTGTGTCATAAGCAATCCGGTCCAGTAGTTGGCTCCTGTCCGGCGTTTTGTCCTGCTGGCTGCGGATACGGCCTACCATCTCGGCGATGAGGTCGTCGTTGGCGGCGTTATCCCCGCGGTCGGCGTTGGCCAGGAACAACTCGTATAAGGCCGTCGCGGCGACCGCTGTGCTGATCATCGGCTGACCCGGCGCAGGGGAACTCAGCGGATGCTCCTCGGATCGGGGTCGGTGCTCAGCTGGATCGGCAGGCATCATCTGTCGTGCGGCCCAATCAGTCGTGTGGAAGGCGGCCACCCCGTCCCGGTCGCGGGAGGACGAGGGACCGCCGCCACTCATCGCCGCCCGACCGTGGAGGGGGTGCGTAGCCGTGACTCTTCCGGTTCAGGCATGCACGGAGAACACGTGATCAGGTGTATGTCAAGGGGGGATCGGGGGGAGGTTCGCGCCCTGGCTACGGGCTGTCGGTGCGTACCAGCAGGGTGGCGATTCGCTGTCGTAGGTGGGTGACCTCGTCGAGGTGCTGGTGTGCGGTGGCGTAGCGGGCCAGTTCGCGCAGGTTGTCGGCGACCCGGCGGGAGCGGATGGTGCCGGCGACGTCCAGGGCTGCGTGTCCGATGGTGGCGGCCTGGAGCGGGTCGCCGGTGGCCATCGTGA
>JBOHFF010000154.1:0-25912 GCA_050699515.1 Pseudonocardiaceae bacterium
AGCCGAATCCGCGCTCCTGCGCCTCCAACGCTTACCCGAGCTTGTTCGCGCCTTCTTCAACGACCCATGCCTCAGCTACATCAAGTAACCAGACTTATCGGTCTAGCTACTTTCAGCCGCCTTAGTATATCATTCTCGGCCCGCTCATCCCGGAACTGCGCAAACCTCGTTGAATCGACGCGCAAGCGATCCGTCCGAGGAGATTCGTTCAGTTCGAACTGCACTAGCAAGTAGCTCCGCACCCGACAACGATACACCTTGGCGGCTGGGTTGGCGACAGGCCCAGGTCGCTCGCCGAGCTTTAGGACTTGGCGATGACAGTTATCTAGATATCGACCAGTACGTGCCGGCAATATCGCGAGTCGGCGTCGATGTGCGCTTGCAGGCGGTGGGGGTTGCGCCGGGTGACTTTGTTCGCCCTGCGATCGTGTTGGGCCGAGCCGCTTTTGCGACTAGCACCAGGTTTATTCAAGGCCGGGCGTTGTGGCATCGGCTCATCAAAAACGAATCCACCGTTTTAATCACCACGTCATACACTGACCTGCAGAAGATCGAGCGCGCGTTCGCGGCCGAACTGCTCGCTCCTGCCGAAGGAATCAGGATCAAACTACCACTTCCGCCGAGCGAGGTTGTGCAGGAAGACCTGGGTTCCGTTGCGGAGCACTTCGGGGTTTCTCCCATCTTGATCGAGCGTCAGATAGAGAATCAGATCCTGAGTAGTAGACACTGACGCCGGGAGAGTTGGTGTGGTGGCCAGGCTAAGATCGTCCCGTTGGTCTCGTTCAATGAGCACGCAAGTCAGGGGCCACGCAAGTCAGGGGCGGGGACCCACATCCGCGCTGCTCGGGGTCGGCGCTTCTGCTCACCACGGGGAATCGATCATCTAGACTGGGCGGCCGGTCGACATCGCGCGAGCGGCGGTCCGCCCATGGACGCCGCAGATGAACGAGGTGGGGGATCCCGTGAGTCTGTTGCAGTCGGTGCGCAGCCCGCAGGACGTCAAGCGCCTGGATGTGACCGCCTTGACGCAGCTGGCCGGCGAGATCCGTCGCTTTCTGGTCGAGAAGGTCTCGCGCACCGGAGGCCACCTGGGTCCCAACCTCGGTGTGGTGGAGCTCACGCTGGCCGTGCACCGGGTGTTCGACTCCCCGCACGATCCGGTGATCTTCGACACCGGGCACCAGGCCTACGTACACAAGATCATAACTGGTCGCAGTGCAGGGTTCGATCGGTTGCGCAAGAGTGGCGGCCTGTCCGGCTATCCGTGCCGCGCCGAGAGCGCGCACGACTGGGTCGAGTCCAGTCACGCCTCCGCTGCATTGTCCTACGCCGACGGGCTGGCCAAGGCGTTCGCCATCACCCGTGCCGGTTCCGCTGCCCCCCGGCACGTTGTCGCGGTCGTCGGTGACGGCGCGCTGACCGGAGGCATGTGCTGGGAGGCGCTCAACAACATCGCCGCGGGCAAGAACCGCTCGGTGATCATCGTGGTCAACGACAACGGCCGGTCCTACTCACCGACCATCGGGGGATTCGCCGAGCACCTGTCCACGCTGCGGCTGCAGCCGGGCTACGAGCGGGTGTTGCAGACCGGTAAGCAGGCCCTGCAGCGCACTCCGGTGGTGGGCCGGGCCCTTTACGCCGGCCTGCACGCCGCCAAGCGGGGTCTGAAGGACGCGCTGGCGCCGCAGGTCCTGTTCGAGGACCTCGGACTGAAATACCTGGGCCCGGTCGACGGTCACGACCTGCGCGCCGTGGAGGCCGCCTTGCGCGCAGCCAAGGACTTCGGTGGCCCGGTGATCGTGCACGCGGTGACCCGCAAGGGCAACGGCTACCCGCCTGCCGAGAACGACGCCACCGAGCTGATGCACCAGGTGAAGGTCATGGATCCCCGCACCGGCGCGCCCATCGCGCCCGCTGGCATCACCTGGACCAGCGTGTTCACCGAGGAGTTGATCAGGCTGGCCGGTGAGCGCGCGGATCTGGTCGCGATCACCGCGGCGATGCCCGGCCCGACCGGCCTGGCCGCCTTCGCCCAGCGATTCCCGGACCGCTGTTATGACGTCGGGATCGCCGAGCAGCATGCGGTCACCTCCGCGGCGGGGCTGGCGCTCGGTGGGTTGCACCCGGTGGTGTCGCTGTACTCCACGTTCCTCAACCGGGCATTCGACCAGCTGCTGATGGATGTGGCGCTGCTGGGCGCTCCCGTCACCATCACCCTGGACCGGGCCGGTGTCACCGGGGACGACGGTGCCAGCCACAACGGCATGTGGGACCTGTCGGTGCTGGGGATCGTGCCGGGTATCCGGGTGGCTGCGCCGCGGGACGCCGCCACCCTGCGCGAGGAGCTCGCCGAGGCCCTCGCCGTGGACGACGGCCCGACCGCGGTGCGCTTCCCCAAGGGCCCGGTGATCGAGTCCGTGGCTGCGGTGGCGCGAGTCGACGGGATGGACGTGCTGGCGCGGCCCGCGGCGGGGGACGGGGACGACGTCCTGCTGGTGGGGGTCGGCGCGTTTGCCGCGCTGGCCGTGGCGGCCGCCGGGCGGCTCGCCGACCAGGGCATCGGGGTCACCGTCGTCGACCCCCGGTGGGTGTTGCCAGTCCCCGTGGGGCTGGTGGAGATGGCTGGACGGCACCGGCTGGTCGTCAGTGTGGAGGACGGTGGCCGGCACGGTGGTTTCGGCTGGTCATTGGCTGCCGCCCTGCGTGACGCCGAGGTTGAGGTGCCGTTTCGTGATCTCGGTATTCCGCAGCGGTTCCTGGCGCACGGCTCCCGCGACGAGGTGCTCGCGGAGCTCGGCCTCACCGCGCAGGACATCGCCCGGGCGGTGACCGGCTGGGCGGCCGGGCTGTTCAGGTCCCCTGACGACCACGCTGCGGTGCAGACTCCGGTGCGACCGGATAGCGGCATCGGCGGGTAGCGATAGCGCAGCCGTTGCGGCGTCGGCAATCGGGTGTGGCACCGTGGGGGGGTGCGCATTCTGATCGTCGAGGACGAGCGACCGTTGGCCGACGCGGTGGCTCGTGGCCTGCGCCGGGAGGGCATGGCCGTGGATGTCGCCTACGACGGCGACAGCGGGCATGAGAAGGCCACGGTGACCCGGTACGACGTCGTGGTGCTCGACCGTGATCTGCCCGGGATGTCGGGTGACCGGCTGTGCGCCGAGATCGCTGGATCCGGCACGGTGACCCGGGTGCTGATGCTCACGGCCAGCGGCACCGTGTCCGATCGGGTGGCTGGGCTGTCCCTGGGTGCCGATGACTACCTGTCCAAGCCGTTCGCGTTCGCCGAGCTGGTGGCTCGGCTGCGGGCGTTGGGCCGCCGCGCCACGCCTGCGGTGCCCCCGGTGCTCAGCGCCGGCAACGTGGTGCTCGATCCCTCCCGGCGCACTGTCAGCCGCTCCGGCGTCCCGGTGGATCTCACCCGCAAGGAGTTCGGGGTGCTGGAGGTGCTGCTCGCAGCTGGGGGAGCGGTGGTGAGCAGCGAGGAGCTGCTGGAGCGGGTGTGGGACGAGAACGCCGATCCGTTCACCACCACGGTGCGGGTGACCGTGATGACCTTGCGGAAGAAGCTCGGTGAGCCGGGCATCATCGAGACCGTGGTCGGTTCCGGCTACCGCGTGCCCAGCGCCGACCTTGCATCCACCTGAGCTGTTGGTGAGGCCCCGTCGCGGACCTGGGCTGCGGGCGAGGCTCACCCTGCTCGCCACCGGGTTGTCGGCTGCGGTGAGCGCCCTGCTGCTGTGGCTGGGCTGGCTGCTCGTTGGCGGGGTGGTGGCCGCCGTGCCGGATCTGCCGCCGGGCAGCACCGTCAAGGTCGACGGGGTTGCGGTGGCCGCCGACCGCCTCGGGGCGGCGTTGCAGGAGGCCGCCCGGCACCGGGTGCTGGTTGCGGGATCAGTGGCTTTCCTGCTCGCGGTGCTCGCCACCGTGCTGCTGGCGTGGGTGATCACCGGCCAGGTGCTCCGGCCGCTGCACGATGTGACCGCCGCCGCGCGCCGGCTCTCCGCAGAGTCGCTGGACGAGCGGCTGCGGTTGCCCGGACCGCGGGACGAGGTCGCCGAGCTCGCCGACACCTTCGACGCGATGCTCGACCGGCTGGAAGCCGCCTTCCAGTCGCAACGCCGGTTCGTCGCGAACGCCAGTCATGAGTTGCGGACACCGCTGGCGGTGGTGCGCACCGAAGTGGAAGTGACCCTGGCGGATCCCGCCGCGGACACCGCTGAACTGCGCCGGATGGCTGCGGTGATCCGGGACGCGACGTTGCGAGCCCAGCAACTGGTGGACGGGCTGTTGGTACTGGCCCGGTCGGAGGGTGGTGCGTTACGAGCCCGGGAACCGGCCGACCTCGCCATCCTGGCGGGCGCGGCGCTGCGGATCGTGACGCCCGAAGCGCGGAGCCGGGGACTGCGGGTGAGCACCCAGATCACCCCGGCGCTGACGGTAGGTGATCCGGCGCTGCTGGAACGGGTGGTGGGCAACCTGGTGGAGAACGCGGTCCGGCACAACCTCAGCGGCGGCTGGGTGGAGGTCTGCACTGCTGCGGTGGGCTCGCAGGCCACGTTGCAGGTCCGCAGCTCCGGTGAGGTGATCGCGCCCGAGTCGGTGACCGCCCTGTTCGAGCCCTTTCACCGTGGCGGGACAGCCCGGACCTCGCACGACGGTGCCGGCCTGGGACTGTCGATCGTCCGTGCGGTGGTTACCGCGCACGCCGGCACGGTACACGCAGAACCGGTCCCCGGCGGTGGACTTGCCGTCACGGTGCACCTACCGGCCTGGTAATGGGGCCTACTCGGCCGGTGCGGTGAGGGTGGTGGCGAGAGGGAGTGCGGTCAGCTCGCACTGCCACCGCCGAGCCCCGCCGGCGACCAGGTGCCGTTCCACCGCAACGGCATCGAGGGGGTCTGGAGGCTCCCAGCACAGCCGGCGCACCAGATCGGGTGCCAGCAGGTTCTGTAAGGGCAGCTGGTGTTGTTCGGCGATCTTCGCGAGGGTCGCACGCGCGGTGGTGAGTCGGATCGCCGCCGCAGGATCCCGTTCCGACCAGCGGTTCACCGGGGGTGGGCTGGCACTCTGGGCGCGCAGTGGTGGCAGCTCGCTAGCTGGCAACGCCCTCGCGATCTCCAACGCGGTCAGCCAGATCTTGACATAGCGGCGCTGTGAGCGCCCGCTGAACACCGGCCGGGCCAGCAGTGCGGCCTCATCCGGCGGGCCGGTCAACGCCGCGTCGATGATCGCGGCATCGGGCAGTACCCGACCCGGGGCGATGTCGCGCTGCTGGGCCAATTGGTCGCGGGCCTGCCACAGCGCACGCACCGCCGCAAGCTCGCGGGGGCGCTGGATGCGATGCATTCCCGAGGTCCGCCGCCACGGGTCGACCCGAGGTCCCGGCGGCTCCGCGGTTCGCACCGCCTCGAACTCCTCCGCTGCCCAGCCCGATTTGCCCTGGGCATCCAATTCAGCGGAGATCGCAGTGCGCAGCGGCAGCAGCAGCTCGACATCGAGCGCGGCATAGGTCAGCCATTCCGCAGGCAGCGGCCGGCGGGACCAGTCGGCGGCCCCGTGTCCCTTCACCAGTTGATAACCCAGCAGCTCCTCGACCAGCGCCGCCAGACCGACCCGCTCGAGTCCGGCCAGCCGGGCGGCCAGCTCGGTATCGAATACCGCAGCGGGCGCCAGCCCCAGCTCGGCAAGGCACGGCAAGTCCTGCGACGCGGCGTGCAGCACCCATTCCAGCGGGTTGAGCACCTCGGCCAGCTCGGAGAGGTCATCGAGAACGGTCGGGTCGATGAGCACCGTGCCCGCGCACTCTCTCCGGAGCTGCACCAGGTAGGCACGCTGCCAGTAGCGGTAGCCCGAGGCCCGTTCGGTGTCCACGGCCACCGGGCCGGTGCCAGCGCGCAGCACCGCGACCGCGGCGCTCAAAGCACCCGCGGAGGCGACAACAGGCGGTACCCCGGCGGCCGGTACCAGCAAAGGAACCGGACTGGTCTCGGTCAGCGGATGACCCCCGCACGCATCGCGAGAGCGACCATCTGGGCCCGATCACCGGTGCCAAGCTTGCGCCCGATACGGGAGAGGTGACTCTTGACTGTCAGCGCGGACAGGTTCAGCGCCTCCCCGATCTCTTTGTTGGACTGGCCGTCAGCGACCAGTTGGAGCACTTCCACCTCCCTGGCCGACAGCTCGCGCGGCGTGTTGTCGGTGCCCGCTACCCGGGTGCCCGACGCCAGGATCGGCGCGACGGTCGGGTCGGCGTACACCCCGCCCGCGAGTACCCGGCGCACGCCGTCGGTGACCACCGACGCGGACGCTGATTTGAGCAGGTAGGCCTGAGCGCCGCTCTGGAACGCGGTGCGCACCGAATGCGGATCGTCGGACGAGGCGAGCACCACGATGCGAGTCCAGCCCTGCCCGCGCAGCTCGCCGATCAGATCCAGCCCACTTCCGTCGGGCAGGGTCAGATCGAGTATCGCCAGATCGCATGGACCCGAGGCCAAGGCGCGTGTCCTGGCCTCGGCCACTGATGCGGCCTCGTGTACGGTGACGGCACCCATAGTCACTAAGCGTGAGGCAATGGCTTCACGTAGTAACGGATGGTCGTCGACCACCAGTACTGTAAACAGCTCCTCCCGCGGATGCGGGACCAATGACGCCGGCACGGCGCCGGATGGTGCCGACCTGACGGTCGCACCGTATCCGACAACAGCCACGTAGCTACCTCCCTGGAGTCGGTCGTGCCCCCGACCGCACCGGGACCTCGTCTGAGCAACCGCGCCGCCGCTCAAGCGAGGATGGTGTCGTATGGGGCAGACTAGCCCCCCGAGCGGCCTAACGGGGGCCCTGTGTGAACCTTCTTGAGGATCTGCCCGCAAAGCCGCCATTGGTGGTCGCCCGATCAGGGGAGACTGGCCATGGAGAGATAACAACAGTGCGATGCTGGGCGATTTACCCTTTTAAACCAGTAACGGCGCTCACCAGGAGTGACCGACAGTGACTTTGATCAACTGGACCGCCTGCCGAGCGCTACGACTCCGACCGGGGGCAGACCCGCCGCTGTCGCCATGAGCTCGCAGAAGGCCATGGCATGGGCCGTCAGGTCCTCCCCTACCGGCGTCCAGGACGCTCGCAGCTCGATGTCGTTGGTCCGTTCGGGCCCGGCCATCGCCCCGAACCGAGCTGACGAGGTCTGGGTGACCGTGCCGCCGAGGGTGGTGTGCTCGGCACCCGCGCTCGTCAGAGCATCGGCCAACCAGGACCAGCTCACCGCGGCGAGCAGTGGGTCACTGGCCAGCTCGACGTCCAGCTCGGCGCGGACGAAGCAGGCCAGCCGCATGGTGCCGTCCCAACCGTCCTGGCCTTGGGGGTCATGCAGGAGTACCAGCCGGCCGGTCGCCGACACCTGATCGGCACCGGGCAGTTCGAAACTCCAGGCGTAAGCCCAGGGCGCGAGGCGGCGCGGCGCCGAGATCGGCTCGCACCTCAGCTCGGGCCGGGGCTGCACAGCGCTGAGGGAGGCCACTGCGTTGCGGAAGATCTCCGGGGCGTCCGCTGGATCGAGCACACCCGAACTGTAGGAGGACCATCGCCCGCAGTCCCGCCGAAACGCCGCCGCCCCAGCCCATAACCTCAGGTCCCCCACCTTTAGGGAGTGCATGCGGAGAGCGGGGGAGGGTCCAGCGGGGGGTTGGGTTCGTGGGAGTATGGGTGCTGAGATGACCAAGATGACCGCGCCGGTCGCCGGCCGCCGGGTGCTGCCCGAGGCACCCTTGCTGGTTGCCGCCCGCGGTGGTCGTTTGCCGCATCCACCGGTATGGTTCATGCGGCAGGCTGGGCGTTCGTTGCCCGAGTACCGTGCCCTGCGGGCCGACCAACCCATGATGGTCGCCTGCATGACCCCCGAGCTGGCCTGCGAGATCACGCTGCAACCCGTGCGCCGTCACGGCGTGGACGCCGCGATCCTGTTCAGCGACATCATGGTGCCGCTGCACGCCGCGGGCGTCGGGCTGGACATCGTGCCGGGTACTGGCCCGGTGGTGCACAGCCCGGTGCGCAGCGCCGACGATGTCGTGGCGTTGCCCGTCCTGGAACCCGAGGCGGTAGAGCCGGTGGCCGCCGCGGTGCGGCTGCTGGTCGGTGAGCTGGGCGCCACCCCGCTGATCGGTTTCGCTGGTGCCCCGTTCACCCTCGCTTCCTACCTCGTCGAGGGTGGTCCGAGCCGCCACCACGAGCGCACGAAGGCGCTGATGCACGCCGAGCCCGACGTCTGGCACGCTCTGCTGGACCACCTCGCCGAGCTCACCCTCACCTGGCTGCAGGTGCAGGTGGCCGCCGGAGTGGACGCAGTTCAACTGTTCGACTCCTGGGTGGGCGCGCTGTCCGAACGGGAGTACCGGCACTTCGTGCTCCCCCATTCGGCCCGGGTGCTGGCGGGTCTGGCCGGCGCAGGTGTGCCGCGGATCCATTTCGGGGTGGGCACCGGCGAGCTCCTCGATGCGATGGCGTCTGCCGGCGCGGACGTCGTCGGAGTGGACTGGCGGATTCCCCTGGACGTCGCTGCGCAGCGACTGCGAGCGTCCCGACCGGATAGCCCGATCGTGCTCCAGGGCAACCTCGACCCGGCTGTGCTGCTGGCCGGCTGGCCGGCTGTCGAGCGCGAGGTGCGCCGGGTGATCGCGGAGGGCCGCGGGGCCGACGCCCACGTGTTCAACCTGGGTCACGGCGTCCTGCCGGGAACCGATCCGGACATTCTGACCCGGATCGTGGAGTTGGCGCACTCGCTGTGAACCGGGCTCGGGTGGCCGTGGTCGGTGGCGGGATCTCCGGGTTGGCTGCGGCATACCGGCTGCGCACGCTGCTCGGCCCGGATGCCGAGATCGTGCTCATCGACGGCTCGCGACGGTTCGGCGGGGCGCTGCGCACCGTTGAGCTGGCCGGGTTGGCGCTCGACGTGGGAGCTGAGGCATTCCTGATGCGCCGGCCGGAGGCGGTCAGCCTGATCGAGGAACTGGGGCTGCGCGGGCAACTGACCCATCCCACCCCGGCCGCGCCCACGGTGTGGGTCGCAGGCCGCACCGCCGGGCTGCCCACCCGGACCGTGCTGGGTCTGCCCGGTGCCGCGACCGACGTCGCCGGCCTGCTCTCCGCGCAGGGAGTGGCGAAGGTGGCTGCGGAACCCACCGTGGCACTGAGTTGGGAGCCCGGAGACGACGCCTCGGTCGGGCTGCTGCTGCGCGAGCGGGCCGGTGACGAGCTGGTCGACCGCTTGGTCGATCCACTGCTGGGTGGGGTGTACGCCGGACGGGCGGACGCGCTGGGGCTGCGGGCCACCCTGCCCGCCGTGGCCGGCGCGCTGGATCGCGGCGCGGGGTCGCTGCTCGCCGCGGCCGCCGCCGTGCTGGCTCCCCAGCAGCCGGCTCCCTCAGGTCGCCCGGTCCCGGTGTTCGGCACCTTGCGCGGCGGGCTCGGTGGCTTGGTGGACGCGCTGGTGGCCGCTGCGGCGGTGCGTCCGCGGCTCGGGGCACCGGTACGCGGGCTGGCTCGCATCAGCGGGGGGTGGCGGGTGGAGTTGGGCAGTCACCTTCTTGGGCGCGCCAGCCCCGAGTACCTCGATGCCGACGCTGTGCTGCTGGCCGTCCCGGCGCCCGCCGTGCGGCGGCTGCTGGTCGGCCCGTTGCCGCTTGCCGCGGCAGCCGCCGGTCGGGTCGAGATCGCCTCCAGCGCGGTGGTCGGGCTCGCGCTGCCGTTGCCCGCCGCCCAGGCCCTGCCGCCATCCTCGGGCGTGCTGGTGGCCGCTAGCGAGCGCCAAATCGAGTCCCTGTCGGTCAAGGCGTTCACTTTCTCCGGCCGCAAGTGGGCGCACGCGTCATCGCCGGAGGTGATGCTGGTCCGCGCCTCGCTGGGCCGCCACGGCGAGGTCCGGGTGCTGCAGCGAGATGACGCCGAGCTGATCGAGATGGTCCGGGCCGATCTCGCCGCGCTCACCGGCATCACCGCCGCACCGGTGGACACCGTGGTGGCGCGGTGGGGCGGCGGGCTGCCGCAGTACGCGCCAGGGCACGTGGCGGCCATCGCGGCCCTGGAGAACGCCGTGGCGCAGGTACCCGGTCTCGCGGTGGCGGGTGCGATGCTGCACGGCATCGGCGTACCCGCGTGCATCGGCACCGCCGACGCCGCCGCGCGGCGCATCGCCGCACACCTCGGTGCCGGCGCCCCGGCGGTGAGAGGATGAACCCATGGCCCGCCTGGACTACGCCGCGCTGAACTCCACCATCCGCTACACCATGTGGTCGGTCTTCCGGATAGAGCCCGGAAGGTTACCCGCCGACCGCGCCGAGCCCGCCCTCGAGGCGCAGACCTACCTCGATGCGATGGAGGGCAAGGGCGTGGCGGTGCGCGGGGTCTACGACCTCGCCGGTCTGCGCGCCGACGCGGACTGGATGCTCTGGTGGCATGCGGAGGAGATCGAGGCGCTGCAAGCCGGGTACGCCGACCTGCGCCGCACCACTGCGCTGGGCCGGGCCAGCGTGCCGGTGTGGTCGACGGTTGCCCTGCACCGCCCCGCCGAGTTCAACAAGAGCCACGTGCCGGCGTTCCTGGCCGGTGAGCAGCCCAAGCGGTACGTCTGTGTCTACCCGTTCGTGCGCTCCTACGAGTGGTACCTGCTGCCTGAGGAGCAGCGCCGCGAGTTGCTCGCCGAGCACGGCAGGCAGGCCCGGGACTATCCCGACGTGCGGGCCAATACGGTCGCCTCCTTCGGGTTGGGCGACTACGAGTGGATCCTCGCGTTCGAGGCCGATGAGCTGCACCGCATCCTTGACCTGATGCGTGCGCTGCGGGCCAGCCGGGCCCGGCGGCACGTCCGCGAGGAGGTGCCCTTCTACACCGGCCCGCGAGTGCCGGTCGCCGAGCTGCTCACCGTGTTGCCCTAGCTGGTCTCGTCGGGCGCCAGCCGCAGCGAGATTGAGTTGATGCAGTAACGCTGGTCGGTGGGGGTGTCGTAGCCCTCGCCCTCGAAGACGTGCCCGAGATGGCTGTGGCAGCTGGCGCAGAGCACCTCGGCCCGCTTCATGAACATGCTGCGGTCTTCCCGCAGCAGTACCGCGTCCCCGGCCAGCGGGGTGAAAAACGACGGCCACCCGCAGTGCGACTCGAACTTGTGGTCGCTGCGAAACAGCTCCGCTCCGCAGGCGCGGCACTCGTAGACGCCCGGGGTCTTGGTGTGTTCGTACTCACCGGTGCCCGGTGGTTCGGTACCGGCCCGGCGGAGCACCGCGTACTCCTGCGGCGTCAGCTGCTCGCGCCACTGGGCGTCGGACTTGACGACCTTGGGCACCGCGTCCTTGACCGGATCCATGACCGACACGCTACGCGAGCGGCCATCGCCGTATCAGATCAGCAGCGTGCTGACGACGAACGCCGTCATCTGCCACACCGTGATGGCCGCCCCGAGCAGGATCAGCGCCACCACCAGGACGGCTGCCACCCGACGCGGACCTCGGGTGCGGTTGGCTGAGTCCGCGAAGTCGCTGACGCCGGACAGGTAACCCTCGACGGTGAAGCCGGCCCGCAGCCGGTGCGGGCGCTCCAGATGCTCAGCGAAGGCCTGCACCTCCGGGTCGTTGCGATCCAGCCCGATCAGGTCGTCGTCCAGCCGGCGTCGCTCCTGCTCGCCGGACTCCTCGCGATCGCTGCACACCACCGCATCACGGTAACCTCTCCGCCCAGAGGCGCGGTGCGGTAGCTTGCCGATCGTGGGTCGCGATGCCGCTCTGGAGCTCACGGTGCCCGGACCGGCCGGGGAGCGCACCGTGCGGGTGTCGAACCCGGACAAGGTGTACTTCCCGGAGCGCGGCATCACGAAGCGGCAGATCGTGGAGTACTACCTCGCGGTGTCCGAGCCGCTCCTGGGCGTGCTCGCGGAGCGCCCGGTCACGTTGAAGCGCTTCGTGGACGGGGTGGGTGGGGAGGCCTTCTACGCCAAGCGGGTCCCCAAGGGCGCCCCGGAATGGGTGGATTCGGTAGAGATCACTTTTCCGTCCGGCCGCACCGCCCGCGAGGTGTGCCCCACCGAACCCGCGGTGCTGGCCTGGGCGGCGAATCTGGGCACCTTCGACTTCCACCCCTGGCCGGTGCGCCGTCCCCGCCTCGATCATCCCGACGAGCTGCGCATCGACCTCGATCCACAACCGGGGACGGCTTTCACCGACGCGGTCATCGTGGCCGGAGTGGTACGGGAGGTGCTCGCTGCGGCGGGGTTGACCGGTTACCCCAAGACCTCCGGAGGCCGGGGGATCCACGTCGCGGTCCGGATCCGCCCGGAGTGGACTTTCGTGCAGGTCCGCCGGGCGGTGATCGCGCTGGCGCGGGAAGTGGCGCGGCGGATCCCGCAGCTGGCCACCGTCTCGTGGTGGAAGGAGGAGCGCGGGGCGCGGATCTTCCTGGACTTCAACCAGGCCGCCCGGGACCGCACGATCGCCTCGGCGTGGTCGGTGCGCGGCACCCCGCGCGCCACGGTGTCGATGCCGGTGCGCTGGGAGGAGTTGGTGCAGGTGACACCGGAGGATTTCGATGTGCTCACCGCGCCCGCGTTGCTGGCACAGCACGGCGACCCCCACGCTGGGATCGACGACGAATCATTCGGTGTGGAGACATTGCTGGACTGGGCGGCTCGCGATGAGCGTGATCACGGCCTCGGTGACCTGCCTTATCCCCCGGAGTACCCGAAGATGCCGGGCGAGCCCCGCCGGGTGCAACCCAGCCGCGCCAAGCGCTCTCCCTGCTAGACCGTCAGGCCGGCTGCCGAGGCGGGACCAGCGCCCCGAAGAGCAGGCCGATGGTGACCCACATGACCAGTTGGGTGCCCAGCGAAGCGACCCGGAAGTCCCACAGCACGGTCGCTGGGAACGTCTCGGGCACCTCGTCGATAGACGGCAGCAGGGCCTGCCCCGCCGCCACCGCCACCACGTATCCCGCGCCGGCGGCCAGGGCGGCGTTCCACGCACCCAGGCGGGAGGTGAGCCGCCGGCCGAGGTAGATCGCCACGACCGCTACCAGCACCGAGATCACGACCATCGCCAGGTACCACCCGGTGCGCTGGCCGATGGTCTCCGCGTTGCCCACCGCCGGCGGGCTGGCGGGGTATTTCAGCAGCGGCACGAGGTAGACCACGAGGTAGCCGCCCACTGCCAGAACAGCGGCGGTGGCGCGCGCGGAGAGCCGGCCGATCCTGCCGTAGACGATGGCGAACGCCACGCTGAACAGCCCCCCGAACGCGACGGCGTACACCAGCACGGCGCTCGCCAGCCCGACGCTGCTCTGCACCGCCCGGCTCACCTGTTCCGGTTCCGCCGCCTCGCCCTTGCCGGCCTCCAGAGCCGACTCGAAGGCGATCGCACTACCGATCGACGGCTCGCCGAAAATCCGTGCGAATATCAACGCAAGAACCCCGGCCACCAATCCGCAGAGCAGACCGCGCACCAACAACGCTCTCATCATGGCTGGGTGCCTGAGAATCAGTGGCAGGGGAAACCGAGTAGGTGCCGGCCATCGTGGACGAATTCGTGCACGTAATGACCCGAGATAATCGATATCGCACCCTGCTCTGTACCGATGAAATACAGTGCGATGAGGCTGAGAGCTCCCACGAAGATCGCCCAGGGCAGGATCTCCCGTATCGGAATCCGGATCGGGATCGGTGCGGGAACGGAGACGGCACTCACGGACTACCTCCCTGGGTTGACGCGACCCACTAGACGGTGATCACGACGGCGGAGTGTCTGACTCACGACCCAGAGGTGGGTGCCGTTCACAGTGGCGCGACCGTGCCGGGCTTACACCGGCTTACCCCATTCCGTCGATCAAGTGACGGTAGGCATGGGGGCATGGCCGCGTCAATCGCCCGTACCGGTGCGAGACCGCGCAGCGGGGGCGGAGCCGTCCGAGCAGCTCGTTCGGCACGGTGCCACCCTGCGGACCTCTGACAGGGCCCGGCCATAGACTCGGCGACCGTGGCTGGACGCATCCGGGACGCTGACATCGTGGAGGTCCGCGAGCGCAACCGGATCGACGAGGTGGTGGGCGAGTACGTCGCGCTGCGCCGGGCCGGTGCGGACTCGCTCAAGGGGCTCTGCCCGTTCCACGACGAGAAATCGCCGTCGTTCAACGTCCGCCCCGGGCACGGCACCTACCACTGCTTCGGCTGCGCTGAAGGCGGCTCCGTCGTCGACTTCATCATGAAGATCGAGCATCTCGGCTTCGTCGAGGCGGTGGAGCGGCTGGCCGACCGGGTCGGAATCCAGCTGACTTACACCGGGGGTGGCTCTTCGGTGCAGCGCGACCGCGGTACCCGCTCCCGCTTTGTTGAGGCCAACAAGCTGGCTCAGGAGTTCTACGCCGAGCAGCTCAGCTCGGCGCCGGCGCAGCCGGCCCGGGAGTTCCTCATGCAGCGCGGTTTCACCCAGGAAGCGGCGGCGAGGTTCGGCTGCGGTTTCGCCCCGTCGGGCTGGGATCAGCTCACCAAACATCTGCTCGGCCGCGGGTTCACCGTCGAGGAGCTGATCAAGGCAGGGGTGTCCCGGGAAGGCCAACGCGGGCCGATCGACCGCTTCCACCGCAGGTTGCTGTGGCCGATCCGGGACCTCGGCGGCGATGTGGTCGGGTTCGGTGCCCGGCGGTTGTTCGACGACGATCGCGTCGAGGCGAAGTACCTCAACACCTCCGAGACGCCGCTGTATCGCAAGTCGCAGGTGCTCTTCGGGTTGGACCTGGCCAAGCGGGAGATCGCCCGGCGCCGTCAGGTCGTCGTCGTCGAGGGCTACACCGACGTGATGGCGATGCACCTGGCCGGGGTGCCCACCGCGTTGGCGTCATGTGGCACGGCATTCGGCACGGAGCACGTCTCGGTGTTGCGCCGGCTGCTCATGGACGACGACGCCCTGCGCGGCGAAGTGATTTTCGTCTTCGACGGTGACGAGGCCGGTCAGCATGCCGCGCTCAAGGCGTTCGACGAAGAGCAGCGGTTCGCGACACAGACCTTCATCGCGATCGCGCCCGACGGGATGGACCCGTGCGAGGTGCGGCAAACCAAGGGCGATGCCGCGTTGGTGGACCTGGTGGCCCGCCGTCAGCCGCTGTTCACCTTCGCGGTGAAGAGCTTGCTAAAAGAGCACGACCTGAACACGGTCGAGGGCCAGGTGGCGGCGCTGCGGCGCGCGGTGCCGCTCGTGGCGAAGATCAAGGACGTGGCACTCCGCGATCGGTACGCGACGTACCTGTCCGGCTGGAGTGGCTGGACGGGTGAAGAGGCCGTCGTGGTCAACCGGGTTCGGGAGGCCGCCGGGGACGCGCCCCGGCGCCGCGGCGGGCGGCCCCGGAGCCAGTCCCCGGTCGGGGACGGCACCGGGCCTCCGTCCCGTGACGATGTGCGCCTGCAGCCACAGCGTGAGGTGCTCAAGGCAGTGCTGCAGGAACCCGCGATGGCCGGGCCGGTCTACGACACCCTCCCCGCCGACGCCTTCACCCACCCCGTCTACGCCCAAGTGCACACAGCAGTGCTGGCCGCCGGCGGCACCGCGGCGGGACTGTCCGGTCCGGACTGGATCGAGGCGGTCGCCGCGCACGGTCCGCAGCGGTCGCTGATCACTGAGCTCGCCGTGGAGACCCTGCACGCCAAGAGCGGCGCGGATGACGCCCGCTACATCGGGAGCCTGCTGGCCCACCTCCAGGCCACCGTGGTGGGGCGGCAGGTCGCTGAGATCAAGTCGCGGCTGCAACGGATCTCACCATTGGACGACGCGGACACCTACCACCATCTCTTTGGGGACCTGGTGGCCCTAGAGCAGTACTACCGGGCGCTTCGGGAGCAGTCGTTGGGGGCGCAGGAGTGAGTGGATGGGCTCTGCTGTTGCGCGGCTTCGGCGCCGCGCCCGAGCTGCCTCCCGGATTCGCCGGTCGGCTCGACCCCGACGAGCGGATCGTCACGACGGGGGAGTTGGCGGGCAGCGGTCACCTGGTGCTGACCCAGCTGGGGATGTGGGTGCCGGAAGGCGCCGAGGCGCGCCGCATCGGTTGGCACCTGGTCAGTAAGGCGGTATGGGACCACGGCGCGCTGGTGGTCACCGAAGCCGTCAGCATGGGTCAGGTGAGCGAGGCCGTGCTGCTCTGCGACCTGCCGCCGCGCCGGTTCGCGCTCGCGCAGCCCGGCAAGATACCCGAGGTGGTGCGCGAACGGGTGACCAACTCGATCCGATCCAGCCGGCACTGCGAGCTTCCGGGTGGCGGGGCGTGGTTCGTGCAGCGCCGAGTGCCCGGTCAGGACGGCCTGGTGCTGCAAGTGCGGGCCGATCCCGGTACCGCGCCGGGCGCGCTGGAGGCGATGATCAGGGAGGTCGTGGCGCGCTTGTCGTGACTGCCGCCAGCGGGCTAGCTTTCGGTGCTGAGGGGGAGGGAGGTCGGCGCGGCGGTGTGGGACCCGGAGACCTATCTCGCGTTCGGTGACCATCGGGCCCGGCCATTCCACGACTTGCTGGCCCGGGTCGGCGTTCGGGACCCGGCCCTGGTGGTGGATCTGGGTTGCGGGCCGGGCACCCTCACCAGGTCGTTGATCAAGCGGTGGCCGAGGGCGAGCATCATCGCGCTGGACAGCTCGCCGGAGATGGTGCAGGCTGCGCGGGAGCGTGGTATCCACGCCGACCTGTGCGACCTCCGCCGCTGGTCACCCCCGGCTGGCACGGGGCTCGTCGTCTGCAACGCCGTGCTGCACTGGGTGCCTGACCATCCGGAGCTGCTCCGCCGGTGGATGCGGCGGCTCTCACCCGGGGGATGGTTGGCGTTCCAGGTGCCGGCGAACTTCAGCGCGCCCTCACACGCCGAGACGGCCCGGCTCGCCGCCGAGCCTCGCTGGCGTGACCTGCTCGATCTCCGGGGTACCCACCCGGTGCTCGAACCCGCCGGATACGCGGCCGTGCTGAGCCCGGCCGCCGCGGAGCTGGACGTGTGGGAGACCACCTACCTGCACCAGCTGACCGGCGCCGATCCGGTACTCGAATGGATCACTGGAACGGCGCTGAGGCCGGTCCGGGCGGCACTGTCGGCGGCGGACTGGTCGGCGTTCCGCCAGGAGCTCGCGCCCCGGCTGCGGGCCGCCTACCCGGCGGGGGCCGATGGGGTGACCTGGTTCCCGTTCCGCCGGATCTTCGCCGTCGCCCAGGCCGGGTGATCGGCCGCTCCTGCCGGGTGCTGGGGCGGTGGCACGAGCGTTGCACGCCGTGCGCTAAGGTGGTTCCCGCCAGCCCACCCGGCGGTGGGCACCCGGCACTTTCCCCGATAGCTCAATTGGCAGAGCATGCGACTGTTAATCGCAGGGTTGTTGGTTCGAGTCCAACTCGGGGAGCCAAAACCGCAGGTTGAGCGGTTTCATCAGCTCAGTTTCCAAGTTCCACCCCCAGGAAACCCCTAGGTTCACGGCACGACTCATTCATCGTGCCCTCGATTCACACTCGCGATCAGAGCTGCCTCATCAGGTCTACCGATGATCTCCAACACCCGGGCCGCATCCTCCGAGGCGATCTTGCGCCATGTAGAAGTCCTGCGTGAGCGACACCTGAGAATGCCCAAGCTGATCGGCGATCTTACGGGCGCTCCCCCCTGCTTCGTCCAGCAAGATGGCTGCTGTCTTGCGGAATACGTGCGAGGTCACCCACGGATAGTCCAGGCGAGCGAACACGTCCCGTAAGTCAGCCTGGGCATTACTCGGGTCCCGGAGCATCCCATTCGGTGAGGTGAACACAACGCCCCATTCGTTCGGCGTGGCATCGATCTGGCGGCGAAGCAGCATCTTCACGGCCCACGACGGCAACCGCAGCTTCCGATACCCGGCACGGCTCTTCGGCTTGGGCTTTAATCCGCAGACCTTGGCCTTTGATCCGGACCACGGTGCCACGGATCTCCACGGTTCCCGCCTCCAGATCGAGCGCGTCCCACGATCAGCCGTGAGCTTCACACGCAGGTCATAGACCTGCGTCAGGCGTCCTGCGGTATCGGTGAATTGGGTGTTCTTCGGGACGGCCATCACATACGGGATCCGGCTGCCCTCGAGATAGTCGCACAGGCCGGGGTTCTGGCCGAACTCCTCGTCGGCGGTGAACCAGGCGAACGGCATCCCGGCTGCGCGGGCCGCGCGGATCATCTCGATGACCTGCTGTGGCCTGGTCGAGAACGCCACCTCCGCCGGACACCGGCACCAGCGCAGCGGGCCGGGTCGGCCATCCACGACTTGTCCGGCATGTACCCCTGGGCTGCCGCGTGGTCAGGCTGCGCCAGGCCGACGGGATGCCCACCCCAACCTGAATGTGCAAGATTATTAGTGATCCTGCTGCCTCGTCGAGGAGCCTGGTCGTGAAACATCTGATCGGGAATCAGGTGCTCGGTGACCGGATATACAGCCGATTGGAGCCCGCGGACCGCAGGATCGGCTCATCGCCATCACACAACGCGGACGTGGCCAGATCCAGCGTCCGCGACAAGTCCAGCTCATCCAGGTGCGGCCGAGTCGGATTGTGGAAGATCCGCGACACCGACGACCATTCCTCCAGTACCCGGGCCACTGACCGAGCCCGCCGGGGCGCAAGCCGGAGCACCACAGTCGGAGACTCCTCGCCGTCCAGCACCAGCGTCCTGCCGTCCAACTCCACCACCTCACCGTGATCCAGAGCCACCCGGAACCGGTCCGGGCCGAACTGCGTAGGGTCTGGCATCGGGTCTCCACCCTCTCTACAGGGTCGGCGATCAAGGCCGTGGGCAGGTGCTCGCAACACCAGCCCTCGGCCGTCAACTCAGGGGGCGGGTGCGCCTCCTGATCTCACTTGCTCATCCGGCACGACACCAGGTCCCGCACCTGGTCCACGCCGTCCATCCACGACTAGTCCCGACCGGCGCGTAGTCCGCCGCTGTACAGCAGCGAAGTACAGCAACGACATCAACCAACACCGACCCAAAGTGCCCGACAGCGGCCGACGACGAGCGGAAACAACCCCCAGTGATCGCCGTGCCCGCAGCTCGGGACGAAGAGTTCCAACAGACCGATGCCGAGTGGCTCTTGCGGGCGGCTCACGCCCCGGCGAGAGCACAGACGAACCCGACAGTCAGCTCCCGATTACGCTATTTGGGTGAAACCCACCAGCTCCATAGTGCCGCCGTAACTTAACAAGTGGTTAAGCGATAGTGAATCAACTAGTCGTTTCGGTGGTGATACGGGTGCAGCTGCGTGTAGGCGTCGGCGTGGTGCGGTTATCCGAGAGCGTGTGGGACAGGTGAGCAGCCATGTACCGCAGACTATTAGGCAAATTTTCATGCCCGCGCGGCTCCGCGAATCATCGGTCTTGCCTTCATGATGATCCCAGGGCTGGCGCGGAGTCCAAAATTGGTGGTCGATCACGGAGAGTGTGCAGCCGTGACGGATTGTGTGAGCAACTACATCGTGTGCAAACTAGCAGTGTGGCGGGTCTGAGTTTTCGACGCCGCATTGGTTTGGCGCTCTTTGGCGCCTTAGTTGTTGCCCTGTTTCCAGCAACTCCTGCTAATGCGGCGCAGCGTGAGTATGGTTCCATCGCTTATTCCGGATCCACGGCGATCGCGGCTGTGGGTTTCGCTGGCAGTATGAACGATGCTGCGCTAACCGCAATCGAACAGTGCCACGCCCAAGGCGGCGCATCTGACTGCGCCGCGTATGGATGGTTCTACCAAGGTTATGGAGCCTTCGCCCACGGCAGTGGCACTGAGTGGGGTTTTGGCTGGGGCACCAACGCGGGATATGCAGCTTCATACGCCATGCAATATTGCCAGCAGAACAGTAGCGACAATAGCTGCCAAATCACGTCTCGGGCGCAGACTCCTGGTGTCGCCGATGAATCTCCCTCTGCAACAGGAGGGACCTTCTCCACACCAATAACTCCTCCGTCCACACCGACGTATCAGACCCCACCAACATACGAATCACCGCCAACGTACACTCTCCCTACATCTGCCAACGTCAGCGTGCCAGACCTGCTCGGATTATCCCTTAGCAACGCACGACAGACGCTGCCGCAGGGACTCCAACTCGGCACGATAACAGGGAATGCTGGCACGGTCGTTGACCAGCAACCCAAGGCCGGCGACTTGGTGCCACCCAACACCCGCGTTGACTTGGTCCTCGGCGCCCCGGGCTTTCCGACATGGCTTGCCGTACTTCTCGTCGTGTTGGCCATCTTGGCTCTACTAGTCGCGCGGATTCTGCGTCAACGCGCGCAACGCCGGCACTGGAACGCCAGGATCCGGATCGAGTCTGCGCTTGACCCGAACCCAACGACCCGCCTGCGTGAACCCGGCAAGACAGCCAGGTTCACGGTCCAAGTAGAGGTTCACCCCGATCAAGGTGTTCAAAATGTCCGAGAGGTGGTCACCCGATGACAAGCACAACCAGCCCTCCGGAGGTCCTGCGCACCGTATGGGACGTCGTATGCACTGACGACGGCATCGACGAGCTATCGAAACGACTGGCCGACAGCCAGCTACGCACTCGAGCGCTCGGGCTACTTGCAACAGCGTCCCATGCAGCGCAGCAGGTTTTGGACAGCAAGCTGCTCGACGGATTCACCCAGCTCCTTCAGCGGCTTGACCTCGCCGCACTCGTGATCGAGGGATGGCGCACCTACACCAAACTCATCGAAGCAGCGCACCGATCACGCTCCACTCCCAAGGAACCTCAGAAAGTAGTATTGAGTGCCCACCAGATCACCTCAACACACCACCCGACCATCGATGTGATCATCAATGAGACGCAGTGCTATACAGCTCGACTCACTGTCACAATCACTTTCGATCTCCGACTCGTCCGTGCGATCGTGCAAAACGGCGCCCTGGTAGCGTTAGAGTCCGGATCATGCCTTGTGAGCGTCGCACTGGGCATCGAAGATCTCCCCGTCGAGATGAAACGCGAACGGGAACTCCCAGCGCTCGCCATTATCCGGCCGCACTCGCCGATACCACTACTGCGCGACTAGCCAACCTAGTCGAAGATCGACTCCGTCTCTGACCACTATCCACGCAAGGGTAACCACCAGGATAGCGGTGAGAATCTCACTGCCCTGACAACCCGACATAACCTTCGCCTACTCGCATTACCTTACTCCCACTTCGTGTATAGCAAAGTCGAAGGTTTAGTACACCGCTGGTCTGTAGAACGACAGCTACGAGGAAGAAGTCCCGGGCGTCTTCGCCAGCTAGGGATGGTGTGATCAGGGCGAGGTAGACGTGTTCGGTGGTGACCTCTGCCGAGCAGCTCGCAGCGAGCAAGGCGTAGGCGAGTTGTTCGCCGCCGTTGGGTTCCGAGAGCCACCATGCGGCGGCATCGACCAGGGCAAGACGCTGGACCGCGGAGCGTTGTGTCTCGCGCTCGCCGAGGACTGCTACGGCGGCCAAGCGTTGCCGGTTGGGGATCATGCGTGCGCCGCGAGGGGATCGCAGGATCGGCTCATCGCCATCACTCAGCGCGGATGCGGCCAGATCCAGCGTGCGCGACAGGTCCAGCTCGTCCGGGTGTGGCCGAGTGGGGTGGTGGAAGATCCGCGATACCGATGACCATTCCGCCACCAGTCGCGCCACCGAGCGGGCCCGCCAGGGCGCAAGCCGGAGTACCACGCTCGGGGATTGCTCGCCGTCGGATCAATAGATGTGGTGGTCTCGCCCATGATCGGCAATCCTCACCGACCGACAGCCGCCAACGTCCGCTCCAACGGACATCACCCGCAGGGGCTACACGGGCAGGCCGGCCCGGTGGGCCATCCCCCGCAGCTCCCGGCCGGCCTGGGAGTCGCGGCGTACTCGCCCGAGCAGTCCGGCGAGTACTTCACGGCTGATCGGGTCTCGTAGGAGGTACTGCGGCAGGATCAGCTCAGCGCGGCGGATTGCCATCACCGCATCCTCGCGGTGTAGCCGCAGCCGAGCCAATGCCCTACCGTAGGTGATCGAGTTTTGCGCCTGGCGTGTCTGGATTGGGTGTGCTGGCCCCTGCTGCACACTCTCCGCGAGGTGGACTGCCAGCTCGGGGTCACCGGCCTCCAGCACGGTGAGTACCCGCCACTGCCCGACCTCCTGTAGACCAACCTCGTTGCTGTGACCACGCCAATGCGCATCCATCACCGCAGTGATCCGGGTCCGCAGGGCCTCCACAGGCAGCACCTGCCTACCAGGATGGTTACGGCTGGCTGCGTGGATTATAGTCACACTAAGCGTGCTTGTCTTGCCGCTGGCAACCCCCTGTATTGTCCTATTTCTCGGCGAGCACAGTTCGACTCTATTGATATTCCAGGTGTCATTATTGCCGCCGGAATTCTTTATTTCTAATACCCCAGTTCACGTACGCCACTGCGCGTCTCGCGAGAATGCGGGCGCCTTGACGATGGCTGTCACGCTTGAGCGAGAAGTCAAGCCAGGTGCGCCGATTAGTCGTCAGCCGGGTAAGGTCCACCGCGGTTTGGTGATCCCAGGCGTGCGTTCGGACTGTCAGGTTTTGCATCACAGACACGATCACACCGCGCGGACCGTCACGACTAATGTCGGGGTAAGCGCGCCGACCCCTACCGCGGACGCGATGCTCGCCGACCTTCCCCGGCGGTCACCGCCAACTCAATACCGTGGGGTCAGCATCGCTCATGGTCGGGTAGACGAGGCTGACGTGCCCGGTCCCGCGGACACTCGGCGGCGCTGCGGGACCGGGCACTGCTGGCTGCCGTGTGACGGTCAGCAGTTATCTGGATTCTCCGGTCGAGTGCTAGCCCTGAACGCTGAGGGAACGCACCGCGTCGACTTTCGCCTCCATGTCAGAGAGCAGGGCAGCCAGCGCCCGCTCCGCGACTCCGGTGAACGCCCGGGAAATCTCCTCGAGTGATGGGGCTTCCGTCGGGAACCGGTCTCTGGACACGTCGAACTGCTCAAGCAGCTGACGGGTGGCGACACCAGCAACGTACTCGATGAGTGGCGTCGGGTCGCCCTTGTCGATGATCTTCGGGAATTGCTTGCGCACCGAGGGCGGCACGAGGCTCCAGATCCAGTCGAAGATGATGCACTGGGGTGCATACCGGCTGAGAGCCTCGTACGCCCGGCGGCCGAGCAAGTCCAGGTGCGTGACCAGCTCGATGGATTCGAGCAGATGATCGCTCCACAAGGCAGGCCACCACGCCGCGGCCCGCATGGCGGCCTGCTTCGCCGGGGAGGCGAGCCAGATGGCGGCGTTGACGTAGTAATACTCGATTTTGCGTGCCGTAGTGATCCAGTCACTGGTGCCGGGGGTGACGAAGCCGGGACGGTCCGGATTGCCCGGTATGCCGCGCAGGTTGATGTCGAAGTGGTGGTGCCACGTCGAATCGGCCAAGATGCGGCCCACTCCCTAGTCATGGCCCTCGTACGCGGAGAGCACGCCGATCTGACGGCCGACGGTGTTCGACGAGGAGTCGACAATGCTGCCCCATGCGATCACTTCTGCGCCCGCGCCACCCGGCCACTCGCTGGCTGGAGAGGGAGCCGGGGCCAGGGCCTCTCCTTCGTGCTGATGGTCAGGGAAGATGTCGATGGGTCCGAGGGGGCTGCACAGCACGGGGTGGGGCGCCTGCCATGGCAGGCTTGGCCAGTATTTCCGCAGCGACAGCGGCTGCGGAACGGCGTCGGACTGGTCGTCGAACTCGAACGTGGCGTTCGCCCCGTTCCGCAGCGTGGTGTTCCACACCGGCGGCATCGCTGGAGGTGCCGGGAGCATCCGCATCTTCCCGGCACGTGGCAGGTTGGCGAAGGCCATCCCCAGATTGGCGTGGTCACCGGTGATGAGCACGCCGCCGTCACGATCATCCATGAACGTCTTGGCCGCAGCGAGCTCGCTGGCACTGAGCTGTGGGCCGCTGTTGATGCTATAGATCCATAGCTCGTCGAAGCTGTCGAGAGCCAGGGCTTGGGCCAGGTCGAGCCCCTCGTGGTCGGCACTGGGATCGGTGCTCCGATGCACCGTGGTGATGTCGAAACGCACCCAGTGATAATGGTTGGCGGTCAGCGTGGCCAGGACCTGCTTGAGGCCAAAGAACGGCCCGCCATCGTATTTGATACTCCCATCCGCGTAGAACAGGATTTTCACGTGCGCGGGCTTGGCCCACCATGGGAATACGTTGGGTCAGTCGATGATGCTGTGGCGGTCGATGATCTCGGTCCGGATCGAGTCGAGTTCAATGGTCTTCGACACGGTTTCTCCTCCTTGCGCTGACATCTGCAGCGATATACGAAGGAGCGGGAACGTCGGTCGTGAGATACCTAAGAACGTCTGGGGTTGTTGCCACATGACAGCCCAGAGTCAGGCAACGCACGCGTTGTTGATCGAGGGCGGAGAGCTGTGCCTGGTCAGAGCGGGTGCGGGTCGGCCGTTTTGAGGCGTCCGGCGTGTTGCCGAGTTTCTTCATGTCAGTGAGCGCCTCGCGGCACCCGTGTACAGCGCCGCCTCGGAGAGGATCTGACCGTGCAGGAAGGAGCGTAGGTGAATCACGCGGTTGTTGGTTCAAGTCCGACTTGAGAGCAGCGATCCAGATCAACCAGGATCCCCGGAGCTCCTCGGGCTCTCTTCGGCCCCGCGAGCTCCTCTGGACCACGGTCGGTAGGACGCCCCTCGCCAATGGGGAGGGACGGGCGAGCTCGCGTTGCGGGCTTGGTGGCTCTCGTAGGATTCCCATGCGTGTAGGTGTGCCTCGTAGGTGCGCCGTCGAGCGTCCTCGAACACCAGCCTCTCCTGTTCCGGCGTGGCGTGACCCTCGGCGACCGCCAGCTCGGCGGCGGCCAGCTCGGCATCGTCGATGCGGTCGTCCTGGCGGGCCGTTTCCCCGGCGCCGGTGTGCGGGTCGTTGCGATGCCGTTGTTGGTAGTAGGGGTTGTCCGTCGACAGCCCGCCGCTGAAGCGACCGTAGGCGCCGAGGAAGAGCAGTAACATTCCGGCGATGAGACTGAAGATCACATTCGACAGCCGGAATCCCAAGAGGTTGAGCTGAGTATGGAGCACGGCGAGGTTGAGCAAGCCGGAGAGTAGGAACAGCACTCCGACCCCCACCGTGATCGTCGAGGAGATCCGGCCGCCGCGCCACGCGGCGCCGACAAGCACTCCGCCGACGATGAGTGAGATCGTCGCCAGCAGGCCGTTGGAGGCCAGCCCGAGCACGACCTTGCCCTGCACAGCGAGGAACTCCAGCCTGTTGGCTACCCCGAGAGCCCCGAACACGCACAGCCCGGCACCGAACACCGCCGATCCGATACGGTGCACGAGGTCGAGCTGGCGCCCAGGCAGGGTGCTCGACATATTTCCCAGGATACTTATCGTTTATCCTTGGTCAACGAAAATTTTATGATCAGCGTGCGGAGGTTAATGGGCGCACTCCCGTTCAGCTCGCGGCTGCGATCATCAGGACGGGTAATCCCCGAAGAACTCTGGCGGCCACCCGGTGCCAGCGGTGACGCCGAAGAGTCTGCTGGCGCCTACGGGATCTGTCCGCAGCCGGCCGTGAAGGGAGATCAGAGTACCGACACCCGTAGCGCGCCAAGCGTCGCCGAGTGCCTGTTCCCTCTGGTCAGCGCCGGTATCTCGCCCACCGACGGCGGCTCGCAAGATCCTTTCCCTTCAGATTCCCTTATTAGCGCGACCACCGCGCTCTACCGCCCGGTGACGACAGAACGCGCAGCGTCGACATAATCAATTGGCCGCGCAGAGCATGGCGCGGTCTCTTTCCAATGCCACTTAGCTTAATTTGATCATGTTGTTGTGTTGGGATTGCCTGGTCTGTCACGGCGTGGTGTGCTGATCTTTGCCGGGGTCCGTGGCACGTTCCGGGTGTGGATCAAGGTGTGGTGGTTC
>JBOHFF010000155.1:0-13175 GCA_050699515.1 Pseudonocardiaceae bacterium
TTTTTGCGGGTGGGCTCTGTTTGTTGCTGTTGCTTATACCTCACACAAGTTTTACCATCTGCTAACCGGTCAGTTTTGGGTGGTCCGCCCAGAACATTGGCGCGCGCCAGCTGCCGATCTTGGGCCCCCGGCCTGGGCGCATCCACCGTGCTGCTCGCCCAGGCCTACCCCGCTTCAACATTCGCCGGCTCGGACTACCACCAAGGCTCAATCGAGCTAGCCCGCAAGCGGGCCGCCGACGCCAGCGTCAGCAACCGCACCTGCTTCGAGGTCGCCTCGGCGCAGACCTTCTCCGGCACCGGCTACGACCTGGTAACCACCTTCGACTGCCTGCACGACATGGGCGACCCGCTCGGCGCCGCACGCCACATCCTCCAGGCGCTAGACGCCGACGGCACCTGGCTGATCGTCGAGCCCTTCGCCGGTGACGCCGTCACGGACAACCTCAGTCCCGTGGGTCGCACCTACTACTCGTTCTCCAGTTTCCTGTGCGTGCCCAACGCGCGCTCCCAACCCGGCGGGTACGAGCTGGGCGCCCAGGCCGGCGAAGCGGCCATCCGCCGGGTGGCAATCGATGCCGGATTCACCCGCTTCCGCCGAGCCGCCGAAACACCGTTCAACATCGTTCTGGAAGCCCGGCCCTAATCGAGACGACCCTACCGGGCCATGCAAACGCCAGACCCCAGCCATGAAACAAGCTGAGCGATGGTGGCAAGCGAGACAGGCCGGGATGGCGGTGTCGATCTGCAATCTCTGTCGTTCCGTCCCGCCGCTAGTGCCGATGACCCATGTAGCCAGCCAACAGTGAACAAATTAAGAGCCAGATCTTCCCGGTGAGTGGCGGTGCCCCAGGCCAGGCTCACAACAGATCGGCACCGCCCTGCCTGCCACCTGCCTCTGCGAGGTCGTCCTATTCCACCTCGGCTGCCAGCCCAAGCGTCATTCGCAGCCTATGCCCGGCGGTACGCGCTGCCTTCAACAACGATCAACCCCAACGGTTGATAAGGAGCCCAGATTCCAATGACAACCGCCACCATCGACTACACCCCGACGGGCACCACGGACAGCGCAGCTGACCTGTTACTACGGGTCCGCGACCGGGATCCGGCAGCTTGGGAGGAAATCATGTGCCGGTACGGCAAGCTCGTGTCCATGACAGTGCGGTCGTTTCGACTGCAGCAGGCCGATGCACTTGACGCAGCGCAGACGACCTGGCTGCGGTTCGCTGAAAACGCCCACCAGGTGGAGTTCCCCGAGAAGCTGGGCGGATGGCTGGCGACCACGGCCCGCCGCGAATGCCTGCGCATCCTGCGCCAGGCCAAACCCGCCCCAGACCTCACCACCATGACGCCAGAAACCGTCGCCGACCCCTCGGTGGGCCCCGAGCAGCGGGCCATCGACGCCGACACCGCGCGGACATTGTGGAACCTCGTCGCCGAGTTGTCACCTCGCCGCAAGACCCTATTGCAGGCGCTGTTCACCGACAATTCCCGCTCCTACGCCGGAGTCGCCCGCATGACCGGAATCCCGCCCGGAGCGATCGGACCCACTCGAGCACGAGCCTTGCAGCAGCTGCGAGACAAACTCAACGAACCCGAGCTGGAATCGAGAGCCTGACAATGACGACTGTATCGAGTTTTCAAGCCCTATAGGATGCAGTCGGCTACGATCACATCGCCGGTACCGGTGATGTGGGAGGGCACAGGAAGAGAACGATGCCAGGTCAAACATTGCAACGAGGCCAGCGCGGACCGTGCTCGAACTGCGAATCAGACAGCGACGGCAGACGTTCGAAGAATTCTCTGAATATGTTGAGGGATTTGCCCGTGAGCACGGCGAGAAAGGCACGCTCAGCATGCGTCACCTTCAACGGTTGGCCGCTGGCTCTCGACCCGGTGGCACACCGCTCGGTCCTCTTAGCCCCGCGACAGCACGCCTTTTAGAGCCTCGGGTGCGTGCGTTGGAAGTTTCGGGTCGCGTGATCGCCTCGTCGGACACACTGGCCGCCCACCCGCGCAGCTGTACCAGGGACACGCTCCGGTGGTCGCCGGGTGACAGATCGGTGAACAGCTCCGGGTCGTGAGCTGCGGCACCGTAGACGTCGAGGTCGACCGCGCCAGCCGGGCCGGTCAGCGTGTCGGCCCAGCTGAGCAGCGCAGTCGCGACCTCGGCCACTGTGCGGCACGACGGCAGTTGCACCTTGACCTCCGAGCGCCCGGCCCTGCAGGTCGTCACCGTCACCGACGCCGGTTCCGGCAGTGGGTGGCTGGCGAGGTGTGCTGCAAGCAGGTCCGCCGCCTGCCCAAACGTCACGCCACCAGTTGAGACGCTGGTCATGCGGCACCTCCGCGAGTGGACCCGGTGGGGTCGGTGGGTGTGGTCGGGAACGCCAGCACCGCTGTGTCATGCGTGATCGGTCCGGTGACGAACGTTTCCAACTGCTTGATCGTCTGGTCGGGGACCCAGCCGGCACGGATGCGCAGCGGTTCACGGAGTCCTTCGCCGCTCCGGTGGGGCCACCGGTCGCCTGACGTGGCTCTGGTCAAGTTGGCATGCCATCAATATTGTTGGTATACCAATATATGGTATGCCAAGTCAAGTAGGTTCCGGCAGCCAACACCGGGAGCCAGAGAAGGAGGACGACATGTCCGAGCACATGTACGAGCGGATCGCGGGCACCCTCCGCGAACAGATGATCAGCGGGAGCCTGCAGCCGGGCGACCGGCTACCCACACAGGACGCCCTCAGCGAGAACTTCGAGGTATCGCGGATCGTCGCGCGCCGCGCACTCGACATTCTCGAAGCTGAGGGCCTCATTGACCGGGTACGCGGTGGTGGCGCGTTCGTACGTCGCTACCAACCACTGGTCAGACGATCAGCGCTGCACTACAGGTCACACCCCGGTGCACCGTTTGCCGAGGAAGCTCTAGCCTCCGAACGAATTCCTGCATACCGCCACCAGACCTACCCAGAACGAGTCGCCGCCGACATTGCCGCGCGGCTCCATATCCCCGTCGGCGCCGATGTCATGCGAACCGACTACGTATCCCTCGCGAACGACGAACCCATGATGATCGTTCACTCATACGAGCCGCTCGTGATCACCAAAGGTACCGTCGTCGAGCGGCCCGAGGAGGGCCCGCACATGGGCGCAGGCCTGATCGACCGGTTTACCGCCATCGGCAAACGACCGACTACCGTCGTGGAACGGTTGAGAGCGCGAATGCCCCGACCGTCAGAAACCAAGCAGCTCAAGCTACGGCCAGGAACGCCAGTAATGGTGATCGTTCGCACAACATACTTTGCCGACAATACGCCGCTTGAGACCGCTGACTTGCTGCTGGACGCCCACAGGTTCGAGCTAGAGTACGCCCTCAGGGTCGATCCGTCACAGTAGAGATCCACGCAGGATGGTCACGCCACAGTGGCCTGACACCTGCGAACCACCCCGGTCCCTAACCCAATGACCCCTCAAGTATTTCCTGCCTCGCAAGTCTCAATACAGATAAGCGAAAATGTTTTAGGCTTATTCGCCAGGTTCAATCTGCTGGTCAGGCCCGGAAACAGGAGCAAAAGAGGGGTTCGTCCGATGCCAAAGTTCAGTCGACGTGAGCAGCTCTAAAAGTGGAGGGCGCCAAGCGATCCGGCAGCCCTCCTTTTTTGCTCGTTGCTCAGCAATTTAGCAACGAGGGATCTTGATTGAGGAGCTGCGCACGAGGCGAGATGAACGCCTCGTACTCCTCCATCGCGTCGAGCCGGAACAGGCCGACCTTGCAGCAGTTCTGAAAAGCCATACGCACGCCGAAGTGCCGCTGAACCGTTCTCCGCATCGCGTCACTGCTGACCAAGCGGAAAACCTCACCCCACGCCGCGTCGTCGGGCGGAACCTCCAAGTTCTGTACGGACGGTGCACCGGTAGCATCCAGCTCTTTCGCCAGTCGATCAACCATCGACCACGCGTAAGGCAGCGACTCGCGAATACAGTCCACAAATTCGTCGTCCGAGACGGCGCCGTGCTGCGCCTTCTTCAACAGGCTCACGGGAACGGTCAGTGACACTGCGCCTCCAATATCGGCCTAACAGACTCGTTTCACGCTACGACCCACTCGCTCCCGCCGAAACCCCCCGATTAGGCGACCGCCAGTTCATGCACCGATGCGAATGTGTGACCGTTGGTGGATTACGCACGTCCCCACGGCTCGACAGTTGCTCGACGTCACAGAAACGTCACTCAAGGTGTCCAGTCTCAGGTGATCTTTGACAGGCACAGACAGTCACTCAAAGTTGTTGCCGAATTCGCCTCTATGGGATCAAGGCGCCGGCTACGCCAGCGCTGGCGTGGCTGGGTTGCGTTGTTGCCTCGCCTGCCCGCCGGTCCGGTCCCGCTCGCTGCGCGCGGTCTGGCGGCCGTGCTCGCGCGGGCCGGACCGGCGGGCGGCGGTGGTTGGGGCGCGTAGACAGGGCGGGTCCGCTGGGCGCCATGAGTCTGGTGCTTGTGCGATCTTTTGCGACCGGGACACATCCTGGTTTGTGGCGGCGACTGAAGCGCCCTGTATGGCCTCGGTCATGGCAGCTGTCTGGATTCCAGGACAGAGCACTAGAAAGTAGAAACCCACTTTTGGCAGCTACGATCGTCGTAGGTGTCACTACGAGATGGACCAAGCGGCCTGTGACGCGTAGGGACGTCAGTGATGCGGTAGCTGGCCGGGTCCCAGCTTCTTTTCTAGCCATCGGTCGGTCGAGCCCGTTGTGGATTGACGCGATCCGTAGCCGTCAAGTGCACGCTACGGATCGCTGCCCCACAACTGCACGGTCTCGCCGGCGCTGGAGCTGGCCAGCAGGCTCCCGTCCGGGCTGAACACCACCGCCCACACCCACTTGTTGGTGTGGCCGGTGAGGGGATGGCCGACCCGGCGGCCGGTGGCCGGGTCCCACAACCGCACGGTCTTGTCACCGCTGGCGCTGGCCAGCAGGCGCCCATCCGGGCTAAACGCCACCGCCGTCACCCAGTCGATGTGGCCGGTGAGGGGATGGCCGACCGGGTTGCCGGTGGCCGGGTCCCACAACCGCACGGTCTTGTCGGAGCTGGCCAGCAGACGCCCGTCCGGGCTAAACGCCACCGCCGTCACCCAGTCGGTGTGGCCGGTGAGGGGATGGCCGACCGGCTGGCCGGTGGCCGGGTCCCACAACCGCACGGTCTTGTCACCGCTGGCGCTGGCCAGCAGGCGCCCATCCGGGCTAAACGCCACCGCCCGCACCTCGGCGGTGTGGCCGGTGAGGGGCAGACCGACCGGATCGCCGGTGGCCGGGTCCCACAACCGCACGGCCTTGTCGGAGCCGGCGCTGGCCAGCAGGCGCCCATCCGGGCTAAACGCGACAGCGTAGACATCGACATCGTTGAAGGTCAATTTTCGATTGCCTCTGATGATTCTCACCAGCCGTTGCGGAACTGGTGAGCGTTGAGTGGGAGCAGTATTATTAGCGTCAGCACTCCCAGTGGGTCTGTATTGACGGCGTCCCGAGTCCGGTCGAACGATTCTGTCGAGAACATCCATGAGACCCCCGACGTCGGAGTCGAAGGTCTCGTGATCAAGCCGCACCCCATTGCGTCGGACAAGACCAGCGATCACCTCGGGAAGTTCGTCTCGCCGAGGCGCAGACGTGCCGTCGACCAGCACCGGGATGACTCGAACTCCCTGATCAAGGGCGGCCTTCACCTCCAAGAGCACCAGATCATCCGGGTTATCGAGCCTGCGTCGACCGCGCTCATCAACCGTACTGAGCCAACTCTGACCGATCAGGACGAGAAGCACATCGCAGCCACTAACGGCCTTGCTGATCACCTCCGCAAAGTCAAAGCCAGGCTCAATTGAGACGATATCCATAAACACATGCGACCTTCCAAACCGCTCAGCCAGCCGATCGAACAATCGTCCAGCAACATGGCGGGTGTCCTGCCGCCGGTAGCACACGAAGATGCCACCCGAGTCGATCTCGCTCATCGCCTCCGCATCCTCGGAACTGACAGTCGCACAAGCCAAGATAGACATAACAACCGTAGATCTCGAAAGAGAGCGTGCGAGAACCACGTTCCCTCAGCCCACGACCACCACGTCCTGCGCGGGCCGCAACAAGCCCACCGACCCGAGGCAACGCCCGCATTGGCGGTCAACCACGATAACGAGCCGACCCCGTGACCCGTCGATGCAGGTCGAACCCCTGACTGTCCGTCCCACGCAACCCTCAACCGAGATTTACAGCTAATCACCGTCAGCGAGCCGTCAGCCCCACCAACACGACGAGTCCGCACGAGTTGACCCCCACAAACACGCAGCCACACCTCAGGCATACGCAACGACGCTACCGACAAACGGACATACTGGAGATCAGCGTTCACACACGAAGAGCGCAACCGATCTAAGATCAACAATCCTCTGCCTCCGGCGGACCTCGACTCCAGGATGGCCCAGGGCTGGACACGAACAGTGGTGTCCAGGGAAGCGGATATCTTATCGCGTTGGCGCCGGAAAGTAGTGGGTCAGGGGTGGACGTCCAGGTCGCCTACCAGAAGCCCATTCCCGTCCCCAGCGCGACACACCACTGTGATCAAATCACTACCCGCGTCACCTCGGACACACCCAACCAACATCATTTACCAACAGGCTCGGGGCGGACGAGCTGGCCTGTAAGCCGGATCCTGTGCACCGGGCGCCTTGCGGCGTCCCGGCCGGCGGTCATCCATCTCGGCCTGCCGTCGCCGGCAGGCTCTAGCGGCCTACCCGCAGGCATCGGGCGGGCCACCCTCGATCGCCTGCGCAGCGCACCGTTGCCGGCGCGCCTTTTGGCCTTGCTCCAGGTGGGGTTTACCGAGCCGTCCCGGTCACCCGGGACGCTGGTGGTCTCTTACACCACCGTTTCACCCTTACCCCGCTCGCACGGGGCGGTCTGTTTTCTGTGGCACTATCCCGCGGGTCACCCCGGGTTGCCGTTAGCAACCACCCTGCCCTGAGGAGTCCGGACTTTCCTCGACAGGCCCGTCACCGAGCCCGACGCGACCGCCCGGCCAGCTCGTCCGCGACACCAGCATAGATCGTCCCGATCTAGGATAGCGTGGCACCTCGTGCCTTCCAGCCAGCTCGCTCTGCTGGTCGTCGTGGGCGTCGTGTCCGGTGTGGTCAATGCCCTGGCTGGTGGTGGGTCGCTGCTGCTGTTCCCGGCGCTGCTGGCGGTCGGCTTCCCGCCGCTCGCGGCGAACGTCACCAACTCGGTGGCCCAGTGCCCCGGCTACTTGGGCTTCGCGCTGGGCAGCCGTCGGGAGCTGCGCGGGCAGCAGAGCCGGGTGCTGTCCACGGCCGGGGTCGCGGTGGCGGGTTCGCTGACCGGCAGTCTCCTGCTGCTCGTGCTTCCCGCCGCGGTGTTCGATGCCGTGGTGCCCGCGTTGGTGGCGCTGGCGAGCGTGCTCCTCGGTGTGCAGCCGTGGCTCACCCGCTGGATCGGGGGGCCGGATTCTCGTCGCCCTGACCGCCGCGCGGTGCTGTTGCCTGCGGTGTTCCTTGCCGCGATCTACGGCGGCTACTTCGGCGGGGCGCTGGGGGTGGTGCTGATCTCGGTGCTCGCGCTCACCACGCACGATGATCTGCGCAGGATCAATGCGGTGAAGGGTGTGCTCTCGTTGATCATCGCTGTGGTCACGGTGCTGGTGTTCTCCCTTGGCGCGCCGGTGGGCTGGCTGGCCGTCGCGTTACTCGCTCCGGCCACCCTGGTCGGCGGCTTCATCGGCGCGAAGCTCGCCGGTCGGCTCTCCGCGACTGCGTTGCGGATCGCGGTGGTCGCGGTGGGTCTAGCGGTATCGATCTACTTGTTCGTGAGGTAGCCGTGCCCGCGGGGGCGACACACTGAGCACCGCAGCCCGACACACCGAGCACGGGGACGCGACACGCCGGGGTTAGGGGAGGTGGGAGGTGTCGTTGACGAGGCGGACTGTGGCGGGGCCGTCGGGGTAGAACTCGGCGATGGACAGGGACGCGATGTCCAGGTGCAGGCGGTGCAGCAGTGATGGGGCGGCGTCCAGGGCCATCCGCAGGAGCGACTTGATCGGGGTCACGTGGCTGACCACGATCACGGTGGCGGCGCCGTGCTCGGCGATCAACTGGTCGCGGACCCGGCGGACCCGCCGGTGGACCGCGTCCATGCTCTCACCACCCGGGGGGGCCACCGAGGTGTCGGTGAGCCATTGGGTGTGCAGCTCGGGGTCCCGGGCGGTGGCCTCGGCGAAGGTCAGCCCTTCCCAGGCGCCGAAATCGGTCTCGATCAGCCCATCGTGGAGCCGCAGCGCGACGCCGAGCGCCTCGGCCACGGGCTCGGCGGTGCGCCTCGCTCGCAGCAGCGGTGAGCTGAGGACCGCCGCGACACCGTCGGTGCCGGCCAGCCGAGCGGCCGCAGCGGCGGCTTGGCGCTGCCCCAGCTCGGTGAGCGGCAGGTCGGCGCGCCCGGAATAGCGGGCCTGCACGGAGTGTTCGGTCTGCCCGTGCCGCAACAACAGCAGCCGAGTCGGCGAGCCGGTGACACCGGTCCAGCGCGGCGGAGCTGCGGCCGGCTGACGGGTCGCGCCAGCGGAGTGACCGCCGGCTTGGGCGTCCATCGCCTCGTTGGCCAGCCGATCGGCGTGCGCGTTGCGGGCCCGCGGTATCCAGGTGTAGGTCACCTCACCGAGCTCACGGGCCAGCGCGGCCGCCTCGCCGACCAACGGCCGCAGGTGAGGCTGCTTGACCTGCCACCGTCCGCTCATCTGCTCGACGACCAGTTTGGAGTCCAGCCGCGCCTCGGCGGAGCTCGCGCCTTCCTTGACCGCGGCGCGCAGCCCAGCGATCAGACCCGAGTACTCGGCCACGTTGTTGGTGGTGTTGCCCAGCCCACCGGAGACCTCCACCAGCAGCTCCCCGGTGCCGGCGTCCCGCACCACCGCCCCGTAGCCGGCCGGACCGGGGTTGCCCCGGGAGCCACCGTCCGCCTCGATGATCACCCGACGGGTCACAGGCCGGACTCCGAGGTCCGCACGAGCACGACGCCGCACTCCTCGCAGCGCACCACCTCATCGGGGGACGCCTCGCGCAGGCGCCCGAGCGCGGTGCGATCCAGCTCCAGGCGGCAGGCGCCACAACGACCCTCGCGCAGCAACGCCGCGCCGGTACCGTGGCGGGCCCGGATCCGCTCGTAGAGCGTCACCAACTCGGGGGGAAGCTCACCGATGAGGGCGCGGCGCTCCTGGCCACCGTTCCTCTCGGTGGACTCCAGCTCCTCGAGTGCCGCATCCCGGCGGCGGGTGGCATCGAGGTGGCGCTGCTCGACCTCAGCCAGCGCGGCACGGCCTCGGACCAGGTCGACGTCGGTGGCCTCGCGCCGCTCCATCACCTCGAGCAAGTCGTCCTCCAGCACGGTCTGCCGGCGACGCAGCGTGGTCAACTCGTGTTGCAGATCGTCCAGTTGCTTGCCGGAGGAGATCGACCCGGAGTCGAGCAGGCCGTTGTCCCGGTCCTCTCTGGCGCGGACCTGGTCGATCTCGGCCTCCAGCTTGCGGATCTCACGGTCCAGGTCGGACGTCGCCGTCTCGGCGGCGATCAGCGAGTCCCGGCCGGCCCGCAGGTCCTTGTCGAGTTGCTCGATCTCGGCCAGCTCGGGCAGCGATCGGCGGCGGTGCGCGGCGCGGGTCAGCTCGGCGTCCACCGCGGCCAGGTCGAGCAGCCGGCGTTGTGCGGCGGGATCGGCGTTCACCGCGAGAGCCTCCCAGATGTCGGTGCCGAGCCGATCGTCCAGGGATCGGTCCGGCTAAACGAAATGTGAACATCGACCGTACCGCCGAGTGCGGCCGCAAGCACCGCGGCGGCCTGGCCGCACCACGGGTGCTCGCTGGCCCAGTGGGCGACGTCCACCAGTGCCGGGCCGCCAGCGGCCAGGTGTTCCGACGCCGGGTGGTGGCGCAGGTCGGCGGTGACGAACGCGTCGACCCCTGCGGCGGTGGCCGCGCCGAGCAGCGAGTCCCCCGCGCCGCCGCACACCGCCACCGTGCGCACGAGGCGCTGCGGATCACCACCGGCCCGCACGCCCCACGCGGTCTCGGGCAGCGCGGCCCGCACCCGATCGGTGAACGCTGCCAGTGACTCGGACCGGGGCAGCTCGCAGATCCGCCCGGTTCCGGTCCGCTCGGTGTCCCCACGGGGCTCGAGCACGCCGGTGACCTGCAATCCCAGCGCGTGGGCCAGCGCGTCAGAAACTCCGGGGTCGGCCGCATCGGCGTTGGTGTGCGCGCAGAACAGCCCGACCCCGGCGCGCACCAGCCGGTGCACCAGGCCGCCTTTCGGGTCGTCGGCGGGCACTCCGTGCACCCCGCGCAGCAGCAGCGGATGGTGCGTGACCAGCAGCTGGGCGTCCTTGTCCAGCGCCTCCGCGACGGTGTCGGCGACCGGGTCGACCGCCACCAGCACCCGCCGTACGGGCTCGGCGGGGTCGCCGCAGATCAGCCCGACGGCGTCCCAGCTCGCGGCGAGCGCCGGCGGGTAGGCGGCCTCCAGCGCCGCGACCACGTCCCGCACGGTCGCCGTCATGCCAGCACTGCCTTGAGACCGTCCACCAGGGTGGCGGCGATCCGGGGCGGCCGGACCGCGACCCGCAGGTGATCAGGAGTCAGGCCGGGGAAGGTGTCAGCCCGCCGGACCGCGATGCCGGCCTCCGCGAGCGCGGCCCGGACACGCTCACCACCTGGTACGTGCAGCAGCAGGAACGGTGCTGCGGCCGGCTGGTGGATCGTGACGCCGGGCAGCTCGGTCAACGCGCGGACCATCCACTCCCGGTGCTGAGCGCTCTGTGCCGCCGCGGCGGCGGCCTCGGCGACCGCGGCCGGGGAGCTGCACGCCCGCACCGCCTCCAGCACCAGCGTGCCGACCGGCCACGGCGGGCGCGCCGCGGCGAGCCGGGTCAGCAGCTCGGGCGCTCCCAGCGCGTAGCCGACTCGCAGCCCCGGTAGGGCCCAGGTCTTGGTGAGGCTGCGGAACACCAGCAGGCCTGGGGTGTGCTGGTCGGCTGCCAGCGACTCGGGTTCCCCGGGTACTGCGTCGGCGAAAGCTTCGTCCACCACCAGCACCCGCCCCGGCCGGGCCAGCGCGCGCACCACCTCGGCCGGGTGCGACACGGAGGTCGGGTTGGTCGGATTGCCAAGCACGACGAGGTCTGCCTCGGTGGGGATCTGCTCCAATTGCAGCTGGTATTCGAGATCGGTGAACACCCGCTGGAGCGGGACGCCGGCCCGGCGCAGCACCACTTCGGGTTGGGTGAACGAGGGGTGCACCACGGCGGCTGACCGGGGCGCCAGCATCGGTAGCAGGGCGAATCCCTCCGCCACCCCGGCGAGCACGAGCACCTCAGCGGGATCGCGGCCGTGCCGCGCGGCCACCGCGGCGCGGGCGGCGGCGTCCTGCGCGGCGGAGGGGTAGCCGGCCAGCCCGTCCAGCGCCGCGGCCAGCCGCTCGCGCAACCACGCCGGGGGCTGGCTGCGCCGCACGTTCACCGCGAAGTCGAGCAGCCCCGGTGCGGCATCGACATCCCCGTGGTGGCACAGCAGCTGGTCCATTGCAACATCAACACTAGCGCGTCTCCGTGCGGACGCCAGAACGGCGCCGGACATCCTCCCAGTCTCCCGGCGATCACTCCAGGTGCAAGATCTACTACAAGGCCGCGCCCCTGTACCGTGGCCGCTGTGACTCAGCCTGAACCGGCCGTCTGGGACGACCCCGCCATGCGGCGCATACTCGTTGTCCGTGACGTTGCCGGCGTCTTCGGGCTGCTCATGAAGCTCGGTTATACCCAAAGCCGGTTGGCGGAGCTGGCCGGGATGAGCCAGAGCGAGGTGTGCGAGATAGTCAAGGGCAGGCGGCAGGTGCAGGGTTACGACGTGCTCACCCGTATCGCTGAAGGTTTCGGCATACCGCGCGGTCTCATGGGGCTCACCTACGATGAGGACGGGGATCCGCCAGAGACTCCCGAGGAGGTGAACGAGGAGATGAAGCGCCGCGCTCTCATGGCCGCCGGAAGCATCGCCCTGTTCAGCTCACCGGTGCTCGGTGAACTACTCCACATACCGGTGCGCCCGCACACCCCGACGCCGCTGCCGTCACAGTTGGGTGCCTCAGACGTGGCGGCGATGAGGAGCCTGACCGAGAGCCTACGCACGGTGGCTCGCACCTACGGCGGCTGCGCCGACACGGTGACCGCTGTTGCCAACCGGTCCATGCGGTTGATGTCAGTGCCTGCCAGTGATGAGGTACAGGCCGGCATGGGGTCAGCGCTGGCCAACCTACACACCATGGCGGGCTGGACGTGTGTCGACTCGGGATACCACGATCATGCTCGGGCCTGTTTCGCCACGGCGATGGAGCTGGCCGCTACAGCAGGTGACAGCCGCGAGCTGGCGTCCGCCTTCTGGCACGCCGGGATACAAATGCGGGACGCTGGAGGCTGGAACGATGCCCTCAAAGCCTTCCAGCTGGGGTTCGTCGGTACTGACGATAAGGTATCCATCGCGTGGCTCCACGCGGAAACCGCCTGGCCGTATGCGCTCATGGGACACGAGGATCAGGCCTTGACCGCGCTCAAGAGGGCACAGGAGCAACCCTTGACCGACCCGTTCGAAGCTGCCGAGATGGACTATCTGGCCTCGAGCGTGTACAGCACTCTCGGTCAGCTCGATATCGCCGAGTCGCTCGCAGCCAGGTCGGTCCGCAAGTGGGCCCACGAAGGGATCTCCCGGCGTGACAGCGTCGAGGCGGACATCCTCCTGGCAACGCTGCACGCCCGTGCAGGGGAGCTCGATACCGCTGTCCTGGCACGCAAGGCTATTGCCGGTGTTGCGGGGTTGCAGTCGGTCCGCGCGCGAGACATCAAGCTAGCCCCACTCGCGCAAGCCCTGGAATCCAGACCGTACCCGGAATTCAAAGACCTCGCCGTTGCGGCGCGACAGGTGATGCGATTCAAGCACCCGTCGAGTCACGCTTAGCTTAGTGGTCGCCACCGGAAGTCCATCGGGAGTGGAGTTGACGGCAGGTCAGCTGCGCAGTGACGGTGTGCGCCGTGAACGAGACACCACCGACCTGCCCGGCGCGAAAAACGTCGCTGACGTCTCGTTC
>JBOHFF010000156.1:0-24478 GCA_050699515.1 Pseudonocardiaceae bacterium
AGCCGAATCCGCGCTCCTGCGCCTCCAACGCTTACCCGAGCTTGTTCGCGCCTTCTTCAACGACCCATGCCTCAGCTACATCAAGTAACCAGACTTATCGGTCTAGCTACTTTCAGCCGCCTTAGTACGTCCGTGATCACGAGGTCGGCCCGATCTATCTAGCCGCGTTCGGGCGCTCCCGATAACGGGAGTGCACCGGCCTGCCGATTGCCGACGCGATTGCGGCACTTCTGGTGGCAGCGGGGCAGCGAGCCACCAGCTCATCGAGTATGCCGAGCATCATCAAGCTGGCATGGGCGACGCTATCGTCCCTACCGTACTGGTTCAGAGGCGTTCGTGTGCAGGCGTGACACTGCGCCGGTGCAGCGGCAGAGCGAACCACAACACGCCGAAACACACTGCAGTCAAGGCACAAGCCAGGATCGCGGGCCAATCGCCGAGCACCACGTCGGCCAGCAAGAACACCGTCGAGCTCATCGCGACGGCGAGACATCCCAACCCGGCGATCGCGAACCGGTTGGACACCTGCAGGATCTCCGCCCGCCGGCCCTGCCGGAACAGCAGCCGGTGCCACGCCGCCGGGGCGGTCATCAATGCCACCGAGACCACCGCGAACAACACCGCCACCAGGTGTGCGTAGCGCTGCAAGTCACTGGCCCGCTGATAGACCTCGGTGAAAACGATGGAGAACAGGAAACCGAACAGGATCTGCACACCCGCTAACGCAACCCGCAGCTCTTGCAACAGGTCATTGACGTTCCGGGCCAACCGCTCCCGGTTGTCTTCGATGGAACCAGCCATATGCCACCTCGCAGACGTGCAAGGGCCGAGCCGTCCTCGACCGGGGGAGCTCCGCACGCCGAGGACTCATTTTCGGCCGTACCGGACGATCCGACCATGGCTGACGCTGACGGTGGGCGCGCGGACAACCGATCGCTGACAGAAGGCACGAGTAGACCGGCCCGACGCCGGGTATGTCCACGTTGAGAGCTGGCAGCGAAGGCTGAAGGAGTAAGGATGACAATCCGCGAGCAGCAACAGGCGGGCAGTGCCGACGCCTCGGTCAGGGAGCTGGTGGAGCGGCTATCCGCCCAGGTCTCGGCGCTGATACGGGATGAGGTGCTCGCCGGTGCGATATCGGCATTCGGGGTCACCCAGGTGCGTCACTCCGCGCCACCGGTACCCGAGCAGGCCGTGCAGAGCACGAAGCGGGACATCGAGACGGTGAAGGAGAGCGTGCACCGATGAGCGGCAGCGATCGGCAACGACTTCAGGAAAAGCAACTCAAGGCTGAGATCGAAGAGCTGCGTGGCGATCTGGGGGAGACTGTGGAGGCATTGGCGCGCAAGGCGGACGTGCCGGCCCGGGTCAAGGAACGCGGCGCCGAGCTGACCGAGCGCGCCGTCGACCGCGGTGTCGAGCTGCACCAGCAAGCGGTGGCACGGGGTGATGCACTCAGCGCACGCGCCATCGAGTGGTGCAACGGTGTCAGGGCTCGAGCCTCCGAGCGGGGCAGCGAGGTGCGCGACCAGGCCGTCAGCGCCACCGAGCGGGCCCGCGGGGCGCTCAGTCAGACACCGCCGAACAGGTGGGCCACACTGGCCTGCGCCGGGCTGGCGCTGGCCGTCGTGCTGGTCCTGGTGCGACGGGTTCGCGTCTCATGAGCTCCCGGGACGAGATGACATACAAGCTGGTGAGCCTCGCCAGTGGTGTCCTCGGCGGTGCGGTGGCGGGGGCGGTGTTCACTCGATTGTGGCGTGGTGTTTCCGGCGGGCGCGACGTGCCCGAACCCACTGCGCTGGATCGTGACGTCCGCGCCGTATTGATCGTCGGAGCGCTCCAGGGCACGGTGTTCGGTCTGGTCAAAGCTCTGTTGAGTCGGATGACGGCGCGGGGGTACCGACGCGTTACCGGACACGACCTCCAGCACTGACAACGCCGCTACTACGAGACCGATCGCGGGCTCAGCGCGGCCGCCGGGACCAACTGATCGTCGAGGGTCAGCCGGCGCTCGCCGGCACCGTCGCGGATGGGCACCCAGACCACGCCGTACCATTCGCCTCGGGAGCCACGGACCCAGCGCTTCAGCATGCCGGGAACCCGGCCGGTGAGGTCCAGCCCGTCGGCGACAACCCGACGGCGGTGCCCGGTTGACAGCGGGAACGCCACGTCGAGGTCTACCCACACCGCCCGGGCGCGGACCACCCGGCTACCGGTGATGCCCTCACCGCCATGCGCACCGATCCACCCGAGCGTCACGCGCTGCTCCCTGGTCGACTTCGTGCTCAGTCGAGCGCGGGGGAGCGCGCCTGCCTGTCCACCATGGTCCGCTGAACCCAGCGCGCAAGGCAACCCGGCGCGCGGAGACGGCGAGGCGGCCGCTAACCGGCGACCCGGGCCAGATCGGCGGCGCCGACCAGGCCGGCTTCGGGACCGAGCTGTGCGATCCGCAGTTCGGCCACCGGCCGGTGCCCGTGGCCGGTCAACGACGCGGCGAAGGCGGCCGACGCGGGAGCGCGCAGCAGCTCACCGGCTGCAGACACGCCGCCACCGATGACGAACACGCCGGGATCCAGGATCGCGGCCAACCCACCCAGCCCGCGACCCAACCACGTCCCGACCACATCGAAGCACCGCAACGCCGCGGTATCACCGGCCAACGCGGCCTGGGTGATCATCTCACCGGTGAGGCACTCCGGCCGGCCACCGGCAAGCCGGACCAGCTCGCCGGCTGTCTCAGACGAACCACGGAGGCGCTCGCGGGCCTCCCGCAGCAGCGCCCGGCCGCTGGCGTACTGCTCCCAGCAACCCCGCAAACCGCATCCGCAGGGCCGCCCGTCCGGGACCACGGTGACGTGACCGATCTCCGCCGCCGCCCCGAACTGCCCGCGCAGCAGCTGCCCGTTGATCACGATCCCACCGCCGATGCCGGTGCCCACGGTGAGAGCCACCACGTGCTGCGCGCCGCGTCCGGCGCCGAACCGGGCCTCCGCCCAGGCGGCGGCATTGGCGTCGTTCTCGATCACCACAAGCAACCCCAGCCGGCGTTGCAGCGACACCTGGAGCGGCTCGTCGCGCCACGCGAGATTCGGCGCGAACATCACCGTCGAACGGCAAGCGTCTATGAAGCCGGCCGCTCCCACGCCGACCGCCTCGACGTCGTAGCAGCAGCTGAGTTCCGCCACCACGGCGGCGATCGCGTCCTCGATCTGCGCGACGTCCCCGGCCGGGGTATCCCGGTGTGTGGTGGCGAGGATCGTCCCATGCTCGTCGACGACACCGGCCGCCACCTTCGTGCCACCGATGTCCACACCGATAGTCAAGCGAGAGTGTCCAGGAACGCGGCACCTCCCTGATCGATCCCCGACCCGCCGAAATGACAGCATCCTCAGGTCGGTCCACCATAGGCGGCAGCGTGCTGTCGTAGTCGAGGAACACCGCGAGGGGAGCCGGCGCAGCGGGTGAGCATGAGTGGAGCGCTGGCCGGGGTCGTCCTGCTGGCCGTGATGCTGGCCGCGTTCATCCTGACCGGCCTGGTCGCGCGGTGGATCGTGGGATACCCGGAAAGGATCCGGGCCGCGCTGGTCTGGGCCGTCGAGCGGCCGGCGGTGGCCTGGGTGCGGTCGCGCTATCCCCGGCAGTGGCACTTCGTGGGGCGCCGTTTCGCGCCGGGTGAGGCCGTCGGTCTGGCGTTGACGCTCGGCGTGGCCACAGTGCTCACGTTGGGAGTGAGTTTCGGCCAGCTGCTCGACCATGTGCTCGACGGTGACGGCGTCACGGTGGCCGATCACCCCGTGGTGAGGTTCCTAGCCGCGCACCGCCGGCCCTGGTCGATCACGGTGGCGCGCGTGATCAGCGATCTGGGCAGTCCGCTGGGGGCGGCCGTGACAGTCCTTGCCGTCGGAGTGGCACTGGCGTGGATACGGCGGTCATGGCTGCCGCTGCTGGTCCTCGTGCTCGCCGCAGTCGGCATCGGAGTGATCAACAAAACGGTGAAACTGCTGGTGGGACGCAGCCGCCCACCAGCAGCAGCCGCGGTGCTCGGCGAGGACGGCTTCTCATTCCCCTCCGGGCACACCATCGGCACCACCGTGGTGTGGCTGCTCTCAGCCTGGCTGATCAGCCGTGGGGTGCGCAACGGTCGGGTGATCAGCCGGCGAACCGTTCGGATCGCGGTGTGGACAGTGGCGTTGCTGATCGTCGTCGCGGTCGGAGCAACGCGGGTCTTTCTGGGGGTGCATTTCCCCAGTGACGTCCTGGCCGCATGGGCGTTGGGCGCAGCCTGGGTCGTCACCATCGCGCTGGTAGTGAACGTCTGGGAACAGTCCCGCCGATCCGGTGGAGTCAGTTCTTGTGGATGTGGACAGTGACGTTCATTCCAGGAACCAGGTCGACATTCGGGGCGTTGTCGAGCCCGATCTTGACCGGAATGAGCTGGGTGACCTTCTGGAAGTTGCCGCCGCTGTTGTTCTGGGGGAACAGCGCGAACACCGCGGCTGCCCCGCCTTGGATCTCCCGGACTCGTCCGGTGATCGGCGTGTTGGGGAAAGCGTCGACGGAGATGTCGACGACCTGGCCGACGCGGACCGCCTTGACGTCGGTCTCGTCGACGCGGGCCGTGACGTAAATCTTGTCCAGGTTGTAGGCGACGGCAAGCTGGGTGCCGGCGGTGACCCAGGTGCCCACCACGCTGTTGTCCACCGCCACGGTGCCCTCGCCGGGGGCGCGGATGCTCTTCTGCGGTTTGTTGAATCCACCGTCCATCTCGATGCGGCCGATGACCTGGTTCTTCTCGAGGGCGGCGCCCTGGGTAGCAGTCCAGTCGAGCAGGGTGCCGCTGACGGGCGCATTGACCGCGATCTTGTCGCCGTCGACCTGGGCGTTGTCGGTGGTGACGTAGTTACGAGCGTTGAGGAAGTAACTCGTGGCGAATCCGGCCGCAGCGAGTAACGCCGCGATCAGGATCACGATCAGAGCGATACGAGTGGAGCGCTTGAGCTTGCGCCTGCCAGGTGGTGGGCTCGTCGCGCCGTCGGTGGACTGCTGGTCAGCTGGTGCGGCTGGCGCCGCGATAGGGCCTTCCACGCTCACACCTCCCTCTCTCTGGGTGGAGCCTCAATCCATAGGCTACGCGCCGTACCTTAACTTGGGGAGCCTGTTCGGCTCGACAGGTTATTCGCACACCAGGGGAAGGACCACCTCATCGACGATCTCGAGCAGCACCTGCTCCGGGATCGGGGAGTGATGCACCATGAAGTACTGGCGCAGCAGATCGGGACCCAGGCTCGCGTTACGGTTGGTGAGCGCACCAATGCGGACCTCTCCCCGCAGAACACCCCGGCGGAGGACTTGCAGAAAGTGCTCGACGCCGGGATCGATGAAGCGGACCCGGATAGCTGCCATGAGGTCGGAGTTGCGGATGGTCTCGGCCATCAGGCCACGGATCGCCTCACCGGAGGGACTGTTGAGCAGGCTGGCGAATCCGCGCAGGCAGCCCAGCAGATCCTCACGCACGCTCCCGGTATCGGGTGGCTCGCCAAGGTTGGGAAAAGTGTAGTAAACGGCGTCGGCTACCAGCTCGGCGCGGCTGGGCCAGCGCCGGTACAGGGAGCCCTTGCTCGCGCGCGCCCGGCTGGCCACGTGTTCCATCTTCAGCTCTGCATAGCCGACCGCGGCAAGCTCCTCCAGGGTGGCTTCGAAGATCGCCGCGTAGAGAGTGTCGCCGCGCCGTCGAGACCCTTTACGGTGATCGACCGGGCTGGTGTTGCTCAACGTCCACACCTCTTGCACTCCAGGGTGACCATCTGACGTCCCTCATCAGAGTGACAGTAGTAGAGTACGCGTCGTACCGATGGAACGGTGACGTGATGACTCGGCCTGTGTTGACAGCACCCGCGGCGGGCTCCGGGGGAGGCTGGGGGCTGCCGCTGATGGTGCTGATCGCCGGGATGTTCATGTCGGTCCTCGACACCAGCATCGTCAATGTGGCCCTCCCCACCCTGCAGAACGAGTTCGGGGTGGACACCGAGGACGCGCAGTGGGTACTGACGGCGTACACCTTGACCCTGGGTGTGGTGGTGCCGGCCACGGCCTGGCTAGGGGATCGCTTCGGGCTCAGCCGGGTCTACAACCTGGCGCTGCTGGCGTTCGCCGCTGGATCGGCGCTGTGCGGGCTGGCCTGGGACCTGAACAGTCTGATCATCTTCCGGATCGTCCAGGCGATCCCGGGCGGGATCCTGCCGGTGATCACGCTGACAATGCTCTACCGGATCGTGCCGCGGGACCGGCTCGGTGCCGCGATGGGCCTGTACGGCCTGGGGGTCGTATTCGCCCCGGCGGTGGGGCCGACGCTGGGTGGCTACCTGGTGGAGTACGTAGACTGGCGGCTGATCTTCTTCGTCAACGTGCCGATCGGGATCCTGGGCGTGGTGGCCGCGACGCTGGTGCTGCCGGCATTCCCCGGCCGAGCCGCCCGCCAATTCGACATGCTGGGGTTCCTCACCATCGCGGGCGGGTTGTTCGCGCTGCTGCTCGCGGTGTCGAAAGGCGAGTCCTGGGGATGGGACTCCTACCGGGTGCTGGGTCTGATCACCGTCAGCGTGCTGAGCCTGGCGTTGTTCGTGGTGATCGAGCTCGAGGTCACCGATCCGTTGCTGGATGTCCGGGTGTTCCGCTACGGGGCGTTCACCCACTCGCTGCTGTTGATCGCGGTGCTGATGGTGGTGCTGTTCGGGGTGCTGTTCTACATCCCGCAACTCCTTCAGGTGGCGCAGGGGTGGGGAGCGCTCGACGCTGGGCTCACCCTGCTGCCCCAAGCGGTGGTGATGGGGATGATGATGCCCATCGCCGGGCGGATCTATGACCGTTTCGGGCCCCGCGCTCCGGTGGTCATCGGTCTGACGATCGCGGCGGTCGGCACCTACCTGCTGCACACCATCACCATCGACACCCCCCGCGCGCACATCATGTGGTTGCTGGGGGTGCAGGCCTTCGGTTTCGGACTGTCCATGATGCCGATCATGACCGGGGGCATCGCAGCCATCCCGGTGACGCAGAGCAATGTGGCCAGCGCGCTCAACAACGTGGTGCGCAACGTCGCAGGTTCGTTGGGGGTGGCAGTGCTCACCACGATCCTGGTCAGCCAGCAGGCGCAGCAGCTGACCGCGCGCTCGGCGTTGCTGCCCGCGAACACCCCCACCCCGCACCTCGGCCCGCCGGGAACTCCGGACTGGATGGGCATGTACACCACCTACCGGCAGACCTCGTCGCAGGTGCTCGTCGGGGCGATCGACGATCTGTTCCTGATCGCCGCCGCGTTGTGTGCCCTGGGCGCGGTGCTGGCGCTGTTCCTGCGGTCGGGACGGCTGCCCGCGGTCCCGACCTCAGCGGCAGATCAGGGGAAGGATCACGTCGTCGACGACCTCGACCAGCACCCGATCGGGAATCGGCGTGCGGTGCACCAGAAAATACTCGCGCAGTAGATCCGGACCCAGGCTTGCGATGCGGGGCGTGAGCGCGCCGGCGCGGACCTCGCCACGTGCGGCGCCTCGCCGGAGCACCTCGAGGAACAAGCCGACGACGGGATCGATGAAACGGATGCGCACGACCTCCATCAGCTCGGGATTCCGCACGGTCTCGGCCATCAGACCGCGGATCGCCTCTCCGGAGGGGCCGTTGAGCAGCGTGGCCGCGCCGCGCAGGCAACCCAGGAGATCCTCGCGCACGCTCCCGGTGTCGGGCCGCTCGCCGCAGCTGGGCAGGGTGTGGTGGACCGCGTCGGCCACCAGCTCGGCCCGGCTCGACCAGCGACGATACAGGGATCCCTTGCTCGCCTTGGCCCGGCTTGCCACGTGTTCCATTTTCAGCTCGGCGTAGCCGACCGCGGTCAGCTCGTGGAGGGTGGCTTCGAAGATCGCCGCGTAGAGAGCGTCACCTCGTCGCCGAGGTCCCTTGCGGTGGTCTACCGCGGTGGTCGCGGGCTCGCAAGTCTCGCTGACGCTGCTCAACGTCCACCTCCCAGGCAACACCGGATATTTTTGGAGTCGAAGCGGGAGCACAGAATAGAGCACGCGGTGTTCCGATTGCGCAGTCCGTCCCCAGACACCGCCGATTGTCACGAGAAATTAGTAGAGAACGTAACGTTTCTTATGGCACGGTGGTGTGGTGGCGCGCTCTGCGGTGACGGCGTCTGGGGCGACCCCCACCGGGGGGGCCGCCGCATCGCCCGCTGGTGTCACGGCACTGGGCGAGGCCGTCCAGGAGCGCTGGCAGCTGCCGCTGGCGGTGCTGATCGTCGGGATGTTCGTGTCGATCCTGGACATCAGCATCGTCAACGTGGCGCTGCCCAGCATCCAGAACGAGTTCGGCGCGACCACCAAGGAGTCCCAGTGGGTGGTCACCGGCTACGCGCTGGCCGAGGGCGTGGTGGTACCGGTCAGTGCATGGCTCGGGTATCGCCTCGGACTGGCCCGGGTCTACAACCTGGCGCTGCTGGGATTCGCCGGCGGGTCGGCGCTGTGCGGGCTGGCCTGGAGCCTCGACTCACTGACGGCCTTCCGGATCGTCCAGGGAATTGTCGGCGGGATCCTGCCGGCGATCACGATGACGATCCTGTTGCGGATCGTGCCGCGGGACCGGCTCGGCGCCGCTTTCGGCATGTACGGACTGGGGGCCGTGGTCGCCCCGACAATCGGGCCGGCGCTGGGCGGGTATCTGGTCGAGTACGTGGACTGGCGGCTGATCTTCTTCATCAACGTGCCGATCGGCATCCTGGGCACGGTGGCCGCGGTCCTGGTGCTGCCACGGTTCCCGGGGCTGGCCGGGCGGCGGTTCGACCTGCTGGGTTTCGTCACTGTGGCGAGCGGGTTGTTCGCGCTGCTGCTGGCGCTGTCCAAGGGCGAGGACTGGGGGTGGAGCTCCTACCGGATCCTCGGCCTGATCACCTACAGCGTGTTGAGCCTGGTGTTGTTCGTGGTGATCGAACTGGAGGTCGACGACCCCTTGCTCGATCTACGGGTGTTCCGTTTCCCGGCGTTCACCCACTCACTGGTGTTGATCGCGTTCCTGATGGTGGCGACGTTCTCGATCTTGTTCCTGATGCCGCAGTTCCTGCAGCTGGGGCAGGGGCTGGGGGCCCTCGACGCCGGACTGGTCCTGCTGCCGCCAGCGCTGGTGATGGGGGCGTTGATGCCCATCAGCGGGCTGCTCTACGACCGCATCGGACCCCGCTGGCCGGCGATCGCCGGCTTGACGATCGCGGCCGTCGGCAGCTACCTGGTGGCCTCGATCACCCTCGACACCACCCGAGGGGAGATCATGTGGTCGCTGATCGTGCTGTACGGCGGCCTGGGGGTCTGCTTCATGCCGATCTTCAGCGCGGGCCTGGCGGTCATCCCCAACTCGTACAGCAACGTCGCCAGCGCGACCAACAACGTCGTGCAGCGCACTGCGGGCGCGTTCGGCGTCGCGGTGGTCACCACGATCCTCACCTTGCAGCAGGCGCAGCTGATGGCCGGGCGCACCGCACTGTTGCCCGCGAGCACTCCCGTTCCCGACCTCGGTCCAACCGCACCGCCGCTGGCTGACCTGTACGCCACGTACCAGCAGACCCAGCTACAGGTCTTCACCGAGGCGATCAACAACCAGTTCCTGCTCATCACCGCGATTTTCGTGGTGAGCACGATGGTGGCGATTTTCCTCCGGTCCGGGCCCTCCCCGATGACCTCAGCCGGCCCCGCCCCACCAGCTCGAACCACTTCCGGGTCGCCGTCCGCCAATGGCCACCTGGTGGATGGTGAGCGCCATCTGGAGCTGCCGACCACTACCGCCACTGGCAACAGCAGCTCCGCCGGAACCAGCAACGGCCGATCGGCGCCGAGATCGACCCAGGTCCACTCAGATGGATGAGCGACACGCGGTGCAGACGTGAAGGTCTGCTCGGACCAGTTGGCTACGAACTCCGGGACGAGTCACACCTCCAGCACCGACTGAGCGTCCAATATGTGGAAAAATGCTCATACAGCGTGCACGATCGAGTGATCTGCGTACTACTCGGACAGCGCAGGAATCGGGCAAATCGCGTTCGTCAAGAGCACTTGCCGCAAACTCCCGACCTGGTAAAACATCGCTATCTGTCGCTTTGGGTTACGGCGCGAGACCCGCATACCCGCTCGACGGCCACGATGAGCACCCTCTTGCATTACCCACGGTGATCCGTACGGTCAGTATCGTCCTGCACCGAGAAACCATCTCGGTAGCGGGAATCCGGACCGGTGCGCCCTAGCCCTGTCCCCCGAGTCCGGATACCGCAACCTCACCCCGAATCGGGACAGGGACGAAGGCAGGCGAAGAGTCGATGCGGAATCCCGACTTCCGTGCGATCACTGCTCGCCATCAGCCGCGTGCGCGATTCTTGGAGCATGAACATGACGAGGAGTTCCCGATTATACTCGCTTATCGTCACCGCCGCGGTTTCCGTGATGGTCGCACTGGCATTCTCGGCACCAGCCCAGGCGGGTCCGGTACGCCAGAATCCGTGGGATCGTTTGGCGCAGTGCGAGAGCGGCGGTAACTGGAACGCCAACACCGGAAACGGATATTACGGCGGTTTACAATTCAGTCCCGGGACTTGGCGTTCACATGGCGGAGGGTCCTATGCCAGCACCGCCAGCCAGGCCTCCCGGTCGCAGCAGATCGCCATCGCCGAGAAGGTGCTCCGCTCGCAGGGCTGGAAGGCATGGCCAACCTGCTCCAGAAGGGCAGGGCTGCGCTGACCAGGGGCCCAGTGGCACCGAGCAGGTTTCGGCTCCCGCCGTTGCACCCGGCGGGAGCCGAACTGGCACGACGAGCCGCCGCAGTGGTGGGGTCGCGCCACTGACGCCGATCGCACCGGCGGCCGGCCCGTCGTGCCAGATCGGCACCCCGCCCTGCGACCGCCACCGAAACGCCCCGCGTACGCTACGCTACCAGCGTAAAGCCGGTCGGTGATGCCCAAAATATGGAGACAACGGTGACGCAAGCAAAAGAGACCGATTTTGCTCGGTTTGCTCAACTATCGGAAGCCGAGCAGAAAGTGATCGAGGAAATACTCGCCTCAATACCTGAGGAGATCCTTTCGACCGGGGAACGCCCGCCGATCGAGTCCCGGATCCGGAATCGCCTGCAACGGGAGGGGATGCTCGAGGCGGCAGGCCCCATGGGGATGGGCACGATTCCCCCGATCGCCTACGTCGGCCGGGCCGCCGGGTGTCTCGCTGCCAGTTACGTGGCGCTGCGGGGAATCAGCCACAACAAGCCGGCCAGCTCGGTTGCCGAGTCGATCGCGAAGGCGCTGGGGGACTGCGTCCCGGGCGGTACCGAGGCGGTAAAATCAGACATTCTGCTGTGCCGGGAGCAGGTTGCCAGCGCCTTCCGAGCGCTCGGACTCCCCTCGCTGGGTGACGCGCTCCTCGGAGACGAGGACCAAGGCGCGCGGTACTGACCCCGCGCTACCCGGGCACCGGGCCGAGCTGTTGGCGACGCACCTCGTAACACGCCACGGCAACAGCCGCGGAGACATTGAGCGAGCCGACCTTGCCGAACTGGGGGATATACGTTGCGGCATCGCAGGCGGCGAGGTGGGCGACCGAGAGTCCATGGTCCTCGTTGCCGACCACGAGGCACACGTCCGCGCCGAGTGGGCAATCCTGAATCGGCGTCGCCTCGTCGGCGAGCTCCAGCGCGATCACCCGATACCCTGACGATCGCGCTCGGCTGATCGCGGCCGAGGCATCGTCGAAGGTCTCGATGCTGAGATAGCGGTCGGTTCCCATCGCGACCCGCTGGGCGTGGGCATGCCTGGGTGTCGAGGTTGGTCCGGACAAGTAGAGCTCGTCGACGCCGAGAGTGGCTGCGGTCCGAACAATGGCGCCGACATTGTATGGCGACTGCACACCGTGCAGCACCAGGCAGAGACGGTGCGACAACCGGCGGCGCCAGGTTCTGTTGAGCCGCTTGAGCGCGGTACTGGCAAGCTGGCGCACCTACCGCTCCGATCGACCGGTGTGATCGGGGTCGACGGCCAGCACCCGGTAACCGTCGTGCGAGCTCAACCTGGTGGTGTGTAGCGCCTGCGCAGTCATCCAGGCGGCCAAGGAATCCGCACCGAGATTCTTGTGCACGACCAGGAAACCGCGCCCGCCGGGGCGCAGCCGGAACAACCACTGGCGCAGCATCGCGTGTAGCGCTGCCTTTCCTACTCTGATCGGCGGATTCGAATAGACCGTGTCGAATCCGACCTCGTCGGGGACGTCCTCCGGACGGCAAACGGTGATGTTACCCAGTCCGTTGAGTGCCGCGTTCTGCCGAGTCAGCTCGATCGCCCGATTGTTGACATCGACCGCCCACACGTGCGAGCGCCTGCGCGCGGCGGCGATCGCCACGGTGATCGGCCCGTACCCGCAGCCCAGGTCGAGGATGGTTCCCCGGCCGATCGGCAGGGGCGCGTGGTCGAGCAACACCTCGGTTCCCCGGTCGATCCGGGTGGCGGAGAACACGCCGGGCGCGGTGCGCAGGCGCAGGTCGACACCGTGGACGGTGAGCGCCAACTCTCGCGTCTCGCCGCGGACCGAGGGCGTCTCGGAGAAATAGTGCGGCGCCTGCCCAGATCTCACCTCTCACCTCCGGGACCTGACTCGATGAGGCTGTCGGTGGTCCGTGCAAGCATGCACCACCGAGGAGTTTCGGGCTGGCCAACCGGTCCGAGATCACCGTCTCCAGGGCCGGCAGCCTCGTAGGCTGACTCCTGGCACGGTAGGTGACGAACCTGAGGAGGACGATGTGAACAAGCACGACAGCTGGGACATCGTGTCCGGGGTAGGGATCACTGCTCTGGGTGTCGCCGGCGCGCGGGCGATGGAGAGCAAGCGAAGCGACGCGCTGATCGACGACCCGTACGCCGAGAGCTTCGTCACACATGCTCACAGCTCGATACCCCTGCCCACCAGCTGGGCCAGCGTTGAGGGCGCAGCGCAGCGATCCGAGGGCGAGGCGCTGTGGGCCAGCTTCTGGGCGGGAATGGCGACCTACGTGGGGGTGCGTTCCCGCTTTTTCGACGAGTACCTCCTCGACGCCTCGGGGGCCGGCATCCGGCAGGTGGTCATCCTCGCGGCCGGCCTGGACACTCGGGCGTTCCGATTGCCCTGGCCCGCGCTCGTGCAACTGTACGAGATCGACCAGCCGAAAGTACTGGAGTTCAAGGACACCGTTCTCAACGACCAGAACGCGGTCGCCAGCTGCGCACGCCATATCGTGCCGGTCGACCTGCGAGACGACTGGCCTGTCGCGTTGCTGCGCGCGGGGCTCGACCCGCAAAGCCCCACCGCCTGGCTGGCCGAGGGATTGCTCCCCTACCTGCCGGGCTCAGCCACGGAGGCACTGTTCGCCCATGTGCACCAGTGCTCCGCCGCCGGCAGCCGGTTAGGCGCCGAAGAGGTCCACCCCGATATGCGAGCCACCATCCATCAACCCGATTCCCAGGAGCTGAGGCGCAGCAGCGGGGTGGACGTGGCTGCCCTGTGGCCCAACGACGATCGACCGGATCCCGCGCACTGGTTTCGTGATCACGGCTGGCAGGTCACGGCGACCAGTGGTGGTCAGGCCGCGGACCGGTACGGCCGCACCCTGGGCAAGCCCGCCGACACCGACTTCGCCACGCTCATGCTGCTCACCGCGCAGCTGGCCTGAGCGGAAAATTAACGTACGCAGAAGGTGACGCCAGCGCTCTATACCGGTATCACGCCCACGACGGCCACCGCGACTGGACCGCGCGACGCTCGTTTAACCGTCTGGAGGCCGGGTATAAGACGCGGATAAAGGGGGCCTTCTATGCCTGAGACACGAATCGCGATCGCCCAGGAAGCCGAGCGGTACGCCGCCCACCGGATGGCCGCGATCGCCGCCTCGAAAGCGAAACGGCTGTGGCCGAATGCGATCGGCGAGGTGCTCGCCGACGAGGTCATGGCGCTACTGGATCTGCCACCGTGGTTGCGATCACAGACCCGCACCCAGCGGCTCATCGACACGATCCTCGCCATCCCGGAAGGCGCAGCCGAATCCTGCGATGACGAGCGGTCACGTGCCGCATAGCGGCCTGACGCAGTTCGTGAACCACATGAACGCGCGCATCGGCAGCGCCAGCAAGTCCCTCCATCATGACCTGCGAGATCTGGACTTATTCTGAGCTCGATCCCGGCCAGCTCCGCGGCCTGGGCGACGGTGACGATCCGGGTGCGGCGCTGCCGCCCGCCGCGGGTGATCACGAGCTCGTCGAGGTCCACCGCGAGCACGGTGGTCTCCTGCCCGTGCTGTGCGGGCCCGAAAGCCGGGGTCGCGAACCCACCGGGTGCGGGCACCAGCCCGATCCGACCCGTCACGGCGTGCCGAGCGGCAGCCAGCACATGCTCCGCCAGCCGATGCCACGCCTGCCGGGTCGTCAACAAGGTCTCAGGGTTCAGATCGGGCTTAGCCATGCCATCCAGTACCGCTACACCACTGGGTCGTTACGCCTTGACGTTGGTTGTCGGTCCCCTGGTCTATCGTCTGGCTCCGTGACTCGATCTCGGTGGGGCGTGCTGGCCATCGCATTGCTGTGGGTTCTGACGGCGTGTGCGGGCACCTCGCCACCACCGGCGGCGCCGACCTCGGGGTTGCTGCTCCCCGGATTCGACCGGCAGGTGCGCGCGCAGAACGACCTGTTCCGGTTCGTCAACGGTCAGTGGTTGAAGACCACCGAGATCCCCGCCGATCGCACCCGGATCGGCGCATTCGACACCCTCGACGATCAGTCCGAGCAGCACCTGCGCACGCTCGTCGAGCAGAGCTCGAGCAGCCGCGGCCCGGCCGGCACTCCGGACCAGCGGATCGGTGACTTCTACGCGAGCTTCATGGACACCGCGCGGCTCGACTCGCTCGGTGCCGCTCCGCTCAAGACGTCGCTGGCCCGCATCGACGCTCTCACCGGCCCGGCGGACCTGCTCCGGTATTTCGCCGAGAGCGCCCAGAGCGGCACCGCCAGTCCCATCGCGCTGTCCATCGACCAGGACGCCAAGAACGCCGACGCGTACATACCCGGTGTCTCCCAGAGCGGGCTCTCCATGCCCAACCGGGACTACTACCTGAAGACCGAGCCGCAGTTCGTGACGCTGCGCGACCAGTTCAAGCGCTACGCGGCACGAGCGATGGGACTGGCCGGTATCGCTGATCCGGCCGTCGCCGCCAACCAGGTACTCGCCGTGGAAACGCGGCTGGCCGAAGTCCAGTGGACCGCGGTGCAGGAGCGGGACGCGACCGCCACCTACAACCGGTTCACCGTCACCGATGCCACTGCCCGCACGCCTGGGCTGAACTGGAAGACCTACCTCGACGCGGCACGCATCCGCACCCCCGACTTCATCGTCGCCGAGCCCAGTTTCTTCACCGCCTTGGGCTCCGCGCTGACCACCGTGCCACTGGCGGAGTGGAAGTCGTATCTGCGATTCAAGATCATCGACAGTCTGTCCCCCTACTTGAGCAACGACTTCGTCACCGCGCGATTCGAGTTCCGCGGCCGTGATCTGGCCGGGCAGCAGGAAATGCGGCCTCGCTGGAAGCGGGGTGTCACCGCGGTCGACGACGCGATGGGTGATCTGCTCGGTCAGCGGTACGTGCAGAGTTACTTCCCGCCCGAGGCGAAAGCGCGGATGGACGCTCTGGTCGCCAAGCTGATCGACGCCTTCCGCTCGTCCATCGACGGTTTGGACTGGATGAGTGATGCGACCAAGGCCGAGGCCAGGGACAAGCTCAGCAAGCTCGCGGTGAAGATCGGCTACCCGACCAAGTGGAAGGACTACTCGAAGCTGACGGTCGCCCGCGACGATCTGGTGGGCAATGTGCTGCGCTCAGCGCAACTCGAATACCAGCGGAACCTTGATCGGCTCGGCACGCCGGTGGACCGTGAGGAGTGGTTCACCACACCGCAGACCGTCAACGCCTTCTACCATCCCACCCGTAACGACATCACCTTCCCGGCCGCGATCCTGCAACCCCCCTTCTTCGACCCGAACGCCGACGACGCGGTCAACTACGGTGGAATCGGCGCGGTAATCGGGCACGAGATCAGCCACGCGTTCGACGACCAGGGCCGCAAGTTCGACGGAACCGGAAATCTCCGTGACTGGTGGACCCAGCAGGACGTCGAGCGGTTCAGCACCAGGGCCCAGGCCCTGAGCAAGCAGTACTCGGCCTACGAGCCGCTGCCTGGCGAGCACATCAACGGCGAGCTGACCTTGGGCGAGAACATCGCCGATCTGTCCGGGCTTACCGTGGCGATGCGCGCCTACCGGCTCTCCCTCGGCGGGCGAGACGCCGCGATACTGGACGGGTTCACCGGCGAGCAGCGCTTCTTCCTGGGGTGGGCGCAGGTATGGCGCGGCAAGATCCGGGACAAGAATCTTCGGGTGCAGCTGTTGAGCGATCCCCACAGCCCACTGGAGTTCCGCGCCAACGGCGTCGTCAGCAACCTTCCCGAGTATTACGCGGCGTTCGACGTCAAGCCCGACGACAAGCTGTTCCGCGCTCCCGACCAGCGGGTCAGGATCTGGTGACTCAGCTCCCACCAGCATGAATCCACCGGGCGGCGTCCCCTCACACGGCCAGCCCGGCGAACACGACGATGTTGTCGCGATAGCTCCCGGCTGAGCGGTCGAATTCCCCACCGCAGGTGATGAGTCGCAGTGCCCGTTGGTTCGTGGCGCCGTAGATCTCGGCGGTGGGGAAACGATCTCGGGGGTGCTGTTCGATGCGTTCGACGATGAACGTGAGGGTCGCGTCGTTCGCGGTCTCTATCACGACGGATTGGCCCGGAACGAGCTCACGGAGGCGAAAGAACACGGCGGGACCGAGATGGCTGTCCACATGGCCGACGATCACTGCGGGCCCTGGCTCACCTGGCGTGACCCCACCCGTATACCACCCGGCTACCGAGAAGTCCCCCGGTGCCGCGAGGCTACCGTCCGGTTGGAGGCCGACGGGAACGATGCCGGCGCTCACATCGATCCCAGGAATCGTCATTCGCTTGGCACCGGCAACCTTCGACTCATGGTGAGTCTGGCTCGGCGACACAGCAGGCCTCGGGATCGGGAGTCCTGATAGTCCCCTGGTGGACAGCACGGTCGAACGGGCGGGCGAGACCGACGCAGACCCGTTCCAGGGGAGAGCCGGCATCAGCGCGACCACCACGAGAGCGACGCCCACCGCGACACCGGCCCACCCCACCCTGCTCGGCCACCCCTGATGCGGGTCACCGTTCCGGCTCGACGCTGGGCTGCGACCGTTCCCGACGTTCATCACGTTCATCGACGTAAGCGTGGTCTCAGGATCAGGAAAACCGCACCGGCGCCGATGGTCAGGCCCCCGACGACGAGCAGAACGACATTCACTCCCGACGCTGTCCCGCCGGCTCCAGAAGCCACGCCACCGATAGGAGTCCTCCCGTCGACAGGCCAGTTCCGCAATAGTTCCACGCCTTTTTGAACGTCGGGAGTGAAGATTCGATCCTTCTCCACGAACGGCACCACATTACGGTAAGCGGCGTGCATCTTGCGGGTTCGCTCGCCCATGGTGAAGTCTTTTCTCAGATCGACGGCCTGGGTGGCGTGCAGGAGCTGAAAGGACGACAACTCGTAGAGGTTCCCCACCAGTTTGCGCATATTAGATACGGCGAACTGGCTGTGCGTTGCCCGGTCCTCGACGCTACCGGCGATGGCCACGCTGTCGAGTGACACGGGCATGGCCAGGGACCGGTTGACGGTGTTGAGCGCGACGAAGGACTTCTGGATGGCGCCGAATGCGTGACCCTCCGGGTTGTTCGGTCCTGCGAGGAAGCGGGGCAGGTGCGAATGTTCTTCTTCCGAGAGCCGCAGGATGTTCATCGTGAAGGCGTCGGACAGCGTGCCGAGCGCAAGAGACACGCGTTCCACCGCGGCCACCATGGGCAGTGGCTCGAAATTGGCCGTGGGGTAGATCGCGCCGTCGGTCTTTCCACCCACCAGATAGCGGTCCACCTGGTTGCTACCCGGACGTTCCGTCTCCGTCACGTCCAGGGCCACCATCGGGTTATCCTCGGTGTGATTGATACCGATCGTGACCATCCGCTTGGCGTCTTGCACCGCGTTCAGGGCGTTACCCAGGGTGTACGCCATGTCGCGGTAGGACAACGGGGGCATAGTCGGCGTGCACCTGCGCAGAGCCGGCGAGCTGGTCAACCCGCCTGGCCTCGGCCAGCGTCTCGGCGCGGCGACACGCCCGTTCACCTTCACCGCATCCGGCACCGCCCATGGCACAGTCAGCAACTGGAGGTGAGGCTGGGTGTTCACATCAGAGCTCATCGAGATGTACTGCCCGGAATGCGCAGGCCTTCAGGCATGCGAACAGCCGCCCTGCCTCGACGGGCACGGCCCGGACTGCCCTGAACGGCTCTGCCTGTCCTGCGGCACGGGCCTGCTGATCAACGTGGCGGTCGAGCCGCTTCCTCGCACGATCGGCACCCAGGCCGCGTGAGATCGCTTACCGGTCGGTCGCCTCGCTGACGCAGGCCTCCCAGCCCTGCGGAATCAGCTGCCGCACCCCCATGATCTGCATGCTATTGGGCAGGTCTGACAGTTTGCCTCGTCCAGTCCCCCCGGGTCGGGGACGCTGCGGCCGCTCGACCCCGGCGCGGTCGCCTCCGACATCGGCCAACGAGGATGTAGTGATCATTGCGCGCTGCTTACGCTTCGCTCCTAATGTGATCGACGGTACGTCCACAGAGCCTGGAGCTACTTTCGGGGGCTATTGATTTCCTGGATACCAGTTCATGGCCGTTCTCGGAGGTGACGCCTTGAGTGCTGTAGTGATGTACTCGTTCGTGGTCGTTCCGGATCGCACCGTGGTGCGCGGCGCATCGAGGTTACTCGGATGAAAATTCTTGTCGTGGACAGGCATCCGGTGATGCGTTTGGGTCTCATGGCGCTGCTCCGCGGAGAAGACGATATTCTGACTATCTGCGTGGCGGAAAGCATGGACGATGCGGCGAGTATCGTGATGTCCGAGCAGCCCGATATCGTGGTTCTGGATTTCATCCTCAAAGGCCAGCAGAGCGGCACGGAGCTGTGTCGACAGATCAAGTCGGTACCCGACCCGCCCGGCGTCGTAGTGTACACCGACAACGACGCAGAAGTAGACCTGTTCTTGTGCCAGTTGTCGGGCGCGGACAGTTACGTGCACAAGGACGAGGAGCCTGACCGGCTGCTCGAGGCGATACGAGCGACCCACGCAGGAAGACGCGTGTGGTTCATGGGCAGCGAGGGAACGCCCGACCCCAACCGCCAGCAAACCGTCCGCCAGCATGCCTGCCTGACGCCCAGGGAGCGGCAGATCTTCTCGTTCATGCTCAAACGGTACACCAATTCGCACATCGCCAAGGAATTAGGAATAAGCCCACAAACCGTGAAGAATCATTCCTCAAACGTGCTGCGCAAGCTCGGCGTCAACCGTCGCACAGACCTACCCTGCGAACAGCTATCAGGGCCGCACGACCCTCCGGCCCGCCGTTTGTTGGTCTGACATCAGGTCATGACCATATCTGAGGAGAGTCTCGCTCCCCGGACGATGCGCCGGGTCATCGCGTTGTTCCGGCCCCACCGGCGCCGGCTGTCGGTGGTGGCGCTCATCGTGATCGTGACGGCCGGGCTCAGTGTAGTGAACCCGCTGCTCATCAAGCCGGTGTTCGACAATGCACTGTTCTGCGGCCGGGGCTGCCCGAACCTGCCGTTGCTCTCCTGGTACGTCGGGATCATGATCACTGTCCCGATCATCACGAGTGTGCTCGGTGTGGCACAGAACTACCTCGCCAACGTGCTCGGCCAACGCGTGATGCAGGACCTGCGGAACAAGCTCTACACCCATCTGCAACGCATGTCCCTACGGTTTTTCACCGAGACGAAGACCGGCGAGATCCAGTCCCGCCTCACCAATGACGTCGGCGGCGTCCAGAATGTCGTCACCGAGACCGCCGCGTCGATCCTGTCGAATACCGTGGTTCTCGCCAGCACAGTCGTCGCCATGCTCATTCTCTCCTGGCAGCTGACCATGCTGTCATTCGTGCTCATGCCCATATTCATCTGGTTGACGATCCGCGTGGGCGGTGCGCGGCGCGCCGCCACCTCCACCACCCAGGAAACCAAAGCGGAACTGTCCACCCTGTCCCAGGAGACCCTGTCGGTCTCGGGAATACTGCTGTCGAAATCGTTCGGCCGCCAACCCGAGGAGATCGCCCGTTTCCGCGAGAACAACGCCCGGCTCGCCGATCTGCAAATCCACCAGCAGATGATCGGTCGGGCCTTCTTCGCCGGTGTGGGCGTATTCTTCTCGGCGGCCCCCGCGCTCGTCTACCTCGCCGCCGGCTTGTTCGGCACGAGCGGTATTCTCACAGCGGGAACGCTGGCGGCGTTCACGAGCCTACAAAGCCGGCTGTTCTTCCCCATCAGCTCACTGCTGCGGGTATCCACCCAGATACAATCATCGCTCGCGCTGTTCGAACGGGTCTTCAGCTACCTCGACCTGCCCCACGACATCGTCGACAAGCCCGACGCGAAGGAACTCGCACCAGATCGGGTGCGCGGTGAGATCAGCCTGCGCAACGTCTCATTCCGATATCCCGCGACCAACGGGACCGCCTCACACCGTTGGGCATTGGCCGACCTCACTCTCGACATCGCGCCAGGGCAGCTCGCCGCCGTCGTCGGCGCCAGCGGCTCAGGCAAGACCACCCTGTCCTACCTGCTGCCCCGGCTGTACGACATCACCCACGGCGCGGTGCTCATCGACGGCCACGACGTGCGCCACCTCCGCTTGCACTCGCTGGCCCGGACCATCGGCACGGTCACCCAGGAGACCTACCTGTTCCACGCCTCGATCCGCGACAACCTGCGCTACGGTGACCCGCACGCCACCGACGCGCAGCTCGAGGCCGCCGCGCGCACCGCCGCTATCCACGACCGGATCCTCGAGCTCGACGACGGCTACGACACCCTCGTCGGTGAACGCGGTTACCGCATGTCCGGTGGTGAGAAGCAGCGGCTCGCGATCGCCCGCGTCATCCTCAAGAATCCGAAGATCCTCATCCTCGACGAGGCCACCTCAGCGCTCGACACGGTCAACGAACGGCTCGTCCAGCAGGCGCTGGTACCCCTCATGGTCGGGCGGACCACCGTGGCGATCGCGCACCGGCTGTCCACCATCCTCGCCGCTGATGTGATCTTCGTGCTGGACCGCGGCCGGCTCGTGGAGCAGGGCACCCACCAGCAGCTCCTCGACTACGGCGGGGCTTACGCCCAGCTCTACGCCCAACAGTTCGGCGCCGGCACCGTCGAGGCCCGCTGCGCCGAGGGCGTTGTGCTGCGCTCGGAGCAGACAGCTCACGCAAGGCCCAGGGGTTCGCACAACGAGTCGCGGTGAAATCGACCAGCCGAACAGGTCGTTCAGCTACTGGTCGTGCTCCGACCCTGCGATGTCGTGAGCAGCTTGGTGATCTGCGACATGCCGGTGGCCAACGTGGCGAAACCCGCACGCATCTCCCGTCCCTGCTCGGCCACATCCTGTCGGAGGCTGGTGATCTCCCGTCCCTGCTCCAGCTGGGTCTCCCGCAGCTCCAGCTGGGTCTGCCGCAGAGCGTTGAGGCCCTGAGTATGAGCGCGCAGCTCAGCGCGGACTTCCGACACATCACGATCAGCACCGGCCGCCAGTACCCGGGCGGCGGCAGCGTCAGAGCTGCTGAGGGCTACCTGCTCACGGAGCCGGGCCACTTCACGCTCGACGCTGGCCAGACGGGTCTCGATGTCGTCGGGATCCGGCACAGACGTGATCCTAACTGATGAGATTGAGGTCCAGAATTGGCTTCGCGACCCTCAGTTTGCGGGCGATCAGTATTCCTGCCCGGGCAGGACCGCACCAGATGAGGCCGGATGCGGGTCAGCACGATCTCTCCTTCGAATCGCACTACCAGCCGGGTGGCGCTGCACCCCTGGCAGTGTCGTGTGGTGCCGACGGCCGCCGGGAGCCGAGAGCACAGGCGCCTGATCGGCCAGCCTGATGAGCTCCCGCAGCACCGAGTGCGCCGCCGCGAGTTCCACCGTCGCGGTACTCATCCTCGGCGACGGTGGGAACTGCCGAGGGACAGGTGTCCCAGCAGCTCGCCACAGATCTGACGCCACACGACGCAAGGAAACCGGCGTCGGCGCCATCGTCCGCGCCAGCTCATTCGGCGGCAGGCTCGGCATCGACCCGCCGGGGTGGGCTCGTGGTGCCAACCCAGTCGAACAGGGACAGGTGGGCGCCATCACTATCGCGCCAGGGGTCCTGGGCCGGTCGCGGCACGGCGGCGGACATCGAGGGTATCCCTCCCTTTGACGGGGCTGGGTTGGGGGGATCGGCTGGTCGCCGGGAGCTCAGCGCCGGGGGCCGTTGGGCTCACCCGGCGGCCAGCCGAAGATCCTCTGCTCGGGCCCGCACGGCGCTGGTCACGGCACGACTATCACCGGCGGTGGTGATCGCGGTGGCCAGCCGGGCCGCCCGCACACCCGCCCGACCGGGTGAGGGCAGTTGGATGGCCATCGGGCGTTGCTGAGCGCGGGGAACGTGCAAGCGTGCTGGTGCCGGGTAGGTGATGGTGGGCGCGTCGGGGTGGTGGGGGTGTACCAGATCGAGCAGGGCGCGCAGCGCCGGCTGTGGTGGACCTTCATAGGCCCACACGACGACCGCGGGGGCGAAGATGTCCACCGTGCCACGTCTTGGCACCCTGGCCGTGATGACCCGATCGAAGTCCCGAATGGTGAGCAGATCAACGTACTGCTCCCACTCGTAGCCGGCGAGCAACGCATTCGGTGCCGTTTTGGGACCGCAACAATACAGCGTGAAACCGTCACCGTTCACCTCGACGAGGAGCTCTTCCACCGCAGCGGGCAGGCCCGCTTCCCGTCCCCCGTTGAGAGCGGCCGCTGACGCGAGATGTCTCATCTCATGCTGCCTCCCCGCCCGCGCACCGAGCGGCGTAGCAGCGGATGCAGGTGCGTGCCGGGCGAGCGAACCGGCAGGCTGACGGGCTCAACGGAGGAAGCGGTCCACAGCCGGCTCACGGCAAGACCAATGATCCCGCTACCGGCGGCGTCCGCGGATAACTGCTCGCACCCGGGCGCGCCCGGGTGCGTTCTGGACGTACTCTCTGGTCACGCTCCCTCTTCCAAGTCCGTATGCCTCTGGAGCAGCTAACGGTCTTGGCAACAAAGGAGCTTTCACATGGCTTGCACAGGCCGCTGCGGGGGACAGGTATGCGGTGTACGGCCAATCTCGGTGTGCAAGACTTCGATCTATGACTGATGTCGACAATGGTGGCTCGCGGGTGGCGCTGCTGCGCAAGACGCGTGATCTGACGCAGGCGGCGCTGGCACGCCGGGCCGGGATCTCGGTGAGCCTGCTCTCGAAGATCGAGGTCGGCGACCGGACGCTCACCCCGACCGTCGCGGTGGCCATCGCCCGAGCCCTGCGGATCTCCCTCGACGCACTGCACGAGGAGATCGAGATCACCGAGGACCAGAGCGAGCTACTGAAGGATCTGCGCACCGCGGTGCGCCGCTACGACATCCCCGACCAGGCGGCCGTGCCCGAGCCTGCCCGGTTGCGCGCCGAGGTGGACCAGGCCATCGCCCTGAAGAGTCGGGCCGACATGGCGGGACTGCTGCGGATACTGCCCGATCTGCTCAGGCGGGCCACCACCTACGCGCACGCCGCAGCCAGCCCACCGGGGTGGGCGCTGCTGGCTGAGGTCTACTACCTCACCTACTGGCTAGCAGCGCAGCATCGATGGATCGATCTAGTCGAGATCGCCCCGATCCATCAGGCCTGGGCCGCCGCCCAGCAACCGCTGCCAACCGCTGCCGCCACCGCCAACCGTGCTGGCACCTTTCTCCAGCGCGGGGACTTCGCCGGTGGGCTCGCCGTGGTGGACCAGGGCATCATCGCCGCCGAGACGGCCCTGTCCGGCCCGGAGAAAACCTTCGCCACCGGCAGGCTGCACTTGACCGGCATGACCCTCGCCGGGCGGCTGGGCGAGCGGGCGCAGACCCAGCAGCACATGCACGCGGCCCGGACCGCGGCGGAGCAGTTCCCGCACGACCTGCGCCTTCAGGCCATGCTGTTCGGTCCCGCCCGCACCACCACCGATGTGCTGGCCACCGAAGGAGATCTGGGCCGTCCCCGCAACGTGATCCGCCTCTCCGAGGAGCTGTTCCGCACCGACACCGCGCTACCAGCCAACCGGATCTGCTCCACCCACATCAGCACCGCCCGCGCCCACCTCGACCTCGGCCACCGGGACAACGCAGAAACCTCACTCCTCCGCGCCTGGCACACCGCACCCCAACGAGCCAAA
>JBOHFF010000157.1:0-19527 GCA_050699515.1 Pseudonocardiaceae bacterium
CGGCAGGTCAGCTGCGCAGTGACGGTGTGCGCCGTGAACGAGACACCACCGACCTGCCCGGCGCGAAAAACGTCGCTGACGTCTCGTTCACGGCACCCGACGGACTTCCGGCGCCGACCACTTAGCCGGGAAGTTCTCTCTCTTTCATCGCGGGCTCGTTTGTCATGCCGGCTGCAACGGGTTGAACCACTCCAGGCCCGCGAACCGAGCGAAGCCACTGTCACTGGTCGCCAAACGCAGTCCATGCTCGACCGCGAGCGCCGCCAGATGAGCATCCGGGACGTCGTTCGCGCGCAAACCCGATTGCGCCAGACACGCACCCAGCGCTTCCCGATGCCGAGCGGTCGGTACCGGGGTCCAGACCGGCTCGGCATCCAGCCACGCCGCGACCTGACCCCACGCGTCGGCGATCGACTCCGGTTCGGTGAACAATCGCGGGTTGGTGACCAGCCGCACGAACGCGAGCAGGCTCGCCCAGGGCAGGCCCACCCTCGGTGCTCTGACCAGCTGATCCTCCAACCACGTCCGCGCCGCGTCGTGCTGGGCGTATGAGGTGACGTGCGCGTAGACAAGCAGGTTCGCGTCGATCGCGATCACCGGTAGCTCTCACCTTCGGTGATCGCGAGTGCCTCACTGACGTCGTCGACGTCGGGCAGTCGCGGTGCGCCGAGCGACACCGCCCGGGTATAGGGGCCGCGCGTCGCGGCGCTCTCGCGGTCCAGGTGCGCCAACCCCACTCGCAGCGCGTCGTTGACCAGCTGGCGGAAGGAACGATCTCCGCGGGCTCGGAGCTGTTCGAGCTGGGCGGCGATGTCATCATCGAGACTGAGCGTCGTTCTCACACATCACAACATAACTCATGTGATGCGCTGATGTCTGGCCTCTGCCCTCGCCCCTGACGACAGGGTAGATGTGATCACGACACCGGTCGGGGCAAGCCGTATATCAGCTCGGGCGGTACGCGCAGTGCATCGCGCTGCTCGGGCGGTCCGACCACGTCGGGGTGCAGGATGCGGGCGAGGATCTCGGCGCCGTCGATCACCCGGGGGCCCGGCCGGCTGAAGTATGACGAGGCGTCGACCGCCCACACGTCGCCATTACTGACCGCGGGCAACTCCGGCCAGCCTTCGGGAAGCCGGGCCCGTGGCAGCTGGCGCAGCGTGTCGGTCACCGAGAAGCCGCAGGGTGCCAGCACGATCACCTCCGGGGCGTAGGCGCTGATCTCCTCGGCTGTGGTGATCCGGGATACGCCTCCTGCAGAACCGAGCCCCGGGTCGCCGCCCGCGAGGCCGACCTGTTCAGGTACCCAGTGGCCCGGCGCGAAGGGCGGTTCCAACCATTCCAGGACCAGGGTGCGTGGGCGGAGGGTGATCTCCGACAGTGCCGCGACCAGCCCGTCAAGGCGCGCCCACAGGCCGTCCACCAGTGCGTCAGCGTCGGCTCGACGGCCGGTCAGCTCACCGACGGTGACGATGTTGTCCAGGATGTCGGCGATCGTGGCGGGCTCCAGCGAGACGACGGTGACCTCGGCATCCAGCCTGCGCGCCGCCCGCTGCACCGTGCGGTAGCTGACCGCGCAGACATCGCAGAGCTCCTGGGTCAGGATCACCTCAGGGGCCAGCGAGCGCAGCCGGGCCTCGTCGAGGTCGTAGATCGAGCCGTGCCCGTCGAGCTGCGAGCGCACCGCGTGGTCGATCTCCGCGCTGCTCATGCTCTGGTGCGAGATGCGGCTGGCGGTCAGCCGGGGCTTTCGCTCGACGCCACTGGGGTAGTCGCATTCGTGGGTCACACCGACCAGCGAGTCGATCAGTCCCAGCGCGCAGACGATCTCGGTCGCGGACGGCAGCAGGGAGACGATTCGGGGCACCGGCCTAGCTCACCTATTCCACTTCGCGCGCAGCAGGTCGCGAGCCTCGTCCCGGCACAGCTCGCTCCATCGAGCGAGCTGGCGCGCGGCCCTGACCCGGACGTGACCGGGGACGGTCTGATCGCGCACCGTACTGCTCGCCCTGTCCTATCTCGCTTTGCGTCGCAGTGAGCCGGCCGAACGCAAAGAGATCCTCGAGGCGTTGGGCCCCGTGCTCAGCGCAACCCAAGCCACGTCTCAAGGCCCTTCTGCCCAGAAGCGCTGAAGGTGAGCTACCGCCTGGTCCCTGCTCATCGCTCGGACCTCGTCCTCACCCAGGCGCACCCGAGTGATGAGAAGATGGACCACCTCGGCAGGCAGCGCCCCCGGCGGTGGGTGCGGCACCCCCCGGTCGGGCTTGAGTCCATTCTTCACACAATCCCAGAACTCCCCCTCGCTCAGCTGCAATTGATCGCGCAGAACGTGCGCCCAGAGACTTCGCCCATATCCACTGCGGTCCACCGGATGAGAGACCTGGGTCCGCAGAACCCGGCCATCCGGAAGACCAAGCTCGTACGTGAGGTGATGGGTAGCGGTACGACCACGCGCATCACGGACCCGATCCCAGCCCTCCGTCAGACAGAATCGCTCGTGGTCCTGACGGGTCGGCTGCGGCCAGCTCACGGACCTGGGCTCACGGACCCTGGGCCCACCAGCCAGTCACGCAGCTGATCGTCATCGCTCAGCACGATCAACTGCACCAAACCCCAATTGTCCCGATGGTTGGCAGCCTCGGCCAACCGTTCCTGCCAGTCCGCGGCATATTCGCGCAGTGCCTCGATCACCTCGCTGATCGCCTCGTCGAACGTGGTGCCATCAGCGGCGATGGGAAGACCCGGGAGGAACACCGACCAGCCCTCGGCCTCTGCGACGACCTGCGCCCGAACCGGGCTCAACGCAGCCAGGAAGTGCCGAAACCGATCCGCGTCGACCACCGCCGCCATTGTGGACTCACGACGGATCGTGGCCGCCCTCCCCCGCTCGGCCGCATCGAGCAGATCCTTCAGGTGCGTCCGCGCCTCGGCATAGCTGTCATAGTGCACGCCCCGCATCTTCCCATCCCTGAGGACCGCGCCGATCCACCGTCCAAATCGAGTACCTGAAGTACGTGACGTACGCCTAGCTCGGGGCGCGGACCGCGCCAACACAGCTCGGCCGCACCGTGACCCACGTCCCGACCCGACGCCTCTCAATCACTATGCAGGACACCAGTGGCCGGTCGGCGCCCAATGATCGTTCTGATCGGTATGCTCGGCATAGCGGGGAGGACTCGGATTTTCTCGTACCCTGCTGCATCCAGCATCTCCGCAGCATCGTTCGGGAACAGGGACCCGCTGCCGAACAGAAGGCTCACGAGCCGTAGGACCGCGGGCTGGAGCTCGCCCCCCTCAGCCGCGAGCGACCCTAGAACCGCCCAGCCCCCTGGGCGTAGCGCAGCGCATACCCGCTGTAGCCCCTCGGCCGCCACGTCAGCAGGCAAGAACATGACCGGAACCCACGCCAGGTCGTAGCAGTTCTCGTCGATCAGGTCCTGCACCGGCTCCGGGCGCAGAGTGATCCGGCCGGCCAGGCCCGCCTCAACGATGTTGTGCCGGGCAAGCTCGAGTGCCGTCTCGAACGGATCGATGCCGACAACCCGCAGGTTCGAAAACCGGCGGCACATCGCTATGGCAACGCGTCCGACCCCCGTCCCCACGTCGAGGAAACTTGCGGTAGGAGCTTCCAGTGCATCGAAAAGACCCTCCAGGGTGGGGAAAAGCCGCTCAGCCCATACGGCGACCGGCTCCACTGAGCGCATTCCCCATGCCTCGAGCAGCGCTGGATCCGAGTAGCACCACCCTTGCGTGGACGCACCACCGGCCCGGAAACGCTCGGAGAGCTCTGCCGCCATCAAGCGGGTCGCGCGCAAGTCTGCACAGACGATCTCCTTCGGCCGGCCGCTGGCATAGATCGACATGCCGGGAGCGCAGACATAGGCGTTTCCGGTGACTCGAACGAGGTCGAGCGCGGCGAGCACATCGAGAGCGGCCTGGATCAGAGCAGCGGACGATCCGGTCCGTTCGCTGATCTGGACCGGCGTTTGCGGGGTGGCGAGCTCGTCGAGGATGCCACCTTCGAGGGCGCCCGCGACCGCGGAGAAGGCCCACAGCGAGATGCCCAGCTCAAGAATTCTTTGGCGCTCCTGAGCGCCCTGAAAACCGCCTTCCGCTGTGCCTACCGCGCCGGAGGGTTCTGGCCCCGAGCGATGGCCGGCGTGCTTGGCGTCCATGAGTTCCTCCCTCGGCTTCCCTTGTTGGCTAACACGGTCGAGGCTTGGCCATTTACAGTAATCCTCGTTCGACCACCCGTTCCATGGGCTGTCCGGTGACGCCGGCGATGCGGTCGTAGCCGGTGTCGTAGTGCAGTGCGCGATTCATGGACTCGATGGTGACGTTGATCCAGCGCTGCCTGTGGAGGACACCCCACACCGATTCATAGCTGCTCGGGTTGGCGGCGGTGTTGAGGTGCTCCAGTGCGGTCACTGACAGGCCGCTAGTCGTCCCTCGGTGAGCAGGGCGATCAAGCGGCGGCGCACGCGCGCCAGGCGCAAAAAGCATGCTAGCGTCATGCCTATGGCAACCTTGCAGGTGAAGGACGTTCCGGACGACCTGCACCGCGAGCTGCGGCGTCGTGCGGACCTGGAGGGGCTGAGCATCCGGGATTATCTGCTGCGCCTGATCCGCAACGACCAACAACGCCCGCCCGCGACTGAGTGGCTGGCACGCCTTCATAGGCTCGAGCCGCTCGATCTCGGTACACCCGCCGCCGACCTCATCCAAGCCGATCGTGCCGCACGTGACCTCGAGCCGGTGCCGGAGCAGCGCCAACCGTGATCGTGATCGACGCGAGCGCGCTTCTCGAGGTGCTCCTGCGCTCGATGTCCGGGTTAGCCGTGGAGGCGCTGCTCAAGGACACGATGGCTCCCGACCTGCTGGACGCCGAGGTGTTCCACCGGCTGGTCCGCGCTCAACAAGGCGGAACACTGACGCCGACACAGCTCGATGAGCGCCTGGCACTGCTCTATGACGCTCCGATCGAACGGGTGCCCTGCCGGGAGCTACTCCATACGGCCCGACGGTTCGTCACTGCGATGTCCGGCTACGACGCGCTCTACGCCGCCCTCGCTGCAAGTCTGCGATGTCCGCTGGTCACCACGGACGGGCGCCTAGCGCGTACCGCAACGACACAGTTCGGCCTCATCGTGACCCACGTCCCGACCAGTGGCCGATAATCTTTGGTGAGTCACCGGTGACAAGTGCCAGAGGTCAAGTCGTTTCTTCCGTAGGAGGATGAAGTGAACAGCAGCGCAGGGGGAACCATTGTACTACCCGGCGATCCGCGATTTGAAACAGTGATCCGCGGTTTCAACCAGCGCTGGATCGCCGACCCGGCGTATGTGCAATTATGCAGCGGCCCGGCTGACGTCGTCACGGCGGTTGAGTCAGCTGTACGGGATGAGCTGCGGATCACAATGCGCAGTGGCGGTCACTGCTATGAGAATTTTGCCTATGGCAACACCGGTGGAGTCATTGTTGATCTATCTCTCATGAGTGGCGTGTATGTCGATGCCGAGACCGGGTGGTTGGCCATCGAAGCGGGTGCCACACTCTTTGATGTTTATGTTCAGTTGTACAAGCGGTATGGTGTCACCTTACCCGGAGGATCCTGCTACTCGGTGGGCGCAGGAGGTCATATCAGCGGTGGTGGCTATGGCCTGTTGTCGCGCCTACACGGGTTGACTGTCGACTATCTGAGCGCCGTCGAAGTGGTCCATGTCGACGGTAGTGGGCATGTGCGTTGTGATCGGTTCAACGCGGAGGCGGCAGGCAGTGCCGAGTCGTTGATGCTGTGGGGAAACCAGGGCGGCGGGGGTGGCAACTTCGGTATCGTGACAAAGTTCTTCTTTGCTGACCCGCCGACCGCTCCGTCGCAGGTGTGCCTGGTCAGCGAGAGCTGGAACTGGGAGGACTTCACCATTGATACATTTACCGAGTTCTTGCAGACCTATGGCCAGTTCTTCGTTGACCACAAGGATCCCGAGGACCCCTTTCGAGGACTGTTCGCACTGCTGCATCTCACGTGTGCCCCCACTCCCAATATTGGATTGACCGTCCAACTGGTGGGCGACGACCCTGGCCCTATCCATGAATTCCGGAACGCGGTGCGTCCCGCCGGAATTCGTCCCGAACCCCTTTCGACCCCTGTCGGTTATCATGGGATTCCAGCTTCAACCCTCGATATTCAGGTGATGCCCTGGTTGTTCGCGACCCAGACCCTCAACGGCTCGGGAAATCCTCGACGCGGTAAATACAAGTCGGCTTACATGATTGGCAACTTTACGACCGACGAGTGCCGAACAATCTGGGAGAACTTGCGTGAGTCCAAATTCAAGAATGCGCAGGCGTTGTTGCAAGTCGATTCTTACGGTGGCCAGGTGAATGCAGTCGACCCAGCCCGGACCGCTATTCCACAACGTTCGTCTGCCATGAAGTTGCAGTACCAGACTTATTGGGCTCGTGAGAACGACGACGAGGCGAACCTCCGCTGGATCCGCGACTTCTACTCTGCCATGTACGGTGGTGACGGTCCCGTTCCCGACGGCCGCCTCGACGGCTGCTACGTCAACTACCCCGACGTCGACCTCGCCAACTGGAAAACCCTCTATTGCAAAGAAAACTATCCCAAACTCCAGCAGGTGAAGAGGAGATGGGATCCGCTCAATATCTTCAACCACGCACAATCGATTGAGCAAGACAATCCTGAACCACCGCGAGTTCCATAGAAGCTCCACCTCCTGTGGTGCGAAGGCTGGAACAGAGCAAGAAGTAATGACTGCCGGGCTGGACCGTTTACAATGATCCTCGGCCGCGTCGATCCGTGGTGGAATCGGCACGCATGGGCCGCGGCGTCCACAGCCGGGGACAGGTCAGACTGGTGTGGTGAGCGATCCGCGAAAGAAGCTGTCCGTCGTGTTCGTGTGCACCGGGAACATCTGCCGCTCGCCGATGGCTGAGATCGTCTTCGCGGACGCGTTGCGCCGGGAGGGTCTGGCCCACCGGGTTCAGGTGAGCAGCGCGGGCACCGGCTCTTGGCACGTCGGCGAGCCCGCCGACGTGCGGACCGTCGAGGCGCTGCGCCGGGCCGGGTACGGCTGCGAGCATGTCGCGGCGCAACTCGGCCCGGAGCACCTGTCCGCTGATCTGCTGGTGGCGCTGGACTACGGGCACTTCGCGGCGCTGCGCAGGATGGTCGCCGAGCCGGATCGGGTGGTGCTGCTGCGATCGTTCGACCGGACCGCCGGGCGCAACCTCGACGTCCCCGATCCGTATTACGGCGGCAAGCACGGCTTCGACGAGGTGCTCGACATGGTGCGCGCGGCGATGCCCGGGTTGTTGGCATGGGTGCGGGAACGGTTATGAACCCGGCAACGGACCCGGCCGCCGCAGCGGTCACCGCGATGACCGGGCAGCCGGTGCGGATAACGACGCGTCGTGGCCCCATCTGGCTCGTCGAGCTGGACGAGGGCCGCACCGTGGTAGCCAAGCGGGGAGACAACGGGCAGGTCCAGGCCGAGGCGGCTGGGCTGCGGTGGTTGTGGGTGCCCGGGGGTCCTCCGGTGCCGCAGGTGCACGGGCAGGACGGGCAGTGGCTGGTCACCGAGTACGTGCTCGCCGGTCGGCCCGATGGCGCGGCGGCCGAGCGGTTCGGGCGTCAGCTCGCCGCGCTGCATCAAGCAGGTGCGCCGGCCTTCGGCGCCGCGCCCCCGGGTGGGCCGCAGCAGGCGTGGATCGGCGCCGCGCCGATGGCCAACGTCGCTGCGGCGCAGTGGCCACCGTGGTACGCCGAGCACCGGGTGCTGCCCTACCTGCGCACCGCGGTGGATCGCGGCGCGCTGGATTCCGCCGGCGCCGCTGCTGTGGATCGGGCCTGCGAACGGGTAGCCGAGCTGGCCGGACCCGCGGAGCCACCGGCGCGGCTGCACGGCGACCTGTGGTCGGGCAACGTGCACACCGGCATCGACGGGCGGGTCTGGCTGCTCGACCCGGCCGCGCACGGCGGGCACCGGGAGACCGACCTGGCGATGCTCACGCTGTTCGGCTACCCGCACTGGGACGAGGTGCTCACCGGTTACTCCGACGTCGCCCCGCTGGCGCCCGACTGGCAGCGGCGGGTGCCGCTGCACCAGCTGTTCCCGCTGCTGGTGCATGCGGTGCTCTTCGGTGGTGGGTATGGCGCGCGCGCCGCCGCCGCTGCGCGGGCAGCGCTGGGATGAGCAACGGTTACGGTGGTGGCATGCGGTGGCGGGTCCTGCTGCGCCCGGGGTGGGTGGCGTTGACGGCGGTGGTGATCTGCTTTGCCATCGCGGCGTTCACCGTGCTCGCGCCGTGGCAGTTCCGTCGCGCGGCGGAGCGGGCCGACCGGAACACCGCCATCGAGCAGTCCCTGAGCACTCCCCCGCAGCCGCTGCGTGAGGTGCTGGCCACCGGGACCGCGCCGACCCGGGCCAGCGAGTGGCGGCAGGTTCGCATCAGCGGGCACTACCTGCCCGGCGCTGAGGTGGTCGTCCGGCTGCGCACCGTGCTGGGTGAGCCGGCCTACGAGGTGTTGGTCCCGCTGCGGCTGGCCGACGGATCGAGCATCCTGGTCAACCGCGGCTATCTCCGTCCGGCGGCGGCGGTGCGGGTGCCGGCGTATCCCCCGGTGCCGGGTGGTGAGGTGAGCGTGACCGGCCGGCTGCGAGCCGATGAGCCGGACCCGCAGGGCCGACAGGTCGTGCAGCGCGACGGTCACCGGCAGGTGTACGCGGTGAGCAGCCGCACCGTCAGCGCGGCCACCGGGGTGCGGCTGGACCCGGGTCACCTGCAGCTGGTGAACGGTGCCCCCGGGGTGCTCTCCGCGCTACCGCTGCCGCAGCTCGACGCCGGACCGTCGTTCGCCTACGCGCTGCAGTGGATCGCTTTCGGCACGATGGCCCCGCTGGGGTTGATTTACTTCGCCTGGCGGGAAGTTGAGTCACCGCGGCCAGCACCGCGCACAGCGCCGCCGTCACGAGCCCGATCACCCGGGACAGCTCAACTCCCCGGGTGAGGTCACCGGCGTCGGGGGCGCGGCCGTGGCCCAGGACCGGGCGCTGCTCGGTACCGTGCGGGTAGACCGTGGGCCCACCCAGCCGCACCTCCAGCGCACCCGCGAACGCCGCCTCGACCTGCCCGGCGTTGGGACTGGGATGCGCGGCCGCATCACGCCGCCAGGCCTGCCACGCCCCCCGGGCCGAGCCGCCCACCAGCGGCGCGCACAGCGCGGTCAGCCCGGCCGCGACCCGGGAGGGCAGCAGGTTGGCCAGGTCGTCCAGCCGCGCTGCGGCCCAGCCGAACCGGCGGTACCGCGGCGAACGGTACCCGACCATCGCATCCAGGGTGTTGGCCGCGCGGTAGGCCAGCAACCCGGGAACCCCGGCCACCGCGCCCCAGACCAGCGGCGCGACCACCGCGTCGGAGGTGTTCTCGGCGATCGACTCCACGCTCGCCCTGGCCACCCCGGCCAGGTCGAGGGTGTCCGGATCGCGACCGCACAGGTGCGGTAGCCGGGCTCGGGCACCTTCGAGGTCTCCCGCGTCCAGCGCCCGGGCCATCGCCGCGCCTTCCTCGGCCAGCGAGGCCCCACCCAGCACCACCCAGGTGGCCAGCGCGGTGCCGGCGGCCCGCACGACCGCCCGCCGGCGCCCGGCCCGCTCCAGCAGGCCGCCGAACGCCGCGGCGGAACCGACCAGGGCTCCGGTGTAGACCAGGCCGGCCAGCCGGTGCTCGGCGTAGCAGGCGCGCTCAGCACTCGCGGCGAGCCGGCCGAAGGCAGCCACCGGGTGATGGCGACGCGGATCGCCGAACGCCGCGTCAGCAGCGACGCCGAGCAGCAACCCGACCGCTCTCGCTGCGCCCACTCCTCGACCCCCCAGATATCCGGACCGAAGCGAATACCCTACTGGGGCTCCCGCGGGTCCGGCGGACAGGTGTTGATCAGTTCGTTCTTGCGGATCTTGCCCATCTCGCTGCGGGGCAGCGCGGGCAGGAAGTGCACCACGCGGGGCCGCTTGTGCGGCGCGAGCAGCCTCGCAACGTGATCCACGAGCTCCTGCACGGCGGGCAGCGGATCACCGGCGGCGACCACCCAGGCCACCACCCGCTCCCCCAGGTCGGGATCCGGCTCCCCGGTGACCGCCACTTCGTGCACCCCCGGGTGCTCCAGCAAGGCGTTCTCGATCTCCCCTGCGCCGATCTTGTATCCGCCGCTGGAGATCAGGTCGGTGGCGCGGCGCCCCACCAGCCGCAGCCGGCCGTCCGGGTCGCGGGTAGCCAGGTCTCCCGTGCGCAACCAGCCTTCGTGCATGGCCTGCGCGGTGGCGTCAGGCCGGTTGAGATAACCCAGGAACAGGGTCGGCCCCGCGACTTCGATCTCGCCCACGGTGTTGTTGTCGTCCGGTATCTCGAGGATCTCGCGGTCGACGTCCACCAGCCGCAGCGCGACCCCGTCCAACGGCGCTCCGACGGTGCCCGGCCGGCGCGGCCCGTCGATCCGCTCCGCGCAGGTGATCAGCGACTCGGTCATGCCGTATCGCTGCCGGACGTGCGCCCCGGTGGCCACCGCGATCCGCTGATGGTCGCGCAGGGACAGCGCAGCCGAGCCGGAGACAAGCAGCCGAGCCCGGCCCAGGGCCGCCGCGACCTGCGGATCCTGCTCGGCGGCAGTGGCCAACCGGTGGTACATCGTCGGAACCCCGAACAGCATCGTCGCACTGCCCGCCAGCTCCCGGGCCACGCCCTGGACCGAGAACGAGCCCAGGTGGTGCAGCGCGCCCCCGAGCCGCAGCGGCCCGAGCACACCGAGCACCAGGCCATGCACATGGAACAGCGGCAGCGCGTGCACCAGGACGTCCTGGGCGGTCCATCGCCAGGCCACCGCGAGCCCATCGACGCTCGCGGCGAGCGCGCGGCGCGGCAGCATCACGCCCTTGGGTGGTCCAGTGGTACCCGAGGTGTAGACGATCAGCGCGGGAGACTCGGGATCCGGCTCGGGCGGCATCGGTCGATCCCCTACTGCTTTCAGATCGATGTCGAACCGGGGTAGCGGTCGTAGCGCCGCAGGCAGCGTGGCGCTGGGGGCGGCGAGCATCAGGTCGGGGGCCGCGTCGGAGAGGACGTGCCGCAACTCGAGGGTGCCGAGTCTGGGGTTGACCGGGACCACGGGCACGCCGGCCACGAGTGCCGCCACCAGCGCCACACACGTCTCCAGCTCAGGCCCCGCCCAGACCGCGACCCGGCGGTAACCGGATAATCGGGACGCCAGCGCCACGGATACCGTGCTCAGCTCTCGATAGGTCATCGAGCACTGCCCGAATCGCAGCGCCTCGGCGCCGGTGGGCTGATGTAATGGAGGTAACAATGGCGGTGGGCTCACGCACAAATCCTTTCGAGGTCCATCCTGAGCTGAGGTAATCTCCAGATCATGACCGGACGGGCTTCCCTCATCGATGATGACGCTCGGCCGTTCGAATGGTGGATGACCTCCAACCTCGCGCTGGGCCTGGTGTTCAACTGCTTCCTACCGGTGCTGCTGCCCTCCTACGTACTCTCGGTGGGAGGAAGCCCCACGGACGTCTGGGTCGCGATGGCCATGGCAGGACTGTTCGCGCTGCTGGGGCCCGCGATCGGGCGGTTTGCGGGACGGCGCCGGGCGCACCGGGTGGCGCAGGTGCTCGGCATGCTGGGGATGACCGGCGGGTTGCTGATGCTGGCGGGCTCCCCGGGTGACTCGGTGTCGATCGTGCTCGCCATCGCGGTGATGGGCATCGGCGCGGCGGCGGTGACCGTCGCGGCTCCCACATTCATCCTGGGCGCCGATCTGCCTGCGCGCATTCAGTCCCGGCAATTGACCTGGCTGCAACTCAATTTAGACCTGGGCAAGATTGTGGGTGGTTTGCTGCTCGGCGTGATGGCGGCTCAGCAATTCTCCTTCCGCGCCCAATTCTGGGTGGGCGGTCTCGTCATGGGGTTGCTCGCCATGCTGGTGTGGACAACCAGTCGTTATGCCGCCAACCGGATCCGGAGACCCGAGGTCGAGCTCACCGCGGCAAGTGCACAGTCAGAGCATTCAGACGTTGTGGTGCCGTGGCGGACGCTGCTGCTGTCGCTGTTCGGCGTCCCGGTGGTCGCCCAGGTGATGGGCAGCATGACTGTGGTGGAAGCGCAGATCTCGATGATGCTGGCGCTGTCCGGGTTCGTCGGCATCGGACTGTACCTCGTCGTCGGTCGCTGGATGCACCGGTCGGGCCCCAGCCTGGTGTGGGCGGTCGGTCACACCCTGCGCGGCGTGGGTGGTCTCGCCCTGGGCGTGCTGGGCCTGCTGCGGGGAATGCCCTACCTCGTCGTGCTGGCCGCCTTCCTGATGCTGGAGTCGGCTCCGGCCGTTGCCTGGCTCGCCCAGGCCGGCCCGACCCGGCGATCCCGGCAAAGAGCGGTCCTGCGGCCCGCCGCGGCGGCGCAGGCCGCCGCCTCCAGCGTGCCGGTCGGCCAGCGGGACCGGCGAGTAAGCCAGCAAGTCCAGTCCGTCGGCATCGTGGTCGCCGCGTCACCGAGCCTGGCGGTCTCGCGCCCAGCGTGAACGATCACCGATCAGTGTCTGCTGACCTGTTCGGTGGGCGGGCTGCGCTGGAACAACGTGAACAGGAAGGCGAGCGAGGGCACCAGCAGCGCTGCGCCGACCACGAGACTGATCAGCATCGCGCGCAGGGTGGTCTGCGGCGCCGCTGCTGCGGTGATAGTGAGCTGGGGCTGCAGGAGATAGGGGTACTGGGCCACCGCCCATCCCCAGATGACCGCGGTGACGGCGAGAGCGGCGGCGACCCGGGCCAAGCCGAGCCGCTCGCGGACCAGCAGCACGATTGCGCCGATCCCCGCTGCTGCCGAAGCCAGGATGAAGGACAAGCCGCGGGAGGTCAGGCCGGCGAACAGGGCAGCAGCGTCGATACGGAGCACGACGATGCCCGCCAGCGCAACAGCCCCCAGCACTACGGCGGTCCCGATCGCGCGGGCGCGGAAATACCCGACCAACGCGTGGTCGTGGCCACGTTGGGCATCGGAGCACAGGTACACCGCGGCCAGGAAGGCGCACGCCCCCACCGCGATCACGCCGCCGAGGATCGAAGTGGGATTGAGCCAGCTGCTGATCACGTTGCCTGCCGCGATACCCGGCGGCACCCGTCCCGAGGCGACCGCGCCGGCGATGGTGCCGAGGAAGAACGGGGTGGCCACCGAGGCGAACGCGAAGCAGGCCCCGAACAGCCGCTGGAGCGCGGGTGCCTCGATCGAGTGGCGGAACGCGAACGCCGCCCCGCGAGCGATCATGCCCAGCGCGGCGAGGGTGAGCGGGATGTAGAGGGTAGACGCGATGGCCGCGAACGCCGGCGGGAAGCTGGTCCACAACACCACCAGCACGAAGATCAACCAGACGTGGTTGGCCTCCCAGACCGGGCCGATCGACTGCTCGATGAGCCGCCGCGGCCCGCGTCCCCGCTCGGTGCCCCCGGCCAGCAGATCCCAGAACCCGGCGCCGAAGTCGGCGCCGCCGAACAGGGCATAGGCCGTGAGGCCGACCCACATGATGGCCAGCACACCCTCGGCCCCCGTCATGACGTGGTGCCTCCGACTCGCGCCGGGTCCGGCTCCTGCGGGGCGATCGACGTCTCGGGTGCCGCGGCGAGGCGGCGCAGTACGTACACCGTCATCACGGTGAGCACCAGGTACACGGCGAGCACGAGGTAGAAGCCATAGCGCAGACCGGGTGCGGTGCTGACCGCGTCCCGGGTGAGCTGGATCTCGTAGACGATCCAGGGCTGGCGACCCACCTCGGTGGCCACCCAGCCGGCCTCCAGCGCGATCACCGCCGCGAACCCGGACAGCGCGACCGCACGCAGGAACCAGGGTGTGCGCGGGATGTCGCGGCGCCGCCACCAGACCCAGGCCAGCCAGGCCGCCAAGGCGAGCAGGGCGAATCCGATGCCGACCATCACGTTGTAGGACAGGTGCGTGACGTTCACCGGCGGGCGCAGCTCCACAGGCACCCGGTCCAAGCCGGGCACGAAACCGTTCGGATCGTGGTGGATGAGCAACGACAGCCCGTACGGGATCTCGATCGCGCCGACGAGCCGGTCGTCGAGGTAGATCCCGCCCAACGATATCGGCACTTCCCGGCCGGACTGGTAGAGCGCCTCCAGTGCGGCCAGCTTCGCCGGCTGGTGCCTCGCCACCACGTTGGCGATCCAGTCACCGACCACGATCTGGATCGGCGCGGCGACCGCGGCGACGGTCAGCGGCACGAGCAGGCCGAGCCGGTGATAGCGGCTGCGGCGGCCCCGCAACATCCCTACCGCGTACACCGACGCCACGCAGAAACCGGTGACCATGATCGCGGCGATGATCATGTGTACGGATTGCGGGGCGGTGGAGGGGTTGAACATCGCCGCCCACGGGTCGGCATTGACGACCTGCCCGTTGCGGATCTCGAACCCGGTCGGGGTGTTCATCCACCCGTTGGCCGCCACCACGAAAAACGCCCCGGCCACTCCAGCGGCGATCATCGGCAGTCCGGACAGCAGGTGAACCCGCGGCGGCAACCGGTTCCAGCCGTACAGGTACACCCCGACGAAGATCGCCTCGATGAAGAACGCGAACCCCTCCAGGGTGAACGGGAACCCGTAGATCTGCCCGAATCGCGCCATCAACCCCGGCCAGAGCATGCCCATCTCGAAAGACAGGATCGTTCCCGACACCGCGCCGACGGCGAACAACACGCCCAGCGCCTTGGCCCAGGTGTGCGCCAGCGCGTCCATGTCGTGGTCCGCTCGGCGATGTGCGCGCCACTCGGCGAACAGGGTCATAGCCGGGAACGCCACCCCGAAGCAGGCCACCACGATGTGCCAGCCCAACGACAGCGCCATCTGCATCCGGGCGTGGAACAGGTCCGGCGGCGCGGCCTGCGCGAGCACGCCACTGATTCCGCTCATCCCGAGGGCTTCCATCGCGACCCCCATCGCGTTGTGCTGCCTTCGAGCATCCCACGATCGGGGAAGATCGCCCGGGATCTCGGCTGAGACGATCTGTGGCATGAATCTCAACGGGACAGTAGCCGTGGTGACCGGTGCCGGCGGTGAACTCGGTGGCGGCATCTCCCGAGCGTTCGCGGTGGCGGGCGCGGCGGTCGTCGTGCATTACCGCAACAGCGCCGAATCAGCCGCCCGCGTGGTTGCGGACATCACCACCACGGGTGGGCGCGCCATCTCGGCTCAGTGCGACATCACCGACCCCGGCAGCTGCGTGGGCTTGATGGCTACCGCCGTCGAGGCCTTCGGGCGGGTGGACACGGTGGTGGCGAACGCCGGAATTCAGCCGGTCGCCGAGCTGGCCACGATGTCAGTGCCCCAGTGGCGCGAGGTGGTGGACACCAACCTCACCGGGAGCTTCGCGACGGTCGGGGCCGCCGCATCGATGATGCGCGCGCGGAGCGGCGGCGGGTCGATCATCCTGATCGGGTCCATCGAGGGCACGCAGCCTGCGTGGTCCCACGCGCACTACTGCGCATCGAAGGCGGCGGTGATCCATTTCGCGCGGAGTGCGGCGTTGGAATACGGCCGCTACGGCATCCGGGTCAACAGCGTGTCTCCCGGGCTGATCTGGCGGGACGGCTTGGACCGCGACTGGCCCGACGGTGTGGAGCGGTATCGGCGGGCTGCTCCGCTGGGGCGTCTCGGCCAGCCGGCCGACGTCGGCAACGCCTGCGTGTTCCTGGCGTCCTCGATGGCCGAGTGGATCACCGGACAGGATCTCGTGGTCGACGGCGGGGTCTCGGCGCACCCGACCTGGTAGCACTCACCGGCCTCGGTGGTCAGTGCCGGGTCAGGGCCCGGATCTGGGACGCCGCCTGCGGCCAACCGGCGATCAGCTCGGCGCGCCGGCCGAGGTGCAGGCCGGACCATTCGAACGGTGGGGCCATGGTGGTACCCACCAGAGCCCACTCGCCCAGTGGGCTGGATCCCTGCCAGACCCCGGCGGGAACGACGATCTGCGGCCTCGCCCCTGCCGCAAGGTCTGCTCCGAGGATCGGCTGCTCGACTCCCCCACCCGGGTGGAGCAGCAGCAGCTGCAGCGACGATCCGGCGTACCAGTGGTAGGTCTCCACTCCGTCGAGCACGTGCAAGGCGGAGAAGTCCGGGGTGAGCAGCATGAAATAGATCGCGGAGCTGTGCGCGTCGGCGTAGGTGCGGCGGAACAAGCCGCCCTCCCCCGGCAACGGCTCCAGCCCGAGCAGCCGCGCGACCTGCTCCCCTTCACCGCGGGTGCTCACGGCCGGATCACCTCCACGTCGCCATCGTGCCCGCATCACGCCGCCGCGCAACCGGCGAATGCACGGCCTGCCAGCAAAAAAATGACAGCCACTACTCGACGTCGAGGACATGCGGCGGCGCTGCCGGGCCCACGGCCGGTGGATGGCGGCGCACCCCGAGGCCGTCGCGTTCGCGCAGGCATGGGCCGATCACAACCTCGACGAGTCAGCTCTCGCCCTCTGGGCGGGCCGGGCAAGACGCTGCCCGGCCCGCCCAGGTGAACGGTGATTACCTGGTGCCTGCGAGTCTTGACACGGCGACAGCCGCAGAGAGCAGCAACGCTGCAAGGTCGCTTAGGCCACTCGTGGAGCCCGTAAGACACACGATGAGACCCGCGATGACGAGAACACCGATCAGGAAGGTCAGGCTCGGGTCGTTGTCATCAGGGGGTTGAATGGTGAAGCCGGAGTTGGAGACAGGTCGTATCCTCATAGTGACCTCCGAGGACGAGCGTGGCGATGGCAGCTGACCGTCGTTTGGAGGGTCACGGCGGGCCTCTTCTTGACGGGAAGGGGCCCGCTCTACGCCGGCAGCAACCTCCATCCTGCCCGGTACTCAGATAGAAGTCGCGCATCTAACTGAACGAGCTAAAGACACCAGTTTACTTTGACGAGCCTCTCGGGTTACGGTCAAACTGTCCAGTTGATGCCGATCATCGATTCGCCTGCAGGGAGATGTCATGGTCGCCACGGAAGCGTCACTGGCACTAGGTTACATGATCAAAAACACGCGGCAACGGGCCCGGCTCCCTACAGGAGCACCTGCTACACAGCGGTGGGTGGCCGAACAGTTCACGACACGACGGACACCGCAACAGATAAGCAACTTCGAAAATGGCCTTGCCGTGCCCGAGCTACCAGTTCTGGTGGAATTGTACTTCGTTCTTCATGGGCCAGCAACAGCGGATACTCCAACCGAGTCCGGCCTCCTGCAATGGTTAGCCGCCTGGTTGCGTACGAAGAAAATTCCCAACCCCGAAGCCTCCAGCATATTCATGGCAGCAGTAGATATGCTGAACTTGGTGAGCAAAGGTCGACCCCTGACCAACTCACGGCCAATCACATCTGTAGCCGACTTTCCTGGCGGGGAGCCGTTTACCATCATCTTGGGCGACCGTCGCGACACCAGGGCGGTTAGCGCAGCTGACTGTCTGATCTACTCCGGGTCAGTTACAGATGCAATGTACCTTACCCACCTTGGCGAACATATGACCAACGCCACCATTAAATCGGATAAAATATTGGCAAAAATGCCGACAGATTACCTGAAGGACTCCCTGGGAAAACGTAATTTACTCATCGTGGGCAGCCCCGCCGTTAATCTTGGAGCTAGAATTCTTAACGATGAGGCAGTTTTCCCCTTCAGAATTGACAGGGATCCGGCGAACAAGGGGCGACGGGTCATCGCAGATCACCGCATGCAGGACCAGATTTTCGCATCCGAGTTTCACCGATTTACACAATCCGAAACCCAGGAGCCCCAACATAAATTCGATCGTCACGAAAATGACGAGCCCGAGAGAGCGAAGAGGGATGCGGCCATCCAGTTCGCACGGGATATCCTCAGTCAATCAACAGCCAAGGCTTTTATGAACAAATTTCGCACGTTCGGAATACTCGATCCAGCCGACCAAGAGAACCACGGAACATCGATTCATCAAGCTAACGACTTCGCAGTCGTGACACTCGCCCGCAATCCCTACTGCAGCACAGGAGATTATCGCGCTGTAATCTGCGCCGGAATCCACGGCCCAGGAACAGCTGCGGCACTGCACGAGCTGCTGACATCCCCCAAGACCTTTGCCGATCGTCCATTGGGCGCAGTTCTCGAAGTGGAGCTGAACCTAAGCCTGGACTGGGTGTCCCGCTTCGAGAAGCCACGGATATTGCCGCAGACCAAACCCTACACTCGAATGCAGGTGTTGCAGAATCTACGTAGGGCGATCGCCGACCCATCGTTACGTAAAAGTGTTTATGACCATTGGTCCGATGGCGCCTTGGAGTCGACTGCAAAATTTGTCGAACAACTGGTCGGCGAGCGCAGGGATTCAAATTAGAAGGAAATTCTCCCACATCTAGCAAGGATTCATGTTAGCAGCCACCTTGTAGACACATTACGGAATTTGAATTCGGCGGTCAAAAATAGATGCTATCGACACTGATTGGTCTCGCTGCACCCCGGCGCGGAATTGACCCGATCCGTCGAGTCGCTGAAATTTACCAGAGGGGAAACAGTGTTTACTCGTAAGCTCGGCGCTGCCATCATCGCACACGCCGCGGCGGGATCGACATCACTTCGGCAGGTCTTGGCCGGCTCCATCCAGGAGATTGCCAGGCTGCATCCTGAATGCGACCTCACCCGTGCGGGCACACCTTCAGCTGCGGTCGCGATCTTGCGACTCGACAGTGAGCAGTTACGCTACCTCGTTCTCGGGGATGTCACTGTTGTTCTTGATATCGATGGGGAAATTACTACGATCAGCGACCAGCGGCGCAGCGCTTCCACAGCGAGAGAACGGGCAGAGGTAGATCGGTATCCGATCGGAAGCCATGAGAAGACTGCCGCCCTGATCGGAATGAAGCATGCCGAGCTCGCAGCGAGGAATACGCAAGGCGGCTACTGGATCGCGGCGGCGGACTCGACTGTAACGAAGCACGCCATCACAGGCAAAGTACCCACTTCGGCGGTCAAGCAGCTCGCGATGCTCACCGACGGCGTAGCGCGTTACGTCGATCTATTCCGCATCGCCGACTGGGCCGCTGTCCTGAAGGTTCTCAGACGAAGCGGGCCTCGGTGGTTCGTCGAGAAATTAGTACGGCCAATCGAGGCTGCCGATCCACAGGGGGTGAGGTACCCCCGGAATAGGTGTTCCGATGATGCGACAGTGGTATTCATCGAGTTGACTGGAGTGACTGACACAGTGGATCGCCATCGGATATGAACCGCGGGCTCTGCGGACGCCGAGCAGAGGCTATTCTCAGCCACGACACTAGAACATCTGTTCGATACCGCCTGTTGACCGCGCGGCGGTCACGCAGCTCCCGGTACCCCAGTGGTCCCGGCGAGAGTCAGAATCACGGCGATCAAGAACGCCACACACGCCAGCACCACCAGCGCGGTACGCCCCGTCGAGTGCGTCACCAGCCCG
>JBOHFF010000158.1:0-11695 GCA_050699515.1 Pseudonocardiaceae bacterium
GAGACGTCAGCGACGTTTTTCGCGCCGGGCAGGTCGGTGGTGTCTCGTTCACGGCGCACACCGTCACTGCGCAGCTGACCTGCCGTCAACTCCACTCCCGATGGACTTCCGGTGGCGACCACTTAGCTGGTGACGGCCAGGCATACCGGTCCCGAGGGTCGGCAGAGGTTCCTACGCGGCAACGGCTGGTGACTTATGCCCTCGGTCTTGCTGGTGGTCTGGGAGTGAACACGTTGAGCACTGACGTCGGGTATCGGGGTGCGGCCGCGGCCATTGCCGCGATTCTCATCAGCACCAACTAGCTGCGTCAGCTTCCCTCCAGAGCTCCCCTACCCCTGATCGTGTCACGGGCACTGCTGGGGGGAGCCGTCATCGCAGCGATCCTCGCCGCCGTCAACCCCAGCTGGGAGGGTCCAGCGACCATCGCAGCTGGGGTTGACGACCTCGGCGGTGTTGATCCCTACTGAGCTGGACAGGGCCGTCGAACTCCTGGCGGCGATCGCGTTGATCGGCGTTGGGGTGGCCGTCCTACACGACGGCCGTGTCCTGACCGGGGTTGCCGTGTTGCGCGGCCATGTCCTGGCCGGGATCGCGTTGATCGGCATCGGGGTCGCGTTCATCGGCTATGGACTCGTCATTCTGGGCAGGATCGGCATCGTTGCGCACGCCTTGACCTGGCTGGCTTTTCTCACCAAAGACCCCAGCAGCAAGGCTCAGCACGATGACCATCCCACCGTATCCGGGCCCGACGACCCACCACAAGGGACTCGCGCCCCACGTCGAAGCCTCCTCAAGTCACATAGCCCGCGCCTGCGCCCACCAACGCTGCCGCACCAGCTGATCTGGCACGCCGACATTTTCACCGATCTTGGGTTGCTACGAGGGTTGTGCCAGTTCTCGCGGAAAGCGAGTACCGCCGGGCAAAAGAAGCGGACCGACATTCTCGGCCGGCAGCAAATGAATGACGTGCGGCGCGGCCGGGTCCTTGGCGTCGTCGGTCACGGTTGACGAGGATGACGACGATCAAGCTCGTGATGTTCCGTGGTCGGAACATCATCCGGAATCACCCCGGCTGGGCTATGCCGGGCAGCCCGGCCCGGTACGCCATTCTCCGCAGCTCCACCCCGGCCGGGGAGTCGCGGCGCGTACGGGTGAGCAGCTCGCCGAGCACCTCGCGGACGATCGGATTGCGCTGGATACGGTGGGGGGAGATCAGCTCGGCTCGGCGCAGCGCCCACACGGCGTCCTCGTGGCGTCCCCGCAGCCGGGCCAGCGCCTGGCCGTAGTCGGCCCAGTAGGCGACCTGGCGCGAACGGTTGGCATGCCTTTGCGGATTCATGCCTTCCGCGATACGCACAACCTCCTCATGGTCGCCGACCTCTAGCAATCCGGATATCCGGTAGAGGTCGACGTTGATCGGCCCGAAGCCCAAACCGTAGGCGTTGCCCTCCCCGGTGCGCTGTGCCAGCTCACCAGCGTGGTCCAGCGGCGCACCCACGTCGCTGATGCGTCTGTCCGCCGCGGCGACTACCGACCGGCGCAGCGCGAGGAAGCCTGCGAGCTGCATCGCCTGCGGGGTGTCTGTCGGCACGGTCACGGCGTCGAGCACCGCCTGAGCGATGTCGAACGCACCTTTGGCCAGCGCCACCCGCGCGCCAGCGGCAGCAACGAGGCCCATCGAGGCCGCGGTATCGCGCTCCTGCGCGGCGTGCCGGGCCAGCATGACGGCCTGTGCGCGCAGGTCCGGCGAGGCACCCGAGAGGCTCAACCACGGAACGGTGATTTGGGTGTGCAGCAACGCCGACAGGCCGAGCAGTTCGGCCACATGGCGACCAGCGGCGATGCTGGCATGCAGGTCCTGGATCAAACCGGGCAGCGTGTCGCCGACTTCTTGCTCCCGGTCGCAACGGCACAGCGCATCAAGAGTCGCCGTTACCCTCGCGCGCAGCGCCTGCGCAGGTAGCACGTGCCCTTCTGGCACATCGTGGATGACCGCAGTCAACGCAAGATCAACCGCTTGCACTGTGCTGTCCGTGTGCCCGTTGGCCGGTGCCGGTACCGGCAGCCTCATCAGCTCGCTCGGAGCGATCTGGAGCGCGTCGGCCAGCGCCACGATCTCCGCCAGGCTGTCCAGGGCACGCTGGCCCGTCTCGATCCGGTGCAGGTTGGTGGTGCTGATGTCAGCCAGCCCGGCGACGACCCGCAGTGACTTCCGCCGCGCGCGGCGAATCTGGCGCAGCCGCGCGCCGATCGTCCGCGCTTCCTCAGCATCCACCGTCTGGGGCCCTCTCTTCGCCGGACTCCCCGCCGATGCCCCGGGGAGCTACCCCGGGGATGCCCCGGGGAGCTACCCCGGGGCGGAACCTCGGCGAAGAGGTGACTCAAGGCTAGCGCCGCCCCGCGCGGGTCTGCCGGGCGAGAGTGATCACACCGCTCTAGCGATCTAGCCGCGGAGCAGGGCACGGGCCATGACGACGCGCTGGATCTGGTTGGTGCCCTCGTAGATCTGGGTGATCTCTCACCTGGCCTGGGCCGACCTTGCGATCTACCGGAGAAACGGTCGATGAGCAGCGGAAATATGTCTCACTAGTTCTCACCGATTCTTACCGCTACTCGACGTCTCACGGCCTGGAAACGGCCTGATCTTGCTCTGTCCACCATCGTGATACTCCGGACGCCCGGCAACTACTGATGATCTTGCACGCTGGGAGCCAGGTGGCATCCCGTCGACCTGGCGCAGCCCGACCACGCGGCGCCCCGGGGGCAACATCTCCTTCCCAACCCGTGGCCGAGATGTCCAGGCTTGCCGCCGGGGCGCCGCGTGGTAGCCCTCGGGGAGGTCGGCGGGATGCCACACCCCACCACCCCACCGACCGGGCTTGGCACTGGGGTCGGCCATCCCGGAGACCTGCCCGCCGGGCGAGGGCATGTCTTGTTGGTGGATCGGGCAGGGGTGGAGCGGAAATGGTGGGCAGCCTGGGGGTTGAACCCACAACCAAAGGATTCTCGGACCATGGTATTGATTGTTCGTAGATAGCACCGATTACCTGTGGTTTTCGCGACTGCAAATGCTCGTCATCTGTGGTCTTTTTTGGTTATCTGGAGGTGCTTTGGTGACCGCAAAGTGTCCAAGCGATCATCAGCTCGACGGGATCACGATCTTGCACACTGGGGTAGTGTGGCATCCCGTCGGCCTGGCGGAGCCCGACCACACGCCAGCCCGGGGGCAGCCCTCGACGAACCGAAGCGTACGCCGTCCGGCTCTGCCCCCGGGCTGGCGTGTGGTAGCCCCTTGGGGAGGTCGAGGGGATGCCACACCTTGCCCACCCAGTCCTACTTGCGGCGGACCTAGTGGCTAGCCATCCCAGAGGTCTGCCCGCCCGGCGAGGGCACGGTCGTTGAGATTGACAAGATCTTCTGGGAGACCAAGCAAGCCTCATGATCACAGCCCCGAGACGACGGCGGAATCGCCTTAGGTGGAGCACTGTCAGGTTAAGGGGGTCGGTGTGGGCGCCTGCTCTGGGTGTGCTTTCATACACGGGCTGCTCTACGGCAGCCGGGCGTTAACGTCGACCCCTTCCACTACTACGTCAGTGCTGGCGGGGCGGGGCTAGAGCGCACGACAAAGATCAAGTTGCACACTGCTCGAACCGCTTCTGTGAACGCGGGGTCCCGCCTGCCAAGAGGGCTGACGGGGCACGAGTCACAGAGCCGGAGTTGACCAGTCGATCTACCTTGTGTCCTACTATCGGGTAGCCAGGATAGATCGTTCAAGCCGGCAGGCAGCTGGCAGCGGTTACTCCGCGGATCGAGCACCCAACCGTGAAGGGTGCCCCGTGGTAGTCAGTTCTGGTACGTCCAGCGTACGAGCTTTGCGGTATCGCCCACTTCTAGAGGCCGAAGCCTTCCCCGTCGAAGAGACCGAAGCCTTCCCCGTCGAAGTAACCGAAGCCTTCCCCGGAGGGATCTTCCATGGGGAGGTACCGCTTGATCAGTTCAACGTTTTAAGCCCCAGTTTGTCCCTGAACCATGAGCGGAACGCCGCGCCAGAAGCTGACGGTCAGCCGCTCAGTCGGTTCGGCGCCCGGCTGCGGTCCACCATCGCCAACCTTGGCCAGCTAGAAGCTGGCGATGTTCCGCTCGGCCTCATACGAGTTCTCGAAGCGGCCTCAGTTGATGACGAGTACAATATCCGTCAACTAGCCCAGACCCAGATCAGTCGAACTGGAACTGGGATCATGTGTGGCGCCTTGCTGCATTTACATAGCCCCTTAGTTGAGCCGTCGCTGATCAATGGGCGTACCCTTGCCTGGATACAAGCGACCATGGCGTCCGCAGGGAAAGTCGCAGTGCTTCAGGCCGTAGATGCCGAGACGTTGCGGCTTCCTCGTCTGTTGGTCAACTCCGCTGATCAGGTATTGGATCAATCTGATCAAGCGCGTCGGCGACTCGGCCTTATCGCCTACAGCGGTGACGACCGTGAGTTCATCGATGACATACTCCTCAAGGGCGTCAAAGAACCGCCACTCGTGGTTCCATTCCATATCGATGCTGGCGAACCTGAATCGGGATGGATTCTCGAAGCTGTGGATGGCGCTCGGCGCACGACCGCCACTCATGAAATTCTAGCCACACTTACTGGCCTGGACGCTCGGCTAGCAACTCGGCACTGGTCCACTGGCAAGGGCGAGTATTCCATCCGTGATATGACGGCGGCCGACGTACTGAAAGCACGTCAACTGCTAACCTTTGAATCAGGGGCTCTCACGGGGCTATTTCCCAAAGCGTGGGGTAACAGTGCGAAAGACCACGAGCGCGTCACAGCCTGGGAGCAGAACATCGCTGCGCATTCTCCTGCGATCCGTGCTGCCCATCGCGTGCGCACTTACTTTGCCTTCGTTGTGCTCCACGTTGAAGCGTTCGACGCCACATCGCATGCGCACCCGTCCTGGCATGTCGTAAATGATGCTGTTAGACAGCGTCATATGCCAAAGGCGGCGGCCAAGCAGTGGCAGTCTCAGGATGTCTGGGCGCTTTATGCAATGGACCTGATCGACGCGCTTGCGGACCGACGCGTGATTGGCAATGACCAACGAGAGGCTTTCCTAAATCCGGCAGCAGTCGGTTTCGAGGACATTTTCCCTGTGAGCGCGAAAAGGCCCTACAGGAACCGGCTCGTGGCAATCGCAGACCTGGCAGCCAAGGGCTGCACAGGAAACACAATCGAGTTGGCCAACTTGGTGCTAGCTAACAACCAAGAGCGGCGCCACTCCCACGAGCGAGGGCAGATAATCGGAGCTCAGGCTCGGCTGATGATCGGCTTGCACGAGGAGGCTGACGGGGCCTCGATAGCGTCAACAATCACCAGTATGTGCAAGGACAGACTCTTTTATAAGGTTGAATCTCATCCGTTGTCGACCAAATGGACAGAAGTAATCAGTAAGGATCCCGCGGAACTGCTAACCGGGGCACTTGGGGAGTTAAGAACCAGATACAACCTGAGCATAGATGATCGTCGCGAGGTTGGTTCTTTTGGCCCACATCAGCGAGCTTTGGGTTTCCTGGGCGGCCTAGCGCTCACTATAAGCCCGGCGCTGACGAGCGAGGACGAACACCTGACGCGAACTGGCCGAGGAGGCCGAGGAGGCCGTGATGCCACCATAGGTCGACATGAGCCAGCTGTGCTCCTTCGTACCATGATGGCCAGCGACGAAGGTCTCACTCAACTTGCGGTGATTGTAAATTCCTGCACCTTGGCCGAACCGGTAATTCCGGTCGATCGCGCAGGTTCCCCACTCACCGAGACGAAGCTTCGCACCGACTTCCTGCCAAAGGCCGGCGAATCAAAAGATATTTTTGGAGCGACCGCCGAGGATAGGGCGGCGGATTCAGATCCACTTGATGTTTGGGAACTGATGACTGACACGCTGACAAGAATGGTGAAACAGCTCGCCGTGCACGTAAATCAGATGAAAGCGCACGAGTTAAACGGGTTCAACGGTGGCCTCGCTTTTGAGCAGCAAGGCTTGCCCCCCGAAGTCGCTGATACTCTGAAGCCGATGCTTGGCGAGGTGTCTGGCTTCCTATTCGACGCTGGCGCGTTTGGGCGCATCGCCCAGCGTCGGCCTGGCCGTCAACTGGGTACATCATTCGAGGACCGGACATGACACGACCGGTTGTTAGAGTGCACGTCGAAGGCGCCTCCTTGGTCGCAACTTACCCCGATGGCGCAACCGACTCGCAATGGCGAGTACTGGCGAGCAGGTTGGCGGAACTAGGATTTGAAACCGCGGGCCTCACTGTTCGAACCCACATGGACAGTTGTCCCCGCTTTGTCGCCTGCTTGGAGACACCGCCAGCAGACCAATTCCTATGGGAGATGAGTGATGAAGCGGCGGCTGTAGTCGAAAGTCGCAAGGAACTGGCTAGACACCTCGAAGAGGTGATCTCCACGCCGATTCCGACGCAGCTGCAGTGGCCTGAAGATTTGACTGTCCCCATGAGCTCCGGGTTCCGCCGCACGCTGACTGACGCTCAACGGCAAGATGTCTCGCGACTTCTGTCAATGAAGCATGGTGGAAACTTTGGCGTACCTGGGAGTGGGAAGACCACGGTCGCGTACTACGTTTGGTCGGCCGAGCGCGCCCGTGGACAGGTCGATGCGCTCCTGGTCGTGGCCCCACTGTCTGCTTTTGAGGCCTGGAGAGACGAGCCGTTCGATTGCTTCGATTCACCTGCACGTCCAAAGGTGCATCTGATGCCCGGCCTCGTGCCTCATGACGCTGACGTGGTGGTGATCGGTTACCCACGTCTTACGCAACGACACATCATGGCTGATCTTGACAGGTGGTTATCGACCCGGCGGGTGATGGTCGTCTTCGACGAGAGCCATCGAGTGAAAGCGGGGCCTAGTGGCGCTTGGGGACGAGCCGCAGCTCAGCTCGCTCATCGGTGTATCCGGCGTTACGTACTCAGCGGCACGCCGATGCCGAACACATCGGATGACCTCGCAGCCCAGTTCAACTTGTGTTGGCCAGGCTATGGTGCTGATTTGACATCCGGTCACCTTCGTCACGTTCGCGATCGAGTCTTTGTACGGACCACGAAGAAGGAGCTCAACCTCCCGCGCCTAACCACTCGCATCGAGCGTGTTCCGTTAGAGCCAGACCACCGACAGGTCTACGACGCCCTGGCGGGCGGTGCTCTGGATATCCTTGATGATCCCGCACTCGCTGAGGACGTCGAAGCGCTTGGGGCAGCGTTGATGCGGCTTATCGCTGCAGCCACGAATCCGGCAGCAATTCTCGATGCCGGGCGGCAGCTCCAGCTGCCTGTGGTGGTCGCCGGGATGCCACTTGAGGTGGTCATCCGAAACGCTGCATCCATTCTCCGGCCAGCGAAATTTATGAGGGCCGCGCAGTTGGTTGAGGCCAATGCGGCCGCCGGAAAGAAGACCCTTATTTGGTCCGTGTTCGTCGCGAATGTCAAGGCATTGTCTGAGCTACTTGCCATCCACCAGCCTGCTGTGATCACCGGTGCAACTCCGGTGGAAGACGCGAATACAAGAACCGACAGAAGACGTGAGCTGGACAGATTCCGAACGAACGCAGAGTGCAGGGTCCTTGTGGCAACACCACAAACCCTTGGCGAAGGCGTGAGTCTTCATCACGCATGCGTTGATCAGATCCACGTCGACCGCACCTTTAATGCTGGACTCTACCTCCAGAGTATCGACCGAACTCACCGCCTTGGGATGGATCCTGGCAGCAAGCCGACCTGCACCATTCTCCTCGCCGAGGACACGATCGATATGGTGGTGCACGAGTCCCTGAACTCGAAAATTCGACACATGTCGGAGGCGCTCAACGACCCTACGCTTGCTCGTCTGCAGCTACCTGACCTCGACGAGACATTAAGTCTTCAGGATCTCTTACTCGACGGCGGAAGCTCAGCAGCGGAGTTGCGGAAGCTGTTACGACGAGTAAGAGGACATTAGCATACTCGTCGCGTTCCTCAACATTTTTACTGGACCGACGAGGCGTATGTATGGCCAAACCGGACCTACGTTCGTGAATGTCAGAGGTTCGCCGCAACCTGCGTCCCATGGACCAGCATGTTCACCAATTTGGATACAAGGCGCGTTGGACCGGGAGCGCAGACCGGCCATCGAGACAGCTCAACTCCCCGCTTGCATCTGGGGAGCACCTGCAGCCAATGTCTACATTTGGATATCGCCTCTTACAAGTAACTGTCAAGCTCCGCAAGGAGTTTAGACGGAAGCCAGTGAACTTCTCAGAATGTGAAGGCAGTCACTATATCGACCTCGTGCCCAAAGCTGCTCGCACGCCTAGCTGGAACCAGAGTCTACCTCGCCAGGCCAAGCCGCGATCGACGAGCCCGACTCAGCAGAACCAGAGGGCATATCAGGCGAATCTGGATTTCGGATCGAGGACTCCGCCGGTTCGGCTCCCGCCTACGAAATCAACCCAGGGTGATAGCGACGATGGCCGAAATCGGTCTGGACCTGTCGATCGAGTGTCCCAAGCCGCTGGCCGAGGACGCGGTTTGGACCGCCGATGGGGTCATCACCATGGGCTGTTGGAGATGCATGCCTCGACCGAGCCCGTCCCGATCTCGCCGGCAAAACCCTGCCCGAAGTCCGCCCGATCCGCGACGAATCGACCACCGAGTGCAAATACTGCTCGCGCAGCTGGTCCCCGTCGCCTGACGCGGCTAACATGCGCCTATTCCCCCGGCTGGTCGGGAAGGCCGGTGGCCTGCGGGAACGTCGAGTGACTGTCACCTGGCCATCGCGGAGAACGCCGGCTAGGACGTATCAGCGTCCTCGGGTCAGGGTAGCGTGAAGATCGGGTGCCGTTCGCCGATAGTGAAGGGCCGCTGAGCGCGCCGCATGTTGGCCGATGACTTGCCGGTCCCGACTGTCAGGGCCCGGCGATACGCTCGTGAGACCTACAAGATCGGAGGTGTCCCGATGCCCAATCGGGATCAACGTGGGATTCACGAGATGGTGATCCGCCCGTCAGAGGGCGGCGTACACGAGGACAGAGGCAAGGGGCTGGTGACGGTGGGAACGGACCCCATCGAGCCCGTGGTGTTGAACCCCGGGGGTCCGGCCGATCCCAGCTCAGGCAGTAGCGACTCGGGCAGTAGCGACTCGGACGCGCCGGCTGGCGGGCTGTCCGACTTCGACGGGTAGTAGTGGTCCCCGCATCTTGGCTTGCTGTTCTGCTGTTCATCCTTCTCGTGGTTCCCGGCCTTGTCTTTGACATCCTCAGCGAGCGGAGGCGGGTCGGATCGTCGGAGTCCACGTTCCGGGAGATCAGCCGAGTCGTTATCGCCAGCATCGGATTCTCGGGCGCGACATTATTGGTCCTGGCGTTGGTCCGAATTTTTCTAGCCCCGACGTGGCTGCCAGACCCGGGCGCTCTCGCGCGGGAGGGCAGCCGTTACGCGACGCAGAATTACCAGGTCCTTGCATGGACTCTCGGAGCCGGCGGCTTCCTCTCGACAATTTTCGCGGTTGGCACGCACTATGTGTTGAAGTGGAAGTGTGACGCACCGGGCATCGAGAAGGTCAGCTCGTGGACCAAGGTCTTTCAGCACCACAACGAAGGCAACTGGCGGGTATACGTACGGGTGCGGCTCGACGACGGTGCAATATATGCGGGGACGTTACTGCACCATACATCCGACCTGGAGAATGACGATCGAGAATTAATCCTCGGTTGGCCTGGTCTCGCAACTAAGAGTCCCGGCGGAACGCTGACCGAGATGCCCAACGACTGGAAGCGGATCGTCATCCACAGCTCGGCAATCAAGACACTGTTCGTCGGATACATAAAGAATTCCGACGACACTGAGGCGGCCAAGGCCGGGGAGCCGTGACCCGCTACTCAGTATGCACTCGTGGGACGTGCACGGCTCGCGGACGTGCGCAGGTCGGCCTCCGCTCGGGTCCGTGCACGTCCTTACGCGTCGACGAGTAGCCCAGTTACGCTACGGAGACCATGGCAAGATCGCTAGTTTCTCGGCGGCACCCAGTTTTCATCGATGTAGGAGCCCGTTCGAGCTATCCATTCGGCTTGCCGCTGTTCGTGCTCGAACTCTGCAAGTGTCCGGAGGATTTTTTCTGCTTCTGGAGAATATTGGGGGTGACTGGAATCGATCGCACGCTGCCACCAACTACGGGCCTGATCGAGATTACCCTGCTCCTTCTCCAGTATCCCGAGGCTGACCATTGCGCGCGACGCCTGGTTCGGGTGGCCGGAGTCGACCGCCCGCCGGTACCAGTCACGGGCTTGATCGACATCACCTTGCTCCTTCTCCAGATTCCCGAGGTTGACCATCGCGCTAGGCGTCTCATCTGGGTGGCCGGACTGGAATGCCCGCCGGTACCAGCTGCGGGCTTGAGCGACATTACCCTGCCCCTTCTCCAGGTTCCCGAGGTTGAACATCGCGGTTGGCGCATGGTCCGGGCGGCCGAAGTCGACTGCCTGTTGGTACCAGCAGCGGGCCTGATCTAGATCACCCTGCTCCTTCTCCAGGATCCCGAGGCTGACCATTGCGCGCGACGCCTGGTTCGGGTGGCCGGAGTCGACCGCCCGCCGGTACCAGCTGCGGGTCTGATCGACATCACCCTGCTCGTGCGCCAGGAACCCGAGGTTGGCCATCGCGCGCGGCGTCTCATCCGGGTGGCCAGAGTTGACTGCCCGATGCCACCAGCTGCGGGCTTGAGCGACATCATCCTGTTCGTATTCCAGGGTTCCGAGGCTGACCATCGCGTGCGGTGCCTGGTTCGGGTGGCCGGAGTCGACCGCCCGCTGCCACCAGCTACGGGCCTGATCGAGATCACCCTGCTCCTTCTCCAGGGTTCCGAGGCTGACCATTGCGCGGGGTGCCTGGTTCGGGTGGCCGGAGTCGACCGCCCGCCGGTACCAGCTGCGGGCCTGATCGATAGCACCCTGCTCCCTATCCAGGGTTCCGAGGCTGACCATCGCCCACGGCGCCTGGTTCGGGTGGCCGGAATCGACCGCCCGCTGCCACCAGCTGCGGGCCTGACCGACATCACCCTGCTCGCGCGCCAGGGCTCCCAGGTTGACCATCGCGCACGGCGCTTGGTCTGGGTCGCCTGAGTCGACCGCTCGTTGCCACCAGGTTCGAGCGTGTTCAGGATTGAAGTCCTTTTCGGCGTGGCCGAGTTGTTGCATGGCAGCGGGATCCAGCGCTCTGTTGGTGTCGACGATGAGAAGTTCGCTGGCTTCGAGCAAGAGGCCTCGGCCGTAGGCGTACAGGCCCAGTTGGTGGCGTTGCGATCCCGAGGTGGCGTCGTAAAGGTAGGTCCATATCTGGGGTTGCAGGGGCCAGGCCGCAGGGGAGTCGGAGTCCGCGAGCGCGGCGAGCAGTGGGTGCGGGTGGTACGTGATGTCCCGTGTGCGTCCATGTTTGTGAATCAGAGGTTGGTCGAGATCGTCTCGCCGCTGGAGACCGTCCTGGAGGACCCGCTCCAGCTGGCATGGATCCGTCCCGGGGGGGCGCGGCAGGCCGAGTACGAGCCTGTCAGAATTTCCGTGTAAGCAACGGATGACTGATGTCCTTGCTCTATCGTTATTCTATCATAAGGGAAGCCGTCCTGGGAAGAGGATGGCCAATGTGTTCAGTGCCATTGTCCAGCCAT
>JBOHFF010000159.1:0-20712 GCA_050699515.1 Pseudonocardiaceae bacterium
GGGCTGATCCGGGGACGGATCAGCCCCCACTCTCCGCGTGTCGCGCTCTGGTGCGCGCGTGTCGGGTCTTCGTGCGCATTCGTCGATTCCGGGCGAGTACTGAGATTCAGTCAGGACTGCTCGTGGATGGCTCGGCGGATTGGATGACTTCGAACTCCAATAGGGAGGATCCGCTGGCCACCGGCTTGGCCCTGGTCCCGGAGTGTGCCTCCATCGCCGGACCATCGCGCCAGGCTTGGAAGTGCTCCTCGGTCTCCCACTTGGTGTAGACGAAATACCGGTCCTCTCCGGCCACCGGGCGGAGTAGCTCAAAGCCGAGAAAGCCCGGGGCGGACTCCACCGACCCGTGGCGGGCCGCGAACCGGCGCTCTAGTTCGGGACCAGCGCCTTCCGGCACCTCAATCGCGTTGATCTTCACAACGGCCATGCAACCAGCCTACGGTCCATCCCAGCGGATATGGCTCCATATCGGGACATGGTCGGGAGGGGAGATGAGCGGGCGGTCAGTGTTCGCCGGGGAGGGCGAAGCGGCCGTCTCGGGTTTGCTCGATGAGGCCGTCGGTCAACAGCGAGTGCAGGCACCGGTCGCGCTGGGGGGCGTCCCGCCAGACGGCGTCCAGGTGGGGGCGGGCCACCGGGTCTGCGGCGGCCCGCAGGACATCCAGCAGCAACCCGCGTACCTGGCGGTCGGTGCCGGAGAAGCGTTGTGCCGGCCGGCTGCGCATGGTTGCGGCCGGCCGGTCGGCGTGTATCCAGGCGCACTCGGTGGCCACCGGGCAGTCGGCGCAGCGCGGGCTCCGGGCGGTGCACACTACGGCGCCGAGTTCCATGAGCGCGGCGCAGAACCGGGCGGGCTGGGTAGCGGGCAGCAGGGCGTCCACATCGGAAAGATCTCGGGAGGTGGACGGTGGCCCGGAGTCGGCCATGCCGTGCAGCGCACGAGCGACCACCCGGCGGACGTTGGTGTCCACCACCGGCACCCCATGTCCGTACCCGAACGCCGCCACGGCCCGCGCGGTGTAGGCGCCGATTCCGGGCAGTGCCAGCAACACATCCACATCGGCGGGGACCACGTCGTCGTGCTGCGCGGCGATGGTGGTGGCGGCGGCGTGCAGCCGTAGCGCCCGCCGTGGGTAGCCCAGTTTTCCCCAGGCGCGGACGACGGTGCCGGGTGTCTCGGCGGCCAGGCTCGACGGCGTGGGCCAGCGTGCCAGCCACTCGGTCCACACGTCGATGACGCGACTCACCGGGGTCTGCTGCAGCATGACCTCGCTGACCAGGATGCCCCAAGGGGTGGTGTCGGAACGGCGCCAGGGCAGGTCCCGCGCGTACGCGTCGAACCAGGCGATCAGATGAGCGGCGTTCACGGTTGCGGCGCGCAGACCTCGACGAGATCGCCGGTGTCGATGGTGACGACGAAGCCATGCACCGCGGTGGTAGCTGTCAGGAACGGGCTGCGCCGCACTCGTTCCATCGACTGCCGGACGTCGGATTCGGCATCGGGGAAGGTCGCGACTGCCCAGGTCGGCCGCAGGCCGGTGGCTTCCTGAAGCTCGGCCCAGAAATCCTCGTCGGTGAACGTGGCCATGCCGCATCCGGTGTGGTGCAACAGCATCACCTCGGTGGTCCCCAGTTTGCGTTGGCTGACCGCCAGCGAGCGGATGACGTCATCGGTGACCACGCCACCCGCATTGCGGATCACGTGCGCCTCGCCCGGCCGCAGGCCGAGCAGCTGGCCCGGGTCGAGCCGGGCGTCCATGCAGGTCACCACGGCCACGCGCAGGCTCGGTGGAGACGCCATCGGGCCAGGGCCGGTACCGACGCGGAAGGAGTTGCGCTCCACCAGTTCCTGTATCGCCGTCACGGGTGTCTCCTTTGCTGCGATCCGGTCTCCCATGGGGGCTCAGCCGCGGATCCTAGGCCAACCTCAGCCTCGTCCAGGCTTCACAGGTCAGTATCGATGCGGCAGGTAGATTTCGGGCATGGATGAGAACAGGGCGCGTCGGGTCGCCGATGCACTGCGCGAACGCGGTATCGACGCGCATCTGGTCCGGGCGGGTGGTGAGCATCAGTGTGGGGTGCGGGTGTCGCTGCCGGGCGGCCGAGAGGCGATGTGGGACACCGACGGCACGGCGAGCCTCGAAGCGCAGGTGATGCGTGACGGCGTCCTCGTCGGCTTCGTGCCCGTCATCGAAGGTTCTGAGGACTTCGATGAGTCACAAGTGGTCGACGCGATAGCCAGGACAGATTACGACCAGCCGATCGCGCGCCAGCTTCGCAGTGCACCCCCACCCGGATCGCCGCTGCCGCCCGAGGGTGGCCTGTTCCGTCGTTTCCTCGACGGCTTCCGGTACCGATGAGGTCCTGCTCGTCTGGCGTTGCCGGCCGCATCCGGCGGGCGATCACGCTCCCGGTGGAAACTTTCCGTGAACAGACCGGTTTCGGGTTGTGACGGGCCGGCTTATTACCTACTCTGTGTAGCGGGGCTTGGCGCGGTAAATGGGTGGTCTGCCGATCAGTCGGCGGCTACCTCTATTTGTCGCGTCGAGACGAGGTGGTAGGTGTGCAGGTTGTCGGGGTCCGCAGCCGTCTCCACATAATTTCCTTGAGGATGTCGGGGCGGTGACCGTTCCGGCTCCGCGTTGGGCTGATGAGTTCCTGCACCCAGCGCTTTTCTACCGCGGTACCGCGGCGTACCTCGAGGGCACGGTGCCGTTCATCCGTGCTGGGCTCACCGCCGGTGAGCCCGTGGCATTGGCCGTGCCCGGTCCGAATCTGCGGCTCATCCTCACTGAACTGGGCACCGATGCCGAGCGGATCCGGCTGCTCGATATGACCCGCTCCGGTCGTAATACCGGGCGGATCATCCCCAATGTGCTGCGTGCCTTCGTCGATGCGTACCCGTCGGGACGGGTACGCATCATCGCCGAGCAGCTGTGGATCGGGCGCGTCGCCAGAGAGTACCCGGCCTGCGCCCATCAGGAGACCTTGATCAATATTGCGCTCGCCGGTCGATCGGTCAGCATGCTCTGCCCGTATGACCTCGACCTGGTGGGCCCGCGGACCCTCGCCGATGTCGAGCGCAACCACCCGCGGATGATCGATGCCCGGGGTGAGCGGCCCAGCGCCGGCTTCGCGCCGGAACGCGTGGTGACCGACGATCGACTCTGCTCGCTCGCGATGGGTCCCAGTTTCACCTTTGACGCCACCAAGGCGGCACTGGCCGCGCAGTTCGCCTGCGACCACGCCGCCCGGCTGGGTCTGAGCGGCGATCACGCCGAGCTGAAGCTGATCGTCGGTGAGCTGGTGGCGCGCAGTCTCGTGCACGGCGGAGGGACTGGCAGCCTGCGTATCGGAGCTGCGCGCGGCTACCTGGTGTGTGATGTCCGGCATGCCGGACACATCACGGATCCGCCCGTCGAGCGCTCACCGGCGGACCTCAGGAGAGCGGACGGTCGGGGCGCTTTGATGGTCCACCACCTCTCCGACCTGGTTCAGCAGCACTCCTGCCCGCAGGGCACCACCACCCGGGTGTATTTGAAGCTCCCGATCACTGATGAGTCACCGCGGGAGACCGGCGAAGCGGTTCCCGCGCCGCCGCGGATCCGACCCGTCTCGCCCGCCGGACCGACGCCGTTGCCCTGGCAGACCTATGAGGCGCTGCACGCCGCTGAACGTTTCGGCCGGTATCTCCCGCCGGACATCGCCGTCGACACGCAACGCCTCACTGCGGTGAACGCCGAACGACGGCACGTCGAACCGGTGCTGGAGGCCTTGGCCGCCGTGGAGGCACTGGCCCGGGTGGTGGACCGGTGGCGGGCCAGGTTGGTGCGGCTGGCCCGGACGCGCGGTGCGCCCTGGACCGATATCGGTCAGTCACTAGGAGTGAGCAAGCAGGCCGCGCATGAACGCTACGGCCGGGCACGTACCCGGCGGACGGGTGGCACCGGTCTGCAGGGTGGTCATGTCGGGCCATTGCCGCCTGCCCACGGCAGCTGAGTTGGGACTCACCAGACCTCGGTTGTCACCAGACCCACGCAGAACGCAGTTCGGCGTGCCATGGATGCGGGTATGTCTGATCGATGACGAAACCCATCCCGATACCACGGGCGAGGTAGACGCTGCGCTCCAGCTTGCGGGTGACCGGACTATCCAGTGCGCCGTTGTTGTCCGACCAGGTCTCCCACTGGCGAATGCAGGTTCGTGACCCCAGGTAGCTGTTCTGGCATGCGCTCGGCGGGGACCACACTTGTGAATGGAAGAAGTCCATCGTCTTGCCGCTGGACTTCTCGGTGATCGTGCCCCAGGCCTGGAGGCAGTAGGCCCGGGGTGGAATCTTCCATTGCACGTAGTGCTGGCGACCGCCGTCTGCGGGTAGAGGCACCATGTGCTGGCACGATCCGTCGCCGATCAGCTCCCGGTTCACTCGCTGGACGTAGTACGTGCCGAAGCTGCGCCAACCGTCGAGCAGGACCCAATCGCCGGCATGAATGAAACGTTCCGCGCTGTCTGGTGGCCACTTCGAGGGGTCGCCCCACAGCACCTCGGACTCATCACCCTGTGGCGTCTCACCTCGCGGCGTCTCACCCCGTGGCGTCCACGACCACTGCCCCGCGGGGCTCCCCCCGGAGTAGAACTGCCCGGCATGGCGCTTTTTCATCAGGGAGTACTGGCCGTAGTTCTCCGATGGAGCAGCGGCGGCGACGGGCCCGAGTGTGAACAGCAGCAGTAACAGCACGATGAAGAGAAGCCAGATACTGACTCTGTGTTGTATCATGTGCCCCTCTTCGCGCGATAGCGTGACTACCTCACCATCTTCTATCGCCGCAAAGTAACTGAATGTTACTTTGCGGCTCTCTTCGAGGTTCTTGCGGATCACCGCGGTATGCGACTGACCTCGGTGGCGAGCTGGACCCGATTGGTGATCCCGAGCTTGCGGAACACACTGGCCAGGTGGGTCGCCACGGTGCGGCGGGAGATGAACAAACGGTCCCCGATCTGGGGGTTGGTGAGGCCTTCGGCCGCCAGCCGGGCTACGCCGAGCTCGCTGTCGGTCAGGCTGTCCCACCCCACCGAGCTCCGGCGTCGCTGCCCAGGGCGGCGCCGCCGGACGCCGAGCGCCCGGAGTGCCGCGTCCATCCGCGCCGATCCCCGGTGCGCCCCCGTCCGGAGGTAGAACGTGAGGGCCTCGTCCCATACCGGTACCGCGTCGGCACCACGACCGGCGCGCACGAGGCAAGCGCCGGCATCCTCGCAGGCCAACGCCAGCTCGAGGGTCTGGGGGAGCCGGCGGTAGGTCTGCACCGCGGCTAGTAACGCGACCGGATCGTCCTCGAGTAGACCTTGGCAGCGCAGCGCGGCACCGCTCGCGCCGGCCAGTCCGGAGCGCCGCGCGCCCTCGGCCACCTCAGCGGTCACGGCCGCCGCGCGGTCCCGGTCACCCGCCGCGACAGCCAACCGGACCAGGTCGGGCCCCAGGAACCGGTAGGAGATCAGGAAACGCAACGGCTCGGCCAGTTCCCAGGCGTCCTCCAGCAGCTCCCGCGCCTGAGTGGTCTGGCCCTGCGCTTCAGACAGCAGCGCCTGGATGTACAGGCCCCACTCCAGAGGCCAGCGAGCACCGGCGGTCCGGATACCCTCGGCGGCGAAGGTCAGTTGCCAGTCTTGGGCGACTGAGGCCTTGAACTCCTCCACAGCGTCGATCATGCGGGCCTCGCCGCCGCTGATGTCACCCCGTTGGAGTGCGACCCAGGCGGCCACGCCGTGCAGCAGGGACGCGTGCAGGCGAGTCCCGACCTCATCGGCGAGGGCCAGACCGGCGGCTACCTCGGCGGCCGCGTCGGTGAGCTCGCCGGTCACGAGGTGGAGCACACCCAGCATGGCGTGGTGCAGCGGCAGCCACATGACGTTGCCCCGCTCCTCGCCCAGCCGGCGGCCCAGCTGCAGGACGCTGCCCGCCTCGGCGTGGCGGTCGGCGCTGATCAGCGCCATCCCGAGGTGCAGGTGCGGGTGCAGGCAGCCGATCCGGGGATCCCGGCTCCGCGCCGCGAGCTCGACGGCCTGCTGGGCCAGGTCCACCGCGGCGGTCACCTCGCCCCGGGCCGCAGCGGTCAACGCCAGGGTCTGCAGCGCGAGGCAGCCGGCGACGTCGTCGTCGGCTGCTGTCGACCTGGCTGCCAGCGCCTGTGCCTGCGCTGCGTGCGGGTCGCCGATGAACAGTCTGATGTTCGCGGCCAGCGCCAGCGAGCCCGCCTGGTCGGGTGGCGCGGCGCCGGGTACCCGAGCGGCCGCTTCCAGCTCGGCGACGGCCGGCTCCAGCCAGCCGATCGCCCACAGGATCTCCCCGAGGGCCCGCCGCAGGCCGACCTCGTGGGCCGGCTTCGGGCCGCGGGCGAGGAGCTCCCGAGCAACCTGCTCGGCGTCTTTCGGCCGGCCCGTCTGCAGCAGCAACGGTGCCAGCTCGGCCGCCACCGCGTCCCGGTCCGGATCATCGGTAACGGTGAGCTCGAACGCTCGCTCGCACAGTCGCACCGCGACCGCCGGAAAGCGGGGCGCGGCCTCGGCGGCCGCCCGGCGCAGCCATCGGATCGATTCGGGGTCGGTGGCGGCGGCACCGAGCAGGAGGTGGTCGACCAGCCGCAGCGGCACAGCGCCGGCCGCCGTCAGTACCCCGGCGATCTCCCGGTGGAGGCCTTGCCGTAGCGGGAGCGGCAGGTCGTGATAGATCGCCTCGCGCATCAGCTCGTGGCGAAACGCCAGCCCCACCGGGACCTCACCCAGCAGGCCCGCCTGCAACGCGGCGTCGAGCTCGGGCAGCAACAGGACCGCGCTGCGGCCGGTGACCATGGACAACTCGGCCACCGAGAACTCCCGCCCAAGCACCGCCGCCACCGTGAGGGTCTCCAGCGTTGCGGCGGGCAGGAGCCTCGTTCGCCGCAGGATGGTCATGCCCAGCGTGCTGGGCACCGAGCGATCGGCGACATCGGCTCGGCCGTCGTGCACCCGCAGCGCGCCCTGGTCACGCAGGGCCTTGACCAGCTCGATGACGAACAGGGGGTTGCCAGCGGCCCCGGCGAGCTGCTCGGACAGCGACTCCCCGGGTGGCGCGCCGGCCACCGCCGCGGCCAGCGCGCTCACCGCCGGTTCGTCCAGGGACCGCAGCACCAGCCGCGCCGCACCGTCGCGCACCAGCTCATCGACGACCTGAGCCAGCTCGGGACGCTCCGGGAACGGTCGCAACGTGACCAGCAGAGCCACCGGCAGCCGGGGCAGCGCCCGCCCGATGATGCGCACCGCGCGCAGGGTGTCGGGGTCGGCCCAATGGAGGTCCTCGAACGCCACCAGGACGGGTGCCGCGCTGCACAGGCGCTCCAGCAACGCCAAGGAGGCGTCGACGATGCGAAACCCGAGGTCGGTGGAGGGGCTGTGCGGCGGGAACGCCTCCGGCGTCAGGAGCCGGCCGATCTCGGCGCGCTCTGGATCAGTGGAGCCGGACCGCAGCCCGAAGGCTTGCACCAGCGGCCCGAGAGGGCGCTGCTGGGCCAGCTCGTCGGTGCTACCCAGCAGGATCTGGAAACCCTGCACGGCGGCGTGCGCCATGATCTCGGTTAGCTGCCGGGTCTTGCCGATCCCGGCTTCGCCCTGCAAGACCGCGGCCCGGCCGGTCCCGTGAGCGGCATCGTGCAGGAGCCCGCGCAGCACCGACGACTCCCGGGAGCGATCAAGAAACGGGAAAGTCTCGGTGCCCTCGCTCACCTAGCGGAGGTTACCCCGCGAGCGCGGGTCTTCAGGGGTTGCGGATCAGGGCTCGGAACCGCGGGCCCAACCACGGCTTGCGACCCCAGGCCAGCAACTTGCCCTTGGCGATCGCGGTCCATTGACTCTGCCGGGCCCAGGTCACCGTGAGCAGCGCCACCGGATCGGCCGAGATATAGCAGTCGACCTTGCGTGGAGATGGCGCCTCGATGCGCAATGCGCCGTCGTCGAAGATGAAATGGAAACGATCCCCACCCCGGATGCGCAGTTCGTAGGTGGCCCGTAGGCCCGCTGCCTGCTGCGGGTTCACCATGGCCCGGGGGTCGAGGGCTTGCAGCACGGGCACCAGGAATCGTGCCATCACCATGGCCGCATGCGCAGGCTCGATGCGCCACGGACGCCCGGCGGCGCGGGCGATGTCACCACCGTGCATGACGGTCTCGTTGAGCAGGTGGTAGGTCAACGTGGCTTGACGGACGGTGACGCCTTTGACCAGCCACGTCCGCGGCGCGTCGGGATCGGCTCCCGCGCACTGGCTGAGGTACTCCTTGGCCCTGGCGTCAATACGGTCGGCCAGCACGTTCGGATCCCGCTCGGGGTCCGAACGCACTCCGAGTACGGTCGTCTCGCCGAGGTCCCACATGTCCTCGATCAGCGAGTCGCCACCCACACCGGCGAGGTCCGGCACCACCTCGTAGACCGGCGACAGGTCCTTTCTGGCCAAGCCGGGTACCGCGACCCAGGCCTGGGACAGATGCATGGCGACCTCGGCGAGGTTCCATTGCCCCACAGCGTGCGCCGCCGGATCAACGCCGGATCTCAGCAGGGCGCTCACCCGCCCGACCACCTCGCGCAGGGCGTCCTGACCCTGCTGCCAGTCACTCCTCGGCACAATTGCGATCATGCGCTGACGGTATCCCCGGGTCCGGAGCACCCACATCCGTTAGATGACCGATCCTGGTGCACCGGCAACGCTGCTACCTCAGCGGATCACGGGTTGCGCAGCAGGCTCCTGAGTTGCAGTCCGAGCCACGGTTTGCGGCCCCAGGCCATCAGCTTGCCGGTGGCGATCGCCGGCCACTGACTCTGCCGGGCGAAGAAGACCATGAGCATCGCCACCGGGTCGGCCGAGATGTGACAGTCGACCGTGCGGGAGGAGGGCTCCTCGACGGTGAGCTCGCCGTCGTTGAAGACGAAGTAGAAGCTCGCACCGCCCCGGAGCCGGATGTCGTAGGTGGCCCGCAGGCCCGCTGTTTTCGCGCCGACGGTGAACGTCCGGGGAGGAGCCGCTCGTAAGACCAGGAAGGCGAACTGTCCCAGGGCCATCGAGGCGTGGGACGGCTCGATCGGCCACTTGCGCCCGGCGGCATGGGCGATGTCGTAGCCGTGGATGAGTGTCTCGTTGAGCAGGTGGTAGGTCAGGGTCGAGCGCGGCAGGGTGATGCCCTGGACTATCCAGGGGAGTGGCTCGGCGGGATCGGCCGCGGCGCAGTCGTTGAAATATCGCTGCGCTCGCGCCTCGATGCGGTCGGCCAGCACGCCCAGATCACGTTCGGGATCGTTCTTCACCGCGCGGGTCATCAGGTCGCCCAGCTCCCAGATGTCCTGCGTCATCGAGTCGCCGGCCGTGCCGGCGGTCTCGGGCAGCACCTCGTGGACTTCGGAGAGGTCCCGCCTTGCCAGGCCCGTCAAGCCCATCCATGCCTGGGAGAGGTGCATGGCGACCTCTCCCAGATTCCAGGTCCCCACCGCAGGGGCTCCCGGATCCTCGATGGATCGCAGCAGTGCCGTGACCCGGGCAACTTCCTCGCGCAGGGTGTCCTGGCCCTGCTGCCAGCTGGGTTTCGTTACGTGTGTGACCACATCAGCCCCTATCACTCACTCGGCTGTTCCCGAGCTGCCGAGCAGCGACGGTAGCGACTGTTCCGGTGGCTCGGCAGCCGCTAGATGGTGGATCCCCCGGTTGGGTGAGCGGCAACCGGGGGACGCCGCCCAGCAAACCATACCCTAGTCGCGGCCCGCGGCCGACCGGATAGCCACCACGCTCGAGGTCTTGGCCCGGTGGCGTCCGCCGGAGGAGACCGAGGCGCGTGCGCAGATGCGCAGCGCGCTGGCCAGATCGTGATGGACGTCGACGATCTCGCTCAGCATACCGATTTCGGATCGGGTGATGGTTTCCGAGCGCGAATCGATGATGAGAGCGAGATGGCCGTCGATGTCGTAGGAGTCGAGAGCGTCGAGGACAGCGTGCAGGCAGGCCGAGTCGAGGAGCGTCACGGCGGACAGGTCGACGACGAGATGCGGTCGACCGGCATGGACCTGCTCCATCAGCTTGTCGGCAATGACCGGAGCTGTCACCAAGTTAATACTTCCGGTAACCCGACACACCGCCGTGTCGGCTTGCGGACAGCTCACCGTTGCGATCATCATGGGGCCGCTGAGCGGCGGTGCGGTTGTGATGGTGTCGAGCTGATCCTGCAGCACTACGGATGTCACTGGTCGAACTCCTCCCCCGAGAGCGTCACAGACGAGTTTCGACCGTACACGCTCAGCAATGGGCGTCAACCGAACGTCAGGCAAGCCTGACAACCATGAAACGCACTTTTTGTCCGGAAGTGGCCAATGACGCCTATTTTCTGGCAGGTAGTCTTCCAGCGTGTGTAAACTTTACGCTCAAGCCTGAGCACGCTCCGTAGGCAGGTGGGTGGAGTGGATCGATGGATACCGGACTCGATATCGCCGTTGCGCGGCATGGGCAGGTGGTCGTCGTCCATCCGCGCGGGTTGCTCACGGTGCGCACCGCGGCAGAGCTGCGCGAGATACTGGCCAGGGAGCTGACCGAACACACCCGGGTCGTGGTCGACCTCGATGGGCTCCAGGTGGGCCGGGAATCCTCGGTGGCGGTCTTCCCCGCGGTCATGACCCAGTGCGGCGGCTGGCCCTCGGCGAAGCTCGCGCTGTGCCGGCCCGACTCAGCGATGACTCAGGCGCTGACGGCGCGCCGGGTGTCGGCCCTGGTGCCGGTGTATCACCTGCGTCTTGAGGCCGAGGCCGCGATCGACTCCCGGCCGATGCTGGTGCGGGTGCGAGTCGAGCTGCCCGGCGACGCCGGGGCCCCGGCGTCGGCCCGCCGGCTTGTTCGCGAGATGTGCCCGAAGTGGCAGGTCGACGACGGGCTGGCGGACACCGCTGAGTTCGTGGTCAGCGAGCTGGTGTCCAACGCGGTGGAACACGCCTGCACCGACGTCGGGCTGACGCTGGAGCGGGGTCCACGCGGATTGCGGGTGGCGGTGCGGGATTCCTCCCCGGTCGGATTCCCCGGGCCGGTGCAGCGCTCGACCGACCCGCTCGGCCAGGTGCGTGGCCGAGGCCTGGAACTCGTGGAGAGTCTCACCACGGCCTGGGGTGTCGACGTCCAGCCCGACGGCAACACCGTGTGGGCCGAGATCTCCACCTAGCCCGGTCAGGCAAGAGGTCTTGCGGAAAGCCCCGGCGGCTGAGAGGGTGCGCGGCTAATGGGACGTCGCCGAGCCGCTCCTCACCTCCGCGGACCGGACAAGTCCCTTCCCGGCCCGCCTGGCGTTGCGAACCCCGCCGCCAGGCGGGTCTTAAAACGGGAACCTGAATGTTGGGGGGTCGTCCTCGGTGTTGTCTCTGGGCTGCGGGGCGGGGACCTCAATGATGATGGAAGGACCGTTCGGGGTGTTGGGCCCCTCGGTGGTGCCGTTCGGGTTGGTGGTGCCGTTCGGGTTGGTGGTGCCGTTCGGGTTGGTGGTGCCGTTCGGGTTGGTGGTGCCGTTCGGGTTGGTGGTGCCGTTCGGGGCACTAGTACTGCCACAGATCGGCAAGCCCGAGACGGGCGCATTGTCGGGCGCACCGGCCAGGAATGCGGTCGGAACCCACACCCCGCGGTTGCCGTCGCCCACCCAAGCCCACCATTGATTGTCCCGGTTTCCGACCGAGTACGCCGACCCGGCGGACTGGCACACGAATGCGGATTCGCCGTTCTGTAGGACCGTGTTGGGGTTGGTCGTTCCGGGTTGATACCCGGGTGCCGGTTGGACGAGGGCACAGAGGTGATACCCGTCGCTGGTCGGCACGCAGCCGCCCGAGCCTGCCACCGCTGATCCACCCCGCTGCCGCCCCGGTGCCTGCCGCCCCTGTGCCTGAGCCGGTGCGGCAGGAGCGGGACCACTCAGGGTCACCTGCGACGTCGAGAGCTGTGTGGGTGCGCTCGGTGGCTGCTGCCTTGTGGGGCTTGGGACCTGCTGGCCATCGTCCAGGTTCTGCGGGCTGGCCTGGTCACCCGCTGGGGGTTGATTCTTGAGTTCCGCAGCTCGCGTCTTCTCGCCCTCGGTCTCCCGGTTGAGCCTCTCGGTCTCCTCGTTTTTCTCCTTGGCCTGGTTCCTGTCGTTCTCGGCCTTCTCCTTGAGATCTTGAGCAGCTTTCGCTTCGTCCTCGAGGCTCTTCTTCGCGGCTTCCCTAGCCTGCGCCTCGGCCTTCTTGTTGTCCGCTTCGGCGCGCTTCGCGTCTTCTGCGGCCTTCTGGTTTTTCGTTTCGGTGGCCTCCCTCTGGGCGTCCTCCCTCGCCTTGTCCGCTGCCTTGATCGCCGCTTCGTTCTTGGCCCGCTCTTCCGTCACCGCTCCGGTGGGTTGGCTCACCACGCCGGCCCACCAGTTCCGGAGTTTGGGGTAATCCCCGTCGACTCGCTTCGCCTCGACGAACGTGAGAGACCGGCCGTCGGTCCAGGCAACGTAGGACGAGTTGAGTTTTTGGTAGCACACGACTCGCCCGCTCGTTCCGTCCGGGCTGTTGTAATCTTTTTCGGCTCGGTCGGTATTGAGGTAGTTGCCCGAGTTGGGAGTGACGGGGGAGGCCTGCACGTACGTTCGGTAGTGGCTGTCGAGATCTTGGGCGGATTTGAACTTGGTGAAGACAGTCGTTTTCGGCTGGTCTCCGCCGGATGTACAGGTGACGGACGCCAGCACGTCCGCGGCGTCCGCCTCGGAGATCTCGGAGTTGCGGTCACATCCGTCCTCCAGGGAGTCCGGCACCGCCTGACTGAGAAGTGCCCGCTCCGCCACGGTGGGGTACCGCGAGCTGACATACTTCATGACGGCGACTGTTCCGCCTCCGAGCAGGGCGAGGGCCACCACGCTGGCAGCAGCGATCCACCACCAGCTCCAGCGCCGAGCCGAGCTGGTCGCAGGCTCCTGGGCTGGCGCGGGGGTCGGTGGGGTGTATGTGCTGGTCATGCTGGAGGAGACGGGTGGTGGTGCCGGTGGAGTCTCGATCGGGCCGGCGGGAGCAACCGGGTATGGCTCGCCGGCCGCTGCCGGGCCGGCCGCGGCACGCAGGGCGACGGCCAGCTCCCGGCAGGTGGCGTAGCGGTCCTCGGGTTGCTTCGCCATGGCTTTGGCCACGATGTGGTCGATCTGCGGCGGAAGGTCAGGACGTCGGGCGGTCACGGACGGCGTCTCGTCGTGCACGTGTGCCCACATGGCTGCGGTGGTCTCGTCCCGGGGGAAGGGAACCTCCGCGGTCAGGCACTCGTAGAGCACGCAGCCCAGCGCGTAGAGATCAGCCCGGCCGTCCACCGCCTTGCCCTGGATCTGCTCGGGAGCGATGTAGTCGATGGTGCCGATGATCTGGCCGGCCGTGGTCAGGCTGCGGCCCGCAGAGATGATTTTGGTGATGCCGAAGTCGCTGAGGTAGTAATGCTCCTGGTCGTTGCGCTTGTCGATGAGGATGTTCGCCGGCTTGACATCGCGGTGGATGATGCCCAGGGCATGGGCTGCGTCGAGAGCATCGGCCACCGACGCGACCAGGGAGCTCACCTGCGCGAGGTCGAGCGGGCCGCCGGCATCCAGGCGCGCCCGCACATCGCCCCCGCTCACGTAGCGCATGGCGATGTAGAGCAGTCCACCTGCCTCGCCCGCGGCATAGACCGGGACGATGCTGGGATGGTCGAGCTTGGCCGCGCTCTGTGACTCACGGTCGAAACGCTTGCGGAACAGCTCGTCGTCGGACATGGTCGGGGACAGGATCTTCAACGCGACCTTGCGGCGAAGCTGCACGTCCTCCGCTAGGTAGACCACACCCATGCTGCCACGCCCGAGCTGCCGCTCGATGCGGTAGCCGGGCACTTCTGGGACTCCGTCGCCACTGTGGGCCGACTGGCCACGCGCATCAACCATCGTGCAAACCCCCGTTCCCGCGCCGATTCCCAGCACCGCGCAGGCTTCCCGGACAACCCCACACTGCCAGGTTTACCCAGAGCTGGCCACAATGCCAGCAGATTCCAGGTGTTCGGTCACAGCGAGTGCGATTGCTATATGAAGCCTCGGCGGTGCCCGCGTTACCCGAGAACAGACCGTGCCGGCAGTCCCTGGACGCTGCATCCTCAGCTTGACGCTGACCACGACGAGGTTGTCACTGGCCCCGCCTGCGTGGCACCACCAGGCGTACCCACGCCATGCCATCTCGTGCGGGCTCGACGGCCAGCCCGGCAGTCGGCTGTCCTGGGCGCTGAAGGTGCGCAGTCCCACGCGGTAGGAGATGTTACTGTGTGGGTATAGAAGCAGGTGGTATCAAGCCATTCTCGTCACCATCACGTCGGAATTCTTCGGGGATTTCGATGTCGAGTAGAATCAGCTCGAAATCCGTCTTCTCTCGGATCTCCTCCAGGTTCGCGGTCGGCAACACCACCCAGGGCTGTTGCGCACCGCAGCATGTGACCAACCGATCCAAGGCGGAGTAAACCAGTAAGGCGAGCTTTCCCTCGCGGGTTCGACGCAGATCGATGGTCAACTCCTCGTTCCCTGGATCACGTGGAGCGCATGGCACGTACACCACCGGCGGAAAATCGATCTTCCCGGTAACTTGATTCACGGTGATCCCTTCGGGTCAGCGAAATGTTGAAGGCGAACACGTGTCACAACTCCAAAAGATCTCCGGTTCGAATCCGCCGCAAGCCCGCATCGGTGGCGAGTTCCGGTCTAGCCCCGGGATGGGCATGGTAATAGCGCAATGTGTGGTATAGCACGGCTGGATCGACCTCGAGCGATCGAGCGCGCACCGCGCCATAAGGCAACAACTTGAATTCTTGCTGCTTGCCTATCCAGCTGGTCCGGCGTACCTGTGTGTGGTCGGATGCGGCCACCTTCGTCACGATCAACGGGCCGCTGATGTCCTCAGCCGATATCGTATTCACTGCGTGCCACGGCACGAAGTGTTCAAAGGTCAAGCTGCGATGGTAGATCCCATCGGGGCTGAGCCCGACTCGACCACGTGCCAGGCGTCCGCTTGCCATATCCACGACGATCCATAGAAAGTATAATCCGGCGGCGCTGAAGATGACGGTGGAGACGACGCCAGGAGCCGAGCTGAATGTCGGGACCGACCATCCCGCCAACCCGCTCAGTGCCAAGCCGGTGAACGCGGCAAAAGTCAACAGAATCAGTATCGCAAGACGGCCGTACAGCCAGCCGGAGTAGGCGATGACGACACCATTCTCGGCAGATCCCATCTTTCCCAACGTGATCGCGGTAGGTGGAACGTGCCGACGGGTTCGCAACAGCCGTAGGCTCAAACTCGTCGTGAGACCGAGATAGACTCCACCGACGAACAAGTAGATCGCCGATCCATACTGATCGGACAACAGCGCCCAGAACCCGAGCCCGCCGGCCAGAAGTGTGAGAACACCGAGGTATCCGGCTGCCAACCTCATCCACAGCTTCGGCCGTGGGGCGGGCCATTCCTCGGGCCACGGCAGTAGTGCATCGGCGTTTTCGTCTTCGCTCGAGTCGACCACGCCGTCGCCAGTCCGTCGCCTTGATAGCATAGTGTAATCCCTGACGCTAGAAGATGGAATCCCATACCTTCTTGGCACCGTCACCGATCGCCTTGCCGGTGTCACCAATGGCGTTTCCGACGGCTTTCGCTCCGTCTTCGATACCATTTCTTAGGCCCTGTGGGAGCTGTTCGTATCCCCAATCGATAACGCCACTTGTCACCACTCCAGCGATAATCCCAACGCCAGCACCGACGACGATGCCGACCGGACCGCCGATCATCCCTCCGACAGCAGCACCGGCAAGAACCGACATAGCCGCTCCGCCTACGCCCGAGGCAATCGCCTGGCCGGCCGGTTTGCCCTGAGAAATATCATAGCCGATTCCGGCCCCAGTGATGGCCAGTCCAACGATCGGGAGCTTGGCAGCGATTCTGCGCCCAGCGGATCCGGCTCGGCGCGCTTGGCCACGGCCTGGTTCAGCTGATTCGCATCCGGGCCCCACTCGTGGCGCCACTTCCCGGCGAGGCCGCCCTCCCAGTGATAGGGGTCCGCGAGAATGCCGCCGTGTTGCAGAACCCTCCGCACCTGTTCCTTCACTGCCCCGGTCAGGGCAAGTAACTGGTTCGCGGCGTCTCGTGCCTGTTGGGTGGCCAGTACCCGTCCAGCAGGCATTGCTCCGTTCCCCTCACGTTGACGTGGCGAATCCCGAGGTTAAGCCCCGACGTCCCTTCACGGCGGTGCTGATCAAAAGGAGCGCGAGCCACCGACCGTAGTTGGTCGGCGGTTCGGACACATCCCAGGTTACCAATCATGGCTAACCCCAAGTTTCCGGCCAGCGTGTCTTGCCTCGGGTTTCCGCTGATCAGCGGCATTGTGGATCTTCCTTGGGCACGGGATCCTGGCTTGCTGGCCGCCAAACAGCGGGGAACTCGACACCCGGGAACGTAGCGCCATCGACCTCGTCCCACCTCCTGCTCCGGGAAGGACCCCACGGTGACCAGCTGGCGACCTGGCGATCGACTTGGCCGGCTGCGACTGCCCGGATGCACACACCCTGGCCAGCGGCAGCGCCGACAACACCGTGCGGTTGTGGAACGTGGCCGATCCGGCGCACGAAGCCCGCTGGTTTCACTCGATTGGGTTATCCAGTTAGTCGAACGGCGGCGTCCAGCTAACCTCGGGAATCGTGCAGCTTGTAGTCGAAGGCGCTGGCCAGGTGCGGGACGTCAACGTCAACGTGCAGGTGCCGGACGCCACCATCGCGGATCTGCTGGACGCCTTGGGCCATCGGGGGACCACTGATGGGTGCGGCATTGTGGTCAATGGTCAGTTCCTGCAGGGCAATCTGACGCTGGCCCAGGCCCGGCTGCACGACGGCGCCATCGTTCGCGTCATGGCCGATTCCACCAGCCGGCCAAGCGCGACGGTTTCCGGTGGCCCGGCATTGATCGTCATCGCCGGCCTCGACGCCGGACACCGCTCGAGCGTGCGGCCCGGACAGACAACGGTGATCGGTCGCGATACCCACTGCCAGATAACGCTGAACAGCCCGTCGGTCTCGGCGCGACATTGCGCCGTCGATATTGATCACTCCGGCCGGGTCATCGTGCAGGATCTCCAGTCGCGCAACGGCACCTGGATCGACGACGAGCCGGTGCGGGAACCGCGGATTCTCATGCCGGGCGAGAGCCTGCGACTGGGCGCTGTGCACCTGGCTTTGCTCGACCGGGAACCAGAGGACCGGCCAGCCGGATATGCGCTCGCCCGACAGCACGGGATAGGCGGGAGCGCAGCATTCAACCGGCCACCCCGGAGCGCACCGACACCCGAGCCGCCTCCGATGGAGCTGCCCAAGCCGCCCCGCGAAGCGCCTACCAGACAGCCGTTCTCCTGGTTCTCCATGCTGATACCGATGGCGCTCGGCTCGGTGATGGCCTACTTTTTCGGCCCGCTTTACCTACTGTTCATGTTGCTCTCACCGGCGATGATGATCGGCAACTGGGTGGAGGAGCGCCGGCACGGCAAGAAGGTGTCTCGGTCCGAGTCCGCCCGGTTCAACCAGGAACTTGACGTGTTTCGTCACGAGGTGACGCAGCGCCAGACCACGGCCACCGCCCGTGCTCGTGCCCTGCGGCCTGACCCTTCGGAGGTACTGCGGCGGGCGAGTGGACCGAGTGTGCTGCTGTGGGAGCGACGACAGGGTGATGGTGACTTCCTCCAACTCGGCGCTGGCATCGGTAGCGTGCCGTGGCAGCCGGAGGTGGCGTCCAGTAATGCCGAGCGCCCGGAGCAGGTGCTCGAAGCGCTCGCGCAGGCCAGCGCGCTGGACCGGGTTCCGGTACCGGTCAATCTGGCAGATGGTGGAGTAGTCGGCATCGCGGGCGCTCGGGCAGCAGCGCTGGCGCTGGCTCGATCGCTGATCTGCCAGGCCGCCGTGCACCACGGTCCGGCCGACCTACGCATCGCGGTGCTCACCGATCCGGATGAGACGTCCTCCTGGGAGTGGGCGAAGTGGTTGCCGCACACCGCCGACGTCGATGCTGGCGGCGGTGCGCGGTTGCTGGCGGGTAGCCCCGACGACGCGGGTGCCCTGCTCAAGGGCCTACTCGATGCCGGCAGGGACCGCAAAGCTCGTCAGGAGCCAGGCGCCCAGGCCAATACCGGACCGGTGCTCCTCGCCGTGGTCGACGCCGTCGGGCTGACCGAGGGTCGCAACGCTCCCGCCCGGGCGGTGTTGCGCGGCGACGCCGGACCGGTCGCCGGCATCGTGCTGGCCAGCACCGCTGACCGGCTGCCGGCGGTCTGCACCACGGTGATCGAGTTGGTTGACGAGTTCGGCACCGCCAACCTCGCCTGCCCGCAGCGCGGGGAAGCGATTAACGGGCTGCTCATCGCGGGGGTCAGCGTCGCCACCGCCCGCTCCTGCGCGCTGGCGCTGGCTCGTTTCGACGACCCGGAGGTCACGGTCGCCGGAGCATCACTGCCGTCCCGGGTAGACCTGACCGCCCTGTTCGATGCGGACATATTCGATGGGAAGGCCGTTAGCCAGCTCTGGCAGGCCGAGGGGCACGGTCATGGCCTACTTGCCCCGATCGGGGTGACCGAAGACGGTGTGTTCAGCTTGGATCTGGTTCGGGACGGGCCGCACGGGTTGATGGGCGGCACGACCGGGTCCGGTAAGAGCGAGCTGTTGCGCAGCCTGGTCGCCGCGCTCGCGCTCGGCGCCGATCCGCTGCATCTGAACTTCGTGCTGATCGACTACAAGGGCGGCAGCGCTTTCGACGAGTGCGCCCGGCTGCCGCACACCGTGGGCCTGGTCACCGACCTGGACCCGCAGCTCGGCGAGCGGGCGCTGCGCTGCCTGGAGGCCGAGCTGCACTACCGCGAGCGCCTGCTCCGCTCGGCGGGCGCTACCGATCTTCCCGAGTACCTGCGGCTGCCGGCGGCGGTCCAGACCCCGCTTCCACGGCTGGTCGTGATCATCGACGAGTTCGCCACCATGGCCGCTGAGCTGCCCGAGTTCATGGAAGCCCTGGTCGGTATCGCCCAGCGTGGTCGCAGCCTCGGCGTGCACATGTTGCTGGCCACCCAGCGGCCCTCCGGAGCCATCAAGGACAACATCCGGGCCAACACCAACCTGCGTATCGCGCTGCGGGTGCAAGATATCGAGGACTCCACCGATGTCATCGGGGTACCAGGTGCGGCATACATCGGCCGTGGCCAGCCGGGGCGTGGCTATGTCCGGTTAGGCCCGGGCGAGGTGGTCCCGATTCAGACCGCGCTGGTCACCGGTGTGAGCGGCGGCAAGGACGGCGGCCGGGTGGATGTGGCCGCCTTCTCCTTCGGCCGGCAGTCGCGCCCATCAGCGCCACCGAAACGCGTCTTGGACCTCGACGAGACCAGCGACCTGGTGCGGGTGGTCGCCGCTGCACGAACCGCGTTCGACGCGATGAACGCACCCGAGCCGCGTCGACCATGGCCGGAACCGCTGCCGACCACACTTCCGCTGGATACGGTCAGCGCGCCCGCTGCGCCGGGTACCGCACTGGTCGCGCTCGCCGACGATCCCGAGGCGCAGTCCCAGTACCCGGTCGGCTGGGACATGGCTAAGGGCAACCTGTTGCTGTACGGCCTGGTCGGCAGTGGCACAACCACGACCTTAGCTTCTCTCGCCTTGTCCCTGGCCGCTCATACCTCTCCCGATGATCTGCACATATACGTGCTCGACTTCGGGGCCGGAGGCCTCGCTCCGCTGGACGGCCTGCCACACGTCGGCGCGGTGATCGCCGCCAGCGAAGGCGAGCGGCAGCAACGACTGATCCGCTGGCTGCGTGGTGAACTCGACCGGCGGCGCGAGGCCGCCCCCGGGAACGACGCCCGGATCGTGCTCATGCTCGATGGCTACTCGACTTTTCGGGCGGAGTACGCGGATCCGGCGGTGGACTGGGTGCAGGACTATCTGGCTCGGCTGATCGGCGAAGGGCCATCCGTGGACATCCTCACCATCATGACCGCGAGCCGGGTAAACGCGGTGCCGTCGGCCTTGTCGTCGATCGTGTCCCAGAAGTGGGTCTTCCATCTGCCCGATCAGTCCGATTACTCCTTGTTCGGGCTGAAGTACCAATCAATCGGCGAGCTTCCAACTGGCCGTGCCGTGGTCGTCCGCACCAGCCAGCATATGCAGATCGGTCTACCGGCGCCCTCGCTCACCGAGGCCGTGTCGACACTGACTGCGGGTTCACCCGAGGCGACCCGCAGGCCGGTGACGTTGTCAACCCTGCCCAGCCGGGTCGATCCGGCCGCGCTGGGCTCGGAGGCGAAGCTGGGCGAGCAACTGTGGGAGCTACCGGTAGGGATCACCGAGAGCGCGCTCGCGCCAGCCTTGCTGCGGGTGTACCCCGGTGAGCATGTGCTGGTCGCTGGACCGCAGCGGTCTGGCCGCAGCGGCCTGCTGTGCGCGATCGCTTCGCTGCTCACCATGACCGCACCGGACGTCGGTCTCACCGTGGTGGCGACCCGACCCTCCCCGCTGCGCATGCTCGACGGCTCACGGATGATCACCGACGTTGATCAGTTGCCCGATGCGCTGACGGCGGTCGCCGAGGCCGGCGGCCGGCAGGTCGTCCTTATCGACGATGCGGAGACGGTGGAGGATCCGGATG
>JBOHFF010000160.1:0-5943 GCA_050699515.1 Pseudonocardiaceae bacterium
CTGGTTCCAGCACGTCCTGGCGAGCCTGCCCAAGAGCGAATGTGATGGCGGCACGACGGCGGGCGACGCCAGTTTCATCGTCGACGACAACGAGACCCTGGCCGACGTGATCGCCGAATTCGAGCGCACCAGCGAGCGCTCGCGCATGATCGCCGCCGACTTCGACCTCGACGACACCACAACACACCCCGACCTCGGCGACGTCAACCTGCGGTTTATCTACCTGCTCATCATGGAGGACTTCGCGCGTCACGCCGGCCACGGCGACATCCTCCGCGAGCAGATCAAGCATCCCGCCGCACCCACCACCGACGTTTCAGAACAGCCATAATCGAGTGATCTACGCCACGTCATCGAGGCGGAAAACAAACACACGCACTCCTTTGCGTCGCATATCCGTGCGGCGCACATCGAGGCAGCTCAATCGCCACACGCACCCATCTGAACACGGCGACTGCGGACACAAGCCGCTTGTTCATCACCGACGCCATCATGTCCGGCCTGCCCCCGCAGATCGTCCAGATCATCGCCGGCCACCGCGACATCGACGTCACCCTCGGCTACAAGGCCGTCTACCCCGACGAGGCCATCCAAGCCCACCTGGCGTTCCTGGCCCGTCGTCGCGCCCTACGACCCAGCGAGGAGTACCGCGTCCCCACCGACGACGAATGGACCGAGTTCCTCGGCCACTTCGAACACCGAAAGGTTTCCACCGGAACCTGCGCCCGGGCATACGGCACACCCTGCATCCACGAACACGCCTGCTAACCGAAATAATCTTGAAGTACGCGCTGCACTGCTTCGGGCCCGTAATGTAACAGAGCGTCATCAAGAGACTTTCTCGAACGCAACGTTTGGGCGTGTCGTCGCGCTCGGGCGTTACCACGGTGCCCGGTGGCAGGCTCACATCCAATCAGCGTGGTCACAACACGTCGCGGATTGAGGACAAGTCGAGCCAATCGGGGGGAAGAGGAATTGCAGGCGCCTCGCCGGACTGCGAGGTGCTGCTTTGCGCGGTGGATATGAGCATCGAGGCCAGGCCAGAGGAGATCGAATGCAGAGCGTCCCTGATGCTGGTGGTATCAGAGATCATGAACGCGCCACCCCTATCGCTGCCCACGTCACGCAAGATGCCTGGGTCTGCTGAACCGAATCCTATCGCGATGATGGTGGGGTGTGCTCGAAACTCGGGCGATTGAAGTTCTCGGAGCGTTGTTTGCCACGAGGTGTCGATCGGTGCGCCATCGGTAACGAAGAACATTAGCGGCCGGAGGATTCGCACGTTGGCTGTACGCAGATCTGCCACGTCACGGACGATCAGTTGACGCACTAGCGAAAAAGCAACCCCATAGTCTGTTGCCCCCGCCGCGTGCAAGGTTGGGATCATGCCAATGCTGTCGACATCCGTCAGCGGTATGAGCTCTTCCGCCTGAGAAGAAAACCGAATCAAGGCAATCCGAACCGTGTCGGCCACGAGCGGCTCACGCTGAAGGGAGCTGAACAGATCGACCAACCCCTGGTTGACGAGGTCGATGTCTCCGCCCAACGAAGCGGAGGTGTCAATCACGAGATAGACAGGCAGTGTGATCACAGTTCCTCCTGAGCTGGTGGCAGCCATGAGACGATGGGTAGCGTCGACTGGTTTTCTGCCGGCTGGAGTCTCCTGAGATCGGCCTGTTCAATCTCTGTCATACGAACCTGAGAAATCAGGTTGCGCCCGTTGTCCAGTCCAACATTGACCGTAACGGAGCCCGACCGTATCAATTCCGCAGATAGCACTGCCCGAAACACGATGAGGTGTGACGCCGCCGCCTTGAGGCGATATGGCAGGACGGTCACCGTAGGGCCAAGCAGATCACATGTTGCTCCGTCGATATCAATCTCACCCTTGCCAGAGTTGACGATCTTTATTTGGAGCCAGGCTTCGCTTGGGAAGAAGGAAAAGCTGTGCCCTGTCAACGTGACCTTGGGCCCTGCCGTCCGATAGGTGAGGACGCTGACTCCGAGTGAGCCCATGCTCGTCACCAGCGCCAATACGGACAAGACGTACGTAAGCACGCCATCCTCCGCTCACGTACCGTCACAAGTTGGCCGCCGACCATACCTCTCAACAGCTTCGAGCCCAAGTTGCCATCGTGTTCGTGGTAGTGCTGAGGTGCGCTGGTGATCCATCTTCAAGACCGTTGGCTTGATCGTCCTGCAAGTCGATGTACCTCGGGCATACCAAGAGGGTTATTCAGCCGGTCGTGTAGAAGTGCAGGCCGATTACGGCTGAGATGGTTGTCGCGAATGTTGCAAGGGGGCGACGGTAGTCGGTGTGCATGATTCTCCAGGTTTTAAAGTTGGCGATTGTCCGTTCGATGAGGTAACGAATCTTGTTGATCTGCGTGTTGAACTCTTTCTCCCAGTCCAGGAGTTCTCGGTGGGCGGGTTTCTTAATGGGGGTGATCATGTCTTTGCCGATGTATCCCTTGTCGCCGATCCAATTGTCGGGGTCAAGGGTGCGGAGGACCTCGGATTCACTCAGGCAGTACGAGTCGTGACGACTTCCGTTAATCGGGTCGGAGATCCATGCGAGGCCGCCAGTCAAGGTGCAGGCTACCTGTACGTTCATGCCGGTGGTCTTGTGCTTTCCTGAGTACAGTTCGGGGTGAGAGGCCCACGACCAGCACGGAAGCAGAGTCCCGTCCACGATGTACTGCAGCTTGTCGTTGAGTTCGTCAGCGGTCGGAATATATTTTTTGAGGACTTTCTCCAGTAGTGGAGTTATTCCTGCGACCGCGCGGCTGATCGTCGACTGAGACACACCGTACGTCTCCGCCAGTTCTGCCTGAGCTCGATTGCGGCGAATGTATGTCAACGCGACGACCATGGACGTATGCAAGCCCAGGATCGGTGGCCAATGGTTGACGCCCGGTTCCAACGCGGCCGATCGAACCATCGCGCACAGGTCGATAATTTCATCTTTGGTCAACCCTGTGGTATGGTACATTCTCGACGGTCCGTTTCTTTTGGATTGAGTATGGTGACCCAATTCTTTCGGGAAACGGACCGTCGCCCAAGTAGGCGCGCCGTGGATGACACATCTATCCTCTATCAGGGCCCCGTGAATAACCCTCCAAGGTTGACCGTCGCGCTACGTGTCACGTGCATGGCTTCGAGCTTCTGAGCTGCGGCGGCCATGGTCGTTTCAATCGCGGCGACCTCGCCGAGCCAGCCTTGCTGCTTTGCTTCCTCAAGGCGGCAATGAGGTTCGCGGGGATTGCCTCCAGCCGCAGCTCTCATTCGTCCGGTCGTCCTGCCGTGTCCGCCTTGACAGGAGTGATCGTGGTGGCCGCGATGCCGGGTATCGCGGCGGTCACTGGACTGCTTCACCTGTGGTCGCGGCGCCGAAAGTGTCGCCAGTACCTCGGGCCGGTATCCGCCCACCGGAACCCGCTCACCCGAGGCAACACTCGATCCGTTGGGCTGCCCTCAACACAACAAACACCCCCAGAAGATCAACAATTCTGTGGTGAGATCAACTCGAAGCTAACTCGCGGATTCGGGTCAGTTCTTGTGTCCCTTTCGGTGACGCCTCGCAGGCGTGAAAATGGGGTTGGGTTGCCTGCCGACGTCGATGTTTTTCTCTGGGACGTGTGATCCCGTGGGTCAGTTTGGCGCCGGGGCCCCGACCTGTAAGGGTCACGCACTGTCGCTTCGAGCACGCCGGTCAGATTTTCGGTTCCCTGACCGAGGCCCCCAGGCATCCCACCCAGCTAGCACCGCACCGGGATGGAGGACAGGCGTGGCGATGAGAGAGCCCGAAGAGATCCCCGACGCCGACCACGAGCTGATGATCGAGCGGGTGTGCGCGATTGATGTCGCCAAGGCCTCAGGCACGGTGTGCACCCGCCTGCCGCATCAGACCTCCAAGGCCGGCCGGCGGGTCAGCCGGGTGTGGGACGTGGCGGCCACCACTCGCGCGGTCATCGAGCTCGGTGATCATCTGGTGCGCGAGGGCATCGAGAAGGTCACCGTGGAGTCCACATCCGATTACTGGCGCATCTGGTTTTACCGTCTGGAGGCTCGCGGTCTGAACGTGCAGCTGGTCAACGCCCGCGATGTGACAAACCTGCCGGGCCGCCCGAAAACGGACAAGCTCGACGCGGTGTGGCTGGCCAAGCTCACTGAGAAGGGCCTGTTGCGGCCCTCCTTCGTGCCGCCCGCGGAGATCCGGCGGTTGCGCGACTACACCCGGCTGCGGGTGGACTTGACCCGGGAACGCACCCGGCACTGGCAGCGGCTCGAAAAACTGCTGGAAGACGCTTTAATCAAGGTGTCATCGGTGGCCAGCAAGCTCGACACCCTCTCGGTGCGCGACATGGTGGAGGCGCTCATCGCCGGGGAACGCGATCCCCGGCGGCTGCCCCGGGCTCGCCCGGGGCAGGATGAAGACCAAACGTGGCGCCCTGATCGAGGCATTGACCGGCGAGTTCGACGACCACCACGCCGAACTCGCCCGCATGCTGCTCGATCAAATCGACACCCTGTCCGCCCAGATCGAGCGACTGACCACCCGCGCCGAGCAACTCCTGCAGAGCATCCCCGCGGCGCGGGCCGGCGAGCAGCAGGCTGGCGCTGAAGCCCACCCGCCGGACACGGGCAACCCTTCCCCCGCCCCGGCCGAAGACACCGTCGCTCACCGCGACGGGCACGGGCTCACTTCCTGGCAACGCCTCGATGAGATTCCCGGTATCGGACCACTGGCAGCGCAGGTCATCATCGCCGAAGTGGGGCTGGATATGAGCCGGTTCCCCACACCGGGGCATCTGGTGTCCTGGGCCAAACTGTGCCCCCGCACCATCTCATCCGGCGCCAAGCACCGTGGCGGGGTCACCGGCAAGGGCAACCCCTATCTCAAGGGGGTCCTCGGTGAAGCCGCCGCCGCCGCGGCCAAGACGAACACCTTCCCCGGCGAGCGCTACCGCCGCATCGTCAAACGCCGCGGCAAGCTCAAAGCCCTCGTCGCGGTCGCCCGCTCGATCCTGGTCATCATCTGGCACCTGCTATCCGACCCGACCGCACGCTTCCACGACCTGGGACCCGACTACCACACCACCCGCATCGACACTACCCGCAAGATCCGCAACCACATCAGCCAACTCACCGCGCTGGGCTACCGCGTCACCCTCGAACCCGCCGCCTGACACACACCCCCCCGGGGCTACCTCGCCGGTGGTCCCCTTCGCCCGTCCCCGGCTCAACGTCGACACACACGCTGAGCCGGTGGTCCCGTTCGCCCGTCCCGACTGTGTTTTCCGGTCAGAGAAATACCACGTGTCGTGTTTGGTGCGGTGAAGGGTGAACCAGCCCAGCGGTGACCCTCCCTCCGGTTGGATCTTGCCTGAGGAGATGGTCATAGTGCCGTCCAGGTAGCAGGCTCGCTGCGGCCGTCGATCAGCTTGACGTGGCGAGCGCGGGGCTGCGCGCCTCAATCCGCTCCGATCCGGGCAGGTGGCCTCCAACAGGCTGCCCGACCAACGCAATTGGGCCATGACGGTCTCTCGGACTAACCTGCCGCCGTAGGTACTGCCCCACGACAGGACCACCCGCGTGGCGGTGCGGACTTGGTCGATGTCGCTCGCGCCGATCCGATGAGGGATCGGGGGTAGATACGGCTGCTGCCCTGCAAGAGCGCTACCAGCGGCCCCTGGACGAGAGCCCCGACACCGAGGCCGGTGACGATGTGGATGGCCTGTCTACGCTTCACATCTTCCTCTTCCAGCTTCACCACCGCACGACGGGCACGGGCGTTGATGAACCCCATGTAAGGGCGCTTGGTGTCAAGCAGTGAACGCCCCACCAGCTTCAACCAGTCTCGACAAGGAATTTGTTGAGGACTTCGGTGGGTTTCTTCCAGTTGAGTGTCTGTCGTGGGCGGTTGTTGAGTTCGTCGGCGAC
>JBOHFF010000161.1:0-7458 GCA_050699515.1 Pseudonocardiaceae bacterium
CCGAGGACTACGACGACGCCGCGAAGATCGCCCGGCGGATGCCTCGTGACGCGGCGCTGCCGTTGATCTCTCGATCCCGGCACCTGGCAGACGTCGCCCACGCGCAGGTACGCCTGGGGCGGTATCACGTCGCCGAATCCGTGTTGCTGACCATGGAACAAGGCGCCCCGGACTGGTCCGCGCACCATCGACTGCCGCGGATGCTCGTCGATGAGCTACTCAGCCGCGGGCGCCCGTCAGTCCGGTTACAGGAGCTTTCCCAGCGTCTCCACGTCACCACCAGCGCCCGCCCCAAGAAGTTGCGCCAGCACAGAACCGGCCATTACGGGTAGGGCAGCGCGCCCTACCCGGGGCCCGTCACCCTGGCCCAGGGTAAGACCCCATGATCGTTGGCGTGCGGGCCGCCGCTCTCCTCGCGAGAACTGCGCCGGTTCACTGCCACCACGCACAGACGCGGCTCGGGTCGGTAGTAGGAGACCAGTTTCCTGCTGGGGTGGAAACGCTGCTCGTCGATGTGGTGGCCGATGGATTCACGCTGTATTGCTGCGGTCCCAAAGCGGTGCCCAACGCACTGGTGGCCAGCTACGAGTGGCATAATTACGTCGATCTGCTCACCATCCGGGACTTCGACCGGATCACCACCGCTCGGGTGCCGGCGCCGGGCCGCAAGGTGGACCTCTTCGCTCCCGAGTTTGTGGTCTGGGCCTACGAGGGCCCACCGCTGCGGGCACTGCACAATCTGGTGCACCCGGCGCATCCCGACGCCCCCGCCGTCGAGTACTCGGCGCCCGCAGGCTTGCACGTTCCCCGCGCCCAGCAACGCCCGATGACGATCCAACTGCCCGCACCACACCGCGCCGGAGTGCGGGCCGCCCGGCTGGCCACCGCGATGACCGACCACGGGAGTCACCGTGCCATGTTCCTCCCGTCGAGACACAAGATCCCCGGCCGGTCGCCGGTCGAGAGCGAGCCACCCCCGACGCTCGACTCCCGGCGACCAGCCGGTTCCACACCAGCTCCGCGAGACGGGAGGTGAATCATGCCCATCTCGAGGCGGGGCCGGCGGCCAGTAGGACCCAGTAGGACTTAATTACCCCCTCGATGCCCGCCTGGCCGCAGCCCTTGACCATTGATCCGACATGCCTGCGTCTCCTACCGTTTCGTCTGCTGGCAGGGCAGGGTCTGGGATGTGCCATAGAATTCTGTATTCGGGTAGATAGGAGACGGTCATGGATCTCGAACATCCAGGTCCGGATCCGGTGCGCCGGCACCTCTTACGAAACATCTCCCAAGCGGGCATGTCGATGACGAAGGCAGCGCTTCCATCGGTGGGCAGACGTGTACTTGTCACCGGCGCGGCGGGTTTCCTCGGATCTCATCTCTGCGAGCGTTTAGTCGGGTTCGGCGCTGCCGTCGTGGGAGTTGACAACCTGTGCACCGGGCGCCTCGCGAATCTGGCGCGTCTGGACGGCCATCCGCGGTTTGAGCTGCGGCTACAGGACGTCACGCAACAGGTGGAGCTGGTCGGTGACGTAGACTGGATCTTCCATCTGGCCTCTCCGGCGGCGCCGCGGGACTACCTGCGCCTGCCGGTAGAGACCCTCAGCGCTGGGGCGATCGGAACGTTCAACCTGTTGAAGCTGGCAGCCGAGAAGGGCTCGCGGTTTGTGCTGGCCTCCACCTCGGAGGTCTATGGAGACCCCGGCGAGCATCCGCAGCGGGAGTCGTACAACGGGAACGTCAACCCGGTTGGACCACGCAGTGTGTACGACGAAGCGAAACGCTTCGCGGAGGCGCTCACGGCGGCATATCGACGGGAGCGGCGCGCTGACGGTGCTATCGTGCGGATCTTCAACACCTACGGGCCGAGAATGCGACTGGACGACGGCCGGGCGGTTCCGCAGTTTATCCGTCAGGCCCGAGACGGCCTGCCTCTGACGGTTACCGGCGACGGCAGCCAGACCCGGTCGCTGTGTTTCGTCTCTGACCTGGTCGATGGTCTCCTCGCGGTGGCGGCTCACGACAACGCGGGACCGGTGAACCTCGGCAATCCCCAGGAGATCTCGATGCTGGCGCTGGCTCGGACGATTCGACAGATGTGCGGATCAACATCTCCGGTCGAATTCGTGGCGAGGCCTGTGGATGATCCTGCTCGTCGCCGCCCCGACGTCTCGATGGCCAGGTGCGTGCTCGGCTGGTCGCCCCGCGTCAACCTCGGTGACGGCCTTCGGCGAACGATCGCCGCGATGGGGCCTCGGGCGAGTTCCGCAGCAATGGCCAGTGGTGGGCCGGTGGTGCGACCATGACCGATCCGAGTCTGGCCACGATCGTCACCGGTGTTGATGACGGCTATTTGACCCCTCTCCGTGTGCTGATCGAGTCGCTGGCTTCGTCACACGGCACGGCCGTCACCCGGCTTGAGATGGTGGTCCTGCACGCGTCTCTGGCGCCCGAGAAGCGAGATCAACTCAAGATGGATGCTGCGCGGGTGGGGTTGTCGTTGGAGTTCCGGGCGGTCCGCCCAACCGAGCACGCGTTTCCGGTCTCGGGCTGGGTGAGTGATGCCGTCTACTTGAGGTTGGCGATGGGTGAGGCGTTACCCGAGGCATCTCGGGCGCTGTATCTCGACAGCGACACGATCGTCCTTCGGGATCTCCGCCCCCTACTCGCTCGGCGGCTGAACGGCGCACCTCTCGCGGCGGTACGCGATCCGCAGAATCCCGTTCTCAAGCTTGGGATCGCGTTGCCTCGCTGGAAGGAGCTCGGTCTGCCGGGCGACCGCGAGTACTTCAACAGTGGTGTGATGCTGATGGACCTCGATGCCTGCAGGCGGTGCAGGATCTTCGAGCGGGCCCGCGATTTCTTGGTTGATCATCCGGCGAGTGTCCGGTTCTGGGACCAGGACGCGCTGAACTGGTCAGTTGGCGAGAGCTGGCAGCGGCTGGAGCGGGAATGGAATACCTTCGCGTTGACGCCGCTGATCGAGCGCGGCGACTTCGTCCACTACGCCGAGTCCGTCATGCCCCTCGCCGAGCTGGTCGCCGACGAGGCGACGGCGGCCGTCCTGCACTTCGCGGGTCCGGACAAGCCATGGCGTGCCAGCTATCCGCCTGGCCCGGTGCTCGACCTCTATCGCCGCTACCAACGCACGATCACGGAAAGGGCGGCCTGCGATGGCCCATCCCCGAACGCTTAGCTGCACCAGAACGCGGCGGTGGTGGCACCGGGCGCAGGTGTGGATCGCTGTCGGTGTGGCCGGCAGGCAGTTGATCGGCCTGGTGCAGCTGCGACAGACCCTGGAGTGGGTTGACCAACCGCAGCGTGATCTCCAGCCGAACGAGGTCGACGGCATCGCCATCCACTTCGTCGTCCCAGTCCTGCGGGAGCAGGCATATGTTTCCGCGACCGTGTCATGGTTCGCTCGCTTGCTGCGGCGCCTGCCCTGCTCAAGCCTGTCCGTGGTCACCACGGCGCGGGAAGACCGTGAGCGCGAGCATGTCCTCGACGTCGTGGTGGCGGCTGGTGTCGATCCAGCCGCGCTTGCCCGCATCCCTCAGCTGTCCTCAGCGGTACAAGCGGCTCTCGTCTCGGCTGCCAGGCCCGATCACTGCATCAACAGATCCACAGCGGAAGCGGTGCTGAACCGTTTCCCAAGCACCGCCGAGGTCGTGGCGGCCGAACTCGCGCAATCCAGTTATGCAGGTCTCAGCATCCGGCACGTGCACTACGAAGGTGATGGCAGGAAGGCTGCCCAGGTCAACCACGCGGTAGCGGGGCTGCCCGAGCGCTCAGAAGTGGGCTACGTAGCGGTGTACGACGTGGACTCCCGTCCCAGTCCGGCGCTGATCGAGCGAACGCTGGCGTTCGCCGCTGATCAGCGAGCCACAACGAGTCAGTGGCCAGCCGTGCTCCAGCAATCGGCGCGGTTCACAACGTCGGGGACACACCCGCAGGGCTGGCAGCGGGCGGTGTGCCGTGGCGCGGCGCTGCTCCAAACACTGTGGACGTTGCGCCGCGAGATCCCCTCGTTCCGGCGGTACGCCTGGGCGGGCCGCGGTAGCAGAAGCTGTGCCGGCATGGCAGCGGCGGCACGTGGTCTTGCGCAAACGGTCGGGCACGGCCTGCTGGTGCGCGTCGAGGTGTTCCGGGCCTCGGGCGGGCTGCCCGTCTACACCGTGCTCGACGACTTTCCCTTCGGATATCGGCTGTCCGTCGATGGGATCGACGTGCAGCCAGTGCCGTACACGACGCTGGCGCCTGGTCCTGAGGAGGTGCGCGAGCTGATCGCCCAGGGGCAGCGGTGGTTCCACAACTACCTGGATTACCCCCGCTGCGCGGAAAACGCGCGAGCGCAGGGTCACGGGACCCGGTGGACCAGGTTCGTCGGGTTGGCCGTCGGCGGGTACCGCGGCGCCACGTGGCTGCTCCGAAGTCCAGGGATCGCGGCCAGCCTCGGGTTGCTCGTCGGGCGTGCGCCGTGGCCAGCGCGGACGGCGGCAGCGGTTGCTCTCGGGGCTGGTGTCGTTGTCCCGGTATGGATGCTGGCGCGCGCGGCGGGCAGGACGCTGTCGCTGCCGCAGCTGGGTCGTGAGGTCGGGGAGCTGGTCCTCGCCAACCTGCTCAGCAGCGCCGGACCCGTAGCGGCGATCGTCGAGCGTGTCCGAGTCGGGGCGCCGGGTGGCGCGCTGTCCCCGAAGACCAGCTTTCGTACCGCGGAACCGGAAGCGGCGACCTCATGATCATCGGCATTGAGGGGGTGAGCTGCACCGGGAAGACAACACTGGCCGTGGCGCTTGCAGAGCGCATCGACCGGTCTCTGGTCATCCCGTGCTACTTCCATAGCGTCGCGGATCCGAGCACGCTCCCACCCCCGGTGGCCGAGAACGAGCGAGCTCAGCTTGCCGGGCTGCGAGCATTTCTCGATGTCGAACAAGTGCGGCGAGATCAAGCGCTTGCCGGGTGCGCTGACGGACGGACCGTCATTCTCGACCGCACCGTCGACACGCTCCTCGCGCACACCCGAGCAGTCGGCCGGTTGCAGGGATTCGACGCCGATGAGACCGCGCGCCAGATCACGCGCCAGCGCCGCGTCGCCGTGCCGGACGTGACACTCCTGCTCACCGCCCGTTTCGCGGTCCTTCGTGTTCGGGCCGTGCGCCGGCGGGGCATGCCGGAGATTTTCTACGACGCCCGGTTCACCGGCGCCTTCATGGAGCATTTCGTCGACCCGATTAGTCGCGTCTGCATCACGCTCGACGGGGAGCAGCCAGCGCCAGCGTTACTGGACAATGCCCTGGACGTGCTCCAAGGAGCCGCGTGGAGGACGGTCCGGACGTCATCGACAGGGACGCCGGAATGAAGGCGGCGATCGTCGGTTGCGGTGCGATCGCCTCGCGCTGGCTACGAGCATTCGCCGCGGACGGGCGGGTGGCTCCCGCGGTTCTCGTGGATCCCGATCATCAGGCGGCGGCACGGCTCGCTCGGAAGCACAACCTCGATATTCCCGTCGTACCCGCGTTCGCCGACGCGCTGGCCGAGCACGCCATCGACGTCGTCGTCAACCTCACCCCACCGGAGAGGCATGCTGAGGTTTCGGCCGGGGCTCTGGACGTCGGCGCCCACGTGTTCTCGGAGAAGCCCCTTGCCACGTCTCTCGACGATGCGATCGGACTGGTCGATCTAGCGACGCGTCGGCGCAGACTGCTGTGTGTCATGCAGAACAGGGGTGCCGACGCGCGGTTCGTCGCATTCACCGATCGCGTGCGAAATGACACCTGCGGGTCGCTTCTCGTGACCGCAGACATCCTGGTCGACCTTCCCGTGCCCGGTTTCCGTTCGAGGCAACGACTCGTGGCCACCCTCGACCTCGCGGTTCATGCATTCGACCAGATTCGCCGGATCATCCCGGCGTGCCCACTCACCGTCGATGCCCGCGAGGCCCCGCTCAGCTTTCTCGGCGCACACTGCGCCATGACCGTGATCACCGTCGCGTTCGCCGACGGGTCGATCTTCAGCTACCGGGGCGGGTACACAGCTGGCCCTGGTGACCGCGTCTCCGCGAACGGCAGCTGGGCTATCCGGGGGCGGAACGTGCTGGCAACGTGGGACGGGGACCGCACCGCTGTCGTCACCACCGCAGGCAAGCCCACCCCGGAGCATCTGACTCTCCCGGACGCTGCGCCGAGCTATCTGACCTGCATCACCGAGATGATCGATGCAGTCGCTGGTGCCACCAACCCGCCAGGCCCCGCCGTGGGAAATCTCGGCTCTATCGCTCTTCTCGACGCCGCACTCATGTCCGCGGCAACCGGCCGGCCCGCCGTAGTACGCGAGCTACCCCGCCTACTTCAGGAGTTCTGAGCCCGGATGACGTCCCCACTCGGTTGCACATATCTGGACATTCCGGGGTTCACCGCGAGACTGGCTCTGGCTGGAATCGCCCTGCGGTCCTCAGATATCACCGAGATCGGGCGAGGAGCGGACAATGCGGTATTCGTCGCTTACCGCAACGACGACGGGCCCGTGGTTATCAAGGTCCGCGCCACTGCTCGCCGAGCCCGATACGCGACCGCCGTGTGGGCCTCTCATCAACTGCGGGCGGTCGGGGTGGCAGCACCGAAGCACATCTGGCATGACGACGACATCTGCGTCGAGTCACGGGTCATCGGTACTCCGGTCGACGTCGCGCCGGGCGGGTCCACCCGCGAACTGGCTGCCGTCGAGTCCGGACGAGTCCTGCGGAGAGTTCACTCCCTGCCGGTTGTGGGGTTCGGTCGGCTCGACCCCACAGGTCGGGCACCGCACGTGACCCTGGCAGCGTGGCTGGCTGGTCAACGTCCACCGCTCCCGACACCCCCTGATAGCCGAGCGTCGGTCGATGCCCGAGCAGCTGCGGCACTTCGCGAGCTGGCCCCAAGCCTGCGGCCCCGCCCGCCGTGCCTGCTGCACGGTGACTGGGTCGCACGGCACGTTCTCACCCGCGGGGGGCGGGTGACCGGCGTCATCGATCTGGAGAGCGTGCGCGGCGGCGACCCGATGGCCGACCTGGCCGGATGGTCGCTGCAAGAACCGGCGCAGCTGACCGAGGCCCTGTTCGTCGGCTACCAGCTCGACTGCCCAGGCGAGGACACCTGCCTTCGCCTGGTGCTGCACAGGATCCGCATCGGCATGGCCCTCACCCGCTACCACCACACCACCGGCGAATGGGACCGAGCGCAGTTACACGCCGAGCAGATCGAAGCCGACCTGAACGACCTCGACGCCGGACACCTGCGCCCAGTCCCGCGTATCGCGCCGCCACTGAGTCACCAACACCGCACGACGTAAGGAGCCACGCCCGTGACCGTGATCCACGCAGGCGCCCGCGAACGGCTCGACGCCAGTAACCGACCTACCGGATGCCCGGCCTCCTCCGCTGGCATGTTCGTGATCCGCGCTGACGGCACAGCGCGTTTCGAC
>JBOHFF010000162.1:0-15950 GCA_050699515.1 Pseudonocardiaceae bacterium
GGCCGGCAGAGCCGGCCACCACCAGCACGGCGCCGTCCGGCAACACCTGGATGTCATCGGCCAGCCCGCAGTGGGGGCCGCCGGCCAGCTGATGCAGGTTCGTCACGGCCAGCGATCCGGCGGGTCGCCGGATCGGCGCGGCCAGGAACGAGCTGAGCAGCACGGCCACCGCGGTGCCGGCCGCCGCCACCGCGAGCACCGCCGGTGCGGCCACGACGCCGCGATAAGAGCTGTAGCGCGTCTCGCCGCCCGCGGGTCGTAGCGCGACCATGGTGATCGGCGCGGCCAACACCGCGTAGCCCAACGCCAGGGCACCGAGCCACAGCAGCGGGGAGTCCAGCGGCAGGCCGAACGGGCGCACCGGCCCTGCGGACCAGGGCACGTCGTAGACCGTTGGTTGCCACCAGGCGTTCGGACCGGCGAAGGCCAGCCCCACCGCCCCGGCCACCAGCGTCGCACCGGCCACGCCGATCCCCACGCCGCCCCGGTCAGCGACCGGCGGGCGGCTGCGTCGCATCACCAGCGCCACAGCCACCACCAGCAACGATGCGATCAAACCGGCCAATGCACCGAAATGATGCGACCACTTCGACGGGGTGAGCCATAGCAGGGCCAGCGCGGCGATCACCACTCCGGCCAGCCGCGCGGCTGAGCCATCCGCGCCACCGGCCTCGGTTCGGCGGGCCAGCAGCACGCCGAGGACGGGCAGCAGCGCGAACGTGAGCAGCACCGGGACCCGTTTGGCCGCGTTGCCGTCCTGATTGTCAGCGAGCAGGAACTGGTACCGGTCCGGCTCGTGGTACCAGGGCAGCGAAGGTCCGAAGAAGTTGTGCCAGCGGGTAGCGGTGACCAGGCCGTCCCAGGTCTGGTCGGCAAAGACCGCCGTGAGACCCACCGCACCGATGCAGCACAGCAACAGTACTCGGGCCGCCACCTCTGTTCGCCCGCGCGCCGAACCACCGACGATGGAGAGGATGCGGGGCGCGAACACCGCCACCGGGGCGGCGACCAGTATCCCGCCCGGGCTGACCGGAATGGTCAGGCCGGCGACCAGCGCTGCCCAGCCCAGCGCGGCGAGCCCGCGTGCCCGCCACAGCAGCGCCAGCACACCGGTCACGCCCAACGCCACGTACGGCTCAGGGCGCACACCCAGGTTGAACGGCAACCAGGCGGCGAGCAGGCACACCGCGGCCAGTAGCCGGATCCGGACCGTGCCCGCCACCGCAGGCAGCGCCGCGCCGAGGACCCCCCGGCTCACGACGAACCAGGTCACCATCCCCAGCACGGTGCTGGGCACTCGAAGCCACAACGGTGCCAGGCTGAGCTGGGTCAACGGAGCGAGCAGTTGCTCGCTCAGCGCGAACGGCGTTTCCGAGGCGTTCCACCAGCGGTAGTAGTTGCCGACATTTCCGGTGTGCGCGGTGTTGCGGGCGATCGTGGTAGCAAAACCGTCGTCGGGAGTCAGCGGGCCGATGATCGCCCACCCGGCCAGCACCCCGAGCACCCCGGCATCGACCCAGAGGGTGGGCCATCGCAGTTGGCGACTTTTCAAGGGCGGCCAACGGGGGGTGCCGGTCACCAGCCCGAGCGCGATCAGCACCGCGATCAGTTGCGCGGCGATGAGCAGGGTCTTCAACCCGGTAGGACTGGTGGCGAACGTGCTGGCGGTGCGGGCGGTCACCGCCAGCCCAGCGGCCTCGCGGGCATCAAGATCGGTGCGGAACGCGAAGACCTCCGGCACCGGCTCGCCAGCGAGTTCGACCGTCCGGCTGGTCCCGATGGTGACCATCGCGCCGGCCGGTCCCGCGTGCAGCTGCGTCCGGCAACCCGTGGTGGTGCTGGTCACTGGTGTGCTGCTGGCCAGCCGGAGGCCCAGCAGCAGCTGAGCTACGCCCGCTTCGGTCCGCAGCACCAGCCCGTCACCGGGTGGGCCGGTCGCGAACACGGTAACGGCACCCTCGCGCGCCGCCGCGGCGCGTAACGCCGAGCAGGGCACGGTGACGGTCAGCTCCGCTGGCCGGTACGGCACGAACATCGCCATACTCGACACCACCGGTCGCCCGGGAACCGGCCAGGTCACCGTCGTCTGCTCAGCGGTCACTGGCGCGAACGGCAACACCAGCGCGACCAGCACGCCAAGCAGCCCCACCAGCAGGCCGAGAGCGGCGCTGCCCGGCTGGTGCGTAACGCGGGATGCAACGGACAGTACACAAAACCTTTCGACACGAGGTGCCTGGCAGGGTATGACATCGGATTGACCGGAGCAGTGGTCCGAGCGGGGTAGGTCTCCCGGGGGGTAACATGGATACAACGGACAGTGCACACATCTGCTGCCGTCCGGGGCCAGGTGAAGTCAGGCATTGCGCCGTTCGGACGTTGACTCCGTGCCCGGCCTGCTGGTTGTCTAACAGTCCAGAGCCATCGTGCGCCAAGATCGTAAAGAGTACCGCATGGATCACGGCGATTCGAGGTCCCGCTTCGCAGCGTCTGCAATCAGTGCGCGGCGCGTGCGTACGGGCACACCTTTGCGACGCAGCAACTGGTCCCAGGCGCTCACCCGGATTATCATCGCGATTGTGCGAGCGATGCGGGTCCGCAGCACAAACCACACGACAGGAGGGAACAGCGCCAACCACCCATATTCGATCACGAGCGCGAACTGCTCGAACTCCACGGTCGACATGACGATCTCTCCCCGGAACCTGGGGTTCGAGTTCAGTCGGATACGGTCTGGACGGCCTCGGGTCCGTTCCAGTACTGGAACGGACCCGAGAGACAGTCACTGGCGACGCCTGCTACAGTACGTTGCAACGCCGTCGCCCACCGTTACTGCCTTCGCCGCCAAGCGGCGGGCAGGGTTGGGTGTTGGGCATCGAAGCCTCCGATTCTCTCCTATAGGTCTGTTTAGAACGGCCCTAATGGCTGGGAGTGGATTGGAGATCGCTGGGGTCGGTGTGTGCAGCACCGACCCCAGCCCTCGCTTACATCTGTTGTTCTGATTCTGGTGTCAGCTCACCTCCTTCGGAGTTGAGTTCGTTGACTGGGCGGGCGACGACATCTCGTTGATCAGTGTGGTGATAAAATTGACACTGCCCCCCGTGGATAACGCCAGGTCCTGCAATTTTTTGAATTCGTCGATATAACGGGCGATCCGGTCGGTATCCTCACGAATCGTGATCGTTTCGATACTCTCCAGGTGGACGAGGTCGTTCAAGTCCGGGTCGGCGAACTCGAGCAGGATGAAGTTTCCGGACATGCCGGGGTGGGCACCGTGGGTGAACGGCAGGACCTGCATGGTGATGTAGGGCTCCGCTGCGAGGTCCCTGAGCCGCTCCAGTTGATGATGCATCACGTCAGGCCCGCCGATGTGTCGTCGCAGCGCCGCCTCGTCCAGGACGAACAGCATGTCCGGCGGATTGTCCCGTTCGTGCACCACTTCCTGGCGGTACCGCCGGATGGCCCATCCCCGGTCCGCTGTCTCCGGGGCATTCGTGCCAAGGCCCGCGAACAGTCCCCTGGCGTACTCCTCAGTCTGTAGCAATCCGGGAATTCGTATGGGGTCGTACTGGCGGACGACGGACGCTGACGACTCGTACGCCAGATACTCCTTGAAGCCGGGTTTGAGAAGATCGACGTACTGGTCGTAGAAGGAAGGCCCCCGGGACGATCTAGCCAGTTCCAGCAATTCGTCAACCCGTTTTTTATCCTTGACGCCGTAGTGGTTCAGGAGCGCTTTCAGGTCGTTGGTCGAGATGCCAACGTCACCTCTTTCTATGCGAATCAGCTTGGATGGTGACCAGTCCATCGCGCGGGCAACATCGGCTTGCTTCAGCTGGGCGGTATCGCGTGCCTTCCTCAGTTCAAGGCGGAGCCGACGTCGTTGCACTGTCGGATCTTGAACTGTCGTCATCTACCCTTCCCCCCTTCTCTCTCCCTCTCTCTGCTGACACCTGTCATTGTGCTCATGGCCCTCCACTGTCTGGCGTTCGAACACCTGCATCAGGCTAGCTGGTGTTCTGGCGGCATGCAAACAGGACCTAGCTCAGCGCCAACCGGCAGATAGCTCCATGAAGATGACTCAAGACCGCTCTGAGCTGCATGAATGATAGGGACTGGTCACGTTCTGGCTGGTGTCCGACGACTGGCTTGCGGAGTGACGACTGTCACTCCGCAAGAGTCGATGTGGCACCTGGCGCAGCGGCAGCGACCGTAGTGCCACCTTCATCGCTCTCCCCCACCATGAAGGTGACGGGATCGGACCCATGAGCAGCCGAACCGCTCGCTGTCTAATTTTAATATTTAATTAACTCACCTGTTACATCATCACCGAAGGAGTCGGAACTCATGGTGTCTCTGCAGCCGATAGCACGCTGCCTCAACGGAGTTGAGGCAGCGTGCTCCCCCCGTGAATCCTCCTGTGGAGGGAGGCCACCACGGTGTCCAGCGCTTAGCGTGCAGTCATAGTGCGGTCGCTTGCTGAAGTCATGTCTCACGCGGGTATGACGACGTTGTCGCCGGCAGCGGGCGACCTGCGGTCCCTGCAGCAGGAGGAGTGCCCCATGGTCGAGGTGCCGCTGCCCCCCGTCGCAGCGTCCTGGCAGAAGAGCAGCACGAGTAGCGAGCCGAGTGGGGAATGCGTCCAGCTGACGTGCACCCGGTCGAACGTCTGGGTCCGGGACTCGAAGGATCCGCGAGGGCCGGTCCTCGGGCTCACCGCAGCGGCCTGGACGGCGTTCCTCGTCGGGGTGCAGCGTGACGAATTCGCGCGCATCGGCTCACTGGTCCGGTAGCGGCGTCGCCTTCATCGTGAAATCAGTCGGTCCAGCTGCCGGATCGGCTGATTCTCCTGCTCACAAGTCGTTAGTCGTCGTCCGGGGGGTTCTCTGCCAGAGTCGAGGCGAGATACGGTCCCCGCTCGGTGAACCGGTAACCACAACGCGGACACTCACGGAGCTGCTGGCGGGCAGCGCGAAGGGCCATCCATTGATCGTTAAGCCGGCGACGCTCATGGGCCTGTTGGTCGAGTTTGGGCCGGATAACCTGAGTGGTCCAGGTTGCGCCGAGCAGCAGCCCGAAGAGGACCAGCAGCAGGGCTCCGAGCAGGATCCAGCTCAGCTCGAGCCAGCTCATCGCGCACCACGATGTGTCCCGCCCCGAGCGCTCTGGACGCCGTTCGTGGGCTGGGCTCCGGATTGGCACGCCGCGCTCCGGTGCTGGTTGCGCGTCGGGTGTGTGAGCTGAACCATACGACGACCCCCGACTAGAATACGTAGGTTGTTACACTTACGTATGTAGGTGTTAACCCGTAGTAATATTAGGTAGTAGACTGGAAAAAATCAACCTTTACTACGTGTCTGTGCTTACGTAAAGTGGGGTGGCCTGGTAAGGAGTAAGCCTGTGCCAAGGATTCAGCTGACCGATCGAGAGGACGAGGTCCTTCGTCTGGCGATCAGCGGGTGCAGCAACGACGAGATCGCCACCCGCCTGGGTATCTCGCGCCGGACGGTCGAGGCGCACCTGCGCACACTGTTCCGCAAGACCGGTGTGCGCCGGCGAGCCCAGCTCGCGGCGCTGTACCAGGAAGACGGGGCCGTGATCGAACGCTTGGAGCTGGAAGCGCTGGGGGAGCCCGATCGCCCGGCTTCCCCGCTGTCGCAGCACCGCCGGGAGCTTGCGGAGTACGAGCGGCAGCTACGTCGTTACGCCGCTGCGGTGCACAGCCTGGTCGACCGGCAATTGCCGCTGTTCGAGGAGCGAGTGGAGATCACTCTCGTAGTCGGTGAGCAGGACGGGCAGGACCGCGTCGTCGAGCGGCGATGGACCAGACCCCGACCCTACCTCGTGTACCGGATCATGGGTCCGATCATGACCACGCCGGAGGGCGCCCCGTTGGAACCGGAGGACCTCGCGCTGGTCTGCACCGTGGCGAGTCAGGACACTCAGGTCGACATCCACCCGGTGCGGGACGTGAACGGCAGGCTACTATCGATGATCTTGTTTCAGCCGGGCCTGCACACCGAGACCGAGTGGGTACTGCGCTACCGCTCGCCCCAGTTGTGGAGCCCGCTGCGCAACTCGGGGCAGGATTCGCTGACCTGGGCGACGGCGACCTTCGATCAGCGGCATCCCGCGACCACCAGCGAGCTCACCCTGAAAGTCGTCTTCCCGGCTTCCTGGTCCGGCGAGCAGCTCACCGAACAGAGCGACCTCGGCACGATCCACACCGAGCGCCTGCCCACGGGGCAGACCCAGCTGACCTGGCACCACGACACCCCCCACGCCGCCGCCTACCAATGGCACCTGGCGGGCGCGCGTTCCACCTGAGCGAGCACGTCGGGGAGGTTGCCGGGGTGGGCGATGGTCAGGCGGTGGGTGGTGCGGGTGAGGGCCACGTAGAGGTCATTGAGGCCACGGGGAGACTCGGTCACGATCGCCGCAGGGTCCACCAGCACAACTGCGTCGAACTCCAGGCCTTTGGCCTGGGCGATGGTGAGCACGGTGACCGGCGCGTCGAGGGTGTCCTCGCGCGCTGCGGGGATCAGCTGGTGCAGCTGGTCGATAGTCGCAGCGGGTCCCAGCACGGCCACCCGGCCCGCGCCCACCGCAGCGGCCTCCTCGGCCACGATGGCCGGGAGCTGTTCGGCAGGCTCGCGGAGCTGGACATAGCGCGGCAGGACGCCGGTGTGGCGCACCGAGGTCGGCGGCGTGATGTCGACGTCGATAGCGGCGAGCACCCGGTCGGCCAGCTGCGCCACCTCGGCGGGGTTACGGTAGTTGACGGTCAGCTGCTCCAGCCGCCACCGCTGCGCGACGTAGGCCCCCAGCACGTCCTGCCACGACCCCGCCCCGGCCCGGTTCCCGGTCTGGGCGAGATCCCCGACCACGGTCATCGAGCGGCTGGGGCAGCGTCGCATGAGCACCCGCCAGGCCATCGGGGACAGCTCCTGCGCCTCGTCGATGATGACGTGCCCGTAGGTCCAGGTCCGGTCCGCCGCGGCGCGCTCGGCGGTGCTCTCGTAGCTGCGGGCCCGTTGCCGGTCGGCCAGCCGGTCGGCGTCGATGAGGTCGGTGGCGCGCAGCAGCTCGGGATCCAGGTCCTCATCGAGGTCCAGGATGTCCAGCACGCCTTGCGCATACTGCAGCTCGGCGCGAAACGCCGCCGCCTCGCGGGCGGCCTCGGCACTGCCGTCGGAGCCGAGCAGCTCGGCGGCATCGTCCAGCAACGGGACATCAGCGGGAGTCCACACCTGCTCCGGGTCGGCGGCCGGGTCCGGGGCGGGCCGGGCCAGCAGGTCGCGATCGGCGGCACCGAGCAGCCGATGGGTGGCGCTAGCCAAAAGCGACGGGTCGGCGTAGAGCTCGGTGAGCAGCTGCTCCGCTGACAGCGTCGGCCACAAGCCCTCCAGCGCGGTGGTCAGTTCCCGGCTAGCCCGCAGCTCGGCGCGGATATCGGCCAGATCCTGCCGGCTCAGCACCTCCGATCCCAGACCGCCGAGCCCAGTCGCGATCCGGCCGGCCAGCGCCGTCACCACCTCCTGCTGGAAGATCCGCTTGGCTTCGTTGTGCGCCCGGCGGGAGCGCCGCGCCCGGGTGCGCGCCGGCAGGCACACCGCGCGGTCCAGCCGGATGAGCTGCCCCTCGACGGTGAGCCCGATGGGCTCGGTGGGCAGGCGCTGGCGGTCCCGGACCGCGGCGGCCACCACCTTCGCCATCTGCAGCCGGCCCTTGACCGCGGCCGCCTCGTCGCTCTCGACGCCGCGGGCGTGCAGTCCCGGGTGCAGCTGGGCGACCGTGCACAGCAGCACGCTGGTCTCGCCGAGGGAGGGCAGCACGTGCTCGATGTAGCGCAGGAACGTCGAGTTGGGCCCGACGACCAGCACTCCCCGCTTGGCCAGCTGCCTCCGGTGCGTGTACAGCAGGTAGGCCGCCCGGTGCAGCGCGACGGCGGTCTTACCGGTGCCGGGCCCACCCTGCACGACCAGCACGCCCTGCGGCTTGGCGCGGATGATCCGGTCCTGCTCGGCCTGGATGGTCGCGACGATGTCGGACATCCGGCCGGTTCGGGTCGCCGTCAGCGCGGCCATCAGGGCCGCCTCGCTGGTCAGGTTGCTGCGAGTCGGGACCTGCTGCTCGCCGTCGAGATCGAGCACCTCGTCCTCGACGGCGAGCACCGTGCGGCTGCGGGTCCGGATGTGCCGGCGGCGGCGAACGCCCTCAGGGCGGGCGGCGGTCGCCGTGTAGAACGGGCGCGCCGCGGGTGCTCGCCAGTCGATGAGCAGCGGCTGGTAGTCGCGCTGCTCATCGAGCAAACCCAGCCGCCCGATATAGCGCCGCCCGTCCCCGTCCTCGCAGGTCGCGTCGCAGTGCAGGTCGAGGCGCCCGAAGCACAGGCCCTGCTCGACACCGTCCAGGGTGGCCAGCTGCTGCGAATACATCGCCGCGGCAGCGTCCCGCTCGGTAAGCGCCTGGGGTGTCCCGGTGGTGGGTGCTCGCAGAACCTCGGCGAGGCGCTGGGTGGTGTAGCGCCGGCGCTCGTCGAGATGCTGGTAGAGCAGGGTGAGGTAGTCCTGCTCAACCGTGATGTCTGAGTCGCTGTCCGGGTCCGCTACCTCGGAGGCCATGTCAGGGGTCGTGGGGGAGACCGACACGCGATGCGTCCACCTTCTGCCACGGGAGGGCGAAAGTCAGGGCAACCGGTGCGGCTGCCGACATTCCAAGGTACCAAGACCCACCCGTGCAATGTCGCGTCACGGGTTCTCCCCTCGTGCTACCCAGCTCAGGCTGGGTAGCTGGGAGTGGGGTCGGATCCGCCCCAGCCGAACATCCCCAGGAAGGTGAAGCCCTTCATACCCTGGCCGTTCTCGCCGCGCGTACCCGACTCGCCACCGCCGAGCAGGTCGGTCGTGAACAGCGACAGGACGGTCCGTGCGGGCAGCAACTCCACGTGTTGGGCGGCGAGTTCGGCACAGTTCAGCGTGTCTGACATTCGAGATCCCCCTAGGACGGCTACAGTCGGGACGCCACCGGCGGGCAGTGCCGGTTCGCCCGTCACATACCGTGCCCACCCAGCCACGACGTTGCAATCAGTAGCTCCACCGAACTCTTCGGCGATGACTACTTACCCGGACGGATCAGCCGGTGTAGGCGCGGCCGGTGTAGCGCTGCCCGCTGAGGGTGGGCAGCCGGGTCCACCCCGCGCGTCGCACGGTCGTGACGTGCAGATCAACCAGGCCGGGGGGGTGGTCGTACATCAGTTCATCGACGTGGCCCCAGCCCAGCGTGGGTGCCCCCGGCGGGGTGAGCCGCGAGGGCAGTTCGACGGCCTCAGCGCTGCGATCGACCTGCAGCAGCGTGCCGCCGTTGTCCGCGAACACCGAGTTGCGGGTGATCGAGCCCTCCAGCCCGTCCCCGGCTCGCAGCCGCAGTGCGGGCGGCTGGACCAGACCGTCCCGCACGGCGATCTGGTCCTGGCAGGGCCACAAGCCGGCGGATACCTGGTCGGCGAACACCGGCCTGCCCGCGATGACCTCGGTGACCCCGCGCGGAGCGGCCAGCCGCGGTTGCCCGAGAGCCAGCCAGCTCTCCGCGCCGGCGGCGCGGTCCTCGGCCAGCACCCGGACCGCGCTGGGCCCGGGCAAGTCAGCGCCGGCCAGGCCGGCGTCGGCCAGTGCGAGCGCCACCCGGGTCCAGCCCGGGGTGGTCCCGACGGCGGGTAGCTCCACCGTGCGCACCTGCTCGGGGGCGTTCAGCCGGCCCATCGCGACCTGCACCGCGATCCGCTGCTCCTCGGTGACGGTCCCGCGCACCGGCACGGTGATCCAGGAGCCGGCGAGGTTGTGCCGGGGCAGCGGGTACCAGGGTGTCTCGACGGTGCCGGTACCGGTGCCGCCGGGCACGTCGTCGTGCCAGACCGTCCCGGCCGGTGCCCCGACCGTCGTCGCCGGCAGCGGGGCGGCCTGCATGTCCCCGGTGAGCACACCGGGCCCGGCGGGCGGCCCGAGGCCGGGTTCGACGGCGGTGAGCACCGAGACCGCGTCCGCGAGACCGCACGGCCGGCCGGTGAGTGCCTGCAGGTTCATCAGTGCCACCGAGGCGCCCGGGTACTGGCGCAGCGGCGCAACGCTGAACACCAGCAGCATCAGCGCCACCCCCAGCCCGGTCGCGGTGACCAGCACCGCCCGGTCCGGTCCGGACCGCCCCCGCCGTCGCAGCCACCACCAGCCCACCGCGGCGACGGCCAGCCACAGCAGCGGGTTGCGCAGCGCCAGCGGCCCCAGCGACGGCGCGAGCAGGCTCTGCACGTACGGGGTCTCCACGAGCAGGTGGTGACCGAAGGGCTGGCCCCAGTCCGAGAACGGCCGCCACAGGTTGGGGCCGGCGAATGCCACCGACGCGGCGAGCGCCAGCCCGCCGGTGCCGATGGCCAGCACCGTGGCACCACTGCGCCGCGGCAGCGGAGATCGGATCAGCGCCGCGGCCAGCAGCACGGTGGCCGGTGCGGCGATGGCCCCGAAGTGGTTGACCCATTTCGTCGGGGTCAAGGCGATCGCGACCAGGCCCACGGCAGTGACGAGTGCCGCGGTGCCCAGCAGCCGGCCGCGCAGCCCGGCGGTGCCGGCCCGTTGCCCCGCTGCCAGCGCCACGGCCAGCAGCACGGCCAGCGTGAGCAGCACCGGCAGCCGCTTGCCCCAGGCCCCCCGGTCATCGCCGGCCAGCAGGTTCGCGTAGTGCAGGTACTCGACGTACCAGGCGTTCTGCTGGTAGTACCAGCGGTGCACCGCGACCGACTCCAGCACGTCCCCCAGGGTGGCGTCGGCGAAGGCGACCGGGACCACGACCGAGGCGCTCGCGCCCACCAGCAGCACCGCGGCGGCTCGGCTTGGTGCGCCGGCGGCCTGCCACCACTGCCACAGCCAGGGCAGGCACAGCACCAGTGGCGTGGCGGCGACCAGGCCGGTGGGTGAGGCGGTGACGGCCAGCGCGGCGAGCGCGACCGCGGTGGCGAGCACCCCCACCGAGCGGCGCCGCCGGGCCAGCTCGGCCAGCACGAACGTCGCCGCGGTGCCCAGCGCGATCAGCGGTTCGGGGCGCAGTGTCATCCCGTAGGGCAGCCACCACACCAGGTGCGCTGCCGCCACCGCCCACGCCGCGGTGCTCACTCGCTGCGCCACCCGGCCCAGCACCGTGGTAACCAGCACCCGCAGTAGCGCGTAGGTGCCCAGCCCGTAGGCCAGCGGCAGCAGCCGCATCCAGGCCAGGCTCCAGTCGCCGCCCAGCCCACCCCAGATCTGCATGACGTATTGGCTGGCGACGAACGGGTTCTCGGTGACGTTGAACTGGTAGATGACATTGCCGATGTACCCCGACCCCGTCGCGTTGCGGGCCATCAGCAGATACCACGAGTCGTCGATGTTGAGCGGCCCGAGCACCACCCAGGCCGCTGACACCGCGATCACCACGGCATCGGCCCACGACGGGCGCGGCCGGACCAACCCCGGCCCGGCGCCCCGCCACCACCGCCAGGCCAGCACGAGTAGCGCCACCAGCGCGAGGCCGTGCGCGACCAGCAACGCCGTCTTCAGCAGTGTGGGGTGGGACTGGTACCTCGCGTCGGTGTGCAGCTGCACCGACAGACCGCGGGTGTCCGTCACGGCGTCGGTCGCCAGCTCGGCCACCTGCGGCACCAGCAGCTCCGCCCTGGTGGCGACGGTCACGCCGTCCCGGGAGACCCGCACCCCACCGGCATCGGCGACGACCCGATATATGCAGTCTCCCGCCGGCAGCGGCTGGCGCACCACCTCGGCGCCGGACGCGGTGACCGTCACCATGCCCCGGGTTGCGGCCACCACCAGCCCCTGGCCCGGACTTGCGCCCACGTCGGCGGGCAGCGTGCGCAGCGCTTCCGCGCCAGCCGGGCGGTCATCCAGGGCCCGCAGCGTCGCGCAGGGCACGACCGCGGTGAGCTGCAGCGGGCGGTAGGGCGCGAGTGGCAGCACCGTGGAGGTGGGCGCTTGCCCGGCCCGGGGCCAGCTCACCACCGGATCGTCGGCGTCGACCGGGGCCAGCGTCACCAGGATTCCCAACACTCCGGTGACCAGCGCCAACGCCGCGATCAACCACCCCGTTCGGCGTCGATTCCCGGCGTCGGGAGCAGCGCGGATCGGCACCGCGGCAGCCTAGGCGTTGCCCGTGCCCGACCTGCGTGTGGCCGTCATCAGCCCTGGTACCGCTACCGGGCAGTGATGTCTACCCGGATGGTGTCGGGGTGGGCAGCGGCCATCGGTGCTCGCCGTCGGGGTGGTCGTACCAGACGTACTGCCTGGTGGTATCAGCGGTGATGCCGAACCGGTCGGAGGACGGGCACCCTGCCTGCCGCCAGAACGTGTGGGCCTGCTCTACCCGGTCCCACAGCCGACGGGGGCCGGCCTGCCTGACCAAAAAGCCACTGGGAGTGCTGGCGGCGTAGCTCGAAGCTCGGGAACCGTCCAGCGCCCGGAGGTGAACGCCTGCCTGGCCGTCCTCGGTGGCCGGGTGCACGGTGACGTCTGGAAGGTGCCACTGCACCACGAAGCCGAACTCGTTGCCGTACTGGAGCGTCACCGGATCAACCTGACTGACCGATTCCACCGGCTCGTCGTCGGTCTCCCACACGCAGCCGCGAGGCGGGAGGGCCACGGTAGGCCGCAGCGGCATGAACGACCCGTAGCCGGGCAGGAAGTGACCGACGGCCTTCCCGTCATCGTCCATGGTCAGCCGCACCACAGTACCCCCGATCTGGCCGCGTACATCGACCATGATTATTCCACTGGGGGTGACTTGTCTGAGCCAGGCGGAGGGAATGGCGGGCACTGAGCAGGTGGCGATAATCCGGTCATAGGGTGCCCCTTGCGGATAGCCTCCCGCCCCGTCGACTGCGGCCAACGTCGGGGTGTGGCCATTGGCGGCCAGCCGCTCAGCAGCCAGGTCCACCAGTTCCGGGTCGATGTCCACGCTCGTGACCTGATCGCTGCCGAGCCGCCCGCACAGCAGCGCGGCGTTGTAGCCGCTACCGGTGCCGATCTCCAGCACGCGGCAGGTGCCGGTGACCTCCAAAGCCTCCAGCATGGTGAGCACCAGCGACGGCAAGGTGGACGAACTCGTGAACACCGGATAGGTACCTGGCCGCAAGGTTCGGGAATGTGGTGAATGCTCCACCTTTGTGATCAAGGTCTGGTCGCTGTAGACCGCGTCGAGCCACTCATCACGCCGCTGCGGGTCAATGCAGATCAGGCAAGGCGCGCCGAGCTCGGGGTAATAACTGGGAACGTAGGGATGCCGCCAGGTGCGCAAGAACACCTCACGCCATTGCGGGGTACGCAAGATGCCATCTGCGGCGAGCTTCTCGGCCAGTTTCCGGAGTCGTGTTCGGGCTAGCTCTTGTTCCTCCGGGCCAAGATCGGTGGGATAGTTCATCCAGTGGCCCCGTTCGCGAGCAGGTCAGCCAATGCTGACGTGATCGGCAAGCCCAGTGCATCCTCTAACCAGCCATAAGCGCCGCATGGGTTGCATTCGAACATGACCCACTCTCCATTCGGTGTCACCGCGAAGTCGAACGCGCCGAACGATAATCCAAAGATTTTCATGAACGACAGCATCCCAGCGATCACAGACTCCGGCGGCTCAACAACCGAGTAGGACAGACTGTCGTAATCAGACCGGAAGTCCACCCGTGCGGCATCCGATCCGGCATGAATCGCCGCACCAAAAATCCGATCGCCCACCACGGTCACCCGGGCCTCGAATAATTTCGACAGAAATGGCTGAAAGAAATGCAGGGTAGTATCGACTCCGGACAAGTCATCCAGCTCGGGCGCCTCAATCCGGCGGGTGTAGGCTGTCTGTAGCCGACCCGACTCCACCAGCAGCGCGGCGGCCATTGTCTTGCCTGCTAGTGTCCCACCGACTCTGGTGGAGAACTTCCGCACGCTGCTTGATTTATTCGTCACCAACGAATCGGGTACCTTCAGTCCGCAGCGCTGGGCCACTTGGAGCTGATGCAGTTTGAGCGCGTCGGATTCCCGGGCCGGATGGTTGACCCATAACACGTCCAGGCTGGATAGCACTCCGGCCAGTCCACAACGTGCTTCGGCGGTAGCGTGTCGCCGTTCGGGACCGGACAATTGTTCTGACAGTACGAAATGTGATGGGTGGCGATACCACACTGAGCGGATACTGCTCAGCGGAACCTCACGGTAATCGTTGGCCAGTACTCCGTCCCATCCGTCCGGGCCAAGCTGGGCTTCCAAAGTCAATTCCTGTGGAAAAGCCGCCAGGTCGGTGCGGAACACCGGCGCTCCGAGCTCGCTCAACGCCTCGACCACACGATCAGTGGACGGATCGATTTCCCGACCCAGAACTAGGACGGTCATGTTCAGTCGTTCTGGTGATCAGGGGGCAGCATCTCCTCAGGAGGAGGATTGTTGGGGTCCCCATCAGGGGTGGCAGATGTACCCGGTGAGGGGGTTGCGCCTGGTTGGGTGTGTTTAAGCAGTGGGACGAGCGAGCCGTCCTCGTCGTGGACCAGGGCGATCTGCCGTTCGTGGCAGTAGGTGTAACGCCAGGGTGGCGGGGTGTCGAGGCGGGCACCAGCTACCACATGACGCAGTGAGAACGGCCGGGTTTCCGGGCCGCTGGGTCCTTCCTGGCAGTTGTCCATGACTCCGCGTGGTGGGCCCAGCGGGAACCGGTCTCCGGGACTGAATAAGGGGTCACGCCACAATGGGATAGGGTGCTCGGACATCGTGATCTCTCTTTCGGATCAGACGGAGGTGGGGCGGAGCAGGTCGCCGAATTCGGTGTCGAAGTCTTTGATCTGGGTGGTGTTGGCGTAGGGCTGGGCGACGGTGCGGAACTCGGTGAGCAGGGTGCGCTTGTTTGGGGAGTCGAGCCGCCGCAACAACGTTCCCGCTTCGGTGGCCGCCCGGCAGGCGCCGTCCAGCTCCCGCAGGTGTACCCGGGCGAGCGCGCGATTGGTGAGGATGTGCAGCCGGTCGCGCGGAAACGATGGGTCGATGCTGGCTAGCGCGCTCCGGTACTGCTCCTCGGCTTCGCGCGGTTTGGCGAGTAACGACGCGCACCGGCCAGCATTGAAGTGGGCCTCGGCGTCGGACCACCAGTAGATGTAGGGCGGCTCGACGGCGGGGTCCACCGCAGCGGTGAGCTCGAACATCTGCCCCTGCGCCCGCGTGGCGGTGCCTTGCTCACGGGCGCGGGCGGCCGCACCGGCCAGATGGCCCTGGATCGAGGCCTCTACCGCCGGGGTGAGGTTCTTCGCCCCCGCCAGCGCGGACTCGGCCAGCCGGACCCCGTAGCGCGGGTCGTGGTCCATGGCCTGCCGGCACATGCAGGTGAGGATGTTCGCGCCGATGGCGCGGTCACCGCTGCAGTGCGCGGCGCGCAGCCCGGCGATGAAGTAGCGCTGGGCCAGTGCGTGGTTGTTGGTGTCGAAGGCGCGTAGTCCGGCGATCCGGGCGAACTCGGCGGCCACCGCGTACAGCCGTGTGCCCACCTCGTCGGTGTAGCGGGCGTTGTCCAAGATCTGGGTGACCAGCCGCAGGTCTTCCCGGACCGCGCGCAGCACCATGTCGCCGCCGAGCACATCGTCCAGACGGCGTCGGGCGTCGGCGACCCGTTCCAGATCGTCGGCCACGGCGCAGTCGACTCGCGTGCCTGTGACTGCGGCCGCGACCCGGGCTGGGTCGAGTATCCAGTCGTGGGCGAAGGCGGTCAGTCCGGTTCCGGTGAGGATGACGAAGTGGCGTCGGTCCATGCCTGTCGCCTCCAAACCTCGCGCAGCGACGCGATCGCCCCCGGGGGCGCCCAGGGGTGGTGTAGACCGTCGTCGGCGGGTACGTAGAGCGCGCCTGCGCTCGTCTGCCACCCCAAGGATGCCAGGGTCACCGGCTCCTGGA
>JBOHFF010000163.1:0-12513 GCA_050699515.1 Pseudonocardiaceae bacterium
CCGGGGACCCGGGGAGTTCTCCCGGGTCCCCGGTCGGACCCCCGCTTGACCAGGACAGACCTCTACCGGAGACGCTGCCTTCACGGTGCCAGCAGACTCCGAGACGCCCACGAACAGGCTCAACAGAGCCCACCAGGCCGCATCCCTCCGCTCTGCCGCGGCTATCGTTGGCTACACGCCGTTACCGACCCGAAACCGCAACGAGCAACCAGCGCGTTGGTCGGGACATCTAATCTCAACAGTGTAATTTTTGAGGCGGAAGAGGCGCTTATGGCAGTTGTGACGATGGATGCCTTGCCGGGGTTGGTGGAGGGTCTGGACGCCGTGGACGAGCAGTTGGTGCGCCAGTCGGCGGATCGGGCCTGGGCCGAGGGTCTCGAGCTCATCGGTGAGGGTGGCCTGTTGGCCCGGTCGCGGCGGCGTTGGCACGGCAGAAGAGCCGGATTCGATCCCGGCAGCAGATTGCAGGAGTGATTCCTCATGTGGGCTCATAGCAAGAACGTTGCTGGTCGGCGGCACGGTTTGGCTGACCACTTGCGGTCGACTTCTATCCTGGCCAGGCAGTTCGCTGAGCCGTTCGGGGCGGGTGATCTGGCTGCGGCTGCGGGTCTGCTGCACGACGCCGGCAAGGCGGGGTGTGTCTGGCAGGAGAAGTTGCTTGTCGCCGAGGGAACTCGCGGTGCTGTGGGCTGTGATCACAAGAAACTGGGCGCCCGGCTACTGGTCGGCTCAGCCCGGAAAACAGCCATGGTGATCTTGGGTCATCACGGCGGACTGACCGACGTCGAGCAACTGCGCGAGGTGCACGATAAGCCGCTGGCAGACGAGGCCCAGACGGTGGTGCGATTCCTCAAGCAGGTGCCCGAAGCGCGGGACGTGATCGATGGTCCTGTTCTTGTGCCCGAGGCTTGGCGGCGTGATGCGCTGTTGTTGGAGATGGGGGTGCGGCTGACCTTTTCCGCCTTGGTGGACGCGGACCACCTGGACACCGGGGCGCACTTCCAGGGACTGGACTCGCCTGCGGTTGCGCCGGCTGCGGACATGGCGGCGCTGGTGCGCCGGTTCGAGGAGCGCCGGGCGGCGATGCTGGCGCAGCGGCCGCCGTCACCGATCGACGACGTGCGGACGGCGTTGTATGACGACGCAGTGCGCGCCGCCCCAGGCCCGGGTGGGATCTATCGGCTGCCCGCGCCGACCGGCTCGGGTAAAACGATCACCTCGGCGGGGTTCGCGCTGCATCACGCGGCGCGCCACCACAAGGCGCGGGTGATCGTCGCGGTGCCGTTTTTGACCATCACGGAGCAGAACGCTGAGGTCTACCGCCGGTTACTCGGCGCGGACACGGTGCTCGAGCACCACTCGCAGGTCGAGTTCGACAGCGCCGATGGCGAAGGGCGGCTCCGGCTGGCGGCGGAGAACTGGGACGCGCCGTTCGTCGTGACGACCACGGTGCAACTGTTCGACTCGCTGTTCGGGCGCAAACCCGCGCGATCCCGCAAGCTGCACCGCCTGGCGAATGCCGTGCTCGTGCTGGACGAGGTGCAGGCGCTGCCGGTGTCGCTGCTGGTGCCGATCCTGGACGCGCTGAAGGTGCTGGCTGAGCATTTCGGCACGACGGTGCTGCTGACCTCGGCCACCCAGCCGAAGTTCGACGCGCTGTCCGTGTGGTCCGCGTTGCCGGTGCACAACCTGGTGGCGCGGCCGGTGGAGCTGTTCGAGCGGTTGCGCCGGGCGCGCTACGAGTGGCGGATCGATCCCCGCCCGGAGCTGGCCGAGGTCGCCGACGAGGTTGCGGACCAGCGGCAGGCGCTGGTGGTGGTCAACACCGTGGACCACGCGCGGCGGATGTTCCGGTTGCTGGAGCAGCGGGCGGACGTGCCGGTGCGCCACCTGTCCACCCGGATGTGTCCGGCGCACCGGCGCGCGGTGCTGGAGGAGGTCCGGGCCCTGCTGGCCGATGACAAGCCGGTGCTGCTGGTGTCCACGCAACTGATCGAGGCCGGGGTGGACGTCGACTTCCCGGTGGTGTTCCGGGCGCTGGCCCCGGCGGAGTCGTTGCAGCAGGCGGCCGGGCGGGCCAACCGGGAAGGTCATCGTGAGCAGCCCGGCCGAGTCGTGGTGTTCGACGCCTCCGACGCGCCAGTGCCCACCTTCTACCGTGCCGGAGTCGGCTCGACCCAGTGTTATTTCGGGCCGGACCGCGCCGACCCCGACAATGTCACCGCTCTGGATCGTTACTACCAGCATCTCTACAACTCCATCGACGCCGACCACGGGGAGCGCGGTACGACGATCCAGGAGCGGCGCACGAAGCTCGATTTCTTAAGCGTCGCAGAGGGTCCACTGCGCGACACCGGCCTGTCGGCGCAGCGCGACTCGGCGCTCGCGTTCCGAATGATCGACGACGACACCGTGCCGATCGTGGTCACCGACTATCAAGACACGGTCCTGGTGGAGGGCCTGGTGCGCGCGCTGCGCACGTCCGAAGGCCCGCGAAGGGACACCTTCCGCGCGCTGCGCCCTTACATCGTCACAGTCCCGCAACGGATCGTAACCGCCCCGGCTTTCGCGGCGATGTGCCAACCAGTGATCGGAGACCTGTGGGAGTGGTCGGGTGACTACGACCCGGATTTAGGAATCGATGACTCCGCGATCGGGGAGGAGAACGTCTGGTGATATCGGAGATACTGCCTGTCTCACAGGGGGCGCCGCCGGTGGTGGTGCAGGTGTGGGGGGACGCCGCGCTGTTCACGCGGCCTGAGTTGAAGGTCGAGCGTGTGTCGTACCCCGTGATGACACCCTCGGCGGCGGTGGGCGTGCTGGAGTCGATCTTCTGGAAGCCCGAGTTCGTCTGGCGGGTGGTGGCGATCGAGGTGCTCAACGAGATCAAGCAGTTCACCCAGCGCCGCAACGAGACCACCGATCTGGCGTCGCTGGCCGACGCGGTCTCCGGGCGGCGCCGGATCGACACGGTGGCGCATCGGGTGCAGCGCAATGCGGTGTGCCTGCGCCACGTGGCCTACCGGATCCACGCGCACGTGGTGTTGCGGGACCGCGCCACGAAGCCGGAGGCGGCCTACCGGGACCAGTTTCGCCGTCGGATCAGCCGGGGCAGCTGCTTTTCCCAGCCTTACCTGGGAACGCGGGAGTTCAGCGCGTTCTTCGGTGACCCGGACGATCGGTCGGCGCATCCTCTCACCGAGGATCTGGGGATCATGCTGCACTCGGTGGATCATTCGACCTCGCCGCCGTCGTTCAGCTGGTTCACCGCTCGCCTCGATCAGGGTGTGCTGCATGTGCCCGAACACGGCATCCCCGCCACCGGGGTGGCCTGATGCTGCTCCAGCGACTGGTCGAGTACTCCGAGGAGCACGGCGAGGCCAAGCCCTTCCACCGGGAACGGCTGTTCTCCTGGCAGCTCAACCTCGATAGCGACGGCACGCTGTGCTCACCGGACCTGCAGCCGCTCACGGTGGTGGACGCCAAGGGCAAACCACGGGCGGTCCCACATGCCACGCCGTCGGTGGTCAGGACCGTCGGAGTCGCCGCGCATCTCGCCGCCGACGATGTGCAGTACGTGCTGGGGTGGGATGATGTCGACACCAAGCCTGCTCGGGTGGCGCAGTGTCATGCCGCGTTCGTCGATCTCGTGCAGCGCTGGGCGGACAGCGACGAGGGACGGTCTGACCCGGTAGCGCGAGCAGTGGCCGCCTTCTACCGCGGCGGCGCCGTCGGCGGACTGCGGAAGCCGGAGAGCTACACCGCGAAACAAGGCGTAGTGATCAACGTCGATGGGGTGTCCGCCCACCGGGCCCCGTCGGTCGTGCCGTTCTGGAGCGCTGAGGTCGTCCGCCGGAAGGGGGGCGGGGCCGAGGGTCTGTGCCTGGTCTGCGGGCGGGTGCGTCCGCTGCTCGACACGGTCCCGGGCAAAGTTCCGGCGCGGTTCGTTCCCGGCGCGAGCAACGACGCCGCGCTGGTGAGCATCAACGAGCGGGTGTTCGGTTACGGGTTGAGCACGCAACTGGGCAGCACCCCGCTGTGCGTGGTGTGCGGCGAGGCGATGACCGCCGCTCTGGTCGGCCTGCTCGGCTCCCACAACGCCGCGTCCTACGGCGGGCAGGACAGCCGGCTGGCCTGGTGGGTGACCGGTGGCGCCGATGCGGACGAGGTGGACCTGCTCGACGGACCTGATCCGGAACGGATCTCCGCCCTGTTGCAGTCGGTCCAACGCGGACATACACCACCTCCCGGCCTACGGACGGAGATGTTCTGCTCCCTGACCGTCGGCGGCAACGTCGCGCGGGTGATGGTGCGCGACTGGGTGCAGATGCCGTTACCCCAGCTGAAAAGAAACATCGCCCGGTGGTTCGCCGACCAGGAGATCGCCACCCGGTGGGACGACGGGCGCCGCCACCACGGAATCGGTCGCCTCGCGCGGGTGACCGGTCGGTGGATGCGGGATCGGCAGCACTACGCCGAGTTCGGGATGAAGGCTGCCGACCGGCCTGACGGCGTGCAGCGCGACCTGATCCGTGCGGCCATCCGCGGCACGCCGCTTCCGCCGTCTCTGCTGGCCCACCTGGTGCACCGGATCTGCACCGACGGCCATCTGGACGAGCCGCGAGCCGCCTTGATCCGCCTTGCCCTGATCCGCTCCCCACTGACCCGAGAGACCGTGATGCCCGACCTCGACCCGACCAACACCGATCCCGGCTATGTCGCCGGCCGGTTGTTCGCCGCCTTGGAACAACTTCAGTACGACGCTTCCGAGGGCAAGCTCAACACCACCTACGGCGACCGGTTCTTCGCCGGTGCCGTCACCAATCCGCGGACCGCGATCGTCAACGGCCGCCGGGACGCCAACGCGTGGCTGCGCAAGCTGCGCCGCACCAAGCGCGGCGCGGCGATCAACCACGACAAGCGGCTCGATGAGCTGTTCGGGCTGATCGGCCCGGCCGCTGGCCTGCCGGCCCGTACCACCTTGCGCCAGCAGTCGATGTTCCTGCTCGGCTACCACCACCAGCGTGCCCACCACTTCGCGACACGACCCGCCGCGACCGCCCCCGAGGAGAACTCGTGATGATCCAGCCACATCTGGACCCGACGGTCCGCCACGACATGGTGTTCCTGTTCGACGTGACCGACGGCAACCCCAACGGCGACCCGGATGCCGGCAACCGGCCGCGCACCGACGACGAGAGCGGGCAGGGCCTGGTCACCGACGTCGCGCTCAAGCGCAAGATCCGCGACACCCTCGCGCTGGCCGCCGGAGACGATCCCCGCTACGGGGTGTTCGTCCAGGCCGGGTACGCGCTCAACCCACGCCTGGAGGCGTCCTACGAGGCACACGGGCTCGAGCTGGGCTCGAAGAAGATCACCTCAGAGCAGGCCGCCGCCGCGCGCGGCTGGCTCTGCGACCGCTACGCCGACATCCGCCTGTTCGGTGCGGTGCTCTCGGTGGGCAAGACCGGCGCGCTGGGCCAGATCCGCGGTCCGCTGCAGGTCAGCATGGCCCGCAGCATCGATCCGGTGTTCCCGATGGACCACGCCATCACCCGGGTCACCCAGACCAAGCAGGAGGACATCGACAAGGGCGAGAGCACCGAGATGGGCGGTAAGTGGACCGTCGCCTACGGCCTTTACCGCGCCGAGCTGTATTACTCCGCGACCCGCGGCCAGCAGACCGGTGTGGACGCCAAAGATCTCGACCTGCTCTACCGTTCGCTGGAGATGATGTTCGACCACGACCGCTCAGCGACCCGCGGCACGCTGACCCCCCGCGGACTCTACGTGTTCAGCCATGCCGACGCCTTCGGCTCCGCCCCGGCACACAAGCTCACCGAACGTGTCCGGCCGTCCTTGCTCACCGCGGACGTCGCGCCACGCACGTTCGGTGACTACGTCGTCTCGGTCGACGATGGTGATCTCCCGCAGGGTGTGACGCTCACCAAACTGGTCAGCTGAGATGTTGGGGGACGATGAGGTGGCACCGGGCCGTCGGAGCGTGCCGATCTCGGCGCTGGAGCACTACGCCTACTGCCCGCGGCAGGCGGCCCTCATCCACGTCGACGCCTATTTCGACTCCACTGTGGACACCGTGCGGGGAGATCTCGCGCACGCCGCCGTGGACGAGCCCGGTTCCGGGCGAGATCGGCGCCGCCAGCGGGTCTGGCGGTCATTGCCGGTCTGGAGCGATCTGCTCGGGGTCCACGGCGTGTGCGATGTGGTGCAGTTCGGCGCGGACGGGCCGCTGCCGATCGAACACAAGTCGGGTACTTACCGTCGCGGTGGGCCGGCCGACCTGCAGGTCGCGGCTCAGGTGCTGTGCCTCAGGGAGATGTTCGACGCGCCGGTGCCCATGGGAGTCGTCTTCAGCGGGCGGGACCGCCGACGATATGAGGTCGAGGTGGACGACCTCCTCGCCGCGCAGGTCAGCGCCACGGCGGACGCCATGCGGACTCTGATGGCGCAGGGATCGCTGCCATCGCCGGTCAACGACACGCGATGCCGCCGGTGCTCGCTTCGGCCGGGTTGCGAACCAGCAGCTCCCGCGGTGATCTCCGAAAGCCTGTTCCGGCCCCGCCAGGACGTCGACTGGGAGATCGGAGCACACCGGTGACCGAGCTACTGAACACGCTCTACGTCACCATGGCGGGAACCAGCCTGCACCTCGACGGTGATGCACTCCGCGTGGTCCACCCCGAGAAACCGGGCCGGAATCTGATCCCGCTGGTCCGCCTCGACCACATCGTCGCGTGGAATGGCGTAAACCTCTCCGACGACCTGCTGCACCGGTGCGCCGCTGATGGCAGATCGGGTTACCTGGGTCACCCGAAACGGGCGTTTCCTCGGGCGGGTCAGCGGCCCGCAGACCGGCAATCCACTCCTGCGACTAGCCCAGTTCCGGGCCTATGAACACCCGGAACGCCGGATCGGTATCGCCAGGGCGATCGTCGCCGGGAAGCTGCACAACTACCGGCAGCTGCTGCTGCGATGCGCCCGGGACACCACCGGCGACCGCCGGAGTCGACTGCGCGATATCGCCGACCGGCACGCGAGCGCACTGACCGACCTGGGCGAAGCCGAGGTACTGCCCGAAGTGCTCGGTATCGAAGGACGCGCAGCCCGCGACTATTTCCAGGGCCTCGAACTCCTCGCGCCGACAGCGATGGCCGGCCGAACCCGTCGCCCGCCCCTGGACCCGGTGAACTGCCTGCTCTCCTTCGGCTACGGGATGCTCCGTGTCGCTGTTCACGGCGCGCTCGAGCAAGTCGGTCTCGATCCCTACCTCGGATACCTGCACGGAATCCGCTCAGGTAAACCCGCTCTCGCTCTCGATCTCATGGAAGAGTTCCGCCCGCTGCTCGTCGACCGCCTTGTGCTCACCCTGGTTAATCGCGAGCAGCTCAAACCCACTCACACCGAAACACTGCCCGGTGGCACCGTCCAGCTCACCGACGATGGCCGTCGTTTCTTTCTCGAACAATGGTCGACAGCCCGGCAGCGCGAATGGCACCATGCCGGGCTCGGCCGCGACATCCCCGCTGCGCTGCTCCCGCTGGCCCAAGCGCGCCTGCTCGCACGCCATCTCCGCGGCGACAGCGACTCCTATCTACCCTGGACGTTGAGCTGATGGAACTTCTCGTCACCTATGACGTCGACACCACCACCCGAGACGGAGAACGCCGGCTTCGCCGGGTCGCCAAAGCCTGCGAAGGCTACGGTTACCGTGTCCAGAAGTCCGTCTTCGAGATCGTCTGCAGTCCAGCACAACGGCTCCTCCTCGAAGCCCGACTCCTCGACATCATCGATGCCAGTCAGGACAGCGTCCGCATCTACCACCTCACCCGCAGCACGTTCCGGACCACCCAACATCTCGGCGCGGCAGTGACCCCGATCCACGAAGGCCCTATGATCATCTAATCCGAGTTCGGAACCCCCAGCGTCGCGCGCCACGCCGGAAGGTTCCGAACCCGATATCGGCGTGTCTTTCCACCATCTGAGATTCTCGATTCGGCGCCCATCACCCTCCGTGGTAAAACCTGTTCATGCAGGGCAGCGCCTGGCCAACGCGCCAGGCGAGGATCGCAACAAATCGAGTTCGCCAGGTAAGTACAGACCGCGCGCGAATTGGCAGCGCCTGGCCAACGCGCCAGGCGAGGATCGCAACCCCGCTGACACCGCGCTCGCGGCGGCCATCGCCGCGCAGCGCCTGGCCAACGCGCCAGGCGAGGATCGCAACCTCGCCTGGAGGCATATGAGGAGCAGCAACATGGACAGCAGCGCCTGGCCAACGCGCCAGGCGAGGATCGCAACTCGTGGGGGTCTACGACGAGCCGGGTCGGGATCCCCGGCAGCGCCTGGCCAACGCGCCAGGCGAGGATCGCAACCCGCTGCCTGGGTCGACGCCGCGGGAGGAGACGCTGGCAGCGCCTGGCCAACGCGCCAGGCGAGGATCGCAACTTCGCCGGTGGCACCTGGATCGACATCAGCGGCGACCGCAGCGCCTGGCCAACGCGCCAGGCGAGGATCGCAACATAGTCACGGTGGCCACGTAGTCCACACCGGGCACGCAGCGCCTGGCCAACGCGCCAGGCGAGGATCGCAACCAGCTGTGTGGTGGAGCTGGAGCGGATCGTCATGGGCAGCGCCTGGCCAACGCGCCAGGCGAGGATCGCAACGGGTTGGTGGACCCCGGTGGTTTCGGTGGCGGGTCGCAGCGCCTGGCCAACGCGCCAGGCGAGGATCGCAACTACGGAAACCGGATCGTCGCTGGTCATTCCAGCTGGCGCAGCGCCTGGCCAACGCGCCAGGCGAGGATCGCAACGCGCGCGCGGTGGTCAATGAGTGGGGCGCGGCGGAGACCGGGCAGCGCCTGGCCAACGCGCCAGGCGAGGATCGCAACAGTCGATGACCCACGCGCACCACAGCCGGGTGACTGCAGCGCCTGGCCAACGCGCCAGGCGAGGATCGCAACATTTCACGTGACATCCCCTTCGGGACGATCGCGCCACTGCAGCGCCTGGCCAACGCGCCAGGCGAGGATCGCAACGCTCTCGATGATGACCAGGCCATCATGGGGTGGCGGCAGCGCCTGGCCAACGCGCCAGGCGAGGATCGCAACCGCCGCAAGCGGGTGCCTGATGTGCGCAAGATGGAGCAGCGCCTGGCCAACGCGCCAGGCGAGGATCGCAACGTAGCCGCAACCGGCTGTGTCCTGAGTCTCATCGGTGGCAGCGCCTGGCCAACGCGCCAGGCGAGGATCGCAACTACGCGTGCTGGGACATCAACCACCGCACACCGGAGCAGCGCCTGGCCAACGCGCCAGGCGAGGATCGCAACCCGACCATGGTGGGGACCTATGCCCCACCCGGCTGGGCAGCGCCTGGCCAACGCGCCAGGCGAGGATCGCAACGCGTGGCGGGTCGACATCGACGCTGCCCGCGCCCTGGCAGCGCCTGGCCAACGCGCCAGGCGAGGATCGCAACAACAAAGAGATCTACATGATTGGCCGCTGGGATCCCGCAGCGCCTGGCCAACGCGCCAGGCGAGGATCGCAACCGTGACCAGTACCGGGATGTCACCCCGGCTGAAACCGGCAGCGCCTGGCCAACGCGCCAGGCGAGGATCGCAACTCAGTGGGTGGGGCAGTGGAGGGTGATACCTGGGCAGTGCAGCGCCTGGCCAACGCGCCAGGCGAGGATCGCAACCCGTAGATGTCGGTGGGGTCACACAGCTGTGTCCCGGGCAGCGCCTGGCCAACGCGCCAGGCGAGGATCGCAACATCGCCAGGATCAAAGAGAGCGGTCAACTCGAACGCAGCGCCTGGCCAACGCGCCAGGCGAGGATCGCAACCTTACTTGGAACGGGGGAACGCGAAGCGCCCCACCGCAGCGCCTGGCCAACGCGCCAGGCGAGGATCGCAACTCCGATCGGTTGACGACCCCGCCAGGCCCATCGCCGGGCAGCGCCTGGCCAACGCGCCAGGCGAGGATCGCAACTCGCGGGTCGGACCGGGTGAGGACGCGCCGCTCTGGGGGCAGCGCCTGGCCAACGCGCCAGGCGAGGATCGCAACTACCCATGCTGAGAGGAGACGACATGCCATCACCCGCAGCGCCTGGCCAACGCGCCAGGCGAGGATCGCAACCACGGCCGATACGCCCGGATCAACTCGGGGGACCCGTAGCAGCGCCTGGCCAACGCGCTAGGAGGCCGCTGAATAATTGGCGTGTCGCCCCGGAGTATGCCGCTGAGCTGGGAGAATGGTGTCATGCAGGGTATGGAGCGGGCTGATCGGGAGTTTCTGGACGCACAGGCGCTGGTCGGTCATCTGGTTGCGGAGGGCAGCATGTTCGCGTTCTTGGCGGAATATCGCCAGGATGTGTTCCCTGATGGGGAGTTCGAGGACCTGTTTCCTTCGGGTAAGGGACGGTCGTCCATCCCGGTGTCGGTGATGGCCTCGATCCTGGTGTTGCAGACGCTGCACGATCTGTCGGATCGGGAGACCGCCGAGGCCGCGCGGTGTGATCTGCGGTGGAAGGTCGCGACCGGGATGTCCTTGGACCACCGGGATTCGACGCCTCGACGCTGGTGTATTGGCGCAAGTGGCTGGCTAAGTCCGACCGGCCGCATCGGATCAGTGATGCGGTGAGGGAGGTCGTCGAGCAGACTGGGATCCTGTGTGGCCGCCGGAAACGTGCGGTGGACTCCACGATCCTGGCCGATGCGGTGGCGACCCAGGACACGATTACCCAGCTGATCGCGGCGATCCGGCGGGTGAGCCGGCAGGTGCCCGGCGCCAGGGAGCAGATCGCGGCGGTGTGCACCGGGTATGACTACCGCCAGCCGGGTAAACCGACGATCGACTGGGATGAGCCCGACGCGAAGGACGCGCTGGTTTCGGCCCTGGTCAACGACGCGAACGCCCTGGTGGCGGTGTTGAGGGGGCGGGAGTTGGACGACGACGCGGAGTTCGCGTTGGCGTTGCTGGCGCTGGTCGCCGGTCAGGATGTCGAGCCGGCCCAGGGATCTGATGGTATCGATGGGCGGTGGCGGATCGCCCGGAAGGTCGCCCCCGACCGTGTGGTGTCCACGGTGGACCCGGATGCGCGGCATACCCGCAAGTCCCCGGAGAACCGCCGCGATGGGTACCGGGCGCACGTGTCGGCCGAGCCGGAGACCGGGATCATCACCGATGAAGCACTGACCAAGGCCGCCGGGGTCGAGAACTCCGATCCGGCTGTGGCGGAGAAGTTCCTGGCCGCTGATGGTGGTGGTGGTGAGAACGACACACGTGAATGGTTCGGAGATTCCGCTTACGGCACAGGGTCTCTACGTGGTGGGATCGGCGACGCCGGGCACGACGCGGTGATCAAACCTAAGCCGCTGCAAGCACCGGTTGAGGGTGGGTTCACCGTGGACGACTTCATCGTTGATGAGCGGGCGGGCACGGTGGGCTGCCCGGCCGGTAACACCCGCCCGATCAGCCGGACCCGCGTGGCCAGCTTCGGCGTGCTGTGCCGTGACTGCCCGCTGCGCGAGCGGTGCACCACGTCCAAGACCGGCCGTAAAATCGTTCTGCATCAACGAGATGATCTGCTGCGCCAAGCCCGCCGCGACTGGGCTGCTGACCCAGGATTGCGGGAGAGGTACCGGAAGTTCCGGCCCAATGTGGAGCGGGTCATCTCCCAGATCGCCAGTCGCGGTGGCCCTCGCCTCAAGCTCCGCTACCGCGGTACCACCAAGAACAACGCGTGGCTCACCCCTCGCACCGCTGGGCTGAATCTGCGTAATCTCATCGGCCGTGGCCTCACGCGCACGGCCGGAGTCTGGGTTCTGGCGGCCCAGGCTGTCTAAAAACCCGGTCGTCGGCGTCGATCACCGTCGTTACCGGGTCTAGGAGAGGCTGCACCGCCCGCTCAGGCGACCACTGAGGGCTCGGAACGCCCCGCCGCGCCCGGCGGATCGGTCATCGCGTTGGCTGCCCGCCCCTGTTCGCGTCTGGGCTCGTGCGGCGGCCAGTCCCCAAACCGCCCCAATTCAGCACCCTCCTAGGCTTGGAACCCAACTCAGGCTCGTGCGGCGTGGTCTGGCGGCGGCACTGGGCAGCGCCCGACCAATCCGTCGGGCGAGGATCGTAACCTGGGGACGCGGGTAGCGTGGTGGCTCAAGCGGCGGCGGCGCTCGGCCGATGCGCCGGACGTCATCAACGTGGGAAGCTGACTCGGTTGCGTCGCGGAAAGTTACGTGTGATATGGCGGCTGGAAAACCCCGCGCGTACATTCCACAACCGGCGCTCCGCCGGACTGCGGGAAGCGATGGGCGCATGTGCGCCGAGGTCGCGGCTTCTGCTGATGGCGTGACACGACGTGTGACACGAACTCGCGTCCACCGGAGCCGCTGTGGCCATCAGAACGATCACTGTAGACGGTGAAGTCGCTGGCAGCAGCCCTGGTCGGCATGGATGGGGCGCCTTGTAAGCGGTAGGTTCGGGGTTCGAGTCCCCGCGTCGG
>JBOHFF010000164.1:0-6529 GCA_050699515.1 Pseudonocardiaceae bacterium
GGACCTGACGATCCACAGCGCCTATGTCGGTCTGGCGCACTACGTGCCCAGCGGCCTGCTTGATCCAGACCCCGACGCCCGGCGGGTAGCCCTGCACTGGTGGCATCGAGCCATCGAGGTCACCGCCACGCTCGGTGCCAGCGCGGTGGGTGGCCCGCTGGGCACCATCAGCGTCGCCGACTTCGCTGACCCCGCTGCCCGCCAGCGGCGCTACGGCGACCTGCTCGATGCCGTGGATCTGATCTCCCGGGCGGCCAGCGGCGCGGGCCTGCGGGATGTTCTGATCGAGCCGACCCCGATCGCTCGGGAGTTCCCCGCCACCATCGACCAGTGCCGGCAGCTGCTCACGGATCTGGCGGATCGGGGCGCGGCTCGGGTGGGTCTTACGCTCGATACTGGGCACGCCCTCTACCAGCCCCTGCACGGACCCGAGGCCCGCGCCCAGGACTGGGTCGAGGAACTGGGCTCCCACATCCGGTTGGTGCACCTGGACAACACCGACGGACTCGGAGACCCGCACTGGGGCTGGCCGGATCCGCGCGGCAGCGTCGACGTCGCCGCCTTCGCGGACAGCCTGGTGAGAGCGGGTCTAGGCGATGTGCCGGTGATGCTGGAGGTGTACCCACGATTCGAGGACGACGATCAGCAGGTCCGGGATCTGCTGATCAGCTCGATCGAGCACTGTCGCCGGCATTTCACGTCGGCTGCCCAGCCATCCGCCTGATCTAGGAGGTCCGCATGTTGGCGCTAGCTGATCACCTACCCGGTGAGCGTCTGGCGATCGATGCGTCGTTGTGGTCGGCGGATCTCGGCGCACTGGCCGCCGAGGTCCAGCGGATGACCCCGCACGCCGACCTGTTCCACATCGATGCCTCCGACACCCGGTTCATCCCCGAGCCGTTGTTCTTCCCCGGCCTGGTCGCCGCGCTGCGGTCGCAGACTCACCTGCCGTTTCACGTCCACCTCATGGCGACACGGCCTGCTGATCTGGTCGAGTCATTCGCCCTGGCCGGCGCGGATCTGATCACGGTCCACGCCGAAGCCGAGGGGGTGACCGAGGCGCTGCGCCGGATCCGGCAGTGCGGCAAGGCCGCCGGGTTGGCGCTGACACTGGATACCGCGCCCGAAACCATCGCGGCCGACCTCGACGCTATCGACGCGGTAATCATGATCGGCACCCCACTGGGCACCAAGGGCAGCTCGATGCACCCCACCGCGCCCAGTCGCGTCGCGGCGCTGCGCCGGGTACTGGCCGCCATGGGCCGCGAGGAAGTCGTGGTGTTCGCCGACGGCGGGATCCGATCCGACACAGTACCCAGGCTGGTGAGCGCGGGAGCCGACGTCGTGGTCGCCGGATCACTGCTCTTGAGCAGCGCCGACCCGGCCACAACCAGCGGGTGGCTGCGCAGCCACGCGCCCGCGAGCACAACTCGTTTAACGGGGGTTTCCGGTGAGCGGGATCACAGTGGCAGGGCCGTTGGAGGGTTGGGTGATCAGCGTCGATTTGTGGGGCACGTTGCTCACCTACGGGGACCGCGAGGCCGAAACGGAATGGCGACTTCGTGAATTCGCCACAGTACTGCAGGAATTCGGCCATCTCGTCCCAGCTCAGCTGGTGCTTGAGGCAGTGGTGGGCGTGCGTCACGACACACTGCAACGGCAACGGACCACCGGAGAACAACCCCCGGTTCGTGATCAAGTCTCCGCGATCGTGTCCGCGATGGGGATCACCGATGACCGCGTGGTCGACGTCCTGCTCATCCCGCACACGCACGCGGTGCTGCGGGCGTGCCCGCAAGTCATGCCCGGCGCGCACACCGCGCTGTGGGCGATCAAGACCGCGGGCGCGCGGTTGGTGCTGACCTCCAACACGTTGGCCACGCCGATGTCGGTGTCGCAGCTGATCCTGGAGGAGCACGGGTTCGGCGGGATCTTCGATGACACCGTGTTCTCCAGCGACATCGGCCTGGCCAAACCCCGCCCAGAGATCTTCCACGCTGTCGCCAGCCGGAGCGGCACCACACCCGCCTGCGTCGTGCACGTCGGCAACGACTGGCGCACCGACGTGCTCGGCGCGCTGGGCGCCGGATGCCGGGCCCTGTACTTCAACCCCCGCCAGAAGCCTTCCCGGCCCCAAGCTCCGGACATCACTCACCTCGACCACATGCCCGAGATGCTGGTCCGGATGTGCCTCAGGACCCCGACCGGTCCCACCCGGACGGGAGGCGAACCACATGATCATTCCGCTGGGTATCAGCCGTGAGTTGTGCGCGACCACCGAGGAACTCACCACCGCACCACCTGGGTGGTCGGTGTCCCCGGCCGGTGATGTGATCGTCGGTGGAGTGCCTAATGCGGGCACCACACGGCGGCTATCGGATCTGTTGACCGGAATCACCGCAGACGGCCACGGCTGCCCGGTGCACCTGGCCGACATGGCTGCCGCCCGCGCCGCCGTAGCGCGCGGTGACGACCCTATTCTCTACCGCGCCTACCGCGACATCCTGTCCCCGCGAGCCAAACCCGGTGCTCCCGATCCGGCGAGCAGCGCGGGCACCGACTACTGGTTCGCGGACCTGGTGATCTACCAGGGTGGTGAGCTGCCCGGAAGCCAGGAACTGACCCGGTCGGTGGGGCATTGGAACGCCCCAGCACAGCTGGAGGTGTTCCAATGCCTGAGCGGTCGCGTCCTCATCCTCAGCAGCACGCGCGATGCTCTCGGGCGACGTGGGTTGACATACCAGGTCTGCGGGCCCGGCGAACTGGCCGTCATCGAGGTCGGGGCATGGCACCTCACCGCAGTGCTGACCGGCCCGGCGGCCGTGTTCAACATCTACACCGACGCCCACACCCTGGGCCACGGGCACACCAGCCGCGACGCCGCCGAACAGGACCACCTGAAATACCACTCCAGGGCACCGGTAAAGATCGCGGCCATTCACACCTATCAGGGCATCGCCCTCATCGGCGACCCCTCAGAGCTAGGGATTTACCCGCGCATCCTCCAAGCCAGCACCCTGGAGTGGGCTCGCGGCCTGCTCGGCCCTGAGGGTCTCGCCGCGCTCTACCAGCACGCCACCGACGCCGAACTGGCCCAGCTACTGCGCCTGGCGCTGACCCATTCCCAGCAACCACGTGCCCGGCTCGCCGCCGCTGCGGGATCCACAGGCTGACCGGAAGGCCCTCGCCATGTCCCCTGACCTGACCGCCGTCCTGGATGACCTCACCAGCGCCCCGGCCGGTCCGTGGCAGACCGTTGGGTTTCGGCAAGGCGGGGGATCGGTGACCTTCCGCACCGACCGCCCCGAGGTGATGCAGACCGCGATTGACACCCTCTACAGCTACCGCATCACCCCACCGGCCCCGGCCGGGTGGGAGATCACCATACGTGCCGCTGCGGTGTTCGACACCGCAGCGATCGCCGAGATATTCACCACCGCACCGCTGCGCGAGATCGGTCCTCGCCTGGACGCCCGTGTGGTGCACTCCTCGCGCGGTCAGACGTACTGGGTGGCTGCGCATGCCATGCTCATCCACACCAACCCGCACACCGCGGCCATCACCGCGCACCACACCAACCCAGAATCGGCGCGCTCCTGGGCGGCCCGCCTGGTGCGCCAAACCATGACCGCTCAGCTGCTGGCCGGCGGCGCCGTCTACGCCCACGCTGCGGCCTTCTCCCACCGCGGGCGCGGAGTGCTGATCATCGGACCGAAGAGTGCCGGCAAGACCACCACCTTGGTCGCCAGCCTGCGACTGCTCGGCGGTGACTATGTCACCAATGATCGACTCCTGCTGGGCCGGGAAAGCGGGGAACTGCTCGGACGTGCCTGGCCCGCACACATGCGCGTCGGTGTCGGCACCCTGCTAGCCATCCCAGATCTGGTCGATCTCGTACCGGCTCGCCTGCGGGAGCTTCCCGAGCATCAGCGGTGGCATCACCGGGACAAGGTCACCATCGAGCCACCTAAGTTCTCCCGGCTGCTCTCCTCAGGCGTGGTCATCTCCGAGGTCCGCCCCTGCCTCATGCTGTGGCCCTCCCTCAGCCGCCCTGGCGGCCACGGCGCCGCGCCCGTAGCGGTCTCAGCGGACGAGGTCCACGACGTGCTATTGGACACCCAGCTGTTCATGGTCAATCCCACCTCCGGCGTCAACGCGCACGTCAACCACTGGCTGATCGACACCGGTCCCGCCGCGCGCACCGCCGAGAACCTCCGCCAGGTCGTCGATGACCTCGCTACCCACGTGCCCTGCTACCGCATACCGGTCGGGGGCGATCCCGCAGCGCTGGCCGCCCGGATCAACGACCTGCTCGCCCGCATCGCACCGGTCAACGACACGCGATCACCAGCATGACCAGGAGTACTAGGTCAGTGATGACCCCCAGCGATCCCAGCACCACCGCGGCGCAGGCGGTGCTGCGGGCCCTGTGCTGGCCCCCTGAACCCGACCAGCCACCGCTGCCGGGCTGCTCGGCCCGCGACTTCGGCGGTGGCCTCGGTGACCTCCTCGAGACCGCGATCCTGCACAAAGTGCTCTGCCTGCTCGCCGACCGGCTGACGACCAGTGGACTGGACCGCGACCTCCCGCGGGCGATCAGCCGCTTCCTGGCCGGCACGCTGCGCGCCAACCAGTACAAGACCCGGGTCTACCGCGCCGAGACCGCCCGGATCATGGCCGCAGTCGGCCAAGCCGGGCTCACCACAGCCGCGCTCAACGGAATCGCCGCAGAATCCAGACTCTACGGCGGCACCGGCGCCCGGCAGTTCACCGACCTCGATCTCCTGCTTACCCCCGAACACATCACCCCAGCCCGCACGATCCTCCTCGGCCTCGGTTACCACAGCAGCTCACCCGAGGCCACGACATTCACCCGCCATCTTGAGGACATTCTGGTGCCACGCATCACCCTCGACCTGACCCCCTCGACGCACCACGCGACCGGCGCGCGCGATGTGCGGGAGATTCTGGGCCGGCGATGCTGGCAACCACTGCCCGGTCATGATCAACCGCTGCCGGTCCTCGCCAGCCCCGACGCGCTCCTACACTGCCTGGCCCGCCTCAACCGCACCACACCCACACCGCCAGAAGTCCACGCACCAGCATGGGCGATCTGTGCCGACGCGCTACGCCTGGCCCGAGCCTGCCATGAACTTCCTGCTGCCCAGCGGAATCCCGCTCCGCCCATGCCCGCGAGCGCGACGGCCGGCTGGACGCGACTGCGGCACCTCTGGCCACAGCTACCCTCGACGCCATTCCCGGCAGGGACAACGCAATGATCGTGCAACTGGCCGGGCTACCCGGCACCGGCAAAACCACGCTCGCCACCGAACTCGCCCACCGGCTGGATGGCCAGGCTTTGCTGCTGGACAAGGACCACGTCCGGCACGCCCTGTTCGGCGCGAAACACACCTTCTACACCCGCGAGCAGGACGACTTCTGCGTGCGCACGATGCTCCGGACCGCCGCCTGGTACCTCCACCGCGCCCCCAGCACTGCCGTCATCCTCGACGGTCGCACCTGCTCCCGCGCCTACCAGCTCACCCAGGTCCGCCGATTCGCGACCCGCCTCCGGCAACCACTGCGGCTCATCGAGTGCGTCTGCGCCGAGACCACCATCGAACAACGGCTGCACACCGACGCCGCCCGCGGCACCCACCCCGCCACCAACCGCGACATGGGGCTCTACCGGCGGCTCAAGGCCAGCGCCGAGGAGATCCCCGACCCGAAACTGCGCCTGGACACCGAGGCGCCCCTACCCGAATGCGCCGACCGAGCCCTGACTTACCTCTACCATCCCCTCCCCACCGACCCCCTCGACACCATTTCTCGACCCCACTGCGACGAGGATATCGCGTGACGCCGGACCTCACCTCGCTGATGCCCATCGCCCTGCAGGCGATTGGTCTGGGCGAGGCACACGTCCGTACCCACCAACCAAGGCTGGTCACGTCCAAGGGGGATCGCGACATGGTCACCGACGTGGACCTCGCTGTCGAGCACATGATCCGCGACCTCCTCGCCGACACCACCCCCACGATCCCCTTTCTGGGTGAAGAAGAAGGCGGCACCCCTGCACCCACCCAGTGGGTGCTCGACCCCATCGACGGCACCGTGAACTTCGCCCGCGGCATACCTCTCAATGGCATCTCGCTAGCCCTGGTGCACCAACACCATGCCGTGCTGGGGGTCATCTCCCTGCCGTTTCTCCAGCAGCGCTTCTGGGCAGCCCAGGACCTCGGCGCATGGCGCAACAACCAGCCCATCACCGTTGCCCACACCACGACCCTCGCCGAGGCGATCGTGGCCATTGGGGACTACGGCAGCGGCCCCGGCGCCGGCGAACGTAACCGAGCCGCGCTGGCCCTGCACGCCCACCTCGCACCTCGCGTCCAGCGTGTGCGGATGCTCGGCTCGGCCGCCGTGGACCTGGCCTGGGTCGCCGACGGCACCCTCGACGCCTCGATCACCCTCGGCAACCGAGCCTGGGACATGGCCGCCGGCACCGTGATCGCCCGCCAAGCTCACG
>JBOHFF010000165.1:0-3657 GCA_050699515.1 Pseudonocardiaceae bacterium
CTGAGCCCCGAAGAGCAGCGACAGGCCCGAGCCCGGCTCGCTGAGCTTGCTGAGCAGTTCACCGCGAAGGCAATCCTGCGGACACCGGTGTGGCGGGAGGTGTTCGAGCGGACCTGGCGACATCCGTATGTGCCGTCCTACTACCCCGACAAGGACGCTCCGTGCGTCCTGAGCGTCGACCCCGTTCAGCGTGGTGGCTGGCTCGAAACCGTCTACAGCGATACCACGCTGATCACCAAGATCATGCCAGTCCCGCTGTCCCGGGCGCTGAGACCCGCCACCGGAACGATCTACACGAGCTCCTCCACCGCCCCGTCGCTGGTACTGGAGATGCTGGAGGAACTCGACATCACAGACGGGCACCGTGTCCTGGAAGTTGGCACCGGCACCGGTTACAACGCTGCCCTGCTCTGCGCGCGGCTGGGCAGCACCCAGATCACCAGCGTCGACATCGACCCCGAGCTCGTCGACCTCGCCGAGGAACGACTCGCCGCGAACGGCCACACCCCGACCCTGGCCGCGGTCGACGGCGAGGACGGCTACCTGCCGGGCGCACCGCATGACCGGATCATCTCGACGTGCGCCGTGCCCGCCATCCCACCTGCCTGGCTCGAGCAGGCCGCCCCGGGCGCGGTGATCCTCACCGACGTCCACGGCCCGCTCGGCGGCACCCTGGCCCGCCTCACCGTCGACGAGCACGGCGCCGCGGTCGGCCGATTCGTGCCACGCTGGGCGGGTTTCATGACCATGCGACATGCCGTCAACCAGGTCGAGACTTTCCGGCCGTGGGTCTGCGAACCGTCCTCGGAGTCCGTGACCTCGATCGACCCCGCTCCCCTCGCCATGCACGGCCTGTTCGGATTCATCGTCCAGTGGCACCTGCCCGATGTCACTCGCGCCCACACGGTCAGCGACGACGGCCAGCCGGTGGTCGACCTCGTCGCCGATGACGGCTCCCGCGCCGAGATCACCATGACCCGGGGCCCGGCAGGCTATCGCGTGCGCCAGTACGGTCCCCAACGACTCTGGGACCGCGTCGAGGAGGCCGCGACGTTCTGGAACGACGAAGGCCGGCCCTCCTACGAACGCTTCGGCATCACCGCCACACCCCATGGTCAGCACGTCTGGTACGACGACCCAGACGGGCCGCGCCGCTGGCCACTGGAGGGATCCCTCACACGATGATGGTGGACTGGCGACCTCTGGCGGGTGCGCTGGCTGCCACCCTCGAAGCAGGCGGTGGGCTGCAGGATCCGGCGTGGCGGCAGGCATTTGCCGGTTACACCGCCGCGTCCCGACCACAGCCGCGTCACCGCCCTGGACGATCCCCACACCCAGTACGTCTGGCTGGACGATCCAACGGGGCGCTCAGCTTCCCCTGCTCGCGCCATGAGGAGTGACCAGCTTTGTCGACGTACGCGAACGATGAGACGGGGGCAGCAACGCTCCCCGACCTTGCCAGCGAACTCCTCCGCCGCCAGGATGAGGACCAACGAGCCCGCACGGCGCTCATCCCGGTCGTTCGCCGGGCCAGAGAACAACAACGGGTGAAGGCCAATCCCGACGAGCGCCAAGCCACGGACGAGGTAGTCCGCATCGACCAAGCCAACACCCAGTGGCTGAAGCACGTCGTGGAGCGTCACGGCTGGCCCGGCCAAAGCCTCGTCGGTCGGCACGGAGCCGCCGCTGCATGGCTGCTCGTCCAGCACGCCGACCGTGACCCGAGCTTCCAACGCCGCTGCCTCGATCTCATGACCGCCATGCCCCCTGGGGAGGTGATGCCCCATCACATCGCCTACCTCACCGATCGGGTCCTTCTCGCCGAGGGTGCACCCCAGCTCTACGGGACCCAGATCCAGCAGGTGGACGGTGTCTACCAGCCCTCGAACCTGGCCAACCCTGAAAACGTCGACCAGCGCCGGGCCGCAGTGGGTCTCCAGCCCCTGGCCGAGTACCTCCGCCACTTCCTCGATGACTGTACGTAAACTGGGCCGAATGCGCTGGCGGCCACGATGCGGTACGACCCTTACCGGCCCAGCCGTCCCCGAATGAGGGCCTGCATGCCCTCGAACGAGCCAGCGGTCGGGTTCTCGCCGGTGCGCATAGCAGCGGGCGAAGCCATCACCACACCATAGCCGCCGCTCACGCGATTGAAATAGTGCTCTCTACCAGTTTCGACGCTGGGGTGGATCTACGAGATGTCCAGATCGCCGCTCGGCACGCCGACCCCAGAACCTCGATCGCCACCCGAACTACATCCTCGCTGCCTACACGGCCTCGGGCACATGATCCGAGCATGTCGATCAGCGTCCGAACCGAATCTGTCGGTGCCGATCCGTACCCTCGGGATGTCGATCGCGGCGGTCGGGCCCTCTTGCCGCTACGGTCGGGCATCACGACGTTACCGTCCGACTACGACCCTGGGGAGGTGAACGAGTGTCGGCCATGAGCAGGATCGAGTGGACCGAGATCACCTGGAATCCGACGACAGGATGTGACCGGGTTTCAGCGGGTTGCGACAACTGCTACGCGCTGACTCTGGCTAAGCGACTCAAGGCGATGGGCGCTCCGAAGTACCAGAATGATGGAGATCCGCGTACCAGCGGCCCGGGATTTGCCGCCACCGCTCATGCAGACGTGCTGACGGCGCCTCACGAATGGCGCTCGCCGCGGCTGGTGTTCGTCAACTCGATGAGCGACCTTTTCCACGCGAAGGTGCCGCTCGCATTCGTCAAGGACGTCTTCGACGTGATGCGAGAGACGCCGAGGCACACCTACCAGGTCCTCACCAAGCGCTCCCATCGCCTGCTCCGCGTGGCCGACAAGCTCATCTGGCCGGCGAACGTCTGGATGGGCGTCTCGGTCGAAGACCAGGCCGCGATGCACCGGATCGACAACCTTCGGCAGGTTCCCGCCACTGTCCGCTTCCTGTCCTGTGAGCCGCTCATCGGGCCGCTGGAGGATCTAGACCTGGCCGGTATCCAGTGGATCATCGTCGGTGGGGAGTCAGGCCCGCGGTTTCGATACGTGGATCCGACTTGGGTCAGGGACATCCGCGATGCATGCGACGATGCTGGCGTCCCGTTCTTCTTCAAGCAATGGGGTGGACGGACCCCGAAGGTCGGCGGCCGTACTCTTGACGGGCGTATACATGACGACATGCCGGGCCGGCCCACGGACTGACGGGCCGTCAGTCACGGCGGGGCCGGCTGGGTGATCCGCAGCTCACGAGGGCGGCCGCCTCGAAGCAGGTCCAGTCCAGGCCAGCATTCCGGTGCTGGTTCTGCGCGATCGTCAAGATCCGCTCGACCGATGCCCGTGTTCCATCCTCGTACCGTCCACGGCCTGCGTAGCCACCGAGATAGACCACCCGTCGTCCGCTGGCGGCGGAGCCGGTCATACCGGCAACTGCGGCATGTACTTGTCGAGCAGAGTGTGCTTGAAGACGCTTGGCAGCGCCTGTTCCTTCCAATACTCGTCTCCTGCGCCGGTCGCCATAGCGGGCATAGTTCCCGAAATCGTTTAGCTGGAATTACTAAGGAGATCAAAAGTAGGTGGACTTGAGGATCTGCTTGTGGTTTAATTCTCCTATGCGAGACAATGATGGCCGAAAGCTCGATCACGCCACGCTGGAAGTGATCCGGATTCGAGCGTGTG
>JBOHFF010000166.1:0-3813 GCA_050699515.1 Pseudonocardiaceae bacterium
CCCACAAAAATCAAACTCACCAACCGGCAGAAAGAGTCACTACCCCTCACCCGGCACCTCTTCCACGGCGACTGGAACTATACCATCACATCATAAATTGAATAATTTATTTCATTCCAGCTCCTTATCCTGGTCAAACATGCGTCTGGCCTCTTTCTGCTCGAGTGTAGTGGATGGCCTTAACACCACGTTGTGCGCGAGGCGATCACCGGGGTATAAAATCACCATCGGCGTCCCGACGCTGCGAGCCAGTACTACTCCGAAGATCAGGTATCCGAGTCAGGATATCAAGCGACCTGTCCCGGGTACCATTCTCACATCTGTGCGAGCAGGATGGACACCGCTGTTCCGGTCGAAACCGGAGCTGTTTCGGCGCGATGGCTCGATCACCTGGCGCAACTCGTCGACCCTGACTCGGGCAGCGTGCCCAGCGGTGAAACCTCGCGGATCTTGCGTAGCTGCTAGCGAGGGGGGTCGCGCTAGTAGCACTGAGCAGGCCGGAAGCCGGTCAGGCTGGCTCTACGCCCGCTGCGGGGCGCTCACCGATGGCTTGCTCTAACGCAGCCCAGTGGCGCGCATCGCCGCCTGCAAGGTGGTGTCGGCAACTGCTCGTGCCTTGTTAGCGCCCTCGGTCAAGACCGCGTCGAGCGTGGCGTCATCCTCCCGCAACTCCTGATAGCGGGCTTGGATGGCTCCGACTTTCTCGATGGCGACATCGGCTAGCTCCCGCTTGAGGACCCCATAGCCTTGACCGGCGAACTTCGCCAGGACAACCTCACGGCTGACACCCGAAAGAGTCTCGAATAGAATTAGTAGATTGTCTAGGCCCGGCGACAGTTGTTCGCAGTTAATCTTGGATCCCGAATCGGTCACCGCTCGCATGACGGCACGACGGATCTTGTCCGGTGGATCCAGGAGCCCGATCGCGTGACCATCCCGCACACCTGCCAGGCTCTTCGACATCTTCATCGACGGATCATCGAGCCCCATGATGCGAGCGCCACTCTTACGGACCAACGACTGTGGCGAGGTGAACACCTCGCCGAAGAGGTGGTTGAACCGCTGGGCGATATCTCGGGTGATTTCAATGTGCTGGCGTTGGTCATCACCGACCGGCACGTAGTCCGCCTGATACAGGAGTATGTCGGCTGCTTGGAGCGCTGGGTAGGTGAACAGGCCAGCGCTCGCGGTGACCGTTGAGGATTTCGCCTTGTACTGCGTCATGCGCTCCAACCAGCCGACGGGCGTCACGCAACCAAGGATCCAGGCGAGCGTGGCATGCGCGCTCACATCAGACTGGCGGAAGATCGCCGAGCGTGACGGGTCGAGGCCGCACGCGATGTACAGCGCGAGGGCCTCGCGGATGCGGCTGCGTAGCGCGTCGGGCTCGACGTTCTCCGGAATGGTCAGCGCGTGCAGATCGGCGATCATGAAATAATTGTCGTAACGGTCTTGCTCGTCTGCCCACACGCTCAGCGCACCGATGTAGTTACCGATGTGCAGGGTGCCCGTCGCGGCGATCCCCGACAACACCCGAGGCTTGCGCCTAACGTCGGTCATGACGATGTCCTCTGATTCTCAGTTGGATGTCGGACAGGTTATGGACGCGCAGCCTACCGCTAGCGAGGCTCGTGGCGATCAGTGACATCCCCAGAAGAAGGAGGCACCACTCCTGCGCTAGGGCACATGCCTCACTCCCTTGCCGGGGCCACTGCCCTACCCCTGACATGCGACAAGGCAGACAGTTCAGCGAGGCAGATCAACACCCACTACCGTTACAACAGCCGCCTTCGGTGGTCCGAGTGGGGTGGGCTGCCGGGTCCTGCCTCGGGTCGCCCTTCAACCCCCATGCCGCGCGTCGGGGCATCGCTGAACGGCGGCCGGCGGAGATCAAACGGTGCTGAACCGGGAAGACACACGGCCCCACTGAGCGGAACCGGCGGGGACCGTCCTCTAGGTCGCGCGGGGTTAGTCGAACTCGCCTGCACGGATTCCGGTAGTGAACGCGGACCATGCTACTGCGCTGAACACCAGCACCGGACCGGTAGGGTTCTTGGAGTCCCGCACGGCTCGGCCGCTGTCGAGATCGGCAACCGCCACGCAGTTGCCACCCTGCCCGCTGCTGTAACTGCTCGTGCGCCATGTCACGTTTTTCATAGGGTCCTCACAATCTGGTTAAGCAGGTCGACCGTGTTCTCTGTGTCGAGGGCAACGCCAGCCAGTCGCTCGAAGGTGTCGGTGTAGCGTGTGATCTCCGTGGGCGACTCCAAGTAGAGCGCCGCACCGTATAGTTCGAGGTAGACGGTGTTCATCGGCTCTTCAGGAAACTGTAACGCCGTGAATGCACCGAGCATGCCGGGGTGAGCACCAGTGGAGAACGGTTGGGCTGGTCTCGGTGATGATCGCTCCCAGACTACGTAACCGCGGGATCAGATTGCCGTGCCGACCGAGATTGATCGCATCAGCGAAGGTGTGCTTGCCGGGCAGGCCGAGCGCGAGCGCCATCAGCCCTGTGGCGTGACCTGTTGCGGTAGACAGGCGGCGGCAGCGATGAGCGGTGAAGCAGCATTCTTGGAGCCGTCCACCATCGTCGTGCCGACCAGTGGCGTGCATCCCTGGATCTCCAGGGTTGTCGGGGTGGTCGTTTCGAGGGCTGGATTACCGGTCATACAGGATTTCCTGCCGGGTGCTATTTGGGCTCGAACTCGTTACCCGTCATTTTTCCTTGTCAGAGTGCACCGTGTCTGTTGTTTTATCCCATGCCCACCGCCGCACAGCGGGGAGCTGACGCATCCGGCTCTGGTTCACTATCGCTGCGGTGACCTGCAGGAGACCAGCTCGCTGTGCGGAGTGGGCCGGATCGGGTTGCTGAACAGTGGGTGGATCGACGGGATGGGTCGGGTGGGTATCGGCGAGAGCAGGGAAGATCGTTGCTGTGCCGACTTTTCCTGCTGTGGTGATGAAGTCGGCGGGAAAGTGGTCCCCGAGCCCTCCGGTGATTGGTTATTGTCGAAGCCCGTTGAGATTCGTGTGATCATCGGAGGGGTTGGCATGGAGGTCGCGCAGCGGGGTAATGCGGTGCTGGGTGCGCTGCTGGCGGAGCTCGGTTGGTCCCCCGGCCTGCTCGCCGAGGCGGTGAATCGCTTGCTCGGGCCTGGCCATGTCGCGCGCAGCACTGTCTCGGACTGGTTGCATCATGACCGGCTGCCGCGTGGTCCGTTGCCCACGGTGGTGGCTCATGTGATCTCCGATTCCCTGGGTCGGGAGATTTGTCTGCACGAGTTGTGGTCGGGTCGGGCCGTGCCGGCCCAGTTGTGGGTGCCCGCCGACGCCGGGATGGACCAGTCTTGGACCCCGAGGGGTACCGTGCAGGTGCTGGATGACTGGCTCGGTCACACCGGAGGCGCGATGGGGATGGACCGCCGTTGCTTTCTCGCGGTCAGCGGGGCCTCGCTCACTGCTCCGGCGTGGGCTTATGCCGACCACCTTGTGACCCGGGGTGGTTCCCTGGCCGCGCTGATGGACGGTGGGCGCACCCTGACCGTCACGTCCACCATGGTGGATGCCATCGCCGCCACGCATGCCGGGATGCGCGCTCTTGGCAATGCCGAGGGTGGTTATGCGGACAACCTGCGCTTTGTCCACCATCATCTGACCTATGTCGCCAGGCTGCTGCGGCAGGCCAACTTCACCAGCGCGGCGGTCGCTGACCGGTTGCTCGCCGAGTGGGCTCAGCTGTCCCAGGTGGCTGGCTGGCTCGCCCATGACGCGGGTGAGTACGGCTTGTCCCAGCGGTATTTCACCAGCGGGTTG
>JBOHFF010000167.1:0-21684 GCA_050699515.1 Pseudonocardiaceae bacterium
CCATCGTCCGATGCACCAAATCGATGTCAGCCGGAGACCGCACGAACGACAACGCCACCAGATCCACCCGCAACCGCAACGCGAACTCCAGATCCGCGATATCCTTCGCCGACAACGCCGGCACCGACACATTCATCCCCGGCAATGACAAACCCTTGTTATCACTGACCGTGCCACCCTCCATCACCTCGCACACAACATCGAAATCGTCAACTTCACGCACCAACAAAGCGATCTTGCCATCATCCACCAACATCGAGTCACCCTCACGGGCATCCCGCGCCAACCCCGCATATGTCGTGGAGACTCGATCATGCGTCCCCGGCACATCCTGCACCGTTACTCGCACCTCATCACCGGTACGCCACTGCACCGGACCGGCGGCGAACCGCCCCAACCGGATTTTCGGACCCTGCAGATCAGCCAGAATCCCCACTGCCCGACCAGCGGCATCACTGGCCTCCCGCACCATCTCATGCACCTGAGCATGATCAGCATGACTACCATGACTGAAATTCAGACGAGCAACATCCATCCCCGCTTCGACCAACCCCCGGATCCGCTCCGCAGTCGCAGTCGCCGGACCGATCGTACAAACGATTTTCGCGCGTCGCCTCATACCGGACAGGCTAGGTCGCCGACGTTACGTCGGCGTATCGCTCGGATCGGCACGTGTTCTAGCTGGGGAGAAGGCTCCGACATCACCCGGTATCCAAGGCGGATTTGATGTTCGCGCCTTCGCAGGCCCGGGTGTGGACGTCCCAGCGGCGTGGGAGTCGTCGGCTGTGGCCGGACTTGTCGGCTTAGCTGCGGAGTCTGCTGTCCTGTCCTTGGTGGGTGTGCGCGCGGGAGCGTAGTTCTGCGGCGTCTCCGAGTTGTTCACTTCCGAGGAACCGGTCGGTATGGCTGATTTAGCCGGATTATCGACTTTTCTGGGTGTACGGCCGGATTCTGGCGTGCCCACCGGTGCGGCTGGACCAGTCGCGGGCTCAGCCGCCGGTGCCGGGATAGCTGGATATACCGATGCTGGTCGGTCTGGTCCTGACCGAACCGGTGCCGGAACCGGATGTGCTCGCCGCTGAGGGTGCGTCTTCGACTGGCGCGACCTCTGGGCTACCGGGGCTGCCAGAGGTGCGGGATTGAGCTGGGGCGTTGGGGTTGCGTCGGATGCCGGCGGCATCTGTGGTGCCGGTGGGACAGGGGCTACCCCGGGTGCCGGTATGGCCGGGGCGTTGGCGTGATCTGGTGTGATCGCCGTCGCCGGTGTGCTCTGGTCGTATTGCTCGTGGACAACCAGAGCGGTCAACGTGCCGACTGCCACCATGGCGATCGCCAGCAGGGACAGCACGATTTCATTGGAGCGTGCCCAGCGAACGTTCATCTAATATCCCCCCTGGCTTGACCGCCTAGAAACTCAAACCAGATGAACGAGATCTTGGAGATCTAGAATTGATTAGCCCATCGATGTTCAGAATCTGCCGATGTTCAAAATCTGCCTGACCGATGGGGTCTCGCATCGCCGACATGCGGGACGTGATAGCTCCCGTGTTGACGACTCACAATATGCGCAGCGGATAGCTGCGCAAAGCCCCAGACCCCCCTCGGTAGCTCTGCCCCGACCCCACTTCAGGGTAGGTCGCCGTGGTACTGGGAGCCAGGGCTCTGATCACCTACCACACGAAAGTGAGAACTCGTAGGCAACCGTCCGGGAGAGCACCAGTGTGCAACCCGGCGTTCCCGGCCGCGGCCCCACGGCAACCCGCGAGCTGATATTGTAACAGTGTTACGAAACAGGGCGCTGGGAGGTCCACACCGTGAGTAACGACTACCTCGAGGGTAACTACGCACCGTTGTCGCGGGAGCACACGATCACCGAGCTGGCCGTCACCGGCACCATCCCGGCCCATCTTGACGGGCGCTACCTGCGTAACGGGCCGAACCCGATCGCGGAGGCCGACCCAGAGGCCTACCACTGGTTCACCGGTGATGGGATGGTCCACGGGGTACGCCTGCGCGAGGGCAAGGCGCAGTGGTATCGCAATCGCTGGATCCGCACGCCGGCCGTGGCGCGCTCGCTCGGTGTCGCTCTACCACGCCGCGCCCCCGTCCGGACTGGGCTGGAAGTGCTGGGAGCCAATACCAACGTGCTCAGCTTCGCCGGCCGCACGCTGGCACTGGTCGAGGGCGGGATCACCAACGTCGAGCTCAGCGACGAGTTGGACACAGTCGGACCGTGTGACTTCGATGGCACTCTGCGCGGCGGCTACGCCGCGCATCCCAAACGTGACCCGGACACCGGGGAACTGCATGCGGTGTCCTATTCATTCGGCCGCGGCAATCATGTGCAGTACTCGGTCATCGGTGTCGACGGCCACGCCCGCCGCACGGTGGACATCGAGGTCACCGGCAGCCCGATGATGCACGATTTCTCCCTGACCGCGAACCACGTCGTGCTCTACGACCTCCCGGTCACCTTCGATCCCCGGCATGCTGTCTCCCTCACCGTGCCGCGTGCCCTGCGGGCACCAGCCAGACTGGTGCTCTCCGCGTTGATCGGCCGGGTTCGCCTACCCGACCCGATCATCGCGATGGCCGGCAGGGGGCTGCACGGCAACGCCGGCTTGCCCTACCGCTGGAACCCGAACTATCCGGCTCGCATCGGCGTCATGCCGCGAGCCGGCGGCACTGAGGACGTCCGTTGGCTCGATATCGAACCCTGCTACGTCTTCCATCCCCTCAACGCCTATGACGACGGCGACACCATCGTCATAGATGTCGTGCGGCACCCCAAGATGTTCGTGACCGACCTCCACGGGCCGAACGAAGGCCCCGCCACGCTGGACCGCTGGATCGTCGACCTCGCCAACGGCACAGTGCGCGAGACCCGCCTCGATGACCACCCGCAGGAGTTCCCCCGAATCGATGAACGGCTCGTGGGCCGGCCATACCGCTACGGGTACGCGATGCAGACTTCCAGTACCGGGGGCAGGCCTGGTGACTCGGTACTCAAGCACGACCTGCACCGGGGATCGACCACCGCTCGGCGGTTGGGTGCTCACCAGCGCGTCGGAGAGTTCGTCTTCGTGCCGAATTCATCGCGTTCGGCCGAGGACGACGGTGTGCTGATGGGGTTCGTGTACGACGCCGATACCAACCGCAGCGACCTGGCCATCCTCGACGCCGCCGGACTCAGCACGATCGCCACGGTCCACCTTCCCGAGCGCGTCCCGTACGGCTTCCACGGGAACTGGCTGCCCGTCACACCTTGAATCTAAATCGTGCCGGCGCGGTGCCTGCTTCCGCCAGCCAGAGCGATCCCCAGCAACTGGGCGAGTAGCAGCATCTCCTTCTCGTGCTGCGGCAGGAGCTCGCCGGGATGAAGCGCATCAAGGGTCAGGAGACCGAAAATCTCCGCGCTGGTGGCCACGGGGACAGATATGTAGGTCCGGTAGTTGTAATCCCGATCGGGCGGGAACCTCGCTGGGTCTTCCTGGGCGATATTTTCTTTGCGTTCCGGCTGGCGGTTCTCCAGGAGCTTGAAGACCTCAAGGTGGTCGGGATCGAGGCTGGAGAACTCGGTTCGAGGTTTGGCGTCCCGTCCCGCATATATCCTGCAGATCAATCTTTTCTCCTGGCTGCCGTGCTCGTAGTCGAAGTAGCATGAGCGCGCCCGTGGTACACCGGTGAACTGGACGACCGAGTTCACCACCGCCTGCTTCGCTGCGCCTTTTGCCTCCAACTGGCCGGTCTCGTTCGGTGCGGTGATGATTCGGTCGAATATGTCGGTCAGGGGTATCAGTACGGATCTGAGAGCGAGTTGATAATTGGTCACCGCGATCTTGGCCAGCTGCTGGGCGTCCTCCTTGGCTCGGACCTCGAGCCACGTTTGACGAGCCGGCAGCAGCAGCGCGATCACGGTGGCGATGGTGCCACCGATCTTGATTGACATGCTTGCCCACGCCGAGAGGTGCTCGCCGGCCTGGACCTGGGCGATGAACGCCGTGCCGGCACAGGTCGCGGCGACCAGGGAGCCGCCCCACCATCGCAGCCAGTGTGGTAAGCCACTCCCGATCATACTGCGGACTGTATCCGAACGAGTGAAGAGAGTGAGCGCGTGGTGAGCAGGTTCGTGCGCAGGGTAACGATCTGTTACCGTCAACCCGACACACAGGTGTGAGCTGTCACAGGAACTTGCTCCCACGTCGATGTGCTGCTTCACTGGTATGCGTTAGGTGTAGGGACTGGAGCGCGGTCGGAGGTCCTCGTGGCGGCAGGCGGCGTATCCTGGCGGAAGATCCCGAGTGCAGACCCCGAGATCAAAAAGGACGCGGATGACGTCGTCCGGGATCCTGATGCCTACTTCGAACGCCAGCGGGCGCTATGCGAGCGGGAAGCCGAGGAGTACGTAGGCCGGGAGCTCGCCCGCGCCTTCTCGATGCGTCGCCGCGCCGGGGTCTGGGCATCGCTGGCCCGGTTGTCCCACGGCTGATTCTGCCCCACCGCTGCTGGTTTGTTTCACAATCGCGCCAGCAAGCAGGCGGCCGACTTTACGAGACAGTCCTCGAGGCCGGTCACGCGTTATCGACGGGTTACTGCCGATTTTCAGAAGCTGTCGCGAGCTCGACGGTCAGCGGCAAGGTGAACGTCTGGCCCTTGCACCTGCCGTCTGCGGCCGCCGCCATCGTCACCGAGATCTCGTAGGTCCGGACACCGCCCGCCATGATGAATCCGGCCGGACCATCGAGGCCAGCGCTGGTGATGGTGGCGGCGGGACAGCCGCTGGGGGTGTCCTTCGACGTACCCTCGCTGATCGAGTCAACCCGAACGCCGTAGGCGTTCGGGTTGTTGATGTAGACCGGGAATAGTGCGGTCGCTCCGGGAGCCAGCGGGCGAACCTCGTCCTCCGGATTGATGGTGAACTCGACCGAGGTGGTCGAACCGGATGGAGGGCCACCAGCGGTCCCGATGAGGAAGCCCACGCCGACCAGCCCGAGGGCGATCAGCAGAGCCAGCGCATCGAAGACGTTCAGGTCACGGACGGTGGAGGCGAGTTCGTCCTCCACGGTGTCGTTATGAACCGTGTCGTTACTAACCGTGTCGTTTTCCACCGTGCTCTTCCCCACTGCGGACTCCCTCCAGGGAACCAGTCACCGCGCCACGGGTCGCTGAACTACCGTCGTTGCAGTACCGAAGCACCCACTCGAGTGCCCACGGATTGTACCCGAACGGCTGCGTTCCGTTGCATCCCGGGCAGTGTCAGGCGTTCGGGGCTATAACACTGTCGTGCTGGAGGTGGCCGGCTGCCCGGTCGCCTCCAGCACGGACATCCACAGATCGCCGTGCGGGTCTACCTGGTTGCGTTTGCTGATGGTCAGTGCCGTCGGGAGGTGTACGAATCGCCGGCGCCACCGACCGACGACCATCTCGGTGCGCCCGGACATCGCGGCGTGCACCGCGGCCTGGGCGAGCCGTACACAGTAGACGCTGTCGTAGGGATTGGCCGGCACACTGCGGATGGCGTAGCTCGGGTCGATGAACCGGAGGCAGGCCTCGATCCCGCTCGCGGCGAAGTGCCCGGTGATGCGCTGCCGCAACAATGCACAGATATCACGCAGCCCGGCATTGCCCGAGGCGTCGCCGGTGGCCGGTTCGTGCTCGAGCAGCTCCTGCCCGGCCCCTTCGGCGACGACCACGACGGCGTAGCCCCGCTCCCGCACTCGTCGTTGCAGGTAGTGGAGCAGGCCGTACTCGCCATCGAGCTGGAAGGGGACCTCGGGGATGAGTACCACGTCGGCATCGTTGCGGGCCAGCGCGGCATAGCAGGCGATGAACCCCGAGTGCCGGCCCATCAGTTTCACCAGCCCGATGCCATGGGATGTCGACTTGGCCTCGACAGTGACCGCGTGGATCGATTCGGAGGCCCGCGCGAACGCGGTCTGGAACCCGAAGCTCTGATCCAGGTAGGGAATGTCGTTGTCGATCGTCTTGGGTACGCCGACCACGGCGATCCGCGCGCCGCGCTCCTCGATCACCGCCGCGATCCGCATCGCGCCGCGCATGGTGCCGTCGCCGCCGATCACGAACAGGATGTTGATCCCGAGCCGCTCCAGGCAGTCGACGATCTCCTCAGGATCCTGCGGCCCGCGGGAGGTGCCCAGCACCGTGCCGCCGTCGACGTTGATGTCGCGAACGTTGGCCGGTGTCAAGTCCTCGTTGAGCCCGGGGCACAGCCCGCCGCAGGTGACGATCCCTGCTCGGGTCTTGGACGGGTCGAAGAAGATCTTGCGTCGAGGTCCGGCCGGTTCGAAGCTGGGCAGCTCACCGACCGCCCCTCCCCGTGCCCGGACCATGCTGAGGGTGTCATCCAGCAGCACCCGGTCGCTCTCGTCGACGTAATGCTCCGTTGTCTGCCGGCTGTCCAGTAGCGCGGATAGGGGGGAGTCGATCCGGGCAGCGCCGAGGGTCTTGATCGACAGATTCGGGTCGCCCGTGGTTGGGCTCAGCTGTGTTTGACTTATCTGGGTTTGATTTATCTGTGTTTGACTTATTTGGCGTGCGGCGCGCAGGGTCGCGATCTCGTGTACCTCACCGGTCACCGGGTCGCTCCTCACCGTTCGACGGTGGTCACCCCGCGCCGGTGAGAACGTGACCTCATGTGCTGCTCCAGCATGCGCTACCACGCCGGTTCGCGACAACTACCCGTATCAGCCTCAATCTCGACGCGCTCTTTTCTGGTGGGACGTCACTATCACACGCAGGGAAGGTAGGCATGTTCCTAGCACGAGAGCCGCGACCGTTTCCGACCGCGAGCGCCGATTGTGGGCGGCCATCTCCTCTGCAAGACCTGGTCGGCACCTCTTCAGCTCCAGCGGCCCGGCCTGCTGAGCCCCAGCAGGGGATCGTGGAAGCCCGACTGTTGGGCACATTCGAGCTGAGGGTGGATGGCCGGGAGGTCGAGAAGTGGACGGGGCAGCGTGGCAGGAGCGTGCTGCGCTACCTGCTGTCGCGCCGGCGTCACACCTGTTCACGCGATGAGCTGATGGAGGCGTTCTGGCCGGATGCGGTGCCTGGCGCGGCCCGAAACCGCCTCCAGGTAGCGGTCAGCGGGCTGCGACGGGCGCTGTGTGAGGTGACGAACCTGCATGTGATCGAGTACGCGGAGGGCAGCTACCGGATCAATCCCGGCCTCCGGGTCGACGTGGACGTGGAGCGTTTCGAGAAGACGCTGTCAACGGCCCGCCGTGCCGAGCGGTCCGGTGACCTCGACCGCGCTCTGAGCGCCTACCGTGAGGCCACGGAGCTCTACGGAGGTGACTTCGCGTCGGACGTGCCCTACGAGGAGTGGACCCTGTTGCCGCGGGAGACCCTGCGGCTCACCTACATCGATGCACTCGACCGGGTCAGCCGCATCCAGCTCAGCGTGGGCAGGCTCGACGACTGCATCGCAACCGCTCACCGGATGCTGGGCATCGACCCGTGCTGCGAGGACGCACACCGGCTGCTGATGCGCTGCTACACCAGCCAGGGACGGGACTACCAGGCGGTACGTCAGTACGACTTCTGCCTCCAGATGCTGAGGAGAATCCTGGAGGCCGAGCCCGCCCCCGAGACCACCCGGCTGTACCGGGCGATCAGAGCGGGACTCGCCGGCAGCCCGCTCTGATCGCCTAACCGGTGCCCGGCTACCCGAGGTCGGTGGCATAAAACCTCAGTCGCCGCAGCAATGGACCGCGAGGTGGAATGGAAGATCAGCCGGCTTGCAGTCGCAGTCGAACGTTCTGACTTGCACTCCGTCCGGATTCGCGAGCCCAGCGACCGAGATATGCCCGCGTGGGGGAACACCGTCGTCGTCGAGTCCAATGGTGGCGACCCACGCACAGTTTTCCACGGCTCTGTTGAAACGCACCCCATAGACCCCGACGGTGCCGGCGGGCTTGTTGGCGTCGAGTGCTTGGCACCCTCTCACCAGGTCTCCGTTATCCCGCACGACGGCGTAGAGCGTGCAGGCGCAGCCAGGAGCAGCAGCTTCGGACATCAGTTCTCCTTGTGTATCCAGTATTGATGATTGCGGCAGACCAGGCTTCCAATGGGCCTGATCTGCCGCCAAGATTAGGGTGCAGGGCTGAGCGGGCGCCTTCATTGGCGCTGAGCGGGCCTTCTCAGTCTTCGTTAAGCGAAACGTCCTGTTCAGGACGCGACCCTGGAAAAGATCTCAGGTCCATCTGCGCCGCCGACGTGATAGGCAATGAAGTCGCGGGTCAGAGGGCTTTGAGTTCTTCTATGACGGATTCGACGGAGGATTTGGCGTCGCCGAAGAGCATGGCGGTGCCGGGGGAGTAGTACAGCTCGTTGTCGATGCCGGCGAAGCCGGGGTTCATCGAGCGTTTGAGCACGATGACGGATTTGCTCTCGTCGACGTTGAGGATCGGCATGCCGTGGATCGGTGAGCTCGGGTCGTTGCGGGCGGCGGGGTTGGTGACGTCGTTGGCGCCGATCACCAGCGCGACGTCGGTGCGGTTGAACTCGCCGTTGATCTCGTCCATCTCTTTGAGCTGCTCGTAGGGCACATCGGCCTCGGCGAGCAGCACGTTCATGTGCCCGGGCATCCGGCCGGCCACCGGGTGGATGGCGTATTTGACCTCGACGCCTTTGTTCTCGAGCAGCCTGGCCATGTCCTTGACGGCGTGCTGGGCCTGCGCCACCGCCATCCCGTACCCGGGCACTACCACGACCTGGTTGGCGTAGGCCATCTGGACTGCCGCGTCGGCCGCGCTGGTCTCCCGGTGGGTCCTCTCGCCGAGTTCGCGAGCACCGGCTGCGATACCGCTCCCGCCGAACCCGCCGGCCACGATCGCTGGGATGGACCGGTTCATCGCCTTGGCCATCAGGTTGGTCAGGATCGATCCCGAGGCGCCGACGATCATGCCGGCGACGATCATCGCAGTGTTGTTCAGCGCCAGCCCGGCGGCGGCGGCCGAGAGCCCGGTCAGCGCGTTGAGCAGCGAGATCACCACGGGCATGTCGGCGCCGCCGATCGGCAGCACGACCAGCAGCCCCAGCGCCGCGGCGAACACCAGCGTCCCGATGATCAGCAGTTGCGCGTCGCTGCCGGACCCGATGGCGACCGCGCAGGCCAGGGCGGCCAGCAAGACCAGTGCGTTGACCAGCTGCTGGGGCTTGCCCAGGGTGATCGGGCGGCCGGGGAGGAGCTCCTGCAGCTTGCCGAAGGCCACCAGGGATCCCCAGAACGACACCGAGCCTACGATCGCGCCGAACAGCGAGGCGACCATCACATATCCGGGTTCGAAGGCGAACCCGGCGGTGCTGTTGAACTCCACCCAGGCGATCAGCGCGACCGCGCCACCGCCGACACCGTTGAACAGCGCCACCATCTGCGGCATCGCGGTCATCTTCACCTGTTTGGCGGCTGGCACCCCGAGCACGGTGCCGATCACCACGCCCAGCACGATGAGCGCCCAGTTGCTCACCCCCGGGATCAGCAGGGTCGCCAGCACCGCGATGGCCATGCCGGCCGCCGCGATGAGGTTGCCGCGCACCGCGGTGCGCGGCCCGGTCAGACCCATCAAGCCGTAGATGAACATCGCGAACGCGACGATGTAGAGGACCACCACGAAGGTCGTCATCGCTGCTTGCCCTTGAACATGCCCAGCATCCGGTCGGTGACCAGGAAGCCACCGACCACGTTGATGGTGCCGAACGCGATCGCCACCACCAGCAGCAGCTTGTTGAACACCGAGAGGTCCTCGCCAAGCCCGAGCACCACGATGCCGCCGAGCAGCACGATGCCGTGGATGGCGTTGGTACCCGACATCAGGGGCGTGTGCAGGGTGTTGGGCACCTTGGAGATCACCGCGAAGCCGACGAAACCGGCCAGCACGAGGATCGCGAGGTTGGCGAGCAGCTCGTTGCTCATCAGCGATTGTCCCCTTCCCGGGTGATGCAGGAGCGCACCAGGACCTCGTCATCGGAGTCCGGCGTGAGCCGGCCCTCTTTGTCCAGCATCAGTTCCAGCAGCGACTGCACGTTACGGGCGTACAGCTCGCTGGCGTGCTCGGGCATCGTGGCGGGCAGGTTCAGCGGTGAGGCGATCGTCACGTCGTGGCGGACCACGACCTCGCCCGGCGCGGTCAGCTCGCAGTTACCGCCGGTCTCGCCGGCCAGGTCGACGATCACACTGCCGGGCCGCATTCCCTTCACCGCCTCCGCGGTGACCAGGATGGGGGCCGGCCGGCCGGGGACCAGCGCGGTGGTGATCACGATGTCGAAGCTACTGGTCGCGTCGGTCAGCCGCTGCTTCTGCTCGGCCCGCTCGTCCTCGGTCAGCTCGCGGGCGTAGCCACCCTCGCCGGCCGCCTCGATGCCCAGGTCGAGCCACTTCGCGCCCAGCGAGCGGACCTGGTCGGCGACCTCGGGCCGGACGTCGTAGCCGGTGGTCCGGGCGCCCAGCCGTTTGGCGGTGGCCAGCGCCTGCAGCCCGGCGACCCCGACGCCGAGGATCAGCGCGGTCGCTGGTTTGACGGTGCCGGCGGCGGTGGTGAGCATCGGGAAGAACCGGGTGGACAGCTCAGCGGCCAGCAGCACCGCCTTGTAACCGGCCACATTGGCCTGCGAGGACAACGCGTCCATCGACTGCGCGCGGGAGATCCGCGGGATGGATTCCATAGCGAAGGCGCTGACCCCCGCCTCGCGGAGCTTGCCGGCGATCTCCGGGTCGGACCGGGGTGCCAGGAAGCCGATCAGCACCGAGCCCCGTCGCAGCCGGGCGATCTCCTGGTCGGTCGGTGGCGCCACCTTGACCACCACGTCAGCAGCCCACGGGTCGTCGATGGTCGCGCCGGCCTCGATGAACAGCTCGTCGGGCATCAGCGCGCCCACGCCGGCGCCGGACTCGACGACGATCTGCAATCCCCGGCCGGCCAGTTTCTCGACCATCTTGGGTACCAGGGCGACCCGGCGCTCCCCGTCCTTCGATTCCCGGGGCACGCCGACCCGGGTGCCTGGATGGTCCTGCGATGAGGTCACTCGCAGAGCATCGAACATGATCCGGGCGACGTCCAGTGCAGGCGAGCAAACATTGCCCGGCACACAGCCATTTCCGGTGCCGATGCGAGACTGTGACGATCCGAGCCTGCACACACCCCGTCTCGCGCGGTCGCTATCGGGAAAGCGATCGTCGCGCTGGGAGTCTGCCGCCACGCAGCGAGAGGCCGGTATGAGTGAGCTGGTGCTGGTCCGTCATGGGGAGACGGAATGGAGTGCCAGCGGGCAGCACACCGGAGTCACTGACATCCCGCTGACGCCGGCTGGTGAACACCAGGTCAGCCGGCTCCGGCCGGTGCTCGACGGCCACCGTTTCGGGCTGGTGCTGGCCAGCCCCCGGTGGCGCGCCCGGCGCACCGCCGAGCTGCTGGGCTGGGCCAGCCCCGAGATAGAGCCGGACCTCGCTGAGTGGGACTACGGCGGCTACGAAGGGCGAACGACTGCGCAGATCAGCGCTGAGCTGGGCCGGTCCTGGCGGATCTGGACGGATCCGGTGCCGGCTGGTGCGACCCCGGGCGAGACGATTGCGCAGGTCGCGCGGCGTGCTGACCGGGTGCTGGCCCGGGTCCAGCCGATCTTGCGCGCGGGGCGGGACGTCGCCCTCGTCGGGCATGGGCATGATCTGCGGGTGCTGGCCGCGCGCTGGCTCGGGTTGGACCCGCAGGCCGGTGCCCTGCTGGCGCTCTCCGCCGGATCGGTGTCCGGGCTGGGCTACGAGCACGACCGGCCGGTGATCGTCTACTGGAGCCTGTCCTGGGCCCGGCTGTCCACTTCGTCGGCCTGATCGCGGCCGGCGCACTCCATCAGAGCGGCCGCCGCGGACCGGGCCCGGGTGGCGGCGAGCTGGTCGCCCTCGACGTGGGCGGTGACGATCGCCCCCTCGATCAGCAACATCAGCCGGTCGGCGAGCGTGTCCGGGTCGGCCACCGCGGCGTCGTGGGCTGCGAGGTGCAGCAATGTGCGTAGGGCGCGCTTGTGCTCGCGTGCGATCGCCCGCAGTGCCGGGTTGGTGTGCAGCTCCCCGGCGACGTTGATGAACGCGCACCCGCTGAAACCCGGCTCGGCGAACCAGTCGTCGAGTGCGTCGAACACGGCGAGCACCCGGTCGCGACCCCGAGCCGGTGCCATCCGGGCCTCCAGCCGGTCCAGCCAGCGTCGGTCCCGTCGCCGTAGGTAGGCCTCGACGAGCTGATCCTTGGATCTGAAGTGCGTGTAGAGGGTCTTGACGCCGACGCGGGCTTCGGCGACGACCATGTCGATGCCCACAGCCTGCACGCCGCGGGCGTAGAAGAGCCGCTCAGCGGCGTCCAGGATGCGTTGTTCGGTGCCCGAGTGGGGTGCCTCCGGTGGCCGCGCAGTCATCGGACCTGAGCATAGTTGCCCGGGTGCCTTGACGGGAAACGATCGTTCTCTAGACTCGACTCGATAAGGAGAACGATCGTTTCCCTCCTGGCGAAGGGTGTGCACATGGCAACCAGCGGCTTCCGGCTCGGGATCTACGTCTGCAAGGACGCGGAGATCGTTGACTTCGCCGCACCGCACGGCGTGTTCGCGGTGGCGCGTCGCTTCGACCCGGAGCTGGAGGCATTCCTCGTCGCCGACGCGCTGCGTCCGGTGCAGGCGCAGGCCGGGTTCACGGTGCTCCCGAATTACCGCTTCGCTGATCGGCCTGGAGGCGAGGGCACCGGGCAGGGTGCCCATCGACCGACTGGCCGACATCGCCCCGGCCTGCCGGATCAGCCGCGCTCGAATCGTCGACGCCGGCCGTATGATCACTGCGGGTGGGATCACCTCGGGCATGGAGATGGGATTTCACCTGCTGCGCCGTGCCGGCTACGCCGAGGAGCTCATCGAGGAGGTGGCCCGGGTGATGGAGTACTCGCAGGCATACCAGCTCTACCGCGATGACGTCGAGGTGCTCCACCTGGCGAGGACCGGATGACCGGGCCGCGGGCCCGGGTCGTGTCGGTCAACGTGGGTAGGCCACGGCAGGTACGCTGGCGGGACCGGGACGTCCTGACGTCGATCTTCAAGGACCCCGTCGAGGGCCGGGTCGCGGTACAGGGAGTCAACATCGTCGGCGACGACCAGGCTGACCGTACGGTGCACGGCGGACCGGACATGGCCGTCTACGCCTACGCCCGCGAGGACATCGACTGGTGGTCCCGCGAGCTGGGGGCCGTGCTTCCGGCCGGTGTCTTCGGGGAGAACCTCACGCTGGTCGGGGTGGCGGTGACGGAGGCGGTAATCGGGGAACGCTGGCGGGTCAACGACGTGCTGCTGGAGGTCTGCGCGCCGCGGATACCGTGCTACAAGCTGGGTATCGCCATGGGGGAGGACCGCTTCCCCCGGCGCTTCGCCGCTACCGGTCGGCCCGGTGCCTACCTCCGCATCCGGTCCGAGGGCACCGTCGCGGCCGGTGACAGCCTGATCGTCGAGCACCGGCCCGGCCACGGCGTCACCGTCCATACGGTCGCCGATGCCTACCACCGCGACCACTCCCGGGCCGCCGAGATCCTGGCCGCTCCCGAACTGGCCGTGAACTTGCAGGGCTGGGCCCGATCGCGGCTCGACCATCAGCGCAAGCAGGCGCCGACCCGGTGACGGGTCGCATCAGCCGGAGTCGGCGAACACTCGGTCGAGGTGGTGGTCGAACACCGCGAGGGACTGCTCAGCGGTGTTGGTTTGCATGAGCGCGTGCATCGCCAAGCTGTCTATCAGGGCGAGCAACCCGCGTGCTGGCCAGTCGGCATCCAACTGCGCGGATACCTGTCCGGCCCGCTGCGCGTCACGGAGCTGGGCGGCCAAGAATTCCAGCAGCTGGGCGCACTGCTCGCGCAGCCGAGCGGCGATCGACGGAGCCGCCGCGGCGCGCGCCCCGAAGGCCACCCCGATGTGGGCTTCCAGCAGGCGAGCATCGTCGATGGGCAGCATCTCGATGAGCACGGCACGTATCAGATCTCGTGGGCTACACGCCTCGCTTCGCCAAAGTCGATCTTGTTTATTTCTGCTTTTGATAGTAGGTATACTATCTTTTGACGGAGTGATCGGATAGAGGAGGCGCCTCATGCCGGTGACGGACGAGCTGCCGGGCGACGCTGCGGTGATCGACGTTCGCGGCCTGCGGATGCGATACGGATCGGTCGAAGTGCTCGAGGGTGTCGACTTCACCGCGGCTCGTGGTGAAGTGATCACCCTGCTGGGGCCGAACGGAGCTGGGAAGACGACGACCATCGAGATTCTAGAGGGCTTCCGGCTGCGCTCGGCGGGGGAGGTCACGGTGTTGGGCGTGGACCCTGCTCGGGCCGGGGAGCACTGGCGGGCACGGATCGGCATCGTGCTGCAGTCGTGGCGCGATCACGGCAAGTGGACGGTGCGGGAGTTGCTCCGTCACCTGGGCAGGTACTACACGCGGTACTCCACCCCGCAGCGCCCGCGTCCCCGTGACGTCGACGAGCTGATCGAGACGGTCGGGCTCGGTGACCGCGCAGTTGCGAAGATCGCGAGCCTTTCGGGTGGGGAACGCCGGCGCCTTGACGTCGCGATCGGGATCATCGGGCGTCCGGAAGTGCTGTTCCTCGACGAACCCACCGCGGGGCTCGATCCGCTGGCACGCCGCGCCTTCCACGACCTGGTGCACCGGCTGTCCGACCTGGAGGACACCACGATCCTGCTGACCACGCACGATCTTGATGAGGCCGAGAAGCTGGCTGACCGCATCCTGATCCTCGACCGTGGCCGGATCGTCGCCGATGGCAGTGCCGAGACGCTCGCCCGCCGGGTGTCCGGCCGGGCCGAGGTGCGCTGGAGCCGGGACGGCGAGCACTTCGTGCACGCCAGCTCCGATGCCACCGCTTTCGTCCGCGAGTTGTTCGCGCAGTACGGCGACGAGGTCGCCGACCTGGAGGTGCGTCGCGCCTCGCTGGAGGACACCTACCTGGCGATGGTCCATCGCCAGGAGTCGGGTGAGACCTCGGCGGCCGTTGCGGAGTTCGAGGAGGTGGCGGGGTGAATGCCGTGCTGTTCGCAGTTCGCATCGGCCTGGGCCGCGGCTGGACTGAATTCCGTCATTCGCTGATTAAAGTCGATGAGCAGATGTTCAACGTGATCAACTCAGGGATCATCTTGATCGTGCTGTATTTCCTGCGCGACAACACCGTCGACGGGACGTCCCTGCCGCTCGCGACGCTGACGCTGCCAGGCGTGGTCGGCATGATGGTGGCCTTCAGCACGATTAACGGCTCGGCGTTCGTGACCGCCTTCGAGCGTGAGGACGGGACCCTGTTGCGGGCCAAGGCTGTGCCGTTCGGTGTGGTCGGCTACCTCACCGGCCAGGCCGTGCGGATCCCTCTGACCACTGTCTTCGGCATCTTGTGGATTCTGATCCCCGGTTTGTTCCTCTTCGACGGCTTGGCCAGCGCGGGGATCACCGGGTGGCTGACGCTGCTGTGGGTACTCGTGCTCGGGCTGCTGGCCACCCTGCCGTTGGGGATGGCTCTTGGTGCGGTCATCAGCAATCCCCGCGTGGTCGGGCAGGTGCTGTTCCTGGCCAATGCGGGGTTGATCGCGATCTCCGGTATCTTCTACCCGATCTCCGCGTTGCCGGGCTGGTTGCATCCGATCGCCCAGGCGTTCCCCTTCTACTGGCTGGGGCTGGGCATGCGCTCGGCGTTGCTGCCCGACGCCGCCGCGGCGGTGGAGCTCGCCGGCTCCTGGCGGCACCTGGAAACGGTAGGCGTGCTCGGCGCCTGGGCTGTGGTCGGGCTCGTGCTCGCCCCGGTGTTGCTGCGCCGGATGGCTCGACGTGAGTCCGGCGCCACCATGGCGGCGGCTCAGCAAAAAGCCGCTCAACGAATCGGTTGAGCGATGAGCGAGATCGTGCACAATCGCATCGCCATGCTGCGTGCCGAGCGGGGGATCTCCCGGCGCCAGCTCGCCGAGGCGCTCGGGGTGCATTACCAGACCGTCGGCTACCTGGAGCGTGGCGAGTACAGCCCCAGCCTGTACCTGGCGCTGCGGATCGCGGAGCATTTCGAGGTGCTGGTAGAGGTGATCTTCTCCACCACTCCGTTCCCCCGCTTGGGCGCCACCGAGCGCTCAGCTTGAGTGACGGTATGATCTCAACCATGGTTGAGGTCAAGAGGGGATTGCCGCCATGGAACCTACATCGGGCCCGCCCGAGCTCACCGTCGGTGAACTTTCCTCCCGCAGCGGGGTGGCGGTCTCGGCGTTGCATTTCTATGAGCGTCAAGGTCTGATCAGCAGCCGGCGCACCTCGGGCAACCAGCGCCGCTACAAACGGGAGGTCCTTCGACGCGTGGCGCTGATCCGCATCGCCCAGCGAGTCGGGATCCCCCTGGCCGACGTCGCCGCCGTGCTCGCGCTGTTACCGGATGGCCGCACGCCCACCCGGCGCGACTGGCAACGGATATCCCAGTCCTGGAAAGCCGAGCTAGAGGCGCGCATCCACCACCTTCAGCAGCTTCGCGATGATTTCACCGATTGTGTGGGCTGCGGCTGCCTGTCCATCGACCGCTGCCAGTTGGCCAATCCAGCCGATAGGCTCGGCCAGCAGGGCGCAGGCCCCCGACGACTGCTCGGGACATGAGTCCTCACAGGGCATCCAGGAAGGAGCGCGCCCAGCGGTGCACGTCATGGGTCATCACCTGCCGGCGCATTGTCCGCATCCGCCGGTGCCGCTCGTCGGGATCCACGGTGATGGCGCGTTCGATGGCGTTCTTGATGCCGTCGAGGTCATGCGGGTTGACCTGGAACGCGGTGGTCAGTTCGGCCGCCGCGCCGGCGAACTCGGAGAGCACCAGCGCGCCGTTCAGGTCGGGCCGGCACGCCACGAACTCCTTGGCCACCAGGTTCATGCCATCCCGCACCGGGGTGACGAGCATGACGTCCGCGGCGACGTAGAAGGCGACCAGCTCGTCGCGGGGGATCGACTGGTGCAGGTAATGCACCGCTGGATGGCCCACCCGGCCGAACTCGCCGTTGATCCAGCTGACGGCCTGCTCGATGTCCTTGCGCATGCGCTGGTAGTGCTCCACCCGCTCCCGCGAGGGCGTGGCCAACTGCACCATCACGACGTCCTCGACGCAGATCCGACCGTCCGCATAGAGCTCCCGCAATGCGCGCAACCGCACGTCGATGCCCTTGGTGTAATCGAGCCGGTCCACGCCGAGCGCGATGGTCGCCGGATCGCCCAACTCCGCACGGATCTCGGCGGCGCGCCGGCGGATCGGCTTGCTGCGGGCCAGCTTGTCCAACGCGGTCGAGTCGATGGAGATCGGGAAGGCGCCGACCCGCACGGTCCGGTCATCGAGATCGACCACGCCCAGCTTGTTGCGCACGCCGACCGCGCTCTTCGTTGCCGAGGCCCCCACCAGGCGGCGGGCCAGAAACAGGAAGTTCTGGGCTCCACCAGGCAGGTGGAAGCCGACCAGGTCGGCACCGAGCAGGCCGTGGATCAACTCGGTGCGCCAGGGCAGTTGCAAGAACAGCTCCACCGGCGGGAACGGGATGTGCAGGAAGAAACCGATCCGCAGGTCCGGTCGGAGCTCCCGGAGCATCTGAGGTACGAGCTGGAGCTGGTAGTCCTGTATCCATACGGTGGCACCCTCGCCCACGACCTTGGCGGTCGCCTCGGCGAACCGCTCATTGACCGCCACATAGGCGTTCCACCAGTGTCGATGGAATACCGGCGGAGCCACGGCATCGTGGTAGAGCGGCCACAGCGTCGCGTTGGCGAAGCCCTCGTAGTAGTCGGTGAGCTCTGCTGCTGACAGCGCCACCGGATACAACATCACGTCACCGTCGTCGATGGGTTCCACCTCGGTGTCGGGCACACCCGGCCAGCCGACCCACGCACCGTGGTGCGCGCGCAAGAACGGCGCCAGTGCCGAAACCAGCCCACCCGGGCTGGCCTTCCACTGCTGCGTGCCGTCAGGTAGGCGTTCCAGGTCCACCGGCAACCGGTTGGCCACTACCACGAAATCCGCCGTCGCGGTGCTGATGGCGTCAGTCACTGGCCGGCCTCCTCGTCGGCACCCATACCGACTGAGAGTAGCTGCGCTGATCGACCGCCGCTGCTTGTCGCGGTCGCTACGGCCAGCGCTGCGACGGGCGGAACCCGGGTCGCATACCATGACCATCGCACGGCCGGCGTAGCTCAACTGGCAGAGCAACCGCCTTGTAAGCGGTAGGTTCGGGGTTCGAGTCCCCGCGTCGGCTCCGGTTCTACCAGGTAAAATACACTGGTGTAGTGATCATCGATGGCTCGCGTGACACGGTTCATGACACGAAATGGTGCTAGCCTGGCTGCGTGACGCGATCACAGGGGCCTGTCGCGCGACGCATCCGGGGCAGCATCGACGAGCTGCCGAGCGGTGCACTGCGGGTCCGCGTCTACGCCGGAGTCGACCCGGTGAGCAAGCGCCGGTATGACTTGATTGAGATCGTCCCTCCTGGACCCGGCGCCGATAAACAGGCTCGTCGGCTCCGTGACCGGCTGATCAACGAGGTCGCGGAGCGTCGGAACCCTCGCACCAAAGCCACCGTAGATCAGTTGCTGGAGCGCTACCTCGACCAGTTCGACGGTGCCGCCAGCACGTTGACGCTCTACCGGGGTTATGTCCGTAACCACATCTCGCCATTTCTGGGCAAGATCAAGGTCGGTGCGTTGGACGCGGATGTGCTCGATGCGTTCTACGCGGAGCTGCGCCGATGCCGGAACCACTGCTCGGGGCGGCCCTTTATCCAGCACCGCACTACCGTTGAGCATGATTGTGACGAACGCTGCGCTCCGCACCGCTGCCGGCCGCTGGGCGCGACCACCATCCGGCATATGCACTTCATTCTGTCGGGCGCCTACAAGCGCGCGGTGCGGTGGAAGTGGGTCACGGTCAACCCGCTACCTGAGGCTGAGCCCCCTGCCGCACCGGTGCCGAACCCGCACCCGCCGAGCGCGGTGGAGGCAGCCCGGATCGTCAACGAGGCGTGGAAGGACCCGGACTGGGGCGCGTTGATCTGGCTGGCGATGACCACGGGGACGCGCCGCGGTGAGCTGTGCGCGTTGCGCTGGTCGCATATCGACCTGACCCCGGGCAGGGCCGTGATGTGGCTCCAGTGCGCGATCAACAAGGGTACGGATGGCTGGGCTGAGGGAGACCTCAAGACGCACCAGCAGCGCCGCGTTGCCCTTGACCCGGAGACCGTCGAGGTCCTCAGCGAGCACCTGGCGCGTTGCCGGGCTCGTGCGGCGGAGCTTGGCGTTGAGCTTTCCGCAGACGCTTTCATGTTCTCGGGCGCCCCCGATGGCAGCAGCTACCTGACACCCGGGGCGCTCACGCAGCGCTACAACCGCCTGGCTGAGCGCCTCGGGATCGACACCAATCTGCACAAACTCCGGCACTATTCGGCGACGGAGCTCATCGCAGCTGGGGTGGACGTGCGGACCGTCGCGGGCCGGTTGGGGCACTCCGGTGGTGGCACGACCACGCTGCGGACCTACGCCGCGTGGATGTCCGAGGCCGACCAGCGGGCGGCCAGCGGCATTGCCACCAGGATGCCGAGCCGGCCGGCATCTCTTGCAGCCGCCGAGCGCGCTCAGCGTGACCCGCAGAGTCCGTACGAGAAGATCGCCGCAGAGCTACGTCGCAAGATCCTGTCGGGAGATCTCGGTGATGGTGATGTTGCGCCGACCGAGAAGCAGCTCGCCGTAGATCATCACGTGGCGGTGGGGACGGCGCATCGCGCCATGGAATTGCTCAAGTCCTGGGGATTTATTACATCGAGCCGTGGTCGCCGAGCAATCGTCGTCCGTCCTGCCGACGAGCCGTCGGCGGCGAGTGCCGAGATTTCGAGTGACCCGCATGTTCCTCACGGCGCGGTTGAAGAACGTGCCGCCAGTGGTGGCGCGAAGCTGTGGGCGATTACTCTTCGCGGACCCGGTGGCCGCCGCTATCCCGCTCGGCACGTGCGTGAAGATTTGCGCAGCCCCGACGTATTTCGGGCGCATCTCCTTGCCATCGCTAGAATCGAAGAGCCGAAAGAAACCAACGATAGCGATGACTGGATCGGTGACTACGAGCTAGAAGTCCATGAATTCGGCGAAGAGCGCACGAAACCTGTGCTAACCTTGCGTTGGCAGGCAACCTGATTCCTATCATGCTGGTTCTGGCGTTTTTGCTACCTGTCGTGGGATGGCACGGACCCGTCGGAAATTCGCGTTCTCACCGCGCTGGTGGCGCCAGAGAATAGCAGGCGTGACGGGTTTGGTGTCGATCCGTCACGCCTGTCTACCAGTCGCTCGGGTACTTGGTGTGTACCCGTCTTAGCGAGACCTTCCGGATGGAGTGTTCCCGATTTTATTGACACCGGTTTAGGCTGCCAGATCGGTTAGTTTCCTGTATCCTAGTTCGTATTCGCAGGGTGTCAAGTAGTTGAGGGTGGAGTGTCGTCGGCGGCGGTTGTAGTAGCCCTCGATCCACAGGAATGTGTGGTGCTTGACGTCGGTGAGGTCGTTCCAGGGTCGGGTGTGGATGAGCTCCTTTTTGTAGGTCGCGAAGAAGGATTCGGAGACGGCGTTGTCGTAGCAGGTGGCACGGCGGCCCATGGAGCGGCGCACGCCGTTGACGGTGCAGAAGTCGGCGAATTCTTTGGAGGTGTACTGGCAGCCGCGGTCGCTGTGGAAGATGACGCCTTTCGGGGGTTTTCGGGTGACGAGCGCGGCGGTGAGGGCCTCGGTGATCAGGCTGGTCCGCATGTGGTCGGTTACAGCGTATCCGACTATTTTTCGGGAATGCAAGTCGATCACGGTGGCGGTGTAGACCCATCCGTCGATGGTCTTGATATAAGTGATGTCGCCGCACCAGCGAGTATCGGGTTGCTCGGCAGTGAAGTCCTGGCCGATCAGATCCGGTGCATCGACGGGTCGCGCACCTGCGGTGGTGGTTTTCTTCCAGGCCTTGGGGTGGCGTCCTTGCAGGCCGGCGGCCGTCATCAACCGCCAGACTCGCTTGGGTGAGATTCGGTGGCCGAGCACGACCAGCTCGGCCCAGACTCGGCGGACGCCGGGGTCACCGGAGAGTTCTTTGTGGATTTTGTGGATGATCTCGGTGAGTTCGGCGTCGGTGCGCTCGCGGTGGCACGCTCCGGTGGCACGCCATCGGTAGTAGCCTTGGCGGCACACTCCGAGCTGGTCGCACATGAACGTGATCGAGTATTCCTCTTCGTCGACCCAGTCCGCGATCGCCGCGTATTTCACGGCTGTTCTTTCGCGAACCAGGTCGCTACTTTTTTTGCGAAATCACGCTCCATTCTTAGGGTTGTATTCTCCTTGCGGAGCCGGTTCAGCTCGGCCCGTTCGGTCCCGGACAACTCCTTGTCCTGACCCGGGTCGCCCCCTCTGGCTTTGCTCACCCATTTTCCTAACGTTATCTCGTGGACGCCGACAGTCCTCGCGACATCGCGAATCGTCCGGCCTGAATGGAGCACGAGGCTAACGGCTTGGTCCTGATATTCCTGGGTAAAACGTCGGCGTGTCGCCAAGATGGTTCCCTCCGCCTGCTCTCAGCGGCGGCCCGACCAACTGTCTACAAGATCGGGAACGGTCCA
>JBOHFF010000168.1:0-34722 GCA_050699515.1 Pseudonocardiaceae bacterium
CCCACAAAAATCAAACTCACCAACCGGCAGAAAGAGTCACTACCCCTCACCCGGCACCTCTTCCACGGCGACTGGAACTATACCATCACATCATAAATTGAATAATTTATTTCATTCCAGCTCCTTAGGGAGGGCGGCTGGTTGGGCGCGGCGGTGCTAGCGACGGCGCTGGAGCCGGTGAACGCGGTGACGATGAGCACAGCGATCGCGGCGAGCAACGGCAGGGGGCGTAAACGTCTCACGGTGGATCCCTTCTCGGAACTGTGACTTACTCACCTCAGTCCTCCGGGTGGCGGATTTTCCGGGCTCGAGGCAAGAGCGGGGGTTTCATACGAGCTGACCGGCACCGCGGATGAGGATTTTGGCCGGTCCATCGACCGCGTATGCGGATTTCACGGGGGAACGCTGCGCGCTAGAGGTGAACGGAGGAAGTCCAGCAGTCCACCAAGGGATTACGACACGACCCACAGAGGATGGCTAGGCGCCGGCCCGACTCCGTCAGCGACTCGCTGGCTATCCTTTGTGGGGTAGATCGTCATTCTCTGTTTCGATTCCTTGATTTGTCCTGTTCACCTTCAGGATGCAGCGTGCCGCCACCGGTGAAGTCCTCATCGGTCACGCCGGAGTGCGCAACGACCTGGTGCGTACAGAGCTGACCCCGGCGCCGCAGGGAATCACGATCAAAAGCCAGGGAGGCAACACGCTCGCCATCTCTCGTAATATCAGAAATGGCTCGATAAAAGCCGATCTGTTCGGCGCCGCCGAAGCCAACGCCAACCAGCTGCTGACCGGGGATGCCAACGGCAACAAGGTGCGCTGGTTCGCGACTTTCGTCCGTAACGCGATCGTGGTGCTCTACAGCCCGAACAGCCGGTACCTCGCGGAGTTCTACTACGCCCTGTTAGTGGCTCAGCTCGCCGAGAAGTTCAGTGGTGAGGTCGGTCTCAAGCAGCTGATTTCGGGCGACGATCGCTCTGGTCAACGCCAAAGGCTTTTTCCCGGTCCGCTGCTGTTCGGCGGCGATCTGGCCGCAGTCCCGGAAAAGCTGCAACGGTACATCGAGGGTGTGTTCACGCAGACCGCACTGGTCGTGGCACCGCCTTCCCCGGCTGTTGCGGGCACCGTGACGACGCTTACGGCGACGGTCACCCCCGCAGCGGCGGGCGGTGTGCAGTTCAAAGACGGTGACAATCCCCTCGGGAAGCCGGTGACCGTCGCCAACGGCATTGCGTCGATGACCACGAGGTTGCCTATGGGACCCACTTGCTGACCGCGAGGTTCACCCCCGCCGACCCGGCGGTCGCGACCCCCTCCACCTCGGTTCCGGTGCCCTACCTTGTCTACGCCAAGCCAACCACTATCAGGCTGACGGCGGCACCCATCCCCGCCGTCCAAGGCATCTCGGTGGTCCTCATCGCCCGGGTGGCCCCCTTCAACGCAGCCGGGACCGTCCAATTCAAAGACGGCACCACCGTTCTGGGTGCCCCCGTACCGGTGACTGCCGGTTTCGCCTTTCTCAATACCTCGACACTGACCACGGGTACCCACACGCTGACCGCGGTGTTCACTCCCACAAACCCGGCTGCCTTCGGCCCCTCAACCTCACCACCAGTGCCGCTGACGGTTCGGTCGCTTTTCTAGGCCCGCTACCGTGGCAGCACCATCGCGACTGCACCGTGACCGGTGTGGTCGTCGACTGGCCGCCGGGAGTTGAGCGTCGGGGCTGGTCCGGTGGTGTCCTCTCGGTGGGGGAGTGGGTGAGACCGATGCGCAGTCGTCGTTAGGCTGGTGATCGGTTCGCGATCGAGTGGTCACCGAGGGACAGGGAGCAGCAGGCGCGTGGCTCGCCCACCAGAACACCTCGTCGAGCAGCAACGCACGCTCGGCCGCTACCTCGCGGCCCTGCGCGATGCGGCCGGTCTTTTCCAGGCGGATATCGCGCGGGCTGTGCCGTGTCATCGCACGACGGTGACCCACGCCGAAGCGGGCTCCCAGCTCCCGGCGAGTGATTTCTGGGAGACAGCGGATCGGCTCCTCGGCGCGAACGGTGCGCTGATCGCCCGCTACGACGAGCTGATCCACGCCAAAGCCGCCCATCTCGCCGACCAGCAGACCAAACGACGAGCACAAGGGCACACCACTGCCCAGCAGCTCACGACGGCTTCTCCACGGAGGTGCCCAGAAGCATCACAAACAGTCACTCAGTGGAATCGGTATTCCATCACGTTCGACGCGCGACAAATCACCGGTGAGGACTTGTCCATCACACGGCGAGAGGCTCTAACGGCAGGCGCATCTGTAGCACTCGGAGGGGTCGCGTTGACGGAGCCGCTTCAGCAATGGTTACTTCCGGTCAACGACGATGCGGAATTTGCGACGAATAACTCCGATTTCTCGTCGGCTGAGCTTGCTTCGCTTGAAAAATTAGTAGGCCAATTCAGAAATTTGAGTGATGACGGCAACGAGGCGCTCGCCCGCAAGGCGGTTATTGCACAGTTGAACGATGTCACGGATCGCCTTCATGAAATGTCCCCAGGGTGTTCGAATTGGCGAGCCTTCGAAGTGGCCGCGCAGCTCTCCGAGGTGGTCGCTTCAATGTCGTGGGATGTCGGCCTGCATCGCTACGCGCAGCGGTATTACGTTATTGCTGTGCGGCTGGCGAAGCTGGCCGGCAACGATGGGCTCGCCGCTGCTGTGCTCGCGGCACTGGCGCGGCAATGTTATGATATAGGACATCCACGGGATGGCTTAGAGGTTGTGCAACTCGCACAATACGGCAGCCGTAAGACTTCGACGGCACGGTTGCGCTCGATGTTGGCGACACGCGAAGCATGGGGTTATGCCCAGCTGGGAGATTCTCAAGCATTCGATCGTGCCATTGGTTCTGCAGAGGAGTCTTTCTCTGACGGTCCGTCGGAGGACGACGATCGTTCTGTTCGACACTTCGACGCCGCGGAGTTCGCCGGCGTCATCGGTGGGCGATACCGCGACTTGGCTCGACACGACCCACGGTGGGCACGTAAAGCTCAAGATTTCACTCGACAAGCGCTGAAGCTGCGGCATCCTTCCAAGATTCGTCTTCGTGTTTTCGACCTTATCGGACTGGCGCGCACTCAATTGATTGCCGCTGATCCCAGAGATGCGTGCGAGCTGGTTCATCAGGCGATTCCCCTTGCGGAGCCGTGGGCGAACTGGCGAGTCGGCGCGAAACTGCGGGAGTTCCATCACGAGGCGTCACAGTATGCGGATATTCCCGTGGTACGAGACACCCGGGATCTCATCCGCGAGCTGACCTCTTCCAACAGATGGAAGACGAAGGGGGTGAGCCGTGTCGAGAATCGGGATAACCGGCCACATGAATCTCTCTCCTGACACGGTCTCTCTCGTTGAGAACGCACTCCACAGTGTCCTGGAGGATTGCAACGAGGGGAAATTGGTGGGTGTTTCTTGTCTGGCGCAAGGTTCGGATCAGATCTTCGCCAGGGTTGTCCTGGAGTGTGGAGGTGTTGTCGAGGTGGTTCTCCCGGCGGCTGATTATCGAGAACGGAAGGTCAAGCCCGACAACTTAGCAGAGTTCGACGACCTGATCAGTCGCGCCTGCACGGTTCGGACGTTGCCATTCGAGAAATCCAGCCGAGATGCGTACATGGCAGCAAGTGAGGAACTGTTCGACTCCGTGGATCATCTTATTGCGGTATGGGATGGCAACCCTTCCGGTAGTTATTCGGGCACTGCCGATGTGGTGGCAGCCGCACGTGAGCGTGGCATACCGGTCACGGTAGTGTGGCCTGATGGTGCGCGTCGCGATTAGGCTGTCGTGATTAGGCTGTCGCGATTAAGCTGGGGTCACGAAGTTCTTGAGCCATATCACGGTCGCGGGATACGACCAGTTCTTCGAGGCATCCATCGCCTTCACGTCGAGCTCGCCCCCGCAGCCGTCGACGGTGGTGAAGCAGTGATCGGCGTCTCCGTCCGTGACCTCGTTGTCCCGCACGCGGCGCCAGCCGCTCCCGTCGGGCCCGATGAAGCACTCCCATTGGTCAGTGCAGTTCAAGCCGGTCATCGCGTTCAAGTCCGTAGGTGTTTTCCCCGCCGTATCCTTCTCGCCGGCGATCACGCGGATCTTGCTCCGTTCCATGGTGATCGGCACGTCGTTTCCCGTCCCCCACGCGTGGGCTGCGTTTATCCGAGAGTCGTAGTCGTGTCCGAGCAGCGCCATGGCGCCACCCTGGCTGTGCCCGGACGTCACGATGCCCTTGGTGCAGTCGGCCTTCGGGCGAGCGCACACCTTCGTCACGACGTTGTCGGGTCGCGAGGGTCGGTACGTGCAGTCGGCTTTGGCCTTCACGCGGTTGATGTCGATCGGCTTGAGGAGGTTCTCCCACGTGTTGTAGTCGGCAACGACGGCCACGAAGCCTTGGCGTCCGAACTCCTTCGCCAGTTCCTGATACGCCGGTGCGGTGATCGACCCGAAGGTGCCCACGGTCACGATGGCGACGGGGTACTTCCCGGGCGCGGCAGGCTCCCAGACATCGGCGTTGAGCGATCTGGAACACGACGGGTTGTTCACCCAGTCTCCGGACTGAGAGCCGTTCCAGGCCTGGTGGCTTACCGTCGTCTGGGCCGGCTCGGCCGCGCCGGCCTTCGTCTCCGATGTCAGCGCAGCGGCAACGACGAGCGTTGCTGTGAGGATGGCTTGGATCCCGCGAGCGCGCATCTCATCGCTCCGATCAGTCGTGTCAGTAATGAGCGCAAGCAACGACTGGTAAGGACGTCGCGCCCGACCACGATCGTGTGAATTTGCCACCCTGGATCGGTCGCCCACGCCACTACCAACCCGCACCGACCAGGGACCCCTCGTGGTGACCTGCCACGCCACGAACGGCAGCCACCACCGCCCGTGACCGCGCACGGCTAGCGGGACATCGTGCTACGCCATCCGGAGACGTCGCAAGAATTAGCCTTTATGAGTGATGACAAACGCGACCTGTAACGATGGGTAGCCATCCCTTGTAGGGTATGTGGAAATCCTTTGGTCAACCGCTGGCCTTCTCCTGTTCACCTTCGAGGCGCAGCGTCCACACCTCATATCCGTGTTTGCGGGAGGTGTGCCGCGTGAGGGTTCTCATCTGCGCCGTGCGAATGGCCTCGATGAGTGAGGCTGCGGTGTCGGCACCGACCCCGGTGATGGATAGGTGACCACCCTCGTGACAAGGCCGGCATCGGGACCGGAGGACCCACCGGCGCCAGCGCGTCGGGTGAGGTCTGCTGACAGTGGTCCGGATCGGGTTTTCAGGCTCTCGCTGCTCCTGGCCGGTCTGGCGGTACTGGTGATCATGGGTGCGGTTGGGCTGTTCCTCTTCTTCCGGGGCTCGGGGGCGGTCGCCGCAGCCGGCTTGGGGTTCCTCACGACTCAGGCGTGGGAACCCGACTCGCGCAACTTCGGGATCGCCACCGTGCTCGTCGGCACACTGCTCATCGCCGCGGTGGCCGTCACCTTCGCCATGCCGCTGGCCACCGGGGTGGCGCTCTACATCTGCGAGTACGCGCCCCGCGTGCTGCGCCGACGGCTGATCAACATGGTGGACCTGATGGCCGCGGTGCCGGGCGTGGTGTACGGGCTGTGGGGCTTCTACCTGCTCAATGAGCAGATCATTCCGCTGTCCCGGTGGATCTCCTCCACCTTCGGCTGGATCCCGGTGCTGGCCATCCGCGACGCGAACCCCGATGACCCGTTGGAGTCCGCGACCATCTACGAGTCCTCGACGTTCGTCGCGGGGATCGTAGTGCCCCTGATCATCATGCCGACCATCTGCTCGGTGATGAGGGAGTCCTTCGCGCAGACTCCGGGGCGCGGGGGTATCAGCCGCCGGCTGTGCCGATCACGCTTCTGGTGCTCGCGCTGGGTATCCAGCCCTTGCTCGCGCCCAGTGCCACTGCGGCGAACGTTGTCCCGATCAGCGGCGCCGACCGCGCCGTCGTGGGGATTCAGGACGGCTTGCGGATTCGTCCTGACTGTCACGTCGATGCTGACGGAGGGCAACCATTCGCTCACCGCGATGTTCACCGTCGTTGACCAAAAGACCTTCAGCTCGTCGATGCCGCCCCGGTATGGCTGTCCGTGATCAGGCGGTCTCAGTTTGGGAATGTTTTCGCGTGCATCTCGTGTATGAATAGACACTCTGAGTCATTCACCGGAATGCCACGACCACTCGCAGCTCGAAACGTCGTGTACCAATGCAGGTGCTGATGCAATCGCATATCCTCCGCTACATCGTTTTCGGGTGGTCGGCCGCTCTGGCAGCCCGCTGGCCGATCGGAGTCGACGGGAGAGGTTGAGAGATGCCGCAGGTCACGGACGGTACGCCGGTAAGGGGTGTGACGTGGAGGAAGAGCAGCTATAGCAATCCCTATGGCAACTGTGTGGAGTTGGCGGAGTTGGCAGGGGGCTTGATCGCTGTCCGGGACTCCTGGGATCCAGGCGGTCCTGTCCAGATCGTCACCCGTGTCACGATGGCCGCGTTCGTCCGTGCCGCGAGGACCGATGAGTTCGATCAGCAGGCCGGATGATCACTTGGTCCGGGGTCGGGGAAGCGCCGGCCCGGGGTTTCCGGGCAGTCGTGCTGCGGTCTATGGTGAGACCATCCGTAGTGCTTCACCCGTAGGAGGAATGGTGAGAGCGGCTCGGTCGAGTGTCGATCTGGCCGTTCGTCACGTTCAGTTACGACCGCAGGGGCCCACCGCGCTACGCATCGTGTTGGGCAATCAGCTACGTCAGCTCCGTGAAGCAAGCGGAATCACAGCAGGAGCAGCAGGCCACGCGATCCGGGCGTCCCATGCCAAGATCAGCCGCATGGAGCTCGGACGGGTCGGCTTCAAGGAGCGCGACGTGGCAGATCTGCTCACTCTCTATGGCATTACCGATGAACAGGAGCGCAGTGCGTTCCTGGCCTTGGCGCGCCGGGCCAATGTGCCCGGCTGGTGGCATCACTACAGCGATATCCTGCCGAGCTGGTTCGAGATGTATCTCGGCCTGGAGCAGGCCAGCTCGGTGATCCGCACCTACGAACCCCAGCTCGTGCCCGGACTGCTGCAGACCGAGGAGAGCGCCCGCGCCGTCATCCTGCTCGGTAACCCGGACATGTGCACTGCTGATATCGACCGCCGGGTCGCGTTGCGGATGAAGCGTCAGAAGGTCTTGAGCCAAACCGACGCGCCCAACCTATGGGGGGTGATCGACGAGGCGGCCCTGTGGCGTCTTGATGGGCGTGCCGCGATGCGGGGCCAGATCCAGCATCTGATTGATATGGCCGAGTACCCCAATATCACGCTGCAGGTCATGCCGTTCTACTCGGGTGCACACGCCGCCGTCGGCGGCCCGTTCACGATCTTGCGGTTCTCCGAGCCCGATCTACCCGACCTGGTTTACCTGGAACAGCTCACCAGCGCCCTGTACCTGGATAAGGCAGAGGATGTCCAGCACTACCTGGTGGTCATGGACCGCTTGTGCATCCAGGCCAAGTCGCCGTCAGAGACGATCAGGTTCCTGAGCAGCACTCTGAAAGAAACCTGACGGCCGAGATTCGATCAATTTTTGCGGGCGAGCCCGCAATACTGGGTCACCTCGGTGCTGATTCCGATATCGCTGCGGTCCGGCCGCCACAATGAACACGACACCACGCCAGGCTCGAGGAGCTCAAGACCGTCGAAGAACTGGGTGAGCTCCTGGCGGTTGCGCGTTCTGATCGGCGCCGCGCCGCTGGCGTTGTAGTACTCGACGGACGTTTCTATCGCGTCAGCGTGGATCTCCGCGGTGGGATGGGACATCGCCAGGTAACTTCCTGGAGGCAAGGCATCGAGGAAGTGTTTCACGATAGCGTCCGCCTCGGTGCTGTCGATGATGTAATTCAAGATCCCCAGCAGCATGAGCGCGACGGGCTGGGTGAAGTCCAGCGTCCGGGCGGCCTCGTGCAGGATCTTTTCGGGGTCGCGCACGTCGGCGTGGAGGTAGTCGGTGCTGCCTTCCTTGGTGCTGGTGAGCAGAGCGCGCGCATGCACCAGGACCATCGGGTCGTTGTCGACGTAGACGATGCGGCATTCCGGCGCGCTCGCTTGGGCGACCTGGTGGGTGTTGTTCACGGTAGGCAGTCCGGTGCCGATATTGAGGAGCTGGCGTATGCCCGCATCTCGGGTGAGATATCTGACGACCCGGACCAGGAATCCTCGGTCGGCGCGCGCGGAGTCAAGCAGATCGGGAAAGATCGCTAGAACCTGCTCGCCGACCTCACGGTCAATCGGGTAGTTGTCCTTACCGCCCAGCAGGTAGTCCCAGAACCGGGCTGGTTGCGGAACCGTGGTGTCGATGCCCGCCGGAAGCCGGTTCTGCCCGTCCTTGGGTGGACCCTCACCCACGCGTCACCTCCTGCTGCCGAGCGCTGATTCGGACTCGACGGTTAGCACTGTAGCTAGCTTTTGCACCAATTTGGGCGCTGTGGGCGAAACTGGACCAGATCGCCCAGGATGCCCCAGGCTATGAGCTGTCTCGCGGGATCAGGGCTCGCAGGGTTTGCCGTCGCCGTCGCGATCGAGCGCGGAGCCGTGGCCGGGTCCGCCGCCATGGCGCGGAGGAGGAGGTCCAGGGCGGCGGGCCTCGGGGCAATTCTTGTAGAACGACGCGTCGCTGGCCGACTGGGCCTTCTGAGCCTGTTGGTGTTTCTGGGCTTTTTGCGCCTTTTGGGGCTTGTGGGGTTCGACCGGCCCGGGGGCGGCCGGGCTCTGAACTGCCACTGTCTGATGGGTTGGGGCTGGCTGGCCGGAACCGAAGACCATCAGGACGCCGGCCGCGGCGCATGCCGCGCTGAGTGGGAACGATGCGATGAGACCGAACATCGCGGACCGAGGACCGCGACCCGCGCTGCGGGTCGAGGACTGTGCAGTTGGTGACGCCGGAATCCGCACCTGCGAGGTCATGCTTCCTGCCTCCTACCGACCTGTGGTTACCGACCTGTGGTTACCGACCTGGGACGAGCCGGACTACGCCTCAGCCAGTACATCGCTGTCAACGACGTCGTCGTTACGACACGTGGTGGGCTGAACACGGAAAGTATCAGTCGTAAGACGGGTGATGTCGTATTCTCGCTAGCTCCGGCTCCGGCCGCGGGTGATGCTGGGGGAGTGCATGAGGATGTGGAGCGTTGTGTGCGAGCGGTGCAGTCCAAGGACGCGCGGTTCGATGGCTGGTTTTTCACCGCAGTGATCACTACCGGCATCTACTGCCGTCCGAGCTGTCCGGTGGTGCCGCCCAAGGTGGAGAACATGCGTTTTTATCCGAGCGCGGCGGCAGCCCAATCGGCTGGCTTCCGGGCCTGCAAACGCTGCCGGCCGGACGCCAGCCCAGGATCTCCGCAGTGGAACGAGCGCGCCGATCTGGTGGCCAGGGCGATGCGCTTGATCGCCGATGGAGTGGTCGATCGTGACGGTGTCCCAGGTCTGGCCGCGCGGCTCGGATACAGCATCCGGCAGGTTCAGCGGCAGGTGTTCGCTGAGCTGGGAGCCGGTCCGCTGGCATTGGCCCGCGCGCAACGCGCCCAGACCGCGCGGTTGCTGATCGAGACGAGTTCCCTGCCGATGACCGACGTCGCCTTCGCCGCCGGTTTCGCCAGCGTGCGGGCGTTCAACGACACGGTGCGCGAGGTCTTCGCCCTTGCCCCGACCGAGCTGCGCGCTCGCGCCGCGCACCGGCACCCGCCGGTGATGGCCGGATCGCTGGTGCTGCGGCTGCCGTTCCGTGCGCCGCTGTGCCCGGACAACCTGTTCGGGCATCTGGCGGCGACCGCGGTACCTGGAGTCGAGGAGTGGCGTGACGGCGCCTACCGCCGCACCCTGCGCCTACCGCACGGATACGGAGTGGTGATCCTGCGACCGTCGCCTGAGCACATCGAGTGCCGGTTGACCCTGACCGACCTGCGGGACCTGTCCACCGCGATCACCCGGTGCCGGTGGTTGCTCGACCTCGACGCGGACCCGGTGGCGATCGATGACGTACTTGGCAGCGACCCCGTGCTTGCCCCGATGGTGGAGAAGAACCCGGGTCGCCGGGTGCCCCGCACCGTCGACGCAGCGGAGTTCGCGGTCCGCGCGGTCCTCGGGCAGCAGGTGTCCACCACGGCGGCCCGTACCCACGCCGCGCGACTGGTGGCCGCCTACGGTGACCCGGTGGTCGACCCGACCGGCGGGCTGACCCATCTGTTCCCCACGATCGACGCGCTGACCTCGCTCGATCCGGCGGCGCTCGCCCTGCCGCAGGCGCGCCGCAGCACACTCACCACCCTGATCGCCGCCCTGGCCTGCGGCGAGCTCGACCTCGGCCCGGCCAGTGACTGGCAGCAGGCCCGGGCTCAGCTGGCAGTCCTACCCGGCTTCGGCCCCTGGACCATCGAGACGATCGCGATGCGCGCGTTGGGTGACCCGGACGCCTTCGTGCCGACCGATCTGGGAATCCGGCGTGCCGCCCGTGACCTGGGTCTCTCTCCCACCGCGGCGGGTTTGACCGGCCACGCCGCCGCATGGCGACCCTGGCGTGCGTACGCCGTGCAGTACCTGTGGGCGACCAGTGACCATCCCATCAACCGGCTACCTGCTTGAGGAAAGAACGACATCATGGAACATCGAGTACACACAACGGTGGAAAGTCCGGTTGGCACGCTCACCCTGGTGGCCGTCCACGGCATCCTCGCCGGCCTCTACATGAACCTGCAGCGGCACCGGCCGCGGCCGGAGACGTTCGGGACCCCGGACCGCACGCCGTTCACCGAGGTGATCACGCAGCTGGAGGAGTACTTCACCGCCCAGCGCACCGAGTTCGACCTGCCGATCACCCTGCTCGGGACCCCGTTCCAGCGCGGTGTCTGGGCGGCTCTGCGGGAGATTCCCTACGGCGAGACGATGTCCTACGGTCAGCTCGCCGAACGGCTCGGACGTCCTACCGCCGCCCGAGCGGTCGGCCTCGCCAACGGCCGCAACCCGATCGGCATCATCGTGCCCTGCCACCGCGTCGTGGGCGCCACTGGCGATCTCACCGGCTACGGCGGCGGCTTGGACCGCAAGCGGTTCCTGCTCGAGTTCGAGCGCCACAGTCCTGCCCGAACCGCCTGCCTCAACGGCTAAGAGGTGCACGAGCATACCGCTGAGTGGTCATGACGATCTCCTCAGCAGAATGTCACCGTGGGTTTCGATGCTGTTGTGCACGGTGTCCTGCAGCCTCTGGTTGCCGTTCAGTAACGCACTGCATCGGGGCCAGTGGGCCCTGGTCTGCTCGACCGTCTCGGCGACGATGCCGGCCAGCTGTGCACCCTGTGCCCGCAGCCGTTCCTCGAGCCGGGTGAACGTCTGGGTATTGATACGGGCGAACCGTCGGGTTCCGCCGAATTTCAGTCCGAGGTCCTCCGGCTCATCGTTGCGATAAACCGCGGTGCAGACCAGGTCATAGGCGGGAGACAGAACGGGAATACGGCGGTCCGGGTAGATCAAGGACCAGTTCTTGAGGTGCGCGTCACCATTGGAGATGAGGATCGTGAATGTGAGTCTACGCGCGAACTCATGTAGTGCGGCAAGGTCGCGACCACGGTAGACGAGCGCTGCGACGGTCTCGAAGTTTCCGTTGTACTTGCTCTCCGGATAGAAATTGCGAACCTGTGCGAGGTCTTCAATGTGCACGAGATTGCGGTCGTCGTCGCGGTCGAACCGGCGGATCGCATACGCCCATTCCTCGTTATCGGGCCAGACACCCGGCGGCAGGCCATCGAGCATGTCCCGGTGCACGAGCCTGACCTCCGGCACGTCGATGCCGATGGCGGAGGCGAGCGACATCATCGCGTGCTCGTTACGCGGCACGTCGGCATACACGCGGTCGGGAAGCTTGACGATCCAATCGCCGCCTTCACCGTGAGCGGGCAACGTCAGGCGGTCGTCCTTACGGACCATGGAGAACTTCAGGCTGACACCGGCAAGCGAGAACCGCCATCCAACGCGTCCGGTGCCGGAGTCTTTCGCGTCAGGGTGACCTGATGTGGCCGCCAGACTCCATGCCTGGATGGGTGAGGCGTCTTCGGGCAATACCCGCACCGCGCCGGGCAGGTCGTGCCCCACCTGGGCGAGTAGCTCCATCTCGCGATGCGGGGAGACTTGACGGTCTGCGGCGATCCAGTCCCGTAAGCGGCCCTCGGGGAGGAGGTTGGAGAACCAGGGCGGCAGCCTCAGTGCGCTGGCGTGCCGGGCGCGCAGGTTTTGCTCGAAGATCAGCCCGAGCACCGGCCGGTCAGGATCACTCAGGTAGTCGTCTGTGAAGGCGAACCAGGTGTAGTCGCCCCGCTGTTTCAACGTGCCAACGCGGTGGGGGCCAAGCCAGACACCGTAGCGCTGCTCAGTCAGCGGCATCGTCGCTTTCGTCCTCCATCATCAGCTCGGACAGCGGCGGCGTATCCTCGAAGCCCCATTCGCAGGTCCGTTGCAGGAAATCTCGCAGATTCCGAATGAGCAGCTCCTGCCGTGCTTCGAGCGCCTGGGCTAACGCACCGGCCCGCAACATGTCGACGATCTCGTCGGTGAGCGCGTGTGAGTCCAATACCTTTCTTGAGTCGATGTCGAACAGACCCGGGCCGTTCACGAACAGGGAGTAGACCTCTTCTGAGTCGACGGACAGCGCTGGCATCAACACCCGGTTCGCAGCCGAGGGCCGCAGCGGCTCGGGCACCCACTTTCTGGGTACCAGGTATCGGACGGCGTCACGGGCGGTGGTGCGATCAACCAGACAGTCGGCTAAATCTGCGATCTCATACTGCTCGCCGGTCTCGGGATTCCGCGGGCCTGCGGCCCACCACGAACACAGTACGATCTTGGTGTCCGCCTGGTTGGTGGCGAAGCTGCGCAGGTCGGGCAGCGCCGAGTCGTCCTGCTCGATGGTCTCCAGCAGGCCTTGTACCGATGCGGTCGCGTCATCCTCGCGCACCCGGGCGCAGAGCAACCGCGCCGCATCACCGGTGCCGGCCTTGAACTGCTGTGGGCCGACCACGGCCGCTCGCCAGTACCATCTGCGTAGCAGCCTGCGGTTGCGTGGGTCGAGAGCGGGGTGGTAGGCGAACAGCCGTGCCAAGGGAACCAGAAGGTACCGGTAGGCCAGCATGGAGACGTGTGGGACGAACGCGTCTTGCTGCAGGAAACTAACCGCTCGACGCAATGCCTGCTCACCTGCCTCGAAGGCGGCATCGCGTCCCTCGTCGTCGGAGCCGGAGAACTCGTCGCGAATATCACGCTTGACGTCGGTGCCCCGGCGCGCCAGCACCGCCGGCAGCACGGTATTTCCGTCGATGGTCCCGAAGCCGAGATCGGATGCGATGTGCTCGGCGATCAGACCGATCGTGAGCTGGCCGTCCTGTTCTCTCGCGTTGAGTGCGGAGAATATCTCGGCGCGTGATAGCCGTTTTCCGTAATTGTTCATCCGGTCGAAAATGTCTTGCAGCACCCTCTGGTCGGTCTGCCTGACCTGGTAGGCCGGAATCTGGAACTGCCGCAGCGTCCGCGTGATCGAACTGGCCTGCTCGAGGTAGTCGGTGATACCAGGATGGTTGTTGAACCAGATGAGGATCTGCTGCAGGTCGAAGAGCACGGGTAGCGGGATCACCAGCGGGTCTTCGGTTTTGGGTATCCGGACGAACTGCTGCTCGCGAAGGTCGTAGGCGAGCGCGAACCGCGGATCGGCCTGCCCGTCGGGGTGCAGGGCGTTGGCGAGGCTGGTGATCCGTTGCTGCCCATCGACGACCCAGAGCGCCTCGGTCGACTCCGGCGCCTTGATGCTCAGGGTTCCTAGCTGCAGCGCTTCCTCCTGTGCCTCCCGTACCCATAACAAAAGGCTGCCGATCGGGTACCCCCGGACGATGCTGTCGAACAGGCGGCGCACATCCTCCCAACCCCACCGGAAGTCACGCTGGAAACGCGGAACGCGGATCTTGCCGCGCCACGCCATGCCGACCAGCGACTCCACGTCCATCGTGGTTGCGCTGGGCAGCGAGTCGAGTGCCATGGCCACCTTGCCTCCCGTGTCGAGGATCAGCCTGCCAGAGGCCCCCGACAGGCTCACCGCGATCAAGGCGAGTGTCCTGCAAGATGGGGCGGGATTCCGCTGCGCGGCAGAGGAACTACCTACACCCGCGTTGTGGCGATCTTTCGGGCCTGCTGGGCGAGGTCGGCGTGCTCGGGGCGCGCTCTGGCCTCCAACGCAGTGGCCAGCGGGGTGAGCTTGGCCCGGGCCACGCCGGAGCGCAACGTGGCTACGGCGCCGATCACCGAGTCCGCCATCCGCAGTGCGTCCCGGTCACCAGCCTGGACGTGCAGCACTGCCGAGATGATCTCGGCGAGGATGCCCTCCCGCCGGTCAGCACCGAAAATCCGGATGGCGGATGCGGCCATCGCCTCGGCTGTGTCGAACGAACCCAGCCGCAGGTGCACCTCCGCCGCATTAAGGTCCATACAAGCCCGCGCGTGCGAACCCAGCGGCTCGGAGCCATCGAGCGCACGATCGAGATGCGACCTCGCCTGCCTAGCTGCCGAGCCGGAGTCGCTCATGTCGGCGAGCGCGATCGCGCTCTTCCCGGACAGCTGGGCTCGCAATGGCGCTACCCGGGGATCGTCGGTCGGCGCGTCGACCAGATGCACCTCTGCCAGCTGCACCAGCTTCAGGGCATCATCGGGCTCACCACGTTCGATGAACATCCTCGCGGCGTGGCGCAGCGCGAAGGACGTCGCGACGGCGTCGCCGGCTTGGGTGCCGAACGTCACGGCCTGCCCGAAATGGTGCAGCGCGGCGCGGGGAGCGTAGCTGTCGTGGCAGCACCAGGCCGCGATGACGTGCAGTTGTGACAGTGCGGGGAGCAGCGCGGCCCGGGTTCCCTCCGATGCGTCGGCACGCAGGTGACCGTCCGCCCATTCGGCCAGCGCGGCGGCCGGGGTGGCTTGTCCGCCGATGGTTCTGGCGGTCATTGCCAGGGATGCGGTCCAGCGGCGGATCACTTCGATATCGGCCCGCCCGATCCGCGTGGGGGTATCCATGAGCGGGCCCGCGAACGACGGGCCTTCCATCAGCTCGCCCACCCCAGGGATGGCCGCCCCGAATGCCGCCGTACCGGCCAGTGCGAGCAGGTGGGAGAACTGCCGTCGCAGCACGTCCGCCTCCGCCTCCTGTCCCGGCGCCTCGGCCGTGTTCTCACTGTAGGCGCCGTAGCCGAGTCCCATCGCCTCGCGAGGTACCCCCAACCCGGTTGCGATGCGCTCCAGCACGTCATAGGCGATCACCTGACGACCTTGGTGGATCTCGGAGACGTCACTTTGCGCCTGGCCGGTCACTTGCGCGATCGCCCGCTGAGGCACTCCCGCACGCGTCAGCAAGCGATACACCGCGCAGATGTCCCGACTGGCCAACGCGGCGCGCATGGCCGGCGTGGCGAAGAACTCGGGATCAGGCAGATCGGGCACGAGTGCAGATCATAGCCACCGTGCGCCGCGGGTTTGATCGTCTGGTCGGCCGGCGGCCGCCAGCATTCCGAGGTCGTGACCGGGGGTGAGGACTGCGTGCGGGTCGAACTCCTCCTTGGCGTCGCGCAGCTGCCGCCAGCGCGGTCCGAAGTGGACGTGCCAGTCCGCGGGGGACATCGGCACGGAGTTGATCGGATAGGCGATCCCACCGCGGGCGAGGACCCGATCGTGGATCACCCGGTTCGCCTCGACCATGGCAGCGGCGCCCGCGGGATCGTCGGCGCTACCGGTTCGAAGCAGCGCGAGCAGCCAGGCCAGCTCCGAGTCGGGCACTCGCGTCAGCGGTGCCCGCAGCCGGTCGGTACGGATCGGATAGAGCAGGACCAGCCCGGACTCACCCAGCTCGGCCGGGCTGAGTCTGCCCAGAATCTCCTCGACGAGGGCTCGGGCGGCCCCCGATGGCAGGAACTCGGTGATCCAGGCATGCGGATGCAGCCACTCCCCGCTGACCCGCAGCGCCGCGACCCCGGGGGCCATCCGATGGACGAACTCCCGGTACGAGATGTCGGCGCTCTCCAGATCAGCACTGCCGTAGCCCAATCCCTCGAGCAGCGCCGCGTCGGCAGGCGCCGCCGGTGGTGTGTAGTAGGCGGCAGCCTCGAGGAGGTATCGCCAGCCGCCCGGCGCTGCCGGCAGGATCTGGCCCTGCAGGAAATCGAACCGATCCTGGTTCACGAGATATCGCTGATCGGTGAAGAAACTCGCGAGGTCGCCGTAGTGCAGGCGGTAGCGGCGAGCGCGCGCGGGTGCCGCTACCGCGCTGATGGTGGCGCTGATGACGATCCCGCATTGTCCGAGCCCGGCGCGGACCGCGTCGAATAACCGCTGGTGGCGTCCTGGCGAGCAGGTGACCAGCACTCCGGTGCCGGTGACCACGGTCAGCTCGTCGAGACCGTCGACCTGCAACCCGTAGCGGTGACTGGTACCGCCGACGCCACCGACTGCCAGGGTGCCACCCACCGAGAGATCCAGGTAATCGGTCAGCACCTCCGGTGTGCAGCCGTGGTCCAGTGCGGCGTCCACGACGTCACTCCACAACGCACCGCCCTGCGCGGTGACCCGATCGGAGTGCACCTCGCTCACCAGGCTCAGTCCGGCCATGTCGATGACGACGCCACCCGCGGCCTGAGCCTGGCCATGAGTGGCGTGACCCGCACCGCGAGCGGCCACCGTTAACCCGACCTTCCCGGCGAAAGCTACTACCGCGGCCACATCGGCCGCCCCGCCTGGCCGCAGTACCGCCCGGGGGCGGTGATGCACCACATGGCCGAAGTCCTCCGCGGCCCATCGCAGGCTGGACTCGTCGCACACCAGCACCCCAGCCAACTCGGGCACCGGCACCGCCCCCGGACGCTCCAGCGAGACCCACGTGCGGGTGGACGGGTCGAAGGCCGCCGGCCGCCACCAGGATCGTGCTTCGTCCATGTGGCGAAACTACTGCTCAGACGTGGGCAGTTGAGGTATAGCCCGCAGGCTCATGACGACGCCCGCAGGATCGAACACCGTGCTGACGACGTTGCTGGATCAGCATCCGCCATTCATGCCGGACAACGCGCACGTGATGACGGTTCTGGTCGAGCTGCTGCCCGGGGATCCGGGAACTCCTCCGCATCGGCACTCCGGGCCGGTATTCGGCTATATGCTCCACGGGGAGATGCTATTCGAATTGGAGGGCGAGCCCGAGCGGGTGATCCGGGCGGGTGAAGCGTTCTGGGAGCCAGGTGGCGACGTTATACATTATCAGGCTGCGAACAATCTCCCGCAGGAGTGGAGCCGCTTTGTCGCGGTGATGATCGGTGTGCCGGGCGAGCCGATGCTGACTCTGGTCGACGATGCCGAGCTCAAGCGCCGAGCCCACCGCCGAGCGCCCCGACCGGACTGAGGTCTCAACGTCAACGCAGGGCGCGACCTCGCATGGCACCGAATATGGCGGTTGCCACGAAGAAGACCAGGCCGAGGATCGCCAACCAGAACAGTGATTTGATCAAGAATCCGAGCACGATGAGGACGACCCAGACCACCAACAGAGCGACGATCAGACCCATGACAGCACCACCCTCGGGAGACGGCCCCGGCGGAGCCGCATACTGAGGACATACCCGCTACTGACGCCGTCCACACCGCCCATTGGACTGACGGCCTTCCGAGACCGCCCCCGCAGCCGTCTCAGCGCGAGCTGAGATCTGAGCTCATCTCCAGGTACTGGTCCCGGGCGATCTCTCCGGCTGCGTAGCGGCGCCGAAGCTCCTGCTTGGCGAGGTCACCCTCCCGTCGGCTCTGGCTGGTGAGGTTGCGGACGAGCCAGACGATGGCCAGCACACCCGCGACAAGGATGGTGAGACCCACCAACCCCCACAGCACAAACCAGACTCCCCAACCCCACATCATCCCGTGCATCATCGGCGTGTCCTTTCCCTGCGAGACCCGCGTCGACCTCTCCACTGTAATTGTTCTGGCAGCCTGGCGGCACGGGTTGTCTGCCGATCACGCTGGCGGTTTCCCCAGGCCCGGCGGCCCGGTGCAGCTGCTCGGCACCTGGAGTTTCGCGGTGATGCTTGGACCGCTGCCCGAGTCGCCATTCGGAGCAGAATCGCTGGTGTAGGCATGGCGACACACTGAAGATCATCAAGCTGTGACTCTGTAGTCATAAGCAGGTCGCGCTGTCACAGCGGTCCCAGTGAAAGATGGGTATTGGGTGCTTTGGCCTCCTGAGCTATGTCGGGAATTTCCACCACCGCCACGCCGGCTGCGGTGAGCATCTCGTATCCTTGGCAATCCGCGACGAAAAGACTGGCTCTCTGCGAGCCGGTTGCCGATGTAGTCGAGGGTGTCGCTCAACGTGGAAGGCATCCGCGGTCGCGCTTCGGGGTGGGCCAGAGTATAGCGCAACAACCCTTCGGTGCGAGCCGAGGGTGGATGTACAGTGCCCAGCGGAAGTGTTCCCGACCTTCCGAGCCCTCCACCGCCGTCGCCAACTGGGGACGTGCCCGGCTGTGGTCTCCAAGTGCCGCGTGAATCATGCCTTCGTGTCCGGCAAGCTCGCGTTCGTCGAACCACCGCGACCATGCTGGGTCACGCGCAGTGGTCCCATCGGCGAATGCCGCCCTCGCTCGGTCGAAAGCCCGGAAGTGCTGAGACCGAGTCACCCAACGCAGCCAAAGCACGCGCGGCTCGCACGTCGAACAGTGCCTGTACACGGCCAGGCAGGTCTTGACCGCAGGTCATGCTGTGAGCGATCCGCAATGCCTCCCGGTTGCGGCCGGTGTGCACCGAGGCGAGCGCCTGGTTAGACAGCACGAACCACTCCGTGCTCACGTCTCCCGTGATCCGCGCGAGGGTGAGAGCTTCGGCATTGACCTGGCGGGATTCCTCGTAATGTTCGGCGTCAAACAGCAGCCAACCTCACAGCTCACCGATTTCAGCCGTGACGGCTTCAAGGTCACGCTCGGAAGCCGGCTCGTAGCGGCCTTCCCGAAGTATGAGTTGCGCTCGGCCAAAACCGCGTAAGGCCAGCGGGGCAACATCGGCACCATGTACGCCATCGAGCGCGGGAAGGTGCTTGATCGTCCCGTGCAAGCTCTCCACGTAGTCGATGCCCACCGGTGCGCCGTCGGACAGACCGGTAGCGGCCATGATGGTCCTATTTGTGAGTAAGAAGTCGGCGCCATCGTTGTGTGCACAAGGATCGACTATATCAACTCGTGATCTCCTTTTCATTTTGCTGGGCGTATTCCAGGTAGCATACACGGCCGGTTTCCAACGATTTGACGGTACGCATGAGTCGCTGAGCTACGTCTTTGCGAAGCAATCGAGAAGCGTTGGACGCCGAGAAAAATCCAAATTCTGATATCTCGTTGTCGGCGACTTTCAATTCTTTAATCGTCGCATTTGCGAGAGTTCCCCCGTCAAACGTAAAAATTAACTGGTCATCCCAGGGGCCATGTGGGCCGATCCAATCAATCTCAAGCAAGTGGCCGATCTTCGCTTGGAAGCCAAGTTCTTCGACAATTTCTCGCTCGGCGGCCGCACGCGGAGGCTCGTTTGCCTCAACCATTCCGCCAGGAAGGTCCCAGTATTCTTTATAAGTTGGATTGACAAGAAGGATTCGGCCGGTCTGATCTCGCATGATCACCTTCGCTGAGACTCGTTTTCGAGCTTGCTTAGCGTTGCCCTCTGCTAGCCATAAGAACCGGGCGTCCCTACCGTGCTTCACAGTGGCCACCCAATTTCGTCGGGTGAGACCGCTACCGTTTTCTCGGTTAGCTGCGTCAGATTGTCCAGGAAAGCCGCAACGTCAGGATCCGCTCGATTCACGTCAAGCAATTTTCCGAGTCGGAAAATTCCCGAACGAATGCGGGCGGAGTCCACTGATGCTGCTAATAGGCAAATCTCTGAACCTGTCCTTGCCGCCTCGCCAATAGCTCCAGCCTTGAAAAGTACGTTAGCCAGCGTTAGCTGGCCGAATGCTAGACTTCGCACACGGTCGCCGGTATGACGGAGCTCGATCACTTTTCTTGCCTGGTCCTCAGCTTCATCGAGAGCTTCAAGCGAATAGAAGCACAAGGCGGACTCGCTGGCTAGCGATGCCTCATCAAATCCTGAAATCCATCCCGCCCGTGTTGAAGTCATGCAATTGCATAGAGCATTGCGGGCGGCGTCTAAAGCCAGATAGCAGTCCTTTGTTCGCCCTTGCATCGCTGCCGCCCGAGCGCACATCGCGTAAAGCCTTGCTACTAGCTGCTCGGTGCCAGCACCCTCATCTCGAGTGGCCAGCTCCAGGCCCGCAGCAGAAATTCGCGCAGCGTCTTCTGTCTGGCCACGCTGGATAGCAAGATGCGACAACGACGCGCACACATTCGCGCACAACGTCGGGTTTCCGGCTGTTACGGCTAAGTGATATGCCTGCTTGAAATGTCTCTGCGATTGATCGTCACATCCACCGTCATGCGCCATCCATCCAGCGGCCTCAGTCAGCGAAGCCGCCGCAGAGAACAACTCGCCACTTGAACAATCCCGGGGAGGATCGAGCAAGCTGGGAGCAATCTCTAATTTGATGTATCTCACCACCGAACGATAGAGCAGCCCCCCGCCCAATTTTCGGTCAGCGATCTGAAATGATTCAGACATTGCGCGTATGGTCGCGATGCTACGGGACGGGCACGAAACCATGTTCCAGTCACCTGAGGGGGTGCCGGGGCGCAGGGCGATGCTGCCGCCTCGGGCTTCCCGCTTGTTCACGCTGAGGGCGTCGACGGCCGATTCGGCATGGAGGTCACGCGCAGGCGCAGCCGACTGCGCCACCACGCCAGTGGTGTCTACGCTGAAACCAAGCAGTATCAGGGGGATGCCGAGCCGGGTGGCGATCCGGGCGATGGTCTCGAAGTCCTTCAGTGGCCGTTCCCCGCGCTCAATCCGGGAGATTCGGTCCTGGTCCAGCTCCAGCACTTCACCGAGCTCAACCTGAGTCAGTCCCGCAGTACGCCGCACGGCCCGGAACAGGTACCCGAAATCGAGAGCGGCCAGCGCCCGCCGGATGGGTTCCCGGCTGAAGAACCCTGCCTCCTGAAGCCGCTCGGCGATATCCAGAGGGCGGCGCGCGCACGGGTCACACATCCCACCGGAACGGCCCCGGCGCAGCCCCGCACCGCACCGCGCACAGGCACGCTGGATCACCCCCCGGCCATCGGGATCGGAATTGCTTGCCATCGCGCTGCCTTTCCGTCACCGTGCACCGCACGTAATGAGTGGATCTACCGTAGCGACCTCTCCCGCACCCTTCCAATCAGTCCGACCAGCCCGATGTCCCGAGGAGAGTCGGCACAGCCGTATATGACCCAACCCCTGCCCACTCGTCTCCAGCCGCTGATCACATGGCGGATGTGACGCCAGGGCCAGCACACCCGAACGCGGGGCGCACGCCCAGGTCCCTGAGCAAGCGGAGGGTGAGGAGGACCACCATTACTGCTGTCCGAGAAGACCGGGAATTCGTGGTGAGCGCGCTGGGGGGAGCTGTCCATCTGCTCCCTGCTGGGGAAGTGTTCCGGTAGGGCTACCCGAGCACGTCCGTGGCTGTCTGTGGGGAGCCGGTGACCAGATGGTGTGGGCAGCGAGGAAGATCCCAGCTACTGCCCAGATTGTGTGCGCGAAGCACTACGGTGGTGGGCGCGGCCCGTGGCCGGTGAATGCGAGCTTTCAAGGGGGCCGCGTCGATGACCGCGGAGAAGTCGCGCTCAGGCTCGCCGAGTGCGCCACACGCCGGTCACACAGCCCACCCAGATCCCCGGCTGGCCGCTGGTCGAGCGAGCCCCGACTCGGCTGCCCGCTGCCAGCCGGCACCGCGAGACACTGTGCCGACCGTCCTGTGACGCGGTGCCATCGCGCCACCCGGCGAGTAGCCTCGCGAGGTTGTCTTCGTGCGTTCGGGAGGAGACCGCCGTGGCCCAGCTGTTCCCGGATATCGAGCCGTATGCACATGGCTTCCTGGATGTCGGTGATGGCAACCGGATCTACTGGGAGACCAGCGGCAACCCCGATGGGAAGGCGGCCCTGTGGGTGCACGGCGGTCCCGGCGCCGGGGGAGGCCGTGGTAGCCGCAAGGCGTTCGACCCCGACGTCTACCGGATCGTCCTGTTCGACCAGCGCGGCTGCGGTGAGAGCCGGCCGCACGCCGGCGACCGGAGTGTGAGCTTGGAGCACAACACCACCGAGCACCTGATCGCCGACATGGAGCGGCTACGCGAGCACCTGGGCATCGAGCGCTGGCTGCTCTACGGCGGCTCGTGGGGCTCGACGCTGATCCTCGCCTACGCCCAACGCTACCCCGAGCGGGTCTCCGAGATCATCATCGTCAGCGTCACCATGACCAGGCCCGAAGAGACCGACTGGCTTTACCACGGCGTGGGACGCCTGCTGCCCGGTCCCTGGGAGGCGTTCCGCGACGCAGTACCGCAGGCGGAACGGGACGGCAATCTCGTGGCCGCCTACAACCGGCTGCTGCACAGCCCGGAGGAGGCGGTCCGGGTCAAGGCAGCGCGGGACTGGTGCGCCTGGGAGGACGCCGTCATCGCCCACGAGACACTCGGCAGGCCGGGTCAGTCCAGCAGTAAGCCCGACGATGCGCTGATGGCCTTCGTCCGGATCTGCGCGCACTACTTCGCTCACGACGCCTGGCTCGAGGACGGGCAGCTGTTGCGCGAGGCGCACCGGCTGGCCGGGATCCCGGCGGTGCTGATCCACGGCCGACTCGACCTGAGCAGCCCGCTGAAGACCGCGTGGGAGCTGGCCAAGGCGTGGCCGGACGCGGAACTGACGGTGATCGACGATTCGGGCCACACCGGCAGTCCCGCGATGCGGGAGGCGATCTTGGAGGCGACCCAGCGGTTCGGCAAGACCGTTGGGCAGGCGAAGAACGCGGCCGGCTGCGGCTGCATACAGTGAGCATGGCGTCATCCCACCCTAGGTGGGGTAGGATGACGCCATGGATACCCATCAGCGGTCGGTGCTCAACCGTCTCAAGACGGCCCGTGGTCAGATCAACGGCATCGTCACGATCATCGAGGCGGACGCCTACTGCCCGGACGTGATGAAACAGCTCGCCGCGGTGCAGGGGTTACTGGAGGGCGCGAGCCGGATCATGCTGCGCCGGCACCTGGAGACGTGCGTGGCGAAGGCGATGCAGGAAGGTCGCATCACCGAGATCGTCGAGGAGCTGATGGAGACCCTGAAGTTCGACAAGCATGTGTTCCGGCCACCTCAGGTCGCCGAACAGGGCGGCGGCGAGCATGTCTGAGCCGGCCACCGCAGCCGGGCGCGTCACCGCTGACCCGGAGTCCAAGCCGCGGACGCTGGAGTTCGCCGTTCGGGGCATGACCTGCGGGTCCTGTGCCGGCCGGGTGCAGCGCACGCTGGGTAGGCAGCCGGGGGTGGCGCACGCGGAGGTGAACTTCGCCACCGGCACGGCGCGCGTGGTGCTGGCACCGCAGCCCGCGGACCCGCAGGCATTGCGGGCTGCGGTGGCCAGGATTGGCTACCAGCTGGAGCTGCCGAGCTCTCGGGTCGCCGCAGCGGAGGACTCAGCGCAGCAGGACGAGCAGACCGCTGCGCAACGGTCCTGGCTGTGGCGGGTGATCGTGGCCTGGCCGCTGGGCCTGGCGACCATGGTGCTGCCATTGTGGGCGCCTGCCACCGAACACCCGTGGTCGCCGTGGGTGCTGCTGGCGCTGGCCACCCCGGTGCAGTTCGGCGTGGGGTGGCCGTTCCTGCGCGAGGCGGCTCGGCGGGCCCGCCGGGGCAGCGCGAACATGAACACGTTGATTGCGATCGGCACCCTGGCCGCCTACACGTTCTCGCTGGTGGAGCTGCTGCGTGGCGGCAGCGATCTGTACTTCGAGACCGCCGCGTTGCTGATCGCGTTCCTGGTGTTGGGCCGCTACTTCGAGGTCCGGGCCAGGCGCCGGGCCGGGAGAGCGATCCGGTCGCTGCTGGAGCTGGGTGCCAAACAGGCCTGCGTGCTGCGCGACGGGACCGAGGAGATGGTCCCGGTGGACCAGGTCGGAGTCGGGGACCTGCTGCGGGTCCGGCCGGGGGAGAAGATCCCGACCGACGGCGAGGTCGTCGACGGGGCCTCCGCGGTGGATGAGTCGATGCTGACCGGGGAGTCGGTGCCGGTGGACAAGGGCGTCGGCGCGACGGTGGCGGGGGCGACGCTGAACACCAGCGGGGTGCTCACCGTGCGTGCCACCGCGGTCGGCTCGGACACCGTGCTGGCTCAGATCGTCTCGCTGGTCTCGGCCGCCCAGGCCGGGAAGGGCCGGGCGCAGCGGCTGGCCGACCAGATCTCGGCGGTGTTCGTGCCTGCCGTCATCGGAATCGCGCTGGCCACCTTCGCTGGGTGGTGGCTGCTGGCGGGGGATCCGGTGGCCGGGTTGATCGCCGGGGTGGCCGTGCTGATCGTGGCCTGCCCGTGCGCGCTGGGGCTGGCCACCCCAGTGGCGATCATGGTCGGTACCGGGCGGGGCGCGAGTCTGGGCATCCTGATCAAGGGCGTGGAGGTACTGGAACGCAGTCGCAAGATCACTACGGTGGTGCTCGACAAGACCGGCACGCTGACCCGCGGTGCGATGACACTGACCGACACCGAGGTCGGCGCCGGTACCGATGCCGGGGAGCTGCTGCGCCGCGCCGGGGCGGTCGAGGCTGACAGCGAGCACCCGATCGGGCACGCCATCGCGGCGGCCGCTCGTGCGGCGCACGGCGTACTGCCGGCGGTGACCGGGTTCGCCGCCCTGGCCGGGCACGGGGTACGGGCCGACGTCGAGGGCGTCACGGTGTGGGTCGGCCGGCGCACGCTGGTCACCGAGGCGCAGCTGGCGCTGCCCGAGAACCTCGCCCGCTCTGCGCAGCGGCTGGAGGCCCAGGGCAAGAGCGCGGTGCTTGCGGGCTGGGACGGTCAGGTCCGCGGGGTGCTCGCGGTGGCCGACACCGTCAAGGACGGCGCTGCCACCGCGGTCGCCGAGCTGCATCGGATGGGCCTCGCCGTCGTGATGATGACCGGGGACAACGCCCGCACCGCGGCAGCGATCGCCGAGCGGGTGGGCATCGACACCGTGCTGGCCGAGATCCTGCCCGCGGACAAGCAGTCCGAGGTGACCCGGCTGCAGGCCGAGGGTGCGGTCGTCGCGATGGTCGGTGACGGCGTCAACGATGCCCCCGCGCTGGTGGCCGCCGACCTGGGCATCGCCCTGGGCACCGGCACCGACGTCGCCATCGAGTCCTCCGATCTGACCTTGATGCGCGGCGAGCTCTCCGGGGTGCCGACTGCGATCCGGCTCTCCCAGCGCACGTACCGGACGATCTGGCAGAACCTTGGCTGGGCCTTCGTCTACAACGTGGCGCTGATCCCGCTGGCCGCGGTCGGCCTGCTCAACCCCATCATCGCCGGAGCCGCGATGGGCTTCTCCTCGGTGAGCGTGGTGGCCAACTCGTTGCGCCTGCTGCGTTTCGCATCGGGTGGATCCGAGGTGGATGCGGGGGCAGGCGGTGCCGATCCTGATCTGTGTGCTGATCGTCACGATCTCATTGTTGACCGGGATCGCCGATCCTTCGCTACCAATCGGTGTGCGGCTGCGGCCACCGTCGTTTCCGACCGCCGCGATCTCCCAGGTCGGTAGCCACCGGAGGGCAACGTTCTTGCATCGGTATATGACGTCCATTCTGAACGAGTGAACCGTACTTGCATCAGTACGCGTATCGGAGGTGAGGACTACACGTTCGTGAATTTGCTCTTGCACAGGCATGCGAGGGTCTGAGACGGTTGCGTAAGCGGTATGGAAACCACTCAGAAGGAAAGGGAGGCTACATCGTGGTCCTCCACGCACTGGAGGTGATCTGATGCCGTTGACCCCCGCCGACATTCGCAACGTCGCATTCAGTAAGCCGCCGATCGGGAAACGCGGCTACAACGAGGAGGTGGACGCTTTTCTCGACCTCCTCGGTGCTGAGCTGGCCCGGTTGATCGAGCAGAGCAACGATCTTCGCAACCTGGTTGCACAGCGCGATCGGCAGCTCCGCGCTGCGGTGGTGGATAACGGGCGGGACCTCCGCGATCACGACGCCCGAGCGTGGCGGCTGACGTGGCGAGACTTCCAACCCGGAACGGGCAGCTCAACGTGCAGGTCACCCACAATGCAGGTATGAACGGGATGCAGTGGGAACCTGCCGTGTGAGACTCAGTGACGTTGGCTCCGTCAGATGCCGGCACCGGGCACATCTCCCTCCTACGGGATCCGCGGACCTCCTCCCGCTCAGCACGATGCCGGACCAGTTCAAGGTCAACATCCTCCATTCGTGGAGGGTGGGCCGGTCAAACGGGTGATGTGGCGCCCACGGACCAGGGGGGTAAGATGATCAAGTGTACGCACGCGAGTGCGACGATGGCAGCTACCGAAGCGGAGCGGACCTGAGGTGACCGCTGCTGTGGGATAGGGCCATACAAATCCATCTTCGGCGTGAATGATCCATGGTTGACACTGTCGGATCCATTTTTTGCAAATGGTTCGGATGCTTCAGCATTTTTTGATTCGTGTCGCGGCGCGAGGTGACGTTCTCGTATTCTGCGACAGGGTCGACCTATCGTTAGGACTTCATCGGGAGGAGGAATGGTGTGAGCGTGCCTCGGTCGAATCAAGGTCTGACCAGTGGTCATGCTCCGACACGATCTCAGGGGCCGACCGCGCTGCGCATTGCGTTGGGCGCTCAGCTTCGTCGGCTCCGTGAGGGGAATGGAATCAGTGTCGAAGCGGCTGGCTACGCGATCCGCGCATCGCATGCCAAGATCAGTCGTATGGAACTCGGGAGGGTGGGCTTCAAGGAGCGCGATGTGGCAGATCTGCTCACTCTCTACGGCATTAGCGACGAGCGCGAGCGAAGTGCGTTCCTGGCGTTGGCCCGGCAGGCCAACGTGCCTGGCTGGTGGCACCAGTACGGCAACATCCTGCCGAGCTGGTTCGAGATGTACCTCGGTCTGGAGCAGGCCAGTGCAGTCATTCGCATTTATCAACCGCAATTCGTGCCCGACCTGCTGCAGACGCGAGAGGTTGCCCACGCTGTCATCCAGCTCGGCTATCCAGACGCCACTCCCGACGATGTCGAACGTCGGCTCGCACTGCGGATGACACGTCAGGAAATCCTCGTCCAACCCGGTGCTCCCAACCTGTGGGTCTTGATCGACGAGGCGGCGCTATTGCGGCTCGATGGGCGTTCGACGATGCGCCCGCAGGTTCAGCATCTGATCAGGATGGCGGAGCTTCCCAACGTCAGAATCCAGGTGATGCCGATCCATTTCGGTGCACACGTGGCAGTATGTGGCCCGTTTTCGATCCTGCGGTTCTCCGAGCCCGACCTGCCCGACATCGTCTACCTCGAACAGCTTACCAGCGCGTTGTACCTGGATAAGGACCAAGATGTCCAGCACTACCTGATGGTCATGGATCGCTTGTGCGTCGAGGCTAAATCTCCTGGCGAGACAATCAGGTTCCTCAGCGATATGCTCAAAGAGTCGTGAATCGAGAGACCGCACCGGCGAGCGCCGGGTTGCTCACCGGCGATGGTTCATCAGGTCCACGATCGCGGGCGGTACCCACCGCTTGATCGTCTGCCGGGTCGTCCCCGTCCACCGCTCGCCTGGACGCTGCTTGAACAATGTGGAGTGATCCGCCCCCAACTCCTCCTCAGGCCTGCCGTTCGTGTAGTAGTACAGCGCCATCGAGCGGCGGGCACGATCCGGCGGGCAGCGCAGCGGGTCGGGATGTCCGTGGTTGGCGTCGTCGGTGGTAGAGAACAGCAGGAACCGGTTGAACACGGGGAGAACTCGGTGCACACACTGGGTCATGTCCTGGTTCCACAGCTGAAGGTGGCCTCCCCATTCCTCCGACCAGTCCTTGTTCAGGTAAAGCAGGCCGTTGAGTCTGCGGTCCAACTGCAGTCGGTGGTGCCGGTTGAAGTCGGCATGCACCTTCAGGAAACCGCCGGCCCGGATCTGATGCAGTCCACCACCGCCGTAGTGCGGGTCGGGTACCAGTCCCTCGATTCCGGTGAGTCGCTCGAGAAAATCGACGAAGACCTGGCCGTTGAACTCGGCGAGCAGGTGCCGGGTCGCCGGACCCATGAGCTCGGTGTCGCACAGTGCCAGCTTTACCTCTTGCTGGTTGTCGAACTGCTCCCAGCCGACGTCGCGGGGTTCCGGGAACTCGGTGAGCACCGCCTCGAGTACCTCGCCCGGAAGAAAATCATCGATCACGACATGAGGGAATGGGGATGCCGTGGCGTACTGCCCCCGGAACCTGTCGGCCAAGGTGCTCAGATGTTCCCGGCGAAAAATGAACTGCTGAACGTCCTGCATGGGGGACCTTCCTCTCGTGCCGGGTCAGGCTGGTGACTCAAAGCCCCCTCATCGGATTTCGGTTGCGAGGTGTCTGTCGTTACATCCGGTCATTCTGCAACGGTTTCGTCACTGCTTGTCATCGACCGATGCTGCCGACGGTGATCGGGGCCGGACTCCAGCGGGCAGACCAGGACCGCCACGACCACCGCGACGCGACATACCGGGCACCGCGGCGCGACACGCGGGGGACCGGCGAGCTGGATCGGCCCCTGGCGCCGATGGAGGCGGCCAGCGCTGCCCGGTCGGCCCCAAGCCGGTGCGACCTGCCAGTTCACAATCGTTATCTGATCGGATGAACGTGGTGGTTTGCTAACACGAACGCACACCATAGGTTGAACCCGCATATCGTCCACGCCCGTCCGAAGGGGGATAAACCTTGCGCAAGCTGAACGTCCGTCTGATCGCATTCCTCGCCGGTACCCTGCTTGTCCTGCCCACCGCAGCTGCTTGCGCTCAGAGCGCCCCGACCGGGGACGCCCCCGCACAGCCACCTCAGGCCACTGTTCAGCCACCAGCAGGCAGCGACGAACAGCCCACCCTGGACATCATCGGCCTCACCGACGACAACAAGCTCGTCCAGTTCTCCTCGACCAACGCCACTCCCCGCGAGGGCGGCACCATCAGCGGCCTCAGCGGCGACACCAAGCTGATCGGTATCGATTACCGGGTACAGGACAGCAAGCTCTACGGCGTGGGAGATAAGGGCGGCCTCTACACCCTGGAGACCACCGGCCAGGCGACCAGCGTGGGACGGCTGACGATCGTTCCGCAAGGCACGAGCTTCGGGGTCGACTTCAACCCCGCTGCCAACGCGTTGCGGGTCGTCAGCGATACCGGGCAGAACCTGCGGCAGCCGCTGGCCGCGACGCCACTGGCGGCGACCGTCGCCGACACCCAGCTGAGCGTCCCGCCGGCCACCCCACCGGCCAACGGGATCAGCGGCGCCGCCTACACCAACAACGACACCGACCCGAACACCGGCACCACACTCTACGACCTGGACACCACGACGGATCAGGTCATGATCCAGTCACCCGCGAACTCCGGTCAACTCGCCCCCACCGGAAAGCTGACCGTTGACGCCGGTGCCGACACGGGCTTCGACATCTACAGTGTGCTGAGCGGCGGCGTGGTCAAGAGCCAGCTGGCCTTCGCGACGTTGCGGGTCGGCGGCGAGTACGGGCTTTACCAGATCACCCTGTTCTCCGGTAAGGCTGAGCGGGTCGGTGCCTTCGGCCGCAATGTGATCGACTTGGCGATCCCGCTGAACCAGTCCTGACGGTAGCGGGTGTGCTGTGCGCGGCCCGCAGGCTGCGCACAGCACACCCGGCGGCCTACCCTGCCCGGTATCGAGGTGTAGAAGGATGCGGTGACCCCATTGAGTGCGGTGATGGCGGGGTCGTTGCGGTAGCTGGTCGATGGTGTCGCGGCCTACGTCGGTGCGGCTTCGTGGCGAAGAGGGCGACCTTCTGGTCATCAGCACCATCGCTCCTCAGCCAGTGGTGCACCGTTCAGGTTCGAGTGGCATCCCGTGGATCTGGTGTAGTCCGTCCGACCGCGCGCGGTAAACGAGGGGAGCCTTCGACGCACTCGGCGTGTGCGTCGCCTGGCTCTCCCTCCGGGGCGTCGGCGCGGTGAACGTTCCATGTTCTCCGTCCACAGCCGCTCCCTCAGGATTCCCGGGAATGACGCTGGGCGGCAGGGGCTTTGGACCTAACCGTCGTGGGACTTGGGGGTTGCTGTCAGGGTTACTTACGGGATGCACAGGTGCGGCCGGTGCACGGTGACCTGAGCCTGCGGAGTTCAACGAGATCAAGCGGCGCCTCCTGGACGCCATCCATCACGAGGAGCTGACATGACGCCCACTGTCGACCGCAACCGTCCCCAGGTCCTCGCTGATGAGTACGAGCACGTCCCGGTTCCGCCACAGGCGCGCCGGAGTCCGCTGGCGGTGTGGCTGGGTTTCCCGATGATCCTGACCTGCGCGGTGTTCGGCGGTCTGATCGTCTACTCGCTCGGGTCCTGGACGGCATGCTCGCCATCGCGGTCGGGAACCTCGTGCTGATGCTGTATGTCGGGGCGTTGAGCTTCCTCGCCGGCCGGACCGGCAAGAACTTCGCCCTCATGGTGGCCGAGGCGGGAGCTCCGGCATGAGGGACTCCGCCGTCGCCCGGGTGCGTGCCGCGTACCGGCGAATCACCGAGGTCGACCGACCGGAGGTCTGGATCACTCTGCGTCCGGAGCGCGACTTACTCAACCAGGCCGAGGCGCTCGACACGCGGCTCGGCGACGGCCGGGAGCTTCCGCTGGCCGGGCTGCTCGTCGCGGTGAAGGACAACATCGACGTGGCCGGCCTGCCGACCACCGCAGGTTGCCCCGCCTACGCCTACCGCCCGGATGCGGACGCGACCGCGGTCCGTCGTCTCATCGACGCCGGGGCGCTCGTGCTGGGCAAGACCAACCTCGACCAATTCGCCACCGGCCTGGTCGGCACCCGCAGCCCGTACGGGCCGGTGCGACACGCCCACCTGCTGGAGCGGATCTCCGGTGGATCCAGCTCGGGCTCGGCGGTCGCGGTCGCCCTCGGCATCGCCGACGTGGCGCTGGGCACCGACACCGCCGGTTCCGGGCGGGTTCCCGCCGCGGTGCACGGCATTATCGGGCTCAAGCCCACCCTCGGTCTGGTACCCAACACCGGCGTGGTGCCCGCCGCCCGCTCCTACGACTGCGTCACCGTCTTCGCCCGGGAGCTCGCCCTTGGGCAGCGCGCGCTGGCCGTGATGACCGGCCCGGACGCCGCCGACCCGACGAGCCGGACGTGGCCGGACTCGGTGCGCTTCGCCGCCGGCTCGCCGATGCGGGTGGCAGTGCCCGACAGTTCGGGGCTGGCGGCGCTGTCCGTCGAGGCCCGCCAGACCTTCCAAGGCGCGGTCGAGCGGCTGCGCACGTGCGGAGTGCGGACCGAGACCGTCGAGCTCACCCCGTTCCTGGAGGCGGCCAAGCTGCTCTACGAGGGCGCGCTGGTCGCGGAGCGTTACGCGGCGGTCGGGGAGTTTCTCGACGAGCACCGCGCGGATGCCGACCCGACGGTGGCCGCGATCATCCTGGCCGCGAAGGATCTGCCCGCGTACCGACTCGCCGCCGACCTGGAGAACCTCGACCGGTACAGGGCGCAGGCCGTGACCATGCTGCGCGAGGTCGACGCGCTACTGCTGCCGACGACGACTGACCACCCGACGATCGCCGAGGTGCAGGCCGACCCGGTGGGGGTGAACTCCCGGCTGGGCACCTACACCAACTTCGTCAACCTGCTCGACATGACTGCCGTCGCGGTACCCGCTGGGACCGCCGACGGGAGCCCGTTCGGGGTGAGCGTCATCGCACGGGCGTTCGACGACCAGGTGGCGATCGACCTCGCCGCGCTGCTTACCGGCGAGCAGGCCGGCGAACCCTATCCGAATACCGGGGTCGACCTCGTTGTCTTCGGTGCCCACCTGCGCGACCAGCCGCTCAACGGGCAGCTGACCAGCCTCGGTGCCCGCTTCGCCGGCGAGGTACGGACCGCCCCGGGGGACCGGATGGTCGCCCTGCCCACCGAGCCGCCGAAGCCCGCCGTCGTGCACGACCCCCGCGACGGGGCGTTCCTGGCCGGAGAACGCTGGACGATCTCGGCCGCCGGCCTCGGCCGGTTCCTCGCGGAGCTGCCCGCGCCGATGGCGCTGGGGATGATCCGGCTGGACGACGGTGCACAAGTAGTCGGGTTCCGCTGCGACGGCTGTTCTGTCTAAATTTTGGTCCTGTTCAAGAGGGTTCCGCGAAAGATCAGGGGTGAGGGCTGATGTCGAGAATGGTGATCACCGCAACGGTGTGATTGTCGTGGATCTCATCCGGCCCGTACATCCACCACATCCGCCACGCTCCGGAAGTGCGATTCTCCACGTAGCAGTCCCACACCTTCGCCTTCGGAGCACCGGGGAAATTCTCGTACTGATGGGAGTGTAGCCCTGGGTGACGGGGGTTGATTTGCAGCAATCCCAGGGCGCGGCGCACCTTACGCAGTTTGGCCGCGTACTGGGGACTGCCGTCGAGCAAGTCCAGCGTTTCCCGGGCCGGGGTGGCAAAACGTAGCTGATAGGAGCCCACCCAGCTACTTTTCATCGGTGTCGGTAGCGTGGCCGGTGAAGTTGCCCAGATCGACGGTGTGCCCGGTCTGAGCCTCGACAATCCCGGTGCGGATGCGCTCGGCCAGAGCGGTGTTCTCCCAGATGATCAACTCACGCTCGGGGATGGAGACCACCGGAGTGAGCAGCAGCACGCCGTCGATGTTGCGGGCTACCCGGTAGCGCCCTCCTGGCTCGGCGCCGGCGCGGCCCAGGCTGACCCGACCGCGGCTGTCTACCTCGGTTTCTGTGACGACCTCGAAGGGGACGGGCAGTCCTTCGGGCAGGGCGGACATGGCAACCTCCTGTCTCCGCCGAGTAGTCTGCACCGTGGTAGGAAACTAGGCAAGTGGGTAATGCCCACTTGCAACATCAGGTGCGAGGCGAGTTTCCGCCTCTCCGTCATGCCGCGATCTTGCTGGATGCCGCCAATCCGTGCGTCAGCGTTGGATCTAATGATCCCTTGCTTGAGCCTCGCACCACGCTCTGCACCATGATTTGGCCGCGCAGGGTCGCGTTGTGGCTCTGGCTTGGTGCCCCCGGCAGGATTCGAACCTGCGACACACGGTTGAGGAAGGGGCGCGACGGCGTGTATTATGCGGCCTACCTGCGACTTTGGTGGTCCAGGGGTTCGCGGCGGTCGCGTCACACGACGCTGGGCGACCCTGGTTCGCGTCACAAACCGTGTCACGGGACATCTTGCCCACTGGCGCCACTTGCACCCGGACGGCGTCGCCACCCGCTCAGCTCAGCTACTATATATCCCAGTTTGTCCCGATCTTCGGGCCCCATCGGCGTTGTAGGCCCTTCGTGTGGACGATAAGGCTTTAAGGTGTGCGCGTGACATCCATCTGCCTCGCTACCACCGAACGCGGCGCCAGTGCCGGCCCTGCTCTCGGCGCACACCCCGCGCGCGATTCGGGACGCTCTCGTCGATGCGGAGCGAGCGGAATTCGAACGGCGCTACGCCGAGGAGATGGATGTGTCTGCCCGCACGCTGGACCTGACGGGTGTACTCACCGTGCTGGACACATACCGCAAGATTGCAGACATCACTCAACGGCAGGGCGTCGAGGCGCATCGGCGCATGCTGTCCCAGGCCACCCGCCTGCAGAACGGACAGGACCTACCCACCGTGTCCGGTGCGGTACACAAGGCGGAGATCAACGCGAGGTTGGGCCGCTGACAGGTGGCGGGAAGCAGCTCATCGACCACGCGAGGGTAGGCAGACCCCCTCGGCATTGCGGCGCTTCTCCGTGCGAAACAACACAGTCTTCTCCTGAGCTCGCCCGATGAACAACACTCCCTCCTGGGCGGTGAAGGCCGCCAGATGCTGATGCATCACGTCGTCTTTCCGCTGACCCTTGACGAAATCAACCCACGGCACACCCTGGTCCCGGGCGAACCGGCCGCATCGCCGTGCTGAACCCGTCACTGATCGGCGCCAACGGCGCGGTCGAGGCGATCGGCAACCCCAACCGCCGGGTGCACAAACCCCACCAACCCCGCCGGATACTGCAGCTGCGGCACGTACACGTTGAGATACATCCGATCGATGCACTCCAGCTCGAGCACCACATGATCAGCCAAGACATCAGCCACGATGCGCGCTACCGTCATACTGGGCTCCGGTGGGACGGGGGCCTCACAGGCCAACCAAACCGCTACAGGCGGTTCATACACCGGACCGGGGATCCTAGCGGGAACCGCCCGGCATCTGCCCTCATGGGATCTGGCGGCAGACATACTGGCCAACACCTGGAGCGAACTCGCCAGCACCGTCACGTCAGCGGCCGAACCGGCGTGACCCCGCTACGCCAACCACCGCCGGCTCACCGGGTGCTGCACGTCATCGTGCCGCAACGGGAAGGCGCTATTGGCGGCGCGGACCTGCATGTCCTGGACTTAGCGGTCGCCGCCGGAAGTCCATCGGGAGTGGAGTTGACGGCAGGTCAGCTGCGCAGTGACGGTGTGCGCCGTGAACGAGACACCACCGACCTGCCCGGCGCGAAAAACGTCGCTGACGTCTCGTTCACG
>JBOHFF010000169.1:0-11986 GCA_050699515.1 Pseudonocardiaceae bacterium
ATGTCAGAGACTGTGGTTTCAGAGACTTCTGCGCGGGTGTTGCGTGGGTGGGGGCGGACTGCGCCTAGTACGGCGCGGGTGCTCGCTGGGGCCGGCGTGGAGTCGATCCAGCGGGCCGTACGGGACGCCGGGCCTCGCGGGGTGATCGCGCGCGGGTTGGGGCGCTCCTACGGTGACCCGGCACAGAACGCGGGCGGGCTGGTCATCGACATGACCGGGCTGGCCAGGATCCACTCTCTCGACGCGGGCAGCGGCTTGGCAGTGGTGGACGCCGGGATCAGTTTGGATAGCTTGATGCGCGCCGCGCTGCCGCTAGGACTCTGGGTGCCCGTGCTACCCGGAACCCGGCAGGTCACCGTCGGCGGTGCGATCGCGGCCGACATCCACGGCAAGAACCACCACAGCACGGGCAGCTTCGGCAACCACGTCCGCAGCCTCGAGATGGTCACCGCCGATGGTGAGGTCGCCACGCTGACCCCCGACGACGAGCTGTTCTGGGCCACCGTCGGCGGCATGGGGCTGACCGGCATCATCGTGCGCGCCGCGATCGCGCTCACCCCCGTCGAGTCGGCGTATTTCGTCGTCGACACCGACCGCACCGCCGACCTCGACGAACTGATGGCGCTGCTCACCGACGGCTCCGACGAGGGCTACGACTACTCCGCCGCCTGGTTCGACGCGATCTCCACCGGTTCCAAGTTGGGTCGGGCGGTGCTCACCCGCGGCTCGCTGGCCCGAGCCGACCAGCTGCCACCAAAGCTGCGCCGCGACCCGCTGGCCTTCGACGCGCCACAGCTGCTCACCGCACCGGACGCCTTCCCCAACGGCCTGGCCAATAGAGCGATCTTCGGCGCGCTGAGCGAGGCCTGGTACCGCAAGGCCCCGAGGCGCCGTCGCGAGGAGATCCAGAACCTGACCAGCTTCTACCACCCACTGGACATGATCGGCGAGTGGAACCGGGCGTACGGCTCGCGCGGCTTCCTGCAATACCAGTTCGTGATTCCCCTGAGCGCGCAGGACACCTTCCGCGGCATCGTCGAGCAGATCGCGGGCTCCGGGCACGTATCGTTCCTCAACGTGCTCAAACGCTTCGGCGAGGCCAACCGAGCGCCGCTGTCGTTCCCCCAGCCCGGCTGGACGATCACTGTGGACTTCCCGATCCGCCGGGGCCTCGCGGAGTTCTGCGACCGGCTCGACGAGCAGGTCCTCGACGCCGGTGGGCGGCTCTACCTGGCCAAGGAGTCCCGGACCTCGGCAGCCACTCTCCACCGCATGTACCCGCGGATCGACGAGTGGCGCAAGCTGCGCACCGCCGCCGATCCCAATGGGATCTTCGCGTCCGACCTGTCCAGGAGGCTTGAGTTGTGATCGACGCAGTCGGCAACCCCCAATCCCTGCTGCTGCTGGGCGGCACCTCCGAGATCGCGCTTGCCACCGCGGAGCGCTACGCCACCCGCCGGCCGCTACGGGTGGTGCTGGCCGCCCGACCGTCACCGCGCCTGGACGTCGCCGTGCAGCGGCTGGAGGGCTGCGGCGCTGCAGTCGTGACGCTGCCTTTCGACGCCGCGAACACCGCCACGCACCCCGAAACGATCGAGAAGGCTTTCGCCGATGGCGACATCGATCTGACCCTGGTGGCGTTCGGCCTGCTCGGTGACCAGGAGAAGGCCTGGACCGACCAGCCCAGTGCCGTCGAGCTCGCGCAGGTCAACTACGTGGGCGCGGTGTCGGTCGGCGTGCTGCTGGCTCAGGCGCTGCGGCGGCAAGGGCATGGCGCCCTGGCAGTGTTGTCTTCAGCCGCCGCCGAACGGCCCCGGCGCGCCAACTTCGCCTACGGCTCCACCAAAGCCGGCCTGGACGCCTTCTACACCGGCCTCACCGAGGCGCTGCGCCCATCCGGGATCAAGGTCTCGGTGATCCGCCCCGGTTTCGTGCACACCAAGATGACCGCCGGCATGAAACCCGCCCCACTGTCGGTCACCCCTGAGCAGGTTGCCGAAGTGATCATGGATGCAGTCACCCACGGCCGCGAGCAAGCCTGGGCCCCCGCCCTCCTGCGCTACGTGATGTCCGCCCTCCGTCACCTCCCACGTCCCCTGTTCCGCCGACTGCCGATCTGAGCACCGCACACCCGCCGCTCCGTGATTCCCGAACTCAACAGGAGCGCTGTCAGATCTTGATCAAAAAGCTCTGCTGTTGAGTTCGGGAAACGAAGCGCGGTGCGCGGTCGGGTGGGTGGGCTGTGGATGGGGGGGTGCTGTGTGGATAGCTTGGGGGGGTGAGCGGGGAGTGCGTGGACGGGATGTCTCAGCAGGGGCAGGCTGCCGGGCATGGAGGATCTCAATGGACCGTTTCGGGGATCGCTTGCGGTGGCCGCTGGCCTGGTGACCAAGGGGCAGTTGCGCGGCTCGACGTTCCGCAGGCTCTTTCCGGACATCTATCTGTCACGTGATGTTGCGCCAACACTCGCAACGAGGTCTCGCGGGGCCCAGTTGCTGGTCTCAGGATACGGCGCGCTGGCCGGTTACTCCGCAGCGGAGCTGCTGGGTGCCCGGATCGCACCCCGCGACGCCGATGCCGAGGTGGTGGTACCGGGCGGCGAGTTCCGCGAGTGCCGGGGATTGCGGGTGCACCGGGAACAGCTCGCCGACGACGAAGTCGAAACGGTCAGCGGACTGGTGGTGACCTCGGCGATCCGCACGGCTTACGACCTGGCTCGTTGGTCGACCCAGGTCGAGGGTGTGGTGGCGGCTGACGCGCTGGGCCAGATCGCGGGTTTCGGGTCAGCCGCGCTGCTGGGGATATCCGCTCGTTACCCCGGAGCTCGATGGCGCAGCCGGGTGCCGCTGGTGGCCGAGTTGATGGATCCACGTGCGGAGTCGGCGATGGAGACCCGGTGCCGGGTGTCGCTGGTGCTGCGTGGGCTACCGCGTCCCGAGCTTCAATATCAGGTGCGCGACGAGCTCGGGAATCACGTGGCCCGGTTGGACATGGCCTACCCGGCTGCCAAGGCTGGCGTCGAGTTCGACGGGGAGCACCACCAGGAGGCTTTGACATTCCGGACTGATCTAGCGCGGCATAACCGGCTTGCTGCGTTGGGCTGGACGGTGCTGCGGGCCAGCGCCGCCGACGTCCTGCGCAACCCAGACGCCTTCGCCGCCCAAGTCCGCGCCATACTCCACCACCGCGCCGCCTGACCCCGACGCCCGGCAACGCTAACTCTCCCGAACTCAACAGCAGAGTTATTTGATCAAGAATCGACAGCGCTGCTGTTGAGTTCGGGAGAGTTAGGGCGGGAAGGGGGTGGGGGGAGCAGAGAGGGGGTGGGGGGAGCAGAGAAGGGGGTGGGGTCAGAGGTAGACGGCGGCGATGAGGGTGGCTACTAGGGCGGCGCCTAGGACCTGCAGGACGCGGTCGCCTAGGGCGATTTCCTCGGGTTCGCCGGCGTTGCCGCCGTCGATGTCGACGGCGTAGCGGAGCACGGCGATCACGAAGGGCACCAGCGAGATCACCGGCCAGTGCGAGTGGTTGGTCTGGCCGAGCTGGAACGCCCACAGACCGTAGGTCATGATCACCCCGGTGGCCGAGAGCGTCCATACGAAACGCAGGTAGGAGGAGGTGTAGCGCTCCAACGACTTGCGGATCTTCGCGCCGGTGCGCTCGGCCAGCTGGATCTCGGCGTAGCGCTTACCGGCCACCATGAACAGCGACCCGAACGCGGTGGTGAGCAGGAACCACTGGGACAGCGCGATCCCCGCCGCAGCGCCACCTGCGATGGCCCGCAGCAGGAAGCCCGAGGCGACGATGGAGATGTCCACCACCGGCTGGTGCTTGAGCCACCAGCAGTACGACAGCTGGACCGCGATGTAGATCCCCGTGACCAGGGCCAGGTCGGGCGAGGCCAGGAACGAAACTCCGAGCGCAGCCACGAACAGCAGCCCCGCGACGGCCAGCGCCAACCGCGGCGGCACCACCCCAGCGGCGATCGGGCGGTTGCGTTTGGTCGGGTGTGCCCGATCGGCCTCGACATCCTGGACGTCGTTGACCAGGTACACGCCGGACGCGGCGAGCGAGAACGCGATGAAGGCGATCCCGACCGCGGTGAGGACAGGCAGCTGGAACAGGAAACCGCCCGCAAAAGGCGCGGCGAGCACCAGAATGTTCTTCACCCACTGCCGGGGCCGCATGGTACGGACCAGTCCGGCCAGCACGCTGATGGGTCGAGTAGCAGCGTCGACCGGTCGCGGCGTGGTGGTGGTCATTGCCGTCCTCCCTCGCCCGTCTCGGGCGAAGATCGAGATAGCCGCCGTCGGATGCCGGCGCCGATGGCCGCACCCAGTGCGGAGCCCACCAGAACATCGCTCGGGTAGTGCACGCCCAGCACCAGCCGGCTGATCAGCATCGGAGGCACCAGTAGTGGGGTGAGCCGGCGACCCAGCAGGCCGCCGTAGAGGACCGCGGCGGCGGTCGTCGAGGCCGCGTGCGAGGACGGGAAGGACAGCCGACTCGGGGTGCCTACCAGCACGGTGACTGCCGGGTCTGCCGGGCGGTCGCGGCGCACCACCCGCTTCACCGCGATCGAGCTGCCGTGCGCCGCGGCCACCGCCGCGGCGCAGACCAGCCAGTCCCGGCGGCGTCGCCGGTCGAGGAGCGCACCCAGGGCACCCAACGCCAGCCAGCCCAGCGCATGTTCGCCGAAATGAGACAACCCACGGGCAGCGCTGACCACCCGGGGCACCGCGATCCTGTGCTGTACAGCGCAGAGCAGCGCAACCTCACGATGATCCAGAAGAGCCTTCCGTTGCAGCATCACTCGTCGAATACCCGCTTCCAGCTGCTGCGATCAGTGAGCCGCGAGGCGGCGTTGCGGTAGCGCGCCCGCAGCCGGGGGAACTCCCGGGCCAGCTCGCGGTGCAGCGCCACCGAACGGGCGAGCATCGAGCGGAACAACTGGGGATCCCGCTTGCGGTAGGTGACACCACGGCCATCGGCGGTGGAGACGGTCACCCCGTCCAGCGCGGAGAGCACGAACCAGCGGGCGTCCTGGCGGGCCAGCGCCAGTTGCGGGCGATGAGCCGCGCCGGCGTCGATGGGTCGCAGCTGGTGCGCCAACCGCCTGAGCAGGGTTACGCCGATGGTCACCGGGTTGGTCGGAGGTTTGAGCATGCGCGTCGCCTCGAGCCGCCCACCGGCCGGCAACGGCAGCTCCTGGGAGTCCATGACTTGCCCGTCGGTGAACTCCGCGCAGCGGGCCCGGACCTCCCCTAGCGCCGTGGGCAGCTTGTCGAACAGCGCGTGCGGCCCCGCCATGAAGTCCCGGATCGCCATCTCCTGCAGCGCCAGCGTGGAGTACTGCATCGCCAGGGCGTGCCGCAGGGCGTGTTTGAAGCTGTCGACGAGCATCATCGTGGGCCGCTCGTCGGTGCCGTGCAGCGCCGCGCCGACCAGCCGGTTGCGCAGGTGGAAGTAGGCCTGCCAGTCGGTGGCGTCGTCCTTGTCGGCGAAAGACATGTGCCAGATGCCCACACCGGGCACGGTCGCGGTGGGAAAGCCCGCCTCGCGGGCCCGTACCCCGTACTCGACGTCGTCCCATTTGATGAACAGCGGCAGCGGCAGCCCGATGGCCTCGGCCACGGTGCGCGGGATCAGGCACATCCACCAGGCGTTGTAGTCGACGTCGGTGCGCCGGTGCATCCAGGCGGTCTCGCGCAGCGAGTGCTGGGCGAAGTCGTGGTCGTACTCGGTGCCTGGCGCCTTGTTCCACCGCATCCGCTGCCGGTCGAGGATCTCGCCCCAGGCGTGCAGCCGGGAGCGTGCCTGGGATTGCAGCATCTGCCCCCCGACCAGCATGGGGTGGCGGGCGAAGCGGGAGAACGCCACGGCGCGCAGGATCGAGTCGGGCTCCAGGACGATGTCGTCGTCCATGTAGAGGATCTGCTCGCAGTCGGTGTGCTCCAGCGCCTCGTACATGACCCGCGCGTAGCCGCCGGAACCGCCGATATTGGGCTGGTCGATGATCCGTAGCCGATCCCCCAGCACCGCCTGGGCTGCGGCGAAGCCGTCCTGGTCACGAACCTTGTGGACGCCCTGGTCGGGGATCACTACCGCGGTCACGACCGAGCGGACCAGCTCGTCGGAGCCGATCGCTGCCAGGGTGGCCACACAGTCGGTGGGGCGGTTGAACGTCGGCATCCCGATGGTCACCGCGGCCCGGCCGGGTGCGGCGACGGGTGCGTGCCAGCCACCGGAGTGCACGACGAGCTCCGAGTCCTCGGTGCTGATGTCGAACCAGTACCACCCGCCGTCCTCGAACGGCGTCAGGTCCAGCTCGACGTCGAGCTGGCGACGACCCGAGGCGCTGTCCATCAGCTCGCCGTGCACGTGGATCTGGGTGGCATCGGCCTTGGAGCGATAGACGTCGATGCGTCCCGCGCCCTCGACGTCCAGCCGAAGGTGCAGGGTGCGCAGCGTGCTCCAACGCCGCCAGTACCCGGCGGGGAACGCGTTGAAATACGCCGCGAAGGACACCTCGGTCTGCACGGGCACTTCCACGCTGGTGCGGGACAGTGCGCGTACTCGCCGGGCGTTCGGGCTGGCGAGGGTGACCTCGACGTCGACATCGAGCGTCCCGGTGGCGCCGGTCTCGTCGCCGGGGATCGGCCACACCCGCCTGGCCGTGGCGCAGCGCTCATCGACGTAGAGCGCGCGGACCGTCACCGGGTCGCTCCGGCGGGGCAGGATCACCCGCTGCAGCAGCGTCGAGATCGACTCATCCGGTGCGCTGGTACCCGATCGTTGCGGGCTACAGACGGTGCTGCTCAGCATGAACTCCCCAGCTCCTGCGAGGTAGCAGTATCAGCGCCAGAGGATAACGCTGCGCGGCGACCTGGACTCGGGCGCCCCCACCCCGCCGCCACCGGTCACATTGACCTCGAACGAACCCGAGATGCGCGCCACCTCGTATTCCACCGACGACCGAGTGAGCACTGAATGCACACTCGGTGAACTCCGCCCGTTTCCCGGTTGCATGACCGGTAGCTTTACCGTCCGATCCCGTCTCACATCAGGAGATCCGATTACCGAACGGAGCGGCATTCGGCATGCGCAAGAACGTGGTCGACCAACGACACAGCGCGATCGACCAGGAGCAGATACTCGTCCAGCGTGCGTTTTTCGCGGCCCCGTTCCCGCAGCCGCCCGACGACCTTTATGCGCACGCCGCCGACGGAATCGTGACGCAAGAACGCGAACGGGTCGTCATCGCACCGCACGCTCGACTGTCCACCAACACGTTCTTCGGCCGCTTCCCGGCCAGTTACTGGCAGCGGTGGACCGAGATCACGCAGGTGCAGCTCGACGCAACGGTCCAGGGCTCGGGCCGGATCTCGCTGTGGGCCTCGGACAGCGTGGGCGACGTCCGGACCCTCGCGACCGTCCGGGTCGAGGGCACTGAGGTCGAGGGCACTGAGGTCGAGGACACCGGGCAGGTACGGCTGCGGGCGGGCATCGACAGGTTCGTCGACGGTGGCGCGATGTGGCTGGAAGCCGGCGCCGGCGAGACCGCGCTGAGCATCCACTCGGTTCGCTGGTCGGTGGCCGCACCGAAGCGACCCCAACCGATCGCCATCGTGATCTGCACCTACAACCGCGCAGACGACTGCCTGCACACGCTGCTGACGATGTCAGCCGATGACACGGCGCTGTCCATGGTGGACCGGATCTATGTCGTGGACCAGGGCAGCGACCCCGTCGAGTCCCGACCGATGTTCGCCGACGTGCGGTGCGCTCTGGGTGCGCGGCTGCACTACCTGCGGCAGCCGAATCTCGGTGGGGCCGGGGGTTTCACCCGTGGGCTGCACGAGGTGGTAACGGCCGATCGGGCCGGCCCCACCCAGGTCCTGCTCATGGACGACGACATCCTGCTCGAGCCCGACACGGTGGTCCGGCTCACCGCCTTCGCCCACTGCACGACCACTCCGACCATCGTCGGTGGCCAGATGCTCTACCTGCTGCACCCGAACCAGTTGCACGTGGGAGCCGAGGCCACCGACTTGACGATCCTGCGCGCCGGGCTGCCCGTCCGGGACGCACTCGTCCGAGCAGACGTGAACGGGCAACGTCAGGAAATCCGGGTGGACGCCGAGTACAACGCCTGGTGGGCCTGCCTCATCCCCGTCGACATCGTCACCGCCATCGGTTATCCGCTGCCATTGTTCTTCCAGTGGGATGATATCGAATACGGACTGCGAGCCCGTAAGAATGGTTATCCGACGGTGACGTTGGCCGGCGCGGGAATCTGGCACGCGGACTTCCACTGGAAGGACTGGGACGACTGGTCCCGTTACTTCAGCCTGCGCAACTCACTGGTCGTCAACGCGCTCTACGGTGAGCCCAGGACAATCAGCACGGCTCGATTCCTGCTCGGTCAGCTGCTGCTCCACATCGCGTCGATGCGCTACGGCCTGGTCGCCACGTTGATCATGGCCGTCGAGGATTTCCTCGCCGGACCGCAGATCCTGCACGACGGCGGTGTCGAGGCGGCGGCCGCGGTTCGCAAGCTGCGCGCGGAGTACCCGGAGACGACCCGGTATCCCGCCCACAGCATCCCCGGTATCGCCGCGACGGCGATACCGGTCACCGCGGCCGCACCCACCCCCTCGAGACCACTGCTCGTGCTGGCCAAACGGTTGGTCTGGCAACTCCTGCGCAAACCCCGGAACACCGCCGCCGTCAGCGCCCGCGACTCGCATTGGTGGCATGTCTCGCGATTCCAGATGGCGGTCGTCACCGAGTCCTCGCAGCAGGGCGTGCGAGTCCGCCGGCTCGACCAGGCCCAGATGCGCAAGCTCGGCGGGCAGGGACTACGGGTACTCGCTCGCCTGGTGCTCGAGCAACCTCGCCTGCGGCGCCGGTACCGGGCTGCCGTGCCACAGCTGGCAAGCCGGCAGAACTGGCAACGGCTCTTCCACAGTCGCTGACCCGGCAGCCCGAGTGTCTGGCGCCCCGCACCGGCACCGCCGCTACGCTGCTCGAGCGGCACACAACGCTGCGGACGGACTCACGACGGGACTGGCCAGATTGCTCAACCGTATCCGCGCGGCAGTGCGAATTCGCCTCGTGCGGGTGGTCGATGAGGTGGTGAGCGCGCACCGTCATGAGCTGGCGGCGACACTCACCACGCACCATCGCGAGCTGGAGGCCACCCTCGCCGAGTACCGCCACGCGGTGCACGCCGCGCTCGACGCGCACCGCCACGAGATGCTCGCCGCGCTCACCGCGGAGGTCGATCGCGCCGTCAAGGCGGTGCAGGATGCGGAGGTGCGCTCCCGGCGTGATCTGCTGGCGGCGGGTGAGCGGGCGGCCGTCGCATCCAGCGCGCGCTTCGCCGAGCAGGTGATGCCCACGGTTCCCACGTTCGCCCACCCGATCGCGACGCTGCGCCACGCGCTGTCGCTGGCTCCGGCCGAGGGGCTGGCGCTGGAGTTCGGGGTGGCCACCGGTGGCACCCTCAGAGTGATCGCCGAGGCCCGGGAGAACGGGCAGGTCTTCGGGTTCGACTCCTTCCAGGGCCTGCCCGAGGACTGGCGAACGAACCTACCCGCGGGCACATTCAAGACCGACGGGTTACCCGACGTGCCCGGTGCCGAGCTGGTGGTAGGGCTCTTCGCCGACACGCTGCCTGATTTCCTGGCCGGTCACGCCGACCCGGTGGCGTTCCTGCATCTGGATGCCGACCTGTACTCCTCCACAGTCATCGTCCTGGAGCACGTCGGCCCGCGACTGCGACCCGGCAGCGTGATCGTGTTCGACGAGTACTTCAACTACCCGGGGTGGGAGCAGCACGAGCACCGCGCGTGGCAGGAGTTCGTGGCGGCCTCAGGTATCGAGTTCGACTACCTCGGCTACACCTGTGACCACGAGCAGGTCGCCGTCGTGGTCACCAAGGTCTGAGCTCAACCGTCTCGGATACGTGCGGTTCAGGGCCCGGCAAGTGGGTCAGGCGGCGCGGGTGGCGCGGAGTTGGTCGCGCAGGGACCGGAGAGCTGCGGGGCGGTGGGTGGGTGGCAGTGCGGCCAGGTCGGTTTCCAACCGGCGCAACTCCAGCGGCCAGCAGCGGTAGCGGACGGTGGGCAGCCGGCGTAGCGCGGTGAGTCCGGCAGGGGCTGCCCGGTCCAGGTCACCGGCGGCGACATGCGCCCTGGCCAACCACGCGGCGTGGTACACGGCATTGCGCGGGTTGGTGGTGGCATCGGTGGCCGTGCGGCCGAGAATCATCTCCGCGCCATCAAGCAGGCGTCGGCTATCCCGAGAGGTGACTGCGGCCAGGGTGAGCGCGCCCTGGGCGAGGTTCTCTTCCAAAGCACCCGGCCCGTAGAAGGTCAACCAGGGAGGGAGACTGTCAAGCGCACCGGGGGTGTCGAGCAGGGCGCGGGCTTCGTCGGCGGCCGCGTGGAAGCCGCGGGTATTTCCGGCTGCTGCCTGGGCTAGCGCGAACCGATCTGCGGCCAGCGCACGCACTGGAGCGGGAGTGGAGCGGGCCGCTTCATGCGCAGCATTGGCCAGCTCGACCGCATCCCGAACGGCCCGACCCAGATCGACGCCATCAGCCAACCGGCCCCGGTATACCGCGCACGAACTCATACTGCCCAGCAGAAATACGCCCACCGATCGGTCCCCCGAAGTGTGCGCGGCGTGTAGCCCACTGGTGAAGTACCGCTGGGACAAACCGAAGTTGCCCGCGTCGCGGGCGAGCCAGCCAGCCAGCTGGGAGAGTCGGGCCCACTCGGCGAGCAGCCGGTCGGCGACCCCCGTAGTGGCGAACCTGGCCTGTCGCAACAGCCTGGCGATATAGGTCAGCTGATGATGGACATAACGCAAGGTGTCCTCATACCCGCCCTCAGTGTCGCCGAGAGCAGACATCCCGGCATTGGTCACGGCGATGCTATCCACCAGGGTGGAAGTGACGGTCATGGTGCGCCCGCCATCAACCAGCGCCGCGAAGGATCCGCCCCGGGTCGCGAGCTGGTCGGCGTAGGCCCAGGCTGGTGCGGTGAGCGTGGCTCCGCTGACCGCGAGGAAGCAACGACGGTCCATCCCGATCGGGCCTCCGGGGTAAGCGAGCCAATCATCTAACATACTCACAGTACCGGCAGGGGTCCACGGCAGGTCCACCCCGGCGTCAGCGGGCACCCACAACTCGGCCGGTGCCGCCCGGCCGGACCACAGCTCGTCCAGAGAGACCTCTCGGCCCAGCGAGTCGGAGATCACGTGAGCCACCACCGTGGGCAGCGGACCGCGGGGCAGCCGGTCGTGATGCAGCCAGTCCGACACGGTGCTGCGCGCGACATGGCCGGATCCGAGCAGACCATTCACCGCCTCGGCGAGCGAGCGGGGGGACCAGGCGAGCTCGCCCAACAGCGCCCCCAACACCGCGTTGCCCCGCTGGTCGACCCCCATACCAGCCCCCCGTGAGCACCCGAATACAAGTGGGCTTTGAGAGTAGCCAGCCGCTGGAGGGTTCGGAGACGATTTCCCGGCCGACTTCACGGCCATAGCGGGCGAAGTCGGCACGGTGGAGATCTTCTCGTCCGACGCTACCGCCTGTGAACGTGATACTAGCGACATTGTGGTCGTCTTGGGTTCAAGGAGTCCACGCAACACTGTTGGTTGGTGGGGTTGAGGGTAGCGATTTTTGGATAGGGGTGGTGGTGTGGTGCCCGCGTGAGGGTGGGGCAGGCTGGGCCTGCCCGCGGTTGCGGCCCCGTATCCTTTGCGGGCACCACAACATCAGTGGCGGCCAAGCCGCCTCTGGCGCGCCCTCGCCGGTGCCACCTTGGCCGCGCAGCGCCAGGTGGCCAAACTTGGGTCGGTCACTCCCAGGAGGGGATCAACTGCACGTGACGCTTCGCGATCACTGTGTCGCCCGGGAGGTCGCTGTTCTCGTTGTGGGGATGCACTTCGATGACGGCGTGGTGCTCACGGTCGA
>JBOHFF010000170.1:0-67203 GCA_050699515.1 Pseudonocardiaceae bacterium
GCACGGTCTGTGTCGATGCGCTGCCCGTTGCGCAGGTCGACTGGATCGGCACCCGCGAGCAGCAGCCCGAGGAGCTTCGAGGGTGCGTTGGTCGTACGGAACTGGCTGCGCCGCCACAGCACATCGCACGGCATCCCGGTCATCGGCCATCTGCCGGGCGTTCCATCCCTTGAAGTACTCGCCGCTCGCCGTGAGCCAGAACCAGCGCTTGATCGCCTCGTGCTGCGCTGACGTCGGCTTGGTCACCTGGCGGAAGATGTCCACGAGTACCGCGAACTGGTTCATGTACGGCAGCGCGCTGGCCCGCGGGGTGCCGATCTCGGTGGTGAGGAAGTCCACAGCCCGCTTCGCCGCCTCGGCGGCTTCTGCCACCGCGCTCTGGAGTGCCTCTGGTGACAGCTCACGCAGGCGCTGCATGTCCTCGCGCGCGAAACCGAAACCGGCTGAGGCCGCGATCGTGCGGAGCAAGGTCTTGGAATCGACCCGGCCGTACTTCTTGCGGTCCAGGACCGCGAGCAGGGTGTCAATTTCGTCTTGTAGGTCGAACTCCGGTGTCCAGGTGGCCGCTCTCATCAGGTCCACGACCGTGAGAGGGGTGTGCGTGCTGTTGATCCGTTCGAAGACCCTGGCGACCTCGCCCACGGCCATGCCACGCAGCGTCACCACTGCGATCTGGTAGTTCGAGAAACGGTCGAACAAGGTTTTCGCGCGTGCGACGAGTTCCGGGTCGGAGATCTGTGCCACCCGGCCGAAGAACTCCGACGGCTCAGAGAGCCCACGCGTCGGCATGACATGTGCCGGTGGATTGTCAAATGTCGTGAGGTGGCGGAACTCCTGGCGCTCCAGGTCGTAGACGATGTTCCACTTGCTCTCGAGATCACTGTCCGGCCGCCAGTACAGCGCCCCGCAGATGCTCGCGAGGCGCTGCTGTCCGTCGAGGATGTAGTTCACCGGATAGCCATGGCGCTGCGGTTCGACGTCCAGCCCGGCGACCGTGCGCTCGCTGGCGAGCCGCTCCGTGCTCTGCCAGAGCAGCACGCTGCCGATGGGATAGTTCCGGGACACAGAGTCCAGCAAGTCCAGCGTCTGCTGGCGGCTCCACACGATCCCCTTCCAGTCCGTCACGAGGATCCTAGAGATGGTCACTGACAATGGCCCGCTCCTGCGCCGACTTACGCCATGTCCTCGCAGGTGAATAACCGGACTGGCCCTTCTCCGGAAGTCCCTGGGCTGCCGCCCCCTCGGCTCCAGAACGCGAACTCAACATCGGGATGCGGCTCGGGGAGATAGCGGAGCTTGGCTCGCAGCTCCTGCACATCCCGCGGACCAAGCGGACGGCCCTGCCACCGTGCTTCTCCGACCAGCCTGGTGCGCTCGTCGAGCAAGCCCAGCACGTCGATCTCGGCGAGTTCATCACGCCACCACCGGCCAACGGTCATCCGCGCCGGAAACTCACCGGCCCTGACGAGACGCACCGCGTGCTCCCGCGCCGCCTCCTCGAACACCCGGCCCAGGTGCGCCTGCCAGCGTCCCCGGACCCGCTGCTGCACAGCCTGACCCTGGCCACCCTCGACAAGGTCGGCGTCCTCGCGCAGCACCGCGAACCAGAACGCCAGGTATGGGTCGGTGATCTCGTACAGCGGATCTGCGGTGGCGGGTGATCCGTGCGGCCGGACAGCGCGCACGTAGCCGGCTCCCCGCAGCCGATCCAGGGTGTAGTCGATGCGCTGCTGAGCGCGGCTGGCGATGCGCGACCGACGGCGAGTACCCGCACCGAGTGCACCCAGAACCCGCTCGTAGCCACCCCGCCAGTCGAGGTCCTCGCTGAGGATGTCCAACGCATCGCGCAGCAGCAGCCCGCCAGGTGTGAACGCGAGCTCGCGCAGATTCTCTTCAGGCGACGCCCCCGGGTCCCACCGTCGCAGGTGCAGTGGGTAGCCGCCGCATGCGGCGAACGCCTCGACGTACTCGGCTGCGGCCAGTCGCGGCAGGAACGCCCGCGCATCGGTGAACGAAAACGGGTCGAGCCGGCGCTCCACCGCTGCCCTTCGATGCAGCCCTCCCTGCGGGCCGAGCATCTCCTCCATCACGGACACCGCCGAGCCGCTCAAGGCGAGGAGCAGACGAGTCCCGGCCGATCGGGACTCCCATACCGCGGAGAGGAGATCGGCAAAATCAGACCGACCGGCGAGCAGCCGGGGAGCTTCATCCAGCACGACGAGCAGAGGCTGCTCTGCGGCCATCCGCAGGGTGAACCGGAGCGCCGCCTCCCAGTCTGTGAAGCCGCCACCGATGAGATCTGCGACATCCTCACCGAGCTGGTCTCGCAGCGCCATGGCATACCGGTCGACCTGCCGTCGCTCGCTGTCCTGCCGGGTCGCGGTGAAGTAGACATGCCGCTTCCCGGCGGCGAAGTGAGTCAGCAGGAAAGTCTTACCGACCCGCCGGCGGCCCCACAGCACAACAAGCTGAGCCTCCGCTCGTTGAGCAGCCTTCCAGGCGCGATCCAAGTCGCGAAGCTCACGAACGCGGCCAATCAGCTGTGTCATCTCGACCTCCGCGCCACAAACTGATTGTAGTACAAACTATTTGTACCATGCTCGGCTGCGCAGGCGGGCACCATCAACCCAGCACCTCAGCTCCAGAGCGAAGCCACCGGCGCGGCGATGATCCGGTCGTCGAGGGAGAAGACCCGCGGGCCGGTGTGCAGCACCACACCGGCGACGAAACGCTCACCCAGCTGATCCCGCAGCCAGATCAAGTGCTTGGCCGAGTCCGCGCGCGGGGCCGAGGTCGCCTTGACCTCGATGGCGACGAGCCGGTGGGCGTCCAGCTCGGCGATCAGATCGACCTCGTGGTCGCCGTTGCGGTCACGCAGGTGGTACAGCCGTGGCTGCGGGAAACCGGCTTGCAGCTCACCGCGCAGCTGCGCGAACACGAAGGTGTCGAGCAGCCGGCCGAACAGGTCGCCGTCGCGCAGCACGGCGTCCACCGTGAGCTGCAGCGCGCCTGCGACGAGGCCGGGATCCACCACGTAACGCTTGGGTGAGCGCACCAGCCGCTTGAGGCGGTTGGTGCTCCACGCCGGCACGGTGTCGATCACGAACAGATCGCGCAGCAACCCCTCGTAGGCCTCCGCGGTCTTGCGGTCGATCTCGGCAGCCTCGTGCAAGGTGGTCAACGGCACCACACCAGCGGTGTTCAGCACGTAAGTCTCGAAGAATCGACGGAGCCGGCCCGGATCGCGCCGCCCGTCGAGCTGATCGACATCCCGGGTGAACAGCTGGTCCAGGTAGCTCCTGGTCCACCTCATGCGGCCCCGTTCGGTCCGCCCGAGCGCGTCGGGAAAGCCGCCCTGGAGTGCCAGTTCCAGGTAATCGCGCAAGTCGGGAGTGTCCGCCGGGGCACGCAGACCAGAGACCCCACTCGCGGCGATTCGTAGCAGAAACGGTGGCTGGTGCAGGTCGCCACCCAGGATCTCGCGCATGATCAGCGCCCCCATGTCGACCTGGATCAACCGGCCGGTACCGGGCCAGGTCGGGGAATCCAGGCGTCCGCGCACCGAGCCGGTGACGATGAACCGGCCGGGTCGGGGAGCGGCGTCGACAGCCCGTTTGACGGCCCCCAACACAGACGGGACGAGCTGCCATTCGTCGATCAGCACCGGTTCGGGACGATCCCGCAGCGCGGCGTCCGGATCAGCCTCCACGACAGCCGCCTCCCGAGGCTCGTCGAGGCGGATCACCGTGCGGGCGTGCCGGACCGCCGTCGTCGTCTTGCCGCTGGCCCGCGGTCCGACCAGCAGCAGGGCCGGAAACTCTGCCAGCAGATCAGCGATCAGCTCGTCAGCGAGCCGAGGAACGTAGCGGCTGGTCACCGCGCCAGATTACCGGGTAATTCCCGATTTTGCCGCTGACCGGGTCCGATAATCGCAGGAATCTGAAGCACCGTTTCGCCGATGTCCAGCACCCCAACTCACCCGGCAGCGGCCGGCATGGCAGCGTTGACCGGTCGGAACCCTAAGAAGGCGCCATCAGGACCGGGATCGGGCAGATCCGCCGTCGCCCCGATCACGCACGGCAGACACAGATCGCCCCAGGGGCGACTCAGGCCGGCATCCCCCTCGGCAGGGCCCCGGCACGGCTAGCTTGCCCGGACGCTGGCTGGGGTGCCGTTGACGTGGGAAGAGATCTACGTCGCTACCGCTCGTATCCATCCACATTGGAGCAGAGATCGGGGTCGTTCTCGCGCTCTTCGCAAACTTTGAAGTAAATCATCTTATCGATTCCAGACAGGTCAGGCGTCCGAGTCTGCCACGCGCCGATGGAGGAGTCCTCAGGAATCGTCACTCGCCTTCGTTTACCATTGGTCAATTTTTGAGCGGGCCCATATTCGATGTAGCAGTAGTCGTTATCATCACCACCTTGCCTGTCCATGATCGAGAATTCTTCAGGTCCACTGCGCCAAAGACCTGCGCAATCACTCCCACCGCCAGAGTAGATTTCCCCGGAGTCGGCCAATGCCGGAGCTGTGGCCAATCCGAAGGCCATCACTATCGTTCCAGTCACGGCACTAATCTTCCAAGCCTTCATATCTGGCCTCCCCCTGCCGAGTCGCTAGCGACGAGCGGACACTAGCCGAGTGACAATTCTGCTAATTCAGAATGTCGGACTCCCGCCGGTTGGACATCATCTCTGCGGATCATCTTCCATGTACACCAGGCCGTGCAGTCTCGCTACATCATATGAAGTAGTTTGAAGAACTTTCTGCATCTGTGGGATGAGTGTGCCCGACCCGCTTGTCCGCAGATCCCGCAGGGCCAGCGCCAACAACGACACGATCACCGTCACCCTCGACCGCCGCGCCTACTCACCAGTCCTCCGCCAATCCGACCTCCCCACAAACACCACCGTCCCCTGGTGGCAAGGCCACCAACTCCGCCTCCAGTTCGCCTAACCAGAGGCCGAATCCGCTGCGTGGAAATCCACGTTAGCTAACGCTAGCCCTACTGCCAGAGACCGACGACACGCACCAGTCGACCTACCTGCACACGTCACGAGGCTACGGTGATGACGTCGACGCCCCAGATGTGGTCGGCTAACCCCGGACGCTCGGCAACCGCCGCGGTGAGGCAGAGCGCTGGCTGTACCGATCCAGGGTGTAGTCGATGCGTTGCTGGGCGCGGCTGGCGATGCGTGACCGGCGGCGGGTGCCCGCGCCGAGGGCGCCCAGTACCCTTGTACCAGGGGAGTTTACACGGTCCACCTCGTGCCACCCGCCCTGCAGACGCAGGTAGTACAGGAGCCGATCGATCAGCCAGGCCCGGAAGTGACCCGGGAGCCTCCACAACCACGTTTTTTCACTGCTGGGAGTAGCCCGCCTCCCTCGCCAAAACCTCGAGGCCGTAACGCGCTACCATCTCCGCGTCATCCAGCCTGATGGTTCGCAGTCCGTCTTGCTCAAGCCGTTCGTTGACCTTATCGAAATTATTTCTGACGATATCCTTCTCGGCATCTGTGGTCTTGCCCCGGTGTGGTTTGCCGGCGTGCTCCAGGGATGCGTAGTCCAGCTTCTCCGCTGCGGACACCGGCGAGGGCTTGGTTTGCCTGCGGGGCGGATAGGCCGGTTTCGCCCTGCGGAGCACATCTGCCATATCCAGATCGCCCGCGAGCCCATTAAAAGCCTCAATCTCCATGGTAACAGTTTGCGGCCCTGATCCATCACCCTGGTAGAACTTGAGACTGACAACGCTCAGCGCACCCGTCCGGATCGCTTCAACCTCATCCGCAGCGGCTTCAATCTCTACTGGGCCGTTCTGCAGAGCAGGATGCTGCTCCACCACGATCCGCACCACGGCATCATCTTCGATGATCTTATTGGTCAAATCCGAGAAACGAACCATGCGTTGACCCATCAGTAACAAACCTTCCGACCAGAGGGGTGGACCGGTGAAGCCTATCGCCTACCTCGCTTACTCGATCCGAGTCACCCCCGGGTACCGGTCGAAACCGCGATCGAATGACATGATCGCGTCGATGTCGTGCCGTCGCATCACGGCCAGGTGCACGGCGTCCCTGGCGGAAAGTTCGTACCCGCCCAGCACGATCCGCTTGGCCACCTCGATGTCCTCCGCATCGATCGGCAAGGTCTCATCCACGACCGCGAGCAGCACGTCGAACGCTGGGTGGATCGCGTCGCGGCGATCGATGGCGACGAATCGGTGCAGGATCTCTTGAAGCACCTCGACGTCGGTAACCAGTCGCTCTCCCCGGTTGACAGCGCTCTCCAGCACCCTTCTCGCAGCCGGCTTGTTCGGATGGTCAGCACCGACGAGATACATCGGGATGTTCGCATCGACCAGGATATCCGGCCGCACCCAAGTAGCCACGCTCGGTCTCAGCGAGCATGACCTCGATGTCGGCGGTCGGGAACGCATGCTCAGCCGCCAACTGGATGGCGTCAAGCTTGCGCGCCGGGTCCCCACTGGACTCACGCCGCCGGGCCGCCCGCAACACCTGGCGGACCCACTCGGACACCGTCATCCCGTGCCGCTCGGCGATCGCGCGGAGCTCGGCGAGCTCATGCTCATCGACGATCACCTGCAACCGCCTGCTCATCACATGAGTATATCTGACTCACTCGATGAGCATCTTCTGCACAATCACCCGGCAGCGGCCGGCAGGGCGGCGTTGACCCTCGAGCGCACCTGAGGGGCACGGAGGTATCCACCGGAGTCATGGTTGTTGAGCGCGGGATTGTCGACCTGGGTGTCGATGATCCTGGTTCCCGCGCCGAAGTCGTCAGCGAGTGTGGTGTCGAGTGTGACCACGTCCAGCGGGTCGGCGAAATTCGCCCACAGCACGACCGGCGCCGGGACCCGCAGCGGCTGGGTGATCACGTCCTGGATCTCGTTGTATCCCAGCGGCGCGCCGAGGGTGACCAGCAGCGGCACCGCCCGACCGCCGAAGCGTGGCTCACTCAACACGTCGTAGGCGATGATCGTGCCAAGGCTGTGACCGACCACGATCACCGGCCCGCTCACCGCATCCAGGGCTTGCCGCAGCCGGTCCTGGATGGCGTTGCGCTTGTCGGTGAACAGGTAGCTGTCGGCGTCGGGGATGAGCCGTTGCAGCAGTTGCCGCAGCAGCAGGCGGCGCACCGATGCGGGCAGGATCCCGGTCACGCTCTGGTTCGCGGTCGGCGGCTGGCTCGCCGCACGGGTCGCCATGTGGATCGACAGGCTCAGCGCGAGTTGCTGCCCGCGCGGGGTCAACCCGGCGAACATCTTGGCTTCCTCGGCGGCCATGGCCTGGTCACCGGCGGACCCCGCACCCAGGTCAGCCACGGGTTCGCCGGTCACCGCGGCCAGCGCGGCCAACGCCTCGTCCGGGGTGGACGCGTCAGCTCCGATCGCGGCAGGCTGGGCGTGCAGCAGGTCTGCGTAGTGGGCCATCTGGGTTCGCTGGCCCATGTCCCGGCCGAACAGATCGTCATCCCACCTTCGCTTGAGCTGCTCCCTGGGCGGCTGGTTGCCGGCCCCGTGGACGTAGACCACGGTGACCTCCTGCCCCGTGGCACCCAGCACTGCGTCCCGAATGGACACCCCTGACGTTTCCATGTCTTCCTGCACCTCCACTGTCCGTTGCCCGACAACCCTGCCACTGCACCCGGAGATGGAAAAGGTATTTATCGTCCGGTGCTGAACACTCCAGCGGCGGGGCACACTCGACGTCGTGGCGGGCTTCGACTGGGTCTCTTTGTGTACCGATTACGGCTATGCGGACGGCTTCGTGGCCGCCTGCCACGGGGTGATCGCCCGGATCGCGCCGCAGGTGCGGATGTTAGACGTCACGCATGCGATCGGGCCAGGCGACATACGGCACGGCTCAGTGGTGCTTGCCGACACGCTGCCCTGGCTGCCGCCAGCGGTGCATGTCGCTGTCGTCGACCCCGGGGTCGGCACGGCACGGCGCGGGATTGCGCTGGTCAGCGGCGACGCCGTGCTGGTCGGCCCCGACAACGGGCTACTGGTCCCCGCGGCGCGGACCCTGGGCGGGGTGCGCGCCGCCTACGAGCTCGCCGAACCCGCCTACCGGCTGCCGGCCGTCAGTGCGACGTTCCACGGCCGTGACGTGTTCGCGCCGGCCGCCGCGCACCTGGCCTGCGGGGTGCCGCCGGACGCGCTGGGTCCCGAGCTCGATCCGGTGTCGCTGGTCACCCTGCCGGCGCCGGTGTGCCAGGTGGACGGCGATCGGATCCGGGCCGAGGTCCTGACCGCGGACCACTTCGGCAACGTCGCGCTAGCCGCTGGGACCGGCGAGCTGGAGGCCGTTGGGCTGCGGAGCGGAGCGGCGGTGACGCTGCGGTGGCCAGCCGGTGCCGAGCCGGTGCGCCTCGGCACGACTTTCGCTGACGTGCCACCCGGCGAGCTCGTGCTGCTGGTGGACTCCACCGGCCACCTCGCAGTGGCCTGCCGCGATGGCTCGGCAGCGCGCCGCACCGGCTTGCGGCCCGGCACAGTGGTCGAATTGTTCACCAACTGACGCCGGCGCCACGGTCCGCACCGGCGTATCTGTGTGAAATCATGCGAGCCAAGGTCTCAAGGAGGCGTTGATGGCCAGGCGCGAAGACAAGCCGAACAGCCCGCTATCGCAGCCCCGCCGCCAGATCCGGAAGTATCGAGACGACGCTGCGCAGCAGACCGGCGTTGCCAGCTCCCAGCGGCGCGCCCTCGGCAAGTCGCCTGAAATCCAGGCATTGCAGCGGCTCGCCGGCAACCGGGCAGTCACCGGTCTGCTGCGCCGGCCCGTACCAGAACATGGGCAAGCCGCGGTAAACCTCCCCCCATCGGCGATACTCGGCCTACAACGAACGGTGGGAAACGCGGCGGTAGCGAGCCTTCTGACAGTGACCAGCAATCGAGAGCTGCCTGACCCCCAGGGACGAATGGTCCAGCGAACCAAACAAGACGTTGTGAGTTACTTGTCCAAGAACAACGAAGCCGAGGATATGAAGTTATTTCTTTTGACTAAATTTGGAGCCGAGAAACTGACGCCGAAGCAATGGAGAGGAGCGAAGAATCACAAAGGAGACGGTCGAGGGGTTCGTCAAAGATAGCGACCAACCGGAAGAGCATCGTCGGAACATGCTCGCAGCATGGAACAAAAGTCAGAATAAAAATAACATAATTCCAACCCCTGACGAATTTCGACCCAAAGTCACCAACCTGACCACCGTGAAGACAAAGACGTTCGAAGGTTACGATTCTGATACCGAAGACAAGAACATGGACATCCGCGCCTCGATAAGAGCAGCCGCCAGCGATCACGTGTCACTAGAGCGAGGAACAGGCGAGAAACTTTCAGGCGTGCCAGTACTCCCACTTCATGACGCGGTGCGTTTCGGTCGACAAATCGTGAAGCGCGCCCCGGACCTGAGTGGCTTTCAACGCAATCTGCCCATGGTCACGACAGTCGGTGGCAAGTATATCGAGTACAACTCTCCCGGGACGCGGGATATTTACGCCTACCCGTTGGCCGAAAGGGCTGTTGGAAAACGCAAGCGGTCGGACTCCCCGGCTGCCACAGAACCAAAACCCGCACAGGAACCACCGGAGAAGCGGCCCAGAAATCTATCTCGCCAGGGAGGCATGGCAGATCACTCGTGGTCGGGACTAGCAGGCCAGCTCGAGGGAGAGAAGGACCCGAAGAAAGAGGGTCACTACAAGAAGACCTACGAGGGAATTTTTGGTACGTTTTATGGCGAGACGCCCAGCGAGACGACACCTGGCGTGGCCACCTCAATTGCAGCCATCGGTTCTGACCTTATGAAGGGAACCGCGGGAGGAATGCATCACATCGCAACCGCCAGAGCATACTTGGAAGAAGCCACCAAAAAAGGCAAGGAGGTGCCGTTCAAGTCCATGTTTACGGGCACCCCACCCCCCTACGCCCCGGCTCTACAAGAAGGCGGAAGAGCGTTGGTAACGAAAGAACACGTGCGAATCAAGGCTGAGGGTAAAGCACAAGCCGCGAAGGACGCGATCGTGTTGGTCGAAAAGCCGGTTGCTCCGGAACTGGTAGTCAGCGCCGACGAGAAGCAAGAGGAGGCGAAAAACGAGCAGGACTAAGCGCGCTGCAGGTGCCCCAACGTCCGGGTCCGTGGCCGCATGGCCACGGGGTGATCGCCCGGATCGCGTCGCGAGCGGCGCGGGGTCGCGCTGGTCAGTCTCCCAGCGCCGGCGTGCCAGGCGCAGTGGTCGAGGTGAGCTACACCCGATGGCTGACGCATGACCAGCGCAGAAATGGTACACAAGAGACGATATGCACACAGCCGTTGTCGGCGCGGGTCCCACCGGGCTCTACACCGCGATCGCCCTCGCCCGTCGCGGGCATGAGGTCACGGCCATCGACCGTGACCCCGGTCCCGACGGTGACGAGTCGTGGAACCGCAAGGGCGTGATGCAGTTCCACCACCCGCACGCCTTCCGTCAGCAGGTCGCGGAAGCCCTGCTCGCCGAGATGCCGGCGGTCTGGGATGGCTTGATCGCAGCCGGAGCCGAGGCGGTCACAGCGCCCGATCAGCCCCAGCTCATGGTCGCGCTGCGCTGCCGGCGCCTGACGTTCGAACGGGTCCTGCGCCACGCCGCCGAGGCGGAGCCCGGCGTCACGCTGCGGACCGGTCACGCCGATGACGTCTGCCACGAGCAGGGACGCGCCGTCGGGGTCCGGGTGGAGGGCCACCAGGTGGATGCCGACCTGGTCCTCGACGCATCCGGCCGCGCCGGCCAGTTCACCCGGTCCTTCCGGGCACCGGCGCAGGGCGGTGACTGCGGAATCTCCTACGTGTCGCGGCAGTACCAGCTGTTGGCGGGCGCGCAGGACGGGCCGATGAACTCACCGATCGGGATGGTGACCGTCTACCCCGGCTACGTGGCGATCGTGTTCCCCCACGACAACCGAACCTTCTCCACCCTCATCGTTCGGGCCAGCACCGACCGTCAGATGGCGGCGCTGCGGTTCCAGGAGGTGTTCGAGGCCGCCAGTCGAGCGATCCCGTCCCTGGCGGCCTGGACCGGGCCGGACCGGTCCCGGCCGATCACCCCGGTGCTGCCCGGCGGGCGGTTGTACAACACCTACCAGGGGCAGCTCAACGACGCCGGTCAGGTCGCGCTGGACGGGTTGATCTTCGTCGGGGATGCCGTGTGCACGACCAATCCCTCGGCCGGACGAGGGATAGCCACCTCGCTGATGCAGGCCCACCGGTTGGTAGGTCTCCTGGATGAACACCAGCGCGACTTCACCTCGTGCTCCCTGGAGTTCGATCACTGGTGCGCCGAGAACATCCAGCCGTGGTTCGCCGATCACATGCATTGGGACGCTGAGCTGATCCGGCGCTGGTCCGGTCACGACGTCGACCTCACCCGGCCCCTGCCCGCTGACCTGATCACGGCGGCCACCGCGGTCGACCCCGGGATGCTCGAGATCGTCGGGCCCTACCTGGCGATGGTCGCCCTGCCCGCCAGCCTCGCCGCCGTAGAACCGCGAGCCCGGGAGATCTACGCCAGCGGCTGGCGCCCACCCGTGCCCGCCGGACCCACCCGGGACGAGCTGGTCACGAGCTGGAACCGACCGGCCGCCGGGAGCCACACACGGGGGTTGGGCTCAACCGGCAGCCGGTCGGAATTCTAGAAGGCGCCACCGGGACCGGGATCGGGCAGATCCGCCGTCGCCCCGATCACGCACGGCAGACACAGATCGCCCCAGGGGCGGCTCAGGCCGGCATCCCCCTCGGGCAGAGGCACGCCGCACAGCGACTCGACATCACCGATCACGACCGCGTGGATGCGTTTGTCAGCTGCACACAGCGCCCAGAGCATCTCCGGTTCGGCACTCACCGGGCCACCTTCAAGATTCCTTGCGCCAGGTCGACGGCATCGGATTCGGAGATCTTCACGCCGGGCACGCCGAGGCCGTGGAACGTCCACGATCCATCGTTCTCGTACACCACGAGCAGCGTGGATACGCGGTTGTCGTCGGTGTTGCGGCCCTGCGCCACCATCCGGCCGCGCTCGTGCCGTCCGCGTCGCCGAGGCGGTGTGATGCTCATGTGAACCACTCACTCGCCGGGCTCTCGTCGATCCATGCTGGCGACCATCAGCCGTTGCAGCCACTGCAAGCAAGTACCCGATCGTGTGAATTGATCAGCACGGGATCGGGATGCATAGTGCACCTCATGCCAGCAGGAAACTCGCACACCTCGATCCGGTCCCGCCAGGTCGCCGCCGAGCTGCGCACCTTACGGGAGCAGGCGGGGCTGTCCGGCGCGGAAGTGGCCAAGCGCATGGGCATGTCACCCAGCAAGATCAGCCGGATCGAGACCGGGGTGACCGGCCTGCAGATCGAGGACGTCGCGGCGTTGCTGGGCCTGTACCAGGTGCCGGCCACTGTCCGGGACGACCTGCTCGATCTGGTGCGCCGCTCGGAGGAACGCGGCTGGTGGACCCGCCAACCGGGGTTGCCTCAGCTGTGGCGCAGTCTGATCGACTTCGAAGCCAAAGCCACCCGCGTGCAGAACTACGAGGCCCTGCTGGTGCCGGGACTGCTGCAAACCGCCGAGTACGCGCGGGCGATCATCCAGGGCGTCGAGCCGACGATCTCCGAGGCTGAGCTGGACAACCTGGTGGCCGCCCGGATGGCCCGCCAGGCGCTGCTGACCCGGGCCAGCGCGCCGCAGTTCTTCGCGGTGGTCGACGAGGGGGTGCTACGCCGCCCGGTCGGCGCGCCCGGGGTGATGCACCGGCAACTGCACCACCTGCTCGGCGCGGCTGAACAACCTCATGTGACGCTGCGAGTGGTACCGCTGGCGGCCGGTGCGCATGCCGGGCTGCGCGGGCCATTCGTGATCCTGGAGTTCGCCGAGGAGCCAGCACTGGTCCACGTGGAGAACCACAGCACCGGGCTGTTCCTGGAAGAGGAGGTTGATCTGGCGGCCTACCGGCTGGCGCTGGGGACTATCCTGCAGGCAGCCCTTGCACCTGCTGCAACGATTGAGCTGATCACCCAGACCGCCACCGAACTCAGCTGACCCTGCGGTGGTGAAGGGCCGCACGAGCACTGGAGAGGAGCCCGGGATGCCTGCGCTGGACCTCAGCGGCGCGCACTGGCGCAAGAGCAGCCGCAGCAGCAACGTGTCCAACTGCCTCGAGGTCGCCGTCCTCGACGGCGCCCGCTGGCGCAAGAGCAGCCGCAGCGGCGCTGTGTCCAACTGCGTCGAGGTGGCCTTCGCCGGTCCGGTGGTCGCGCTACGCGACTCCAAGAACCCGGCCGGCAGCGTGGTGGCCATCCCCCCACCCGCCTGGGCCGCCTTCACCACCGCCCTCCGCACCGGCGAGCTCTGCTGAGCCAGGCGAGCTCAGGACTGTCACTCCGTGTTGGCCCGGAGCTGGGCACGAGCGGCCGGACCCGATCAGCGCAACAGGGGTGAGCCAATACCCCATCCCAACCGCAGGGTAATGACCGAGGCTCCACAGCCCAGTCTTCAGACCGCCGCCAGGCCTATCTCGACGTCGAGATGCGCCACATTCTTGGACCCGGAGTAGCTCAAGAGCTAGCGGCACCACTGCGTCGCCGAATCTGGTGCCGGTATGGCAGGGCCACCGCGGACGTCAAGGCACCCATGTAGGCGCATCACCGTGCCCGTCCGAATCCGCCCTGCTCGACATCCAAGTTCGGCGAACCGTCTGCCCCCTCTCGGGAGGTCGGTTCGGGGCACCGAACCGACCTCGCTCCCCTCAAACAGTCTGCACGCGTAGTTGCGTACCGACCGACACTGCTGGGTACTGTGTAGGTAGCCCTTGCACCCCTTGCAATGATCGAACTGATGTGCGGAATCGACGCTGATCTGTAGAGACCGATCGCTCAGCGAGGCTGAGCCGTGGCGAGGCCGGAGAGGAGCGCGGGATGCCTGCATCGGATCTCAGCACCGCCGAGCGGCTAAAGAGCAGTCGGAACGCCGACGCTGCAAGCCCCGTGGAAATGGCCGCCACAGGACAGGTCGTGACGATAGAGAGCAGCGTCATCTCCCCCGTGCGCCGCTGTAAGCTCGGCTGAGCGCAATGACCGTTACTGTGACAAGCAGCCGAAGCAGTGCTTACGCGGCGTGGTCCTTACACGGACGGCAGAGCGCACGGGAAGATTTTCTCGATGTGTTCCAAGATATCGTTAACCCAAGTACGCCCACGACTGTTCTTGTTGCCGGCGAAGGCCGTGTGGGAAAGACCCAATTTCTGATCGAGGCCCAGTCGCGCTGCGTCGCCAATACACAACTGTCACCGTTTCCTACGGTCGCGGGCTCGCTCGACATTCCGAGAAAAACGGATTTCAATCGACACGCGACGCACTGTCCGACCTGGCGGTCGAAGCACAACACGAGGATCGTGACGGATTAGTCCACCGTATTGCGCGAGGTATGCGGGAAACTACCTCGGGCAGCGTGGACATCGTAAGCCAGTTCATTCCCTCATGAGTCTCTACTTGAAATTGTTACGCCTCCGCGGATGGTACCGCATCAATCGAGCGCCATCTCCACGGGCGGCGTACCAAATTTCGGCAGACGAGTCGAGACTTATAGCGAACTCCACTAAGCAATACGAAATCCTTGCAAACATAATAATTGGGATCTTCAATGAATTCTGGCAGACTAATGCATTTTTCACCGGTTTCGCGTCCCTTTCTATAGCTGCATCAATGGCCAGCTGGGACAAGATCATGGCAACGTCACTAATGTGGCATATCGGCTTGCTGCTCATATATCTCATGCTAATGACATTGTGGGGAATTAGCCTCATCAGGCACACTCAAATCATAAACATCCACATTCGCCACGCCATCGAGTTGGAACATGCAATTCCCGAGCTTCAGATATATGCCCGCCGCCTCAACTGCAGTAGTCGACTGCCGTCAGTGCGAAAGCTGTGGCTTTTTGCGCCATTTTTATTTTCTATACCCCCAGTCGCGCAACTTATCGTCCACATCGTTGCAGTAGCTAACCGGTAAAATGGGAAAAAGAGACGGGGAATGTCTAACAATATCGAACCGGTCGGAACTAGCCTCCTCTTCGAGAATGAATCCTGCCGGGTCTGGCACCTTGAATTAGGCCCAGGAGAGACATCTAACCGGCATACACATCCATGCCCTTATGTCTACATTGTTACGGAGCCTGGAGCTGTTATGACTCAGTATATGGACGGCTCATCTGAACATCAGGGCGATGTTCGAGGCACCTCGATGTATCACCTTACCGGTCGTCGGCACAGACTAGTGAACACGGGATCTGCACGATACGAAAATATCATCGTCGAGTTGACAGGGCGCCCGTAGTGAGTCAGGGGAAAAGGCCGGTGCGGCACCTCATTAATTGGATGAAGGAGCTGCTTACTCACCATCCAGAAGCGTTCGCAATATTAGAAGCGTCCGTAGCGGAAAATCCAGACCGTATAGATAATGCCTACGCTGAACTACTCGGGGGTTACGATTCAGATCCCACTACCATACTAAAAGCGACCGTGATCATCGAGCCAGGAAGCTACAATGGGACGATATCATCGTGGAATATCCCATTTCTCGCGTTCTGCGCACACCACTTCGTACCATTTACGGGAACCATAGACGTACATTATGTTCCCAACACCATGATCCTGGGAATAGGGAAGATTCCCAGGTTAGCAAAGTGCCGATCAAGCCGATTTCAGCTTCAAGAGTATCTTGTAAGTGAGATTGCGAACGACATGCTCGTTCACGGTGACGCCAGAGCCGTTGAGGTCACAGCTATGGCGAAGCACATCTGCGTTTGTTATCGTGGACCTGATGAGCCCACTGTGACACAAACTACATCTCTCCGACTGGGCGAGGTCAGCCAGCTCCAAATTAGGAGCTAGACATAAGTGATCCAGTTTTCATATCGGTTCAGATTTATGAAGAAGTTGTGTTATCTCTCGCTGGCGCGCGAATTGATATAGGGCACCCTTCCGAAGTTACTGACCGCGGACTCGCCTCTCTTATGGTCGACACCCTTCTCGCCATGCTATAAAGGGTGCTTCCGTATCGGACACAAATCCCGCGCAGCAAGCCCCTTGGGTCATTCTGATAGGCGATGTATCGTGAAATCCGTATCGTTCTGCCGTTGCACGTGACGCCAGGTAATGAACAGTTCGGATCTGGCACCTAATTATGACTTCAACGCACATCTTGCACGGCTGACAGCTCGCGTACAGAGCGCAATCGTTGAGGGAGACTCTCCCGACTTCTCGGCATGCCTGTCGAATCGCTTCAATTTCGGCGTGCGCTGTCGGATCCGACGCTACAACCACTCGATTCTCTCCGACAGCAAGAATCTCGGAGCCACGCATCACGATAGCGCCGAACGGGTGATTACCAAGAGTTACGCTCATGCGGGCCAGCATCAATACGTAACTGGCGACCTCATCATGATACATAATGACTAATCCGCACGGAGTTCGGACGTAAGACATAGGAGCGCATCGTCGGCCGTACTTGCAAAAAAAGCCAACTCGGCTAAGGGCCTGGGCAGAAAACCCAACGAACCCATCTTTTCGAGCTGAACTCTAAGGCCATCATAGAACCCGTCCGTGTTCAAGAATATGATCGGCTTATCATGATGCCTATGTTTTTTGAGTTCTAGCATCTCCGTGGCTTCGTCCAGGGTGCCCACTCCTCCTACCATAATGATGAGTGCGTCCGATCGCTCTAGGAGGATTTTCTTTCGTTCTGGCAAATTTAAAGCTACGATCATCTCATCCGCATCTTGCTTTATTTTATGTCGCAAAAATTCTACCGAAACACCGATGATTCTCGCACCGCACTGTTGAGCTGTTGAAGCAAGCACGTGCATGAGCCCCGTGTCCGATCCGCCCCATACTAGGCTGTGCCCTTCACGTCCGAGACCAGCAGCGAAGTCTCTGGCCGCACTTTCAAAAGGTTCGCCGACATCGCTAGCAGAACAGAAAACACAGACGTTCATACTCGTACCTCCAAATGAAAGGCGGCTTTAAGCGGCAGGTGCATCATCTGCTTCCAGTAGCGTACTATAGCGTTGAGTTTCTCGGAGTTTGAGCCAGCTGAAGGTCTGTCGGGATCTTCCGTTGAATCTGAAGGCAACCGCGTCGGAGCAGTCGAGGTTTCATGCTCACGTCGCATCTGCAACGTTCAGTTAGTTACGACGTGTTTCGGCCAGCCATGCCCGAACTGCGGCGGTATCATAATCGCTGATCAGTTCTCTTTTCTTAGCTACTTGAATGACCTCTTCAACATCTGTTAATGAGTTGAGTCGAACGGCTTCCTCTTGCAACGCTTGAGCGGTACTATATAAGTTGTAAGTAACAATGCACATCGCTATATCTACATGCATTCCGGCTTTTCGCAGGTTCGCAACAGCGTTTAACGTACTACCCCCGGTAAACACGAGATCTTCGACCAAGACTACACGGTCGATATCGTCTCGCTGGCCTTCAACGCTCCGCTCCAGTCCCCATTTTTTCGAGTCGCCACGTACATAAAGCATCGGAAGTTGCAGCCGACTCGCCAGCCACGCGGCCCAAGGTATTCCAGCCGTTGCTGTTCCTGCAACACCACGGATGTGACTGTTGCCTGAGCGCTCTAGTTGATTCAACATGTAGTCGATGACGAATTCGCGCTCGGCTACGTAGCTCAACAGGGCGCGATTATCCACATATATGGGGCTCGTCGCTCCGGAGGTGAAGCTGAACCATCGGTCGTTACGAAACTTTACAGCACCGCATCTCACCAAAATATCTGCTATATCTACCGATGCTCCCACTTCACCCACCTGTCACTTGCAACAAACTTACCCGCGTTGCATTCTCCATGCCCCTGGAGGCAGAAGAAGCGCCATGACCTCGCCTTCGAATGCTGCCGCCAACCCAGCAGCTCCAGCAATATCACCCTCAGTGAGAATAGCACTAAGCCGAGACAGTATCACCTCATCAATGGATCGGGACAAATCTACTGGAATCCCATTATATTTGTCGTGTTCACTCCACCATTCATAAAGATCATGGAACGTAGCGGCCAAAATGCAGTACCGGCCATCTCCTGTTGCTCGACACCAATCATCACACCAGCAAGCTACCTCTCCGAGTTGATCAGCACTCACGCCCGAGAAGCCGGTTTGCGCTAACTTCTCTAGTACGCTAGAGTCCATGATATAACGTCCTCCCGTTAAAATATTCGACACAATGATATCACGACAATCGGACTTGCGCGGGCACAACCGATGGACGGCGCCGCCAAGACGACGCTCCAATCGCAACCAGCGTAAACCTGGACAAGCAAACCAGTACCTCGAGTGGAGGAAGGCTCGCCGATATCGGGGCACCAGTTCTTTGCCCGGAACCGTGGTGAGCGACAACTTCTCGGCGGTCTTGAGCCGTGATCTTGGTTGCACGCACGACGGAAGCATGCACCTCGCGCTTACCGTTCTATGGTGATGGCGTGAGCACCGACAGGTTCTCCTGAGCAGCCGCAGCGGCGCTGTGTCCAACTGCGTCGAGGTGGCCTTCGCCGGCCCGGTGGTCACGCTGCGCGACTCCAAGAACCCCACCGGCAGCGTGCTGGCCATCCCCCCACCCGCCTGGACGGCCTTCACGACCGCCCTGCGCGCCGGCATGCTCAGCTGAGCTCACCACGCCGCGACCACCGACACTGTGCGTCTATCATCACGCCATGCCAGCTACCGGGGATGACATCGAGAGTCGTCTGAGCACCGTCGAGCGCGATGTCGCCGAGCTTCGCGAGCAGCTGGCCCTCGCCAGCTCCGACGCGGCTGCGGCCCGCACACTGGCCGCTGGGGCCGATCATGACGTCTCCGAGGTCCGCTCCGAGTTGCGCGCCCACACTCACGCCCTCAACGCCCTGCGAGAGACCCAAGTCGATTTCGCTCGGCAGCTGGCAGATCACGGTCGGCAGCTGGCCGTTCAGGGCCGGGAGATGCGCGAGGGTTTCTCCACCCTGGCCACCGGCATGGCGCAGATCACCGCGCTGCTCACGAACCGCGAATCGGACGGTCTCGACTAGGAAACGGACCACCCTGCTCAACTTCGCCTACGCAGCCCGTGAGCTCGACTGACTCCGCGCCCTCGGTAGCCCGATGTGGCCACCGGGAGACGCGGTGGAACCTCGGCCTCGGCGGCTGGGCAGTACGATCATCGCCGTGACCGGCAGGGACAGGCGGCTCGACCGCATCGACGGCGACTGGCGCGGGTTCGACTTCCTCAGCCAGGTCCGGGAAGTCTGCCGGCTGTGGACCGATCAGGATCAATCGACCCGCGGCGCGGAGATCATCGAGCGCAGCCACGGGGAGCACGGTGCCGAGTTCGATCACCTGGTGGTGCGCTTCACCCGCGGGTCGTGGACCAAGGAACGCGTCGTGGGAGTGTCCAACGGGCCGGCCGACGCCGGGGCCCTGGCCCGCTTCCGCGACGAGGTGTGCGCCTACGTCCGCACCGAGCGGGAACCGGAGCTGGTGTACCGCGGCCGGCCCGCGATCCCCGAGGTGGACCGTGCCGCCCGGGAGCTGGGCATCTGGTTGCGGAACTTCGATGAGTACCAGCACGTCTGGGACCATGACGACTACCTGGGGGCCCAGACCGCGCGGCTGCTCGCCGATTCCGAGTACCCGCTGCGGCGGCATGTGGACAAGCGGTGGTCGGAGCTGGGTGAGGTCATGGCCCGCCCGACCACGGCCGCTGAGCACATCATGGGCCTGCTGGATACCGATGGCCCGCGGTTCGTGCTGGTGCTGGGTGATTTCGGTACCGGCAAGACGTTCTTGCTGCGGGCCTTGGCCGAGCGGCTCGCGCGGGAGGATTCCGGGCTGGTGCCGGTGCTGGTCACCATGCGGGAGCTGACCAAGGGCCGCTCCCTCGATCAGCTGCTGGCCCAGCACATGAGCGGTGAGGACAGCTACCACCGGGCGTCGTTTCGCTACCTGCTGCGGGAGGGCAAGGTCGCGCTGCTGTTCGACGGCTTCGACGAGCTGGCCCAGCGTACCGACTACGACCGGGTGGTCGACCACTTCAACACGTTGCGGGAGGCGGCCGGCGGCTCGGCCAAGGTGATCGTCACCAGCCGGCACCAGTACTTCGCCACCGACAGCGACGTGCGCACCGCGCTGGGCGGCCAGGCGCAGGCGCTGCCCGGATCGCGCATCATGCGGTTGCTCCCGCTGGACGCCGACCAGCGGCGGACTCTGGTGGTGGAGGACTTCGACGACGAGGCGGCTGCTGACCACTTCCTGGAGCTGCTCGGCGACGTCCGCGACCTGCTCAGCCTGGCCGAGAACCCCAGAATGCTCAGCTTCATGCTCCGCTGGTACCGGACCGGGGTGCTCACCGACGACAAGCTCACCACCGATGGAGACCAGCCGATGACCGCCGGGCGGCTCTACGAGCGGCTGCTCACCACCTGGCTGTCCTACGAGTACGACCGTCAGAGCGAGCCCGGCGGGCCCGGCGCGCTGTCGGTGACCGAGCGGCTCGACGCGCTCGGCGATGTTGCGCTGCACCTGTGGCGCAGCGGGGAGGCCACCGTGCGGGCGGCGGAGCTGGGCAGCTCGGCAGCGAAGGTCGCCGACCTGGCCCGGCTGCAGATGAGCCCGGCCGAAGCCGGGCAGGCGGTGGGTTCCAGCACGGTGCTGGTGCGCGTCGGCGAGGACGCCTTCGGCTTCATCCACCAGTCCGTGCTGGAGTGGCTCATCGCCCGCTGGGCCGCCCAGGCCCTCGACGGGCACGCGGACTCGGAGCGGCTGGCCGGCGGACCGCTGAGCCCGCTGATGGTCGACTTCCTGTGTGACCTCGCGGGCGATGACGCGGTGGTGAGCTGGGCGAGCCGGGTCGCCCGCAGCGCCACCGGCGCGGACTCGGCCGCCAAGGCGAACGCGGCGCTGGTCCTGCAGCGCCGGGGCATCACCGTGGCGGCGGTGAACTACGCAGGCGCGGATCTACGCGGCAAGGACCTGTCCATCCAGGACCTCACCGGAGCGGACCTGACCGCGGCCGACCTGTCCGGCGCGGTGCTGCCCCGCAGGCTGCGGGGCGCCATCCTGCACCGGGCGCAACTGGTCGAGGCCCGGTGCGACGGCGCCGACCTGACCGGCGCCGACCTGCGCGAGGCGGACCTGCGCCGAGCGCGGCTGATCGGCGCGGATCTCCGGGCGGCGCGCCTGGCCGGCGCACGGATGGACCGTGCGGTTCTGGTCGGCGCCGACCTCGATCCTTGGGGGCTGACCGGGGCGGCCAGCACGTTCGGCACCGCCCTGCCCAGCTCGCCGGCGCAGATGCAGCTCGGGTCCACCTCGTCGATCAGCGCCGTCGCCGCGATCCACGGCGGCGACATCCTCGCCACTGGCCACGCCGATGGTGTGGTGCGGCTGTGGGACCCGACCACCGGGGCCGCCCTGCGCACCCTGGAAGGCCACCCCGGCCCGGTCTTGGCGTTGGCCGCCGACCCGACCGGCCACTGGCTGGCCTCCGCCGGCGACGACCAGACGGTACGACTGTGGGACCCGACCACCGGGGCGCTGCTGGCTACCGTGGTCGGCTCGGAGGAGGGTTGGGCGGTGCTGTTTCCGGATGGCAGCTACAAGCTGCGGGGCCAGCCGGCCGGCCTGTGGTGGGCGATCGGGCTGTGCCGGTTCGATCCCGCGGATCTGCCCGACATCGCGCCGTACCAGCCGCAGCTGCGGAAGCTGCCCGATGACGCCCTCATCCGCTGATGGCCACTGGTTCTGATGGCCACTGACGATCGGTGGGACCGCCTCACCCTGTCCGCGAAGGCCGCGTGGCGCTGGGCCTGGGCCACCGCGACGGCCCGCAGCGGGGCCGCCGAGCCATCGAGCGTGCTGGTGGACACTGTCGATCTGCTCGCCGGCCTGGCAGTGGCCCACCTGCGGGACAACCCGGTCAGCCAGCTGTGCACGCATTTCCACATCCCGCTCGGCGCCCTGCTCGGCGACGGTGGCGCGCGCCGGTACCGGGCCGAGGCGATGCTCGCCGCCGCCCGCCGGATCCCGGACAGCACGATGCCCCCGATCGACGAGCAGGCCGAGCAGGTCCTGGACTACGCGCTCAGCGCGATGCCACCCAGCTCCGACGGGCTGGTCACGCTGTCCATGCTGTTCGGCGCGCTGCTGGAGACCAACAACCCCGCCTCGATGGCGCTGCGCACCGAGTTGGACAACCGCGGCGTCGACGTCGAGCCGGTCGTGCGGTCCTGCCGCGAACACCTCGGCACCCGCGACTCCTACGCCGACTACCTACGCGATCACCACCCCTACCAGCGACCCGAGATCCCGCTGACGCCTTACACGCCGGACGAGCCCCGGACGCGTCGACCGCCGAAGAAACCAGACGACGAGCCCCCCGATCTGGTCGACATCGCCGCCGAGGTGAACGCGTTCGCCTATTTGATCGCCTCCAGAACGCTCATCCCGCCGCTGGCGATCGGCCTGTTCGGGGACTGGGGTTCGGGCAAGAGCTATTTCCTGCGCAGCGTGCAGCGCCGGATCGACCAGCTGGCCGAGATGGACCAACCGCCGTTCTACCGCAAAGTCGCGCAGATCGAGTTCAACGCCTGGCAGTACGTGGGAGGCAACCTGTGGGCGAGCCTGCTGGAGCACCTGCTCCGCAACCTGCGCCGGGCCGGTGAGCTGGACGAGGACAACCTGCTGGACGAGCGCCGGCGCGAGTACCTGAAGCAGATCACCGAGGCCACCGCGGAACACGACAGAGCGGTCAAGGAACGCGCCAGGTTAACCGAGGAAAAGGAACAGGCCCAGCAGACGGCGCAGCAAAAGAACGAGGAACGGAAACGCAAGCTCGCCGAACTGGAAACGGTCCGGCGTCGAAACCCGCTTCGCTCCCTGCGACTGTCGGACGCGCTGGGAAAGACCCTCGAAGAGGTCGAGAAACGGACCGGGCTCGACGAACTGGGTAAGCAGACCTACGAGCTGCAGCAGACCCTGGCCAGCACCGGTGAGACACTGCGACGCGCCGGTCCGGTCCTCGGGCCGTTACGCACCGGAGGCTGGCGCTTCGTCCTAGCCGTGGTCTTCTTGATGGTCGTGATCGGGCTCGGGCCGCTGATCAGCTTCATCCTGAGCAGGTTCGATTTCTCCGCAGTATCCAATGTGATCGCCAGCCTGTCCGGGTTGTTGGCCGGCACGACAGCGTATACCGCTTACGGGAACAAGGTGCTCACCAGCACACTCGGCACGATCTCCAAAGCCCAGAATCAGCTGAACGAAGAGTTGGACAGACAGCGCGACGAGCTCGATGAACAGATCCGCACGGCCGAGGACAAGCTCGCCGACACGGAACGGGAGCTGGCGGACGCGGTCGCCGAGGAACAGCGGCTCACCGCGTCGGTCACCGAGCTGGAGGCCGAGCTGTCCCGGATCACCCCCAGCAGCGTGCTCTCGGAGTTCCTCGATCAGCGATTCGCCAGCGACGACTACCGCCGTCATCTCGGCGTGCCGGCCCTGGTGCGCCGGGACCTGGAGCGGCTCTCGCGCCTGATCCAGGCACGCCACGACGGGAGCCCAGCGGCGATTGACGATGCGCACGCGATCGACCGGATCGTGCTCTACATCGACGATCTGGACCGCTGCCCCACCGACATGGTGATCAAGGTGCTGGAGGCGGTGCACCTGCTGCTGGCGTTCCCGCTGTTCGTGGTGGTCGTCGCGGTGGACGCGCGGTGGCTGGAGTCCTCGCTGCGCGAGCACTACTCCCAGCTGGGCACCGATCAGGCAAAGCCCGCCGACTACCTGGAGAAGATCTTCCAGGTGCCGTTCTGGGTCCGTCCCCTCGGCGTGGACACCCGCCGGCGCATGGTGCGCCGCCTACTGGAGCCCAACCTGGCCGGACCGGCCCCGGCAACCGGTGCCGGCGAGGGCCCCGCCACCGAGACCGATCTGTCCGATGCCGACCTGCCGGAGTTCACCGAGCGGGTGGAGTCCTTCAGCGTCACCGACCGCGCGGAGCTGCCGCAGCTGCAGGCCGCGAAGCTGACCGTCACCGGTCCGGAACTGAGCCTGATCGAGGACATGTCCGCGCTGATCGGCGCCACCCCCCGGGCGGTGAAGCGCTTCATCAACGTCTACCTGCTGCTCAAGTCGGTGGGCCTCAGTCGCGGCTGGCCGGTGCCGGAACAGGGCCAGGTCGTGGTGCTGCTCGCCATCGCCACCGGGCTGCCTGATCTCGCCAGCGAGTTGCTGCCGAGCCTGATCACGGCGCAGCCCCCCACGCTGCGCACGCTGCTGGCCAGCCATGCCGACAGCGACTTCGCCAAGCATCAGCAGCTCGCTCGGCTCAACGCTTGGCTAGCCGACCATCCGAGCTGGCACGACATCACCCTGGCCGGGATGGACCGCTGGATCGACCTCATCCTGCGCTTCCGCTTCGACCGCGTGCCAGCACCAGCGTCACCCACCGCCGACACTCCGCAGTAGCGCCTACCCGCCAGCCTCGCCACTACACGCGATGGATGACGAATCTCGCCTTGCCGAGGCAACCGGTCAGCAGCTCGAGGTCATCCGGTCCCTCTCGAACTCACGCACGGCCGCCAGGCCGGCAGCGATCTTCGCGTCGTGACCCAACCTGGCCTCGATCGCTTCGCGCACCCAGGCCGACAAGGACAATCCGGCTCCCTCGGCCGCCCGCTCGGCCTGCGCGCTCAGCTCGTCACCGAGATACAGCGGGGTGGACCAGGTCGACATGGCGACATCCCATCAGCGTCGAATCGTTTTCGAATCGCACGGCGTCACCTTCGGGCCGTCGCGGTCACGATAGGCAGGTCGATGACGACACTGCCGTGATCCACGAATTCCTGCCACTGCGCAACGACATCGTTTTCCAGCTTCTCCCAACGGTCGTCTGCGGCTTCTGCGACGAGGGCCGCCATGGGGGTGGCGTTGATGTATTGCCAGAGGAAATCCACCGGCGGCGCGAGCCGCCGCGTCGTCGTCGTGGTCTCGACGGTCACGTCTTGGAACCCGGCGCCGCGGAGCAGCCCGTCGAGCTGACTCGGGTCGTGCAGCGAGCAGACGGAACGCACGAAGTCGGCGAGGTCGGGTCTGATGTGGTGGGCGAGCGCTTCAGCCATGATCTCGAATACGCGAGTGATCGGTCCCGGCACGGTGATGGCGACGCGGCCGCCGGCTGACAGGACCCGCCGCATCTCCCGCACGGCCGCGGGCCGGTCGGCGACGAACATGAGCCCGAGCTGGCACAGCACCAGGTCGAACGACTCGTCCGGGAGCGGGAGAGCCTCGGCGTTCGCCTCGCGCCACTCGATCGAGGCCCCGGGCGGTGCCGGGATCGAGCGGGCAACGTCGAGCATGCCCGAGGTGAGGTCCACTCCGACGACCCTCCCGGCGCTGCCCACGCGCTCGGCGGCCAGACGGGTCAGGACGCCGGTTCCGCACGCGACGTCGAGGACGTACTCCCCCGGGCGAGGTGAGACTGTCTCGATGAGGTCGGTGGCCAGCGGCGCGGGGATGACGGGGACGAAGTAACGCTCGTAGTTCTCGGCCGCCGTGCCACTGAAGATCCGGTAATCAACCTGCTGGGACATGGTCGGGTGCCTCCTGTGAGATCGGCCTCTGCATGGGCTGACCAACACGCTACGAAGGCGACAGCCCTGGCGGCGTCGACCGAATTCACCACCTCGTGGCGCGGTGCGTGGTCCGTTCTGACCACGTGAGTTCAGACCAGGCCATGCTGGTAAGCGTAGGCCGTGGCGGCCGCCCGGGACGGTAGGCCGAGCTTGGCGAAGATGTTCTGGAGATGCCGGGCGACGGTGTGCTCGCTGACGACGAGCGCAGCGCCGATCTCGCGGTTGGTCTTGCCGGTGGCGACGAGCCGCAGCACCTCACATTCACGCACGGTCAACCCACCTGCCGTCTTCGGGCCGCCGGCGCCGGCCAGCTCCGCCAGCCGGGCCAGCTCGGGCCGGGCGCCGAGCCGGTCGAAGGTCCCGCGCGCGGCGTCGAACTCGAGTGCGGCGGTGTCCTGGTCTCCGAGCGCCCGACAGGCAACTCCGATGTGGACACCAGAGCGCGCGGCCTCGTAGGGCATCGCCAGGTCCCGCCAGCCCGCCGACGCCCGGCGCAGGGCAGCCAGCGCGGCCGGAGCGTCACCCTGAGCCAGCAGCGTCGACCCCGTGGCGTGGGCCGCGATGGCATGCAGGAACGGCGCGTCGATGACCTCGGCGATCCCCGACAGCTCATCGGCGGCGGCCCGCGCGGCCGCCAAGTCGCCGACGGCGACCATGATGTCGACGTAGGCAGCCAGCACCGTGGGCCGGCCGACCGGGTCGTGATGGGCGTCCGCCGCGCGGCGGATGGCGGCGGTAGCGGCGGTGAGCCGGCCCTCGGCCAGGCGAAGCAGCGCCAAACCCGGCACCGGCTCCCGCCCGCGCTGGCCGGCTTGCCGGTAGGCCTGCTCGGCCTGCTCGAACTCCCCGCGCAGCCGGTGCAGCTCAGCCTGCTGGTAGAAAGCGGCGCCCAGCGCGGGGTGCGCCGGTTGCGACAGGCGTTCGCAGGCACGACGAGCCTCGATTGCCGCCGCCGGCCATTCACCGTGGACCTGCAGGATCTGTGATCGGTGCACCAGGCATTGGCCGCGGTAAGGCACGAGATCGGGCTGAGCCTGGCACCAACTGCTCAGCGCTTCGGTCCACTCCGCCGCCCGCCGCACGTCGAAGACCCACATGCACGTCTCGATCACCGCGCAGTACACGATCCCCGCCGGGATGGGCGATACCTCGCCCGTGGTGACAGACACCATCGCCTCATCGAGCAGCGCCACGCCGCGGGCCGTCTCCCTGAGCAGGATCGACGCCTGGCCCTGGCCCAGGCGAGCGAATGCCGCCAAGTCCTTGTCGCCGAATCGGGCAGCGATCCTGCCGGCTTCGGTGGACAGCGCGTAGGCCCCGGCGGCGTCGCCACCGTTGCATGCCTGCAGGGCAGCGGGCACCAGCAGGTAACCACGGGCGGCACAGTCCAACTCACCGTCCTCGACGAGGCGGCCGACCCGGCCGAGCCATCCACTGGCGCGCGCCATCTCGCCTTGGAACAGCAAAGCCATCCCCAACCAGAACCCACACTGGGCGGCTCGACCGGGGTCGTCCAGGCGCAGGCACGCGAGGTGGGCACGCTCCCAGGCCCGTGCGCTCTCGTCGTCCCGGCCTACCAGATGAGCCGCGATGGCCAGCCGCTCGAGATCTTCAGGATCGAGCGGCTCCCGCTCACCGGCGTCGGCGAGGAGCTCATAAGCTTCGGCCCACGCCTGACGCCCGAAAGCCTCACGCCCCTCATCGACCGCAGCGGCCACGGTCCGAGTCTGGCGTATCGGTGGGCGCCACGCGAGGCATACAGGTCCTGTTCAAGGCCCCTGGGTGGGTTGTCTCGCCGCGAGCGCTCAGTGGGCGAAGTGGCGGGTGCCGGTGAGGTAGAGGGGGACTCCGACGGCCTCGGCGGCGGCGATCACCTCGGCGTCGCGGATCGACCCCCCGGGATGGGCCACGGCACGGACTCCGGCGTCGAGCAGCATCTCCAGCCCGTCGGGGAACGGGAAGAACGCGTCGGAGACGGCCACCGAGCCGGCTGAACGCTGGCCCGCGCGCGCCACCGCGAGCCGGGCCGCGTCCACCCGGTTCACCTGCCCCATTCCGATGCCGACCGTCGCCAGATCCGCCGCGAGCACGATCGCATTGGACCGCACCGCGCGGCAGGTTCGCCACGCGAAAGCCAGGTCAGCGAGGATCTCCCCGGTCACCGGCGCACCCGTGGCCAGCGTCCAGGACGCCGGGTCGTCGCCGGGCGCATCGAGCGCGTCCCGGGTCTGCAGCAGCAGCCCGCCGGAGAGCGCCCGGAACTCGACACCGGCCCGCTGCGGCGGCGTGGCCAGCAGCAGGCGCAGGCTCTTCTTGCGCCTGAGCAGCTCCAGCGCGCTCTGGTCGTAGGACGGCGCCACCAGCACCTCGGTGAACACCGTCCTGACCTGCTCGGCGAGGGCGAGAGTGACCTCGCGGTTGCACGCGATCACCCCGCCGTAGGCACTCACCGGATCGCAGGCATGCGCCCGGCGGTGCGCATCGGCGATGTCCCCGCCGGGGGACACCGCGATGCCGCACGGATTGGCATGCTTGATGATCGCGACGCAGGCGGTGTCGTGGTCGTGGGCGGCCCGCCAGGCCGCGTCGGCGTCGACGTAGTTGTTGTAGGACATGTCCTTGCCGTGCAGCTGCTGCGCGTGGGCCAGCCCGACCGCGATCCCCCCGGTGTAGAGCGCGGCCTGCTGGTGCGGGTTCTCCCCGTAACGCAACACCGCCGACTGCCGCCAGGAGGCGCCCACCCAGGCCGGGAAACCGTCCTGGTCACTGGCCGATCCCAGCCAGGACGCCACCGCGATGTCGTAGTCCGCGGTGTGCCGGAACGCGGTGAGGGCCAGCGCCCGCCGCTGCGCCGGCGTGAACCCCCCGGTCCGCACCGCGTCCAGGACGTCGGCGTAGGCCGCCGGGTCCACCACCACGGCCACCGAGGCGTGGTTTTTCGCCGCAGCTCGCAGCATCGCGGGGCCACCGACGTCGATCTGCTCGACGCACTGGTCGAATCCGGCGCCGGAGGCCACGGTGGCCTCGAACGGGTACAGGTTGGCGACCAGCAGCTCGAAGGGCGCGATGTCCTGAGCGGCCAGCTCGGCCAGGTGCGCGGGCCGGCGGGTGTCGGCGAGCAGCCCGGCGTGCACCCGCGGGTGCAGCGTCTTGACCCGCCCGTCGAGGCATTCCGGGAAACCGGTGAGCTCCTCGACCCGGGTCACCGGGACACCCGCATCAGTGATCACGGTCGCGGTCGTGCCGGTGGACACCAGCTGCACCCCGGCCGCGTGCAGCCCGGCGGCCAGCTCCGGCAGGCCGGCCTTGTCCGACACGCTCAGCAGCGCCCGGCGCACCGGCCGGCGAACCTGCTCAGTCACGGCAGTGAGACCTTTCGTCCGGTGACGGTGCACCCGTGGCGAGCCAGGTCGGCGACGACCTCCACCAGCAGCCGCCGCTCCACGACCTTGATCCGCTCATGCAGCGTCTGCTCGGTGTCCTCAGGCAGTACCTCGATGGCGCGCTGGGCCAGGATCGGGCCGGTATCCACGCCAGCATCCACTAGATGCATGGTGGTGCCGGTCACCCGGACCCCGTGCGCCAGCGCATCGGCCACCGCGCGCGGGCCGGGGAATGCCGGCAGCAGCGCGGGATGGCTGTTGAGGATGCGGCCGCCGAAGCGGTCCAGGAACACCGGGCCCAGGATTTTCATGAACCCGGCGGTGACGACCAGATCCGGTTGGTGCGCGGCGACCGCCTCGGTGAGAGCGGCGTCCCAGAACACCCGGTCGGAGTGCCGAGCCAGCTCGACGAGGAAGGTGGGCAGTCCGCGATCCTCGGCGCGCTCGAGCGCCGCGATGCCGGCCCGGTCCGCACCGACGGCGACGACCTGGGCGGGATAGTCTGGGCCGGCGGCGTCCAGCAAAGCCTGCAGCAGCGTTCCGGTACCGGACACCAGAACCACGACCCGGGTCGGGACCGGCAGGCGGAGCTGGGTCAGCGCAGGCTCCTGGCAGCAGGGCGGGAGGGCGAACATCCAGCCTAGTTTGCCCCCATGGCATTGCGAGTGGACAGCTGGCATCATGACCACAGGGAGGCGATCGGCGCCGCCAGGATGTGCTCGTCGAGGGCGAAGGTGTGCGGACCCGCGTGCAGCACGAGCCCACACACCATCCGGTCCCCCAGGTGATCCCGCAGCCAGACCAGATGCCGACAGTCGGCGCGGCGGACCGTGGCCGCGGCCTTGACCTCGATGCCGATGATGCGCCCGTCCGAGAGCTCGATGACGACGTCCACCTCATGCCGGCCGTCGCGGTCCCGCAGGTGGAACATGCGCGGCGCGACCTCCGCGACCGCCAGCTCCGGGCGCAGCTGGGCGACGACGAAGCTCTCCAGCAGCCGACCCAGCAGGTCAGGATCACGCAGCGCCCCGGCGGCGTCGACGCCGAGTAGAGGACCGACGAGAGCTGGTTCGACGAGATGGCGCTTGGGTCTGCCAGTCAACCGGGACAACCGGTTCGTGCTCCACGCCGGCAGCGAATCGACCACCAATAGCGCGCCCAGCAGCCCATCGTATCCGACAGCGGTGGCCCTGTTGATCTCTGCGGCCTCGTACAACGTGCGGTGCTCGACTACCCCGGCCATGTTCGCCGCCCAAGCCTGCAAGTAGCGCCGCAGCCGGATCGGGTCCCGGGAACCGTCGACCAGCGCCCCGTCCCGTGCCACGATCTCGTCCACATAGCTCGTCAGCCAGCGACGACGCAGCCGGGTGTCGGGTTGCAGGGCCACCTCCGGCAAGCCGCCGCGCAGTGCGATGTCGACATAGCCGATGAGATCGATCATTCGGCGAGGAGGGCGCAAAGCAGCCACACCCTGATCGGCGAGACGGTCGAGAACCGATATCGCGTGCGGATCTCCGACAAGCTCGCGTTCGCACAACCCCCACATTGCCAACCGCACCGCCCGACCAGTGAGGGGCCAGCCGGCAGCCGTCAGGTCTGACTGTGCCGACCCCGTGATCACGAATCGGCCGGTACCCATAGCGCCGTCCACCGCCCGCTTGACCGCGCCGAGCACCTCCGGAACGAGCTGCCACTCATCGATCAGCAACGGAGTGACCCTCGTGCGCAATGCGATGTCGGGGTCGGCACGAACGAGGTCGGCGTCCGCAGGTCGGTCCAGCTGCAGGACGTCCCGGACGTGGCGCCGCCCGGTAGTCGTCTTTCCACAGGCGCGTGGACCGACAACGAGCACGGCTGGCAGCCCTGCCATCAGGTCGTCGAGGAGACCGTCGACCATCCTCGGGAGATAGGTCACGAGCAGCAAGACTAACGTTGACGCGCGCCCTCCACTAGTGCTTACGCCCGCCCGGTGCTGCTGCCTATGCGCACTCGATACTAACGCTCACGCGCGTCGAATCTCGTAGGGTGCGGTCTGTCCCCAGAACGTGGTGGGGCCAAGTGGGTGAGGGGCTTGACGGCTTGGTGCAGGGCGACGATGCCGCCGGTGAGGTCGCGCCAAGCGACATCCGTCCAGCCGGCGGCGGCGACCCGGTGCGCGAGCGCCCGCTGGTCGGGCCAGACCCGGATGGACTCGGCGAGGTAGACGTAGGCCTCCGGATTGCTGCTCACCCGCCGGGCGAGCGCCGGCAGCGCGCGCATCAGGTATTCCAGGTAGAGCGTGCGGAACAGCCGGCAGGTCGGGGTGGAGAACTCGCAGACGACCAGCCGGCCGCCCGGCCTGGTGACCCGCGCCATCTCCACCAGCGCGGCGTCGGGGTCGGCCACATTGCGCAGCCCGAAGGAGATCGTGACCGCGTCGAAGACCCCGTCGGCGAAGGGCAGCGCCAGCGCGTCCGCTCCGACCAGCGGGACCTTGCGCGCTCGGCCCACCCGCAGCATCCCCAGCGAGAAGTCCGCGGCCACGCTCCACGCTCCGGCGCGGGTAAGCTCCACAGTGGACACCGCGGTGCCCGCGGCGAGATCCAGCACCCGCTCCCCCGCTCGAGGAGCCACCGCGATGCGGGTGAACCGGCGCCACCGCCGGTCCTGACCGAACGACAGCACAGTGTTGGTCAGGTCATAGCGGCGGGCCACCCCGTCGAACATCGCCGCGACATCACGTGGGTCCTTATCCAGCCCGGCTCTCGGCACAGCGCCACCCTACGATCAGCGCCACCCCCCGGTTGGTGGTGGAGACTGGTGCGAAGAACATAGTGCTCGGCATGCACGCAGTCCCAGCAAGTGACGCCGCAGCCGCGTTGACGGCACGGGCCGAAGCTCGGCGCGTCCGCGCCCTCCGAACCATCGCCAGTGATCAGCAGGCCCGCCTCGGCCAGTTCTTCACCCCCGAGCGGGCTGCTGCGCTGATCGCCGGTCTGCCGCGGCTGCCGGAAGCAGGTCGGCTCCGCGTGCTCGACCCGGGAGCCGGATCAGGATCGCTGAGCGCTGCCTTCACCGCCCGAGTGCTCCGAGAGTGTCCGGCGCTGGAACTCGAGATCGTCGCCGTCGAGATCGATCCTGGAGTGGGCTGTCACCTTCACGCGACCTTGGCCGATCTCACCGAGACCGCCAGTTCACTGGGGGGCGCAGTAGCGACCGAGATGGTGTGGGGTGACTATATCGAGCTTGCTACCAGCGCGACGACGAAGCCTGCCGCGCTCGAAGACCCATTCGATATCGTCATCATGAACCCGCCGTACCGTAAACTGGGCGCCAGTTCCGCGCACCGCCGGACGCTGCTCCGCCACGGCGCCGCATGCCCGAATCTCTATGCCGCCTTTCTCGCGCTCGGCGCATCAGCTCTCGATCCTGGTGGGCAGCTGGTCGCGATCACCCCACGCTCGTTCGCGAACGGACCTTACTTCGGGCAATTTCGCCGTTTCCTGCTCGACGCACTGTCGCTCGATCGGCTGCATGTCTTCGAATCCCGCTCGACCGTCTTCTCCGATACCGGCGTGCTGCAGGAGAACGTCGCTTTCTCCGGTACCCGCCAGGGCAGCATGGACAAGGTGGTGCTGTCTGTGAGTCGCGGCTCCGAGGACACCACGCTCGAGCGTGTCGTGCGCTACCTCGACGTGGTACATCCTGGTGACGCACAGCATGTCATCCGGATCGTGGCCGATGACGATGACGCCGCCGTCGCCGAGACGATGGCCGGCCTGCCGGCGACTCTGGACGATCTCGACATCCAGGTCTCGACGGGCAAAGTCGTCGACTTCCGGGTACGCGCGAACCTGCGAGAATCCCCCCGACTCGACACCGTACCGTTGATCTACCCCGGTAATATGCGCCACGGGATCGTCGAGTGGCCGCGAGAGATCCGCAAGCATCAGGGTTTCGCTGTGCAATCGGAGGCTGATCGGAAGAAATTCCTGCTCCCCGCCGGTTACTATGTGGTCGTCAAGCGATTCTCCGCCAAGGAAGAACGACGGCGAGTGGTGGCCGCGGTCTGGGATCTCAGCCGCAGCACCTCACCTGTCGCTTTCGAGAACCACCTCAATATCCTGCATGCCGGCGGCGCGGGCCTCGACCGCGATCTCGCCGTGGGACTGAGCTACTGGCTGAACAGCTCCCTGGTGGACACTTTCTTTCGCACTTTCTCCGGGCACACCCAGGTCAATGCCACCGACCTGCGGGCACTCCGCTTCCCGCCACTGGAGGCCCTCACGGCCCTCGGGAAGCGGCAGGAGATACCACTGCCCGCACAGCACGAGATCGACCGGCTGATCGAGGACGTCCTGAGCGTCTGGAATGCGCGCAGCCCGGGATGACCGGAGCTGCCACAGCTCGGCGGGAAGGGCTCGATCATCGCGAGCTGCTGTGGGCGGGGCTGGCCGGCGGGGTGATCGACACAGTGGTGTCGGATCACTCGCCGTGCCCGGTGGCGCTCGAGCACCGCGACACCGGAGATTTCGGCGCGGCGTGGGGCGGGATCGCGTCATTACAGCTCGGTCTGCCTGCGGTGTGGTCGGCGGCGCGTCGTAGCGGCGGCACTCTCGGCGCCACCCGTGGCAGGATCGCGGAATGCGCTCGTTGCTGTTCTACGACTACGTGGACGACATCGTCGAACGTCGCGCGCCTTTCCGCCAGGCGCATCTGGCGCTGGCCGGCGAGGCTCACGAACGAGGCGACCTGCTCATGGCCGGTGCGCTGACCGAACCGGTTGACGGTGCCGTGTTCGTGTTCACCACCGACGACCACTCGCTGGTGGAGGACTTCGTCGCGAAAGACCCCTACGTGCGGGAAGGATTGGTGACAGCCTGGCGGATCCGGCCCTGGAACGTCGTCATCGGCTGATCCCGGGCATGATGGCGAGCGCGCGTGCCCTCACCGGCACGCGCTGTCAGGCACCCACAGCGCAGTGATCAGCCGCGCAGGTAAGGCCTGTTGCCCGCAGGTGATGAGGATGTCGCGGTGGATGAACATCGCGGCCGGTGCTGGGGGCGTGGGGCTGGGCAGGCCGCGGCGGCACTGGTTCGCGAGGTCGGTGAGCTCATCCTCTGTCGCACCGTCGAGCCAGGCCCGCCGGAATGTCAGATACCCATCGATCCAAGGATCGCCCGTCCATTCAAGAGGCTCACTCATCCCCGGCTACCTTCCCGCAAGATCGGCGCGCACCACTCCCCGAGCACATCGAACAGCAACGTCGCCGCGGACTCGGGCAGCGAGAGCGCGCAACAGTGATCCGCGTACCCGTCCAGCACGATCCGATCACCCTCATGCCTGATCACCAGGCGACCCGAGCCACTATGCACCTCACACACCGCCTCGATCTCCACCCCCAGGCCGCTCACGACGCGCACCCCGCGCACCGGCCACGACCCGGATCGGTCAAGCTCGCCGCCACGAGCCGGGCACCGCACAGCGCCCGGTAATCCCCCCGCGCCCGACCCGCCAGCAGCGCATCAGGGCTCACCCGGTGCGCCACCCGGGTCCGCGCATCCACCATCTCGATACCCGGCTTTCGCGGCGCCGGGATCCGGGCGCGCGCATCCCGGCGCTTGCCGTGCCTGCCAGCCATGAGTGCCGCCCACGTCGAAGGTCTAGTCGCCGCATACCCGCCGATCCTCGGGCCCGACGTTCTGGCAAGTGACTATAGTCACCAGCCAGGCCACGATATCTATGTCAGGTGACTTTAGTCAAGCGCCGCTCGGCAGCAGTTTTGTGCGGCAGACTTGCCAGGTGCAGACTGGTGCCCACTACTGGCTGATCACGGAGGCGACGGTGGCGGACAGCAGCCCGACGATGCGGATGCGCCAGCTCGGCATGGAGCTGCAACGGCTACGCAACCTCGCGGGCAAGAGCCAGCAAGACGCCGCCGAGTGGATCAACAAGACCGACACGGCCATCAGCAAATACGAAAACGGCGCGCGGCGCATCGACGTGGGCAACCTCCGGTCCCTGTGCCAGCTCTACGACGTCGAGGCCACCCATAGCGCCTTCCTCGAACGGCTCGCCCGGGAAGCGGGCGAGCGCGGCTGGTGGGCCGAGTTCGGCAGCACCGTGCCGCACTGGTTCGCCGACTTCCTCGGCATGGAGACCGTCGCGACCGAGATGTGGACCTACGAGTCCGAGCCCTTCCCCGGCCTGCTCCAGACCGAGGAGTACGTCAGCGCCGTTGTCTCCAGTCGCAGCGATGCTGAGCGGTTCAGCAAGCTGCGCACGACTCGGCAGAAGCGGCTCGTGGACGGCAACCCGCTGATCCTGCGAGCAGTGCTCAACGAGGCCGTGCTGTGCCGCGTGGTGGGCGGCCCCGAGGTGATGCGCAGGCAGATTCGCCACGTCATCGACACCGCCGCACTGCCGAACGTCACCGTCCAGGTCCTGCCGTTCTCGGTCGGGTTCCACCCCGCGATGACCGGATCCTTCACGGCGTTGCGGTTCCCCGAGGTACCGATGATGAACACCGTATACGTGCAAATCCAAGGCGCCGCCCTCTACGTCGAGAAACCACCTGGCATCGACCGGTACACGGCCACCTTCGAGCGCCTGACCGAGCTCGCGCTCGATGAGGTGAGAACGATCTCGTTCCTCGAAGAGGCGGAGAGGAGGTATTCGACAGAATGAACGATCACGATCTGGGTCAAGCGTGGCGAAAGAGCAGCCGCAGCACTGACGAGGGGAACTGCGTCGAGGTAGCCGCCCTCGACAGTGACCGCGCCGTGCGGGACAGCAAGAACCCCACCGGCCCGACGCTGAGGTTCACCACCCCAGCATGGACCGCATTCACCACCGGAATCCGAACCGGCGAATTCGACTAGAACCGACCACGACAACGGCCCCACCCAGCAGGCAACTGGGTGGGGCCATCTCCCAACCGGTTCCCCCACGACTAGCCCCATGCGTGCCGGCACCCTCGCAACCAGCCTGCCCCGCGGATCCATGAACTCGGCTTTCGGGCAAGAATCTCTGGGCGATGAGGCTTGGGGAGAGTGGCAGACGTCCGGTCCTGCGTGACCGAATATCATCACAGTGCTCACGACCACCGAACCCCCCGCTAGTTGATCATTAGGAGCGCGCCGTGTCCGCATCCCGTCCTCATGTCGTGGCCGAACGTGTTCTGGTCCCGGCAGGGACGACGTGCGGGGATGCTGTTGCGGCGGCCAAGCTTCCCACAGCGGGACCCCATGCGATCGTCGTCGTTCGCTCACCTGCCGGGACACTGAAGGATCTTGACTGGGCGCCCGAGGCTGATGTAGAGGTCGAACCGGTGCGCATGTCTAGCCCTGACGGCCTCACCGTGTTGCGTCACTCCGCCGCACATGTGCTCGCCCAGGCTGTCCAAGATCTCTATCCAGACGCCAAGCTCGGGATCGGCCCGCCTATTGAGAATGGTTTTTACTACGACTTCGATATCCCTAAGCCATTCCAACCCGATGACCTCGAACGTATCGAGAAGCGGATGCAGGAGATCATCAAGGCTGGACAGCTTTTTCAGCGTAGAGTCTTTCCAACCTTGGACGCCGCAAGGGCTGAATTGATGAGCGAGCCGTACAAACTGGAACTTATCGACGTCAAGGGCGAGGTCAACACTGCGGAGGTCATGGAGGTCGGTTCTGGTGAGCTGACCATCTACGACAACATCGACCGGCGTACGGGAGACACGTGCTGGTCGGATCTGTGCCGGGGCCCACATGTGCCATCCACGAAGCTGATCAACGCTGTCAAGCTCACGCGCAATGCGGCGGCGTATTGGCGAGGCGACGAGAAGAACCAGCAGCTCCAGCGGATTTACGGCACTGCATGGTCGACCCGCGAGGAACTGAAAGACTATCTGCGCCGGCTCGAGGAGGCTGCAAAACGAGACCATCGCCGGATCGGTGAGGATCTCGAGCTCTTCACCTTCAGCAGCGAGGTCGGCAAGGGACTTTCCCTGTGGATGCCCAACGGCACGGTTATCCGCGACGAGCTCGAGGGCTGGGCTCGCGAAACCGAGCGACGTCTAGGATACCAGCGGGTCGTCACGCCACACCTCACCAAAGATTCCCTATATTACCTGTCCGGGCACCTGCCGTACTACGCGGAGGATCTGTACTCGCCTATCGACATCGAGGCGAGAAATATTATCTCCGGCCGATGAACTGCCCGCATCACCATATGGTGTACCGCGCGCGGCCTCGTAGCTACCGCGAACTGCCCTACAAGATCGCGGAATACGGCACGGTGTACCGGTTCGAGCGGAGCGGCCAGCTTCACGGAATCATGCGGACCCGTGGGTTCACACAGAATGACGCTCACATCTACTGCTCCTTGGACCAGGCCAAGGAGCAGTTTCTCGAGGTCATGCGCATGCACGACGATTACTATCGCGCACTGGGGATCACGGATTTCTATATGCTTCTTGCGTTGCGAGATCCGGCGAACACTGACAAGTACCACGATGATGCGGAGATGTGGCAAAGCGCCGAACGGATCACACGGGAGGCAATGGAGGAATCCGGCATCCCTTACATTGAAGAACTGGGCGGCGCGGCGCACTACGGCCCGAAAATAGATTTCATCATCCGGGCCGTAACAGGAAAGGAATTCGCTGCGTCAACGAACCAGGTCGATCTGTACACGCCACAACGTTTCGAGTTGAACTACCACGATTCGGACGGAACCGAGAAACCCGTTGCGGTAATTCACCGGGCTCCACTTGGCTCCCACGAGCGATTCGTCGGATTCTTGACCGAGCACTTCGGAGGCGCGTTCCCTGTTTGGCTCGCGCCGGAACAAATTAGGGTTATCCCCGTGATGCCTGACCTCACAGACTACGCCGACAAAGTACGCGACATCTTGTTCGACGCGGGCTTGCGCGCTGACGTTGATGCCAGCGACGCCCGGTTGGCAGCGAAAGTACGTACCGCCGTGACCCGAAAAATCCCCCTAGTCCTCGTCGTAGGTCGCCGCGAGGCCGAGCAGCAAACGGTGTCCGTGCGGTACCGGTCCGGGGAGGAGGCGTCCATGCCCGTCGATGCCTTTGTGGATCATGCACTGAAGCTAGTGCGCAGCAAGAGTCTGCATGGTGCGGGGCATCTGCGGCCGACGAGCGACGCCGACTTTAACGAAGACTAAAGCGTCCGCCTACCCGCGCTAACGTGATGGAACGAGGCCCGAGTTCCCCGAACGCTCCAGAGGGCCAGAGGCTGTCATTGAGAGGCGATTTCGCGTAGGAGAAACCCCGGCAGCCATTAGCCATACGGCCCTTTCTCGTGCTTTCCCAGCAAGCGCAATAGGCGATCCGATGCGCCGTCAAGAACATGTGAGGGCATCTGGTAGTTCAAGAACGGAAAGAAGCGCTGGCTGATGAAGCGTCGCCCGTATGTAGTGGTCAGCAGGTAACGCGTGCGTTCGGACTGATTTTGTGCGCCTCGATGCCAAGTCTGACTGTTGACAAGGTACATATCCCCAGCCTGCGCGAGGAGCGAAATTGGCGTCATACATAGAGGGAGAGTCGGCTTGTATTCAGGCGTTCGCCCCGTCAAATGACTTCCCGCTACGACTTGCGTCGGGCCAAATATTTCCGCTTCTACGTCGCTGAGTGCAACCATAACGCTCAGACTGTAGCAAGGTAGAGGTCCCGCTTCTTCTGGGATGGCTGACATGTGAGCCAAAAACGGAAAGAACAGAGCGTCGTCAATATGCCACCTGATGATCCCCTTGCCTTTCGGTGCGCGAAGGGCATTTTGCGCAACGACATGACAGTCAATTCCAAGAATTTGTTCCACTAAGTCAATTACCGGTTCGATGGCAAGAAGGTCCCGAAAAGCCCGATGATGCTCGAACATGCGCATGAGGCTCACATCACCACGCATGAAGTCTAGCTCGGAGTCCTCTCGGGCTTTCGAATCCCGATATTTCCATTCGACCAACTCTCGGAGGAATTTCGCGTGACCGGCCGAAATAACAGAACGTAGGACGGCGAACCCCTGCTGGTGAAATTCGCGGATAGCAGCCGAGGCAACGAGATCCACATCAGGCGACATGACAGAAATCTCAACCCCCTAGCGATAATCCTCTTCCGGCACCTCTGGCGGCATGTGCTCGACGCCTACCCAAATACGCCTACTGAAATATTCGTATTCTTCCGTGTTGAGAATGAACGAGTGCCACACCATATCCACCGGACCGGACGGCGCGTTATGCTCATCAGGAAACAGCATGGACAACGCGACATACCGCCGGAATTCTTCAATCAGTGGAATCGCGTATTTCTCGAAGAAATAATCGCGAAATTCCATAGCCTTGGCGTCGGGCACGCCCTCAAAATCACCCTCCGCGGGATTGAAGACAAGCCATTGTTTCATGACCTCTGCGGCCTCCGTGGGCTGCGGGACAGGTGAGGCCACAACGACACAATAGCGCCGTTCACCACCAGAGGGTCATGCGCTTGGCCGGAATGCTCACCGCAGGTAACCCGTGAGCAGCCGCCAAAGGCGGTCGGCGGACATCGGCAGCTCGTAGGGGCGTGCGCCGATGGCGTCGCGGATGGCGTTGGCCAGCGCGGGAGCCACCGGGTTGTAGGGGGACTCGCTCATCGATTTCGCACCGAAGGGGCCCAGCTCGTCGACCGTGTGCGCGAAGTAGACCTCGGTGTACGGCACGTCGGCCAGCTGCGGGATGTGGTAGTTGCGCAGCGTGGCGGTGAGCACCCGGCCCTGGCCGTCCAGGTGCAGCTCCTCGTACAGCGCGGAGCCGATGCCCTGGGCCACCCCGCCCTCGATCTGACCGCGGCACTGCTCGGGGTGGAGCACCGTCCCGGCGTCCGCGGCGTGCACCGACTGCAGGATCCGTACCTGGCCGGTGGGCGGGTGCACCGCGACCCGGGCGGCGTGCACGTTGAACGCTACCGAGCGCGGGGTGCCGTCGTGGCGGGCATGCGCGGTGAGCGGCGCGATCTCAGCCAGCTCGACGAGCCGCGGTCCGCATTGCACCCCCGCCGGGCCCAGCGCACCGGCGGTGGCGCCGGCCAGCGCAACAGCACGGTCCAGGATCTGGCGGCGCAGCTCGGTCGCGGCGGCGTGCACGGCACGCCCGGCGACGACGGTGCCGGCCGAGCCGAACGCCCCGGTGTCATGCTCGACGGCGTCGGTGTCGGACTGGTGCACCGTGATCCGCTCCGGCCCAGTGCCGAGCACCCGCGCGGCGATCTGGGTGTGCACGGTGGTGGTCCCGTTGCCGAACTCCGCGGTGCCGATCCGCAGGGTGTAGCCACCGTCAGCGTCCACTGACACCGAGGCGTCGGCGACGTGCCCGCGCGGCGGGATCGTCGCGATCATGGCGATGGCCATGCCCTCACCCACCAGCCATCCCGGCGGCGCTGCCACCCCGTTGCCCCGGCGCAGGGCGGCCTGCGCGAGATCGAGGCACTGGTCCAGTCCGTAGCTGCCGAACATCAGATCGTCACCGCGCTCCGAGCTGGCGACCAGCGCGTCGCCGGGGACCACGACGTTGCGGCGGCGCAGCTCGAAGGGATCCAGCCCGAGCGTCCGGGCCAGCTCGTCCAGGGCGCCCTCGATGCCGAACATCACCTGCCCGAGCCCGTACCCGCGAAACGCCCCCGACGGCAGGTTGTTGGTGTACACCGACCGCGCATCGACCCGCTTGTTCGCGCACCGGTACACCGCCATCGACTCGTGGCAGCCGTGGAACATCACCCCGGGGCTGTGGTTGCCGTAGGCCCCGGCGTCGGCCAGCACGTCGATCGCCAGCGCCGTGAGCACCCCGTCCGCATCAGCGCCCACCCGCACCGTCACCGACATCGGGTGCCGGCAGGGCGCCACCGTCAGCTCGTCGGCGCGGGTGAACTCGTACTGCACGGGCCGTCCGGTGCGCAGCACGGCCAGCGCCACCAGGTCCTCGGTGAGCAGCTCCTGCTTGCTGCCGAACCCGCCACCCACCCGCGCGGTGAGCACCCGCAGCTGCTCACGGTCCAGGCCGAACAACCGGCACAGCTCATCACGGACCAGGAAGGGCACCTGTGAGCTGGTCCGCAGCACCAGCCGGCCGGTCGCATCGAACCAACCGACGCAGCAGTGTGGCTCCAGGTGGGTGGCGGCGACACGTTGGGTGCGCCAGGTGCCCTCGACCACGGCAGCCGCCGCGGCCAGACCCGCCTCCACGTCGCCGACCTCGCCGTGCAACTCAGCGACCAGGTTGCGGCCAGGATCGGCGATCCGGGAGGCCGCATCCTTGTCGCCGTGCACCAGCGGTGCACCCGGCTCGGTAGCGCGTCGCGGGTCGAACACGGCCGGCAGCAGCTCGTAGTCGACGGTGATCTCCCGGCAGGCCTGCTCGGCGATTCCGATGGACTCGGCGACCACGGCGGCCACCCGTTGCCCCCGGAACCGCACGACGTCGTCGAGCACCAGCGTGTCGTCCGGGTCGTCGAGGCGATCGTGGTGGCGGGCGGTGGAGAACGCGACCGGCGGGGCGTCGCGGTGCGTGAGCACGGCGTGCACACCAGGGACCGCCCCCGCCGCGGTGGTGTCGATGGCGCGGATCCGGGCATGCGGGTGCGGGCTGCGCAGCACCGCGACGTGCAGCACCCCATCCGGCACACCATCGAGCGTGTAGCCCTCGACCCCACAGACAACGCGCGCTCCCGCCGGTGCCCCCCACCCGCCTTCTGGATGCAGACTGCGCGCAACAGCCCCCGAATTACCGCAGTCTGCATCCAGAAGGCGGAGCCTGCTCTGCAAGGCATCGATGATCGAGCGGTAGCCGGTGCAGCGGCACAGGTTGCTCTTGAGCAGTTGGGGCAGGTCCTCGGAGTCACCCGGTGTCGAGGCGGTAACGACCATGCCGGGGGTGCAGAAACCGCATTGGAAGCCCGCGGCGTCGACAAAGCGGCGCTGCACCGGGTGCAGGTCACCGGGAGTGCCCAGACCGGCGGCGGTGGTGACCGAACGGCCCTGCGCGCGCAACGCCGGGTAGAGGCACGAGGGCACCGGATCGCCGTCGAGCAGCACTGAACAGGCCCCACAGTCACCGGTGTCGCAGCCCATCTTCACGTCGGTGTGGCCGAGCCGGCGCAGCAGGGTGCGCAGGCACTGGCCGGGGGCCGGCTGCGCCTCGACCGGGGCGCCGTTGACCTCGAACCTCATGACAACTCGGTCCCGATCTCCTCGGCCAGCAGGCCGGTGACGTGCTCGCGCCAGTCCGGGTCGCCGTGCTCATCGGCGAGCCAGCGGGTGATCCCGGCCAGCGCCGCCCGCAGCTCCGGCGGCTGCGGCACGATCGGGAAACGAAACTGGTAGGGCCGCTCGGTCGCGGCGGTAACCGTCAGCGTGCAGCCCTCCTCGCGCCGGCCGATCACCAACGCGGCACAGCGGCCCAGCGGGGAGCGCGCGATCCGCCGGTATGCGGTGCGGGCGCGCAGCGCGCGATCCGGGATCTCGACGGCACGCAGCACCTCACCGGCGGCGAGCGCGGTGCGCCGCACGCCGGTGACGAGCTCCGCGACGGGGAGCCGGCGCTCACCACCAGCAGCAGGCCACAGCACCGCGACGCCGTCCAGGGCGACCGCCAGTGCGATCATCGGACCGGCCGGTAGCGCGAGGCAGATGTTCCCGCCGACGGTGGCCTCGCGCCAGATCGTGAACGACCCGGCCAGCGCCGCACAGCACTGGCGCAGCAACGGCAGCGCCGACCACTCCGGCGGGCCGCGGAACGCCGCGAGCCGGCGCAGGGTGCAGGTGGCGGCGATGGTCAGGCCAGATCCGGTGACCTCCAGCGGCGGCCAGTCCAGACCGCTCAGGTCGACGAGGGTGTGCAGATCGGGTTGCGGCTGCGAGAACAGCCACGTGCCGCCGGCGAGCACGGCCGCACCCGGCTCCAGGGTCAGCTCCGCACGTGACCCGGGACACCGCAGCGCGGTGACGGTGTGCAGGTCCACGTCAGTACTCGACGCGGCCGGGGTCGGCCAGCCAGATGTCGAACGGCTCAACGCTGCCCGGCACCGCGAGCGCCTCCACCGGCATCGGCCAGCTCGAGCGGTCGCGGGCGAAGAGCTGGTAGAACTCCAGGTCATCGAACCCGCCGCGGGCGGCGTCATGCCGGTCCGCGGCGTAGACGACCCGGTCCACCCGGGCCCACAGCGCGGCGGCGAGGCACAACGGGCACGGCTCGCAGGAGGCGTAGAGGGTCGCGCCGGCCAGCGAGAAGTCGCGCCGGGCGGCGCACGCCGCGCGGATGGCCACCACCTCGGCGTGCGCGATGGGGTCGTTGTCCCGGGTGACCCGGTTCTGACCGGTGCCCACCAGCGTGCCGTTCACGACCACCACCGCGCCGAACGGCCCACCCGCAGGCACGTTGCGGACCGCGAGCTCGATCGCGGCGGCCAGCCACTTCTCATCCGGCGACATCGGAGCGGTCAACTCCCTCGGTAGGTCGTGTAGGCGAACGGGGACAGCAGCAGCGGAACGTGGTAGCGCCCCTGCTCGACGATGAACGTGATCGCGGTGACCAGCACCCCACCCGGTCCCTCCAGACGGACCGGTACCCCCGCTGCAGGGCGTCCCAGCGCGGCGTCCAGCACGTGCGTGCTGCGGATGGGTAGCGCGTTGAACGTCACGAGATCCATCTTCTGGTCTTACCGGTTCAGCTGCTCGACACGGGCCACGCGATCGGGTTGGCGTCTGCGACGAGATCGCCCAACCGGCAGTTCGGCGATCTCGACCAGTTGGCGATCTCGGCGAAATAGGGAGCCATCGGGCTCGCGGGGGCCCGGGCCGTCCTCATGACGACCCGGGCAATCCCTCGCATTACCCGATCGCGCAGTTCCCCGCTCTGCGCGCCGCGGGCGGCCGATCTCGTGGCTGGGCGTTCCGGCGCTGCGCCCAGATGTTGCGACCGACAATCCCTACGATGCCGCGGCGCGGTGCGCGGCACATGGGGGTTCTCCCTTACCCGAGCCCTGGTTGATCCCGGAGAGTGGTGGCATACGCACCGATGCTTCCGACCGTGCGGCGGCCGTGATGATCACTGTCGGTGCATTGGCCGCGTGGGGTTCGACCAACCGGATGCGGAGCAGTCTGTGGCTTCAGGATCTGCTGGCTGGTCCGGTGGGGATGGTGGTATTGCCGATCCTGGTCGGTACGACCCTCGGTGCGCTCCTGTACTGGGGCTGGCCGCGGCAGCGGCGGGCGTATCTGTGGTCAGTGCTGGTCAGCGGCACGCTGAGTATGGGCATGATGCTTTATGCCGAACGAGCCGGTTGGTTGGGCGGGACCACGTTTCGGTCCCCGGTGTGGGTGCAGGTCTGTGTATACGGCCTGGCCATGACGGGCATGGTGGCGCTGAACCTAGGGGCATACCGATTGCTCGCCCGGTGGTCGAAGGTCCTGGCGCTGACGGTGTATCTGGGCTGGGTCGCAATATTCTCAGCGCTGTCGGTTCCTGCGGAGCGGGCGTTGCCGGCCACCGGTAGCTACGTCATGCGTGACTCGCTCCGCGAGTGGCGTTGACATATCTGCTGTGCATGGCGCCTCAGCAGCCGCATCGCGGTCGGTGTCGCTGGTGCTTACAGTGGGTCGCCGGGATGGACGTCGAGGGCCACCTGGTAGACCACTGGGCGGGGGGTGATGTGCAGGTCCGGATCGTCGAGGACCCGCTGCATCGAGGCCCGCCAGTCAGGATTAGCTCTGGCCGCGTCCAGGGCCTTTCCGCTGTCCCATTCGCCGACGTTGATGAAGCGCAGCTCGACATCGTCGACCAGGGAACGGTACATCCGGGCCCGGATGAATCCTGGCTGGCTGGCCATGATCCGGGCATTGTCTGTCCACCGGCGTAGGAAGCGGTCCGATTCCTCCGGTGGCTACCACAGTGCTGCCCGGTTCGCCGAACGCTTAGGACCGCTGGGACTGCGCCCCCGTCACTTCGGGCTGCTCAGCCACCTGGCCGCGACCGACGGACAAACCCAGCAACAGCTCGCCGACGCCCTGGCCATCCACCGCAACGCCATGGTCGGGCTGGTCGACGACCTGGAGCAACGCGGACTCGTCGCCCGCCGCCGCCACCCCGACGACCGGCGAGCCCACGCCGTGCACCTCACGACCGCGGCCCGCGAGCTGCTCACCCGAGCCCAGTCCATCGCCGACGAGCACGACGCCGAACTACTCGCCGGACTCGACGAGCTCGACCAACGCCAGCTCGTCTCGCTGCTCCAACGTCTCGCACACCACGCCGGCCTTGCTCCAGGCGTACACCCCGGTCTGGGCGACCCCGACAACGTCTCGTCGTACTCACCCGACACGGGGCCCCGTTGAACCCCGCTCCGCTTCTTCTGGCTGCCACGTGACACTGGCACTGGGACTGACCATCCTGCTCGGAGCAAGTCAAGCTCGGCGGCGGCCGCGGCTGAACGTCATCGCGCTACGGAAGTTGAGCCGCATCGCATCGGCTCGCCAGGGGACGGTGTCCGCTCATGCCAAATAGTACGTCGATTTCCATCGACGTCCCCGATGCGCTGGCCGCCTCGCACAGCAAGCACAGCGGTGCGTCCGGCCGTGCCTGGATCGCCGCATTGCCTGAGCTGGCTGCGGACTTACTGGACCATTGGGCGCTGCGGCTGGACGGTCCCGCCGGGCACGGCATGGCATCGCTCGTGCTACCGGTGATCCGCGCGGACGGCACCCCCGCCGCGCTCAAACTCCAGCCGGTCAGCGAGGAGAACGCCGCCGCACCGATCGGTCTGCGGGTATGGAACGGTGACGGCGTGGTGCGCCTGCTCGACCACGACCCGGACACCGGCACCATGCTGCTGGAACGACTGGACGCAACCCGGCCGCTGTCGTCGGTGGCCGAGGACACCGCCGCCCTGCAGATCCTCGCCGAACTGCTGGCGCGCCTGGTCGCGGTGCCCGCGCCTCAGGACCTGCGGCACCTGGCCGACATCGCCGCCGCCATGCTCGAGCAGGTGCCACGCGCCGTGCCGGCGCTGCGCGACCCGGCCGAGCAACAGCTGGTGCGGACTTGTGCCTCCGCCGTGGCTGAGCTGATCGGCGAACCCGGCGACCGTCTGCTGCACTGGGACCTGCACTACGACAACATCCTCGCCGGGCAGCGGGAACCATGGCTGGCCATCGACCCCGAACCACTCGCCGGCGACCCCGGTTTCGACCTGCTGCCGGCGCTGGACAACCGGTGGGATGAGGTGGTGATGACCGCTGACGTGGCTCGCGCGGTACTCCGCCGCTTTGACCTGCTGACCGAGGTGCTCGGTTTGGACCGGCACCGGGCGACCGGCTGGACACTCGGCCGCGTGCTGCAGAACGCGTTGTGGGACATCGAGGACGGCGAGACCGCACTGGCCCCGACCCAGCTCGCCATCGCCACAGCCCTGCTGCATCGTCAAGCACTCACGCGACGGCGCGGTGTGGTTTCCAACGTGGGGGGTTTCCAACGTGGCCGCGCCGACCACAGCTCGCCTGACCGCTGAAGGGGCCCGGGCCGTCCTCATCATGACGACCCGGGCATTCCCTCGCATGCCCGATCGCGCAAGTTCCCGCTCCGCGCGCCGCAGGCGTTCGGTCTCGTGCTGGGCGTTCCGGCGCTGCGCCCAGGTGGTGCGACCGACAACTCATACGATGCCGCGGCGCGGTGCGCGGCACATGGGGGTTGTCCCCTACCGGATCCCTGATTGATCCCGGAGGGTTCCCCGGGCGCACCAGCCGACTAACCGGAACTGGTTTGACGGGTCGATGCTCGCCCAGTGATCCTCGGTGGGCATGGAGCTACGCCTGCACAGTGATCTTGCCGGGTTCGCCCGGCTCACCGGCGCGCTGTACGGCGCCGACCCGGTGACGCACACGGTGGCGATCACCGTCACCCACCAGCTGCTGGACGGCACGGTACCGGTCGAGGACGTGCGCGCCCTGCTCACCGTGCACGCCGGGGCGTCCGTGGCCGGCGCGGCGCTGCGCACCCACCCGTGGCCCCTGCTGGTCAGCGGACTGCCGGTGCCCGCCGCCGAGCTGGCCGCCGCCACGTTGGCCGGCCACGACCCGGAGCTGGACAAGGTCTTCGGCCCTCGGGATCCTGCTGAGGCGTTCGCCGTCGCATGGTGCGCAGCCACCGGGGCGGCCACGAAAACCGTGATGGCGAACCGGCTGTTCCGCCTCGAGGAGCTGATCCCGCCAGCGCGCGTGCCGGGGCAGGCCCGGCTGGCGGGGCCCGGCGATCAAGACCTGGTGGCGCGCTGGCAGCGGGCGTTCGCCGAGGAGGCGCTGCCCGGCCAGCCCGCGTCGGAGCGGAAGGCCACAGAGCGCCAGTCGGCCGATCGTGGCATGCAGCTCTGGACGGTGCACGGCACGCCGGTGGCACTGGCCAGGGCGTCGCCGCCGGCGTGCGGCATGTCCAGGATCGGTCCGGTGTACACCCCGGCTGAGCATCGCGGCCACGGCTACGGTTCGGCGGTCACCGCTGCCGCCACCCGGTGGGCATTGGACGCCGGCGCCCACCACGTCGTGCTGTTCACCGACGTGGCCAACCCGGTGTCCAACAGCATCTACCCCCGGCTGGGTTACCGCTTGGTGCACGACGCCGTACAACTGGCCTTCGTAGGCTCAGCAGGATGAATCCGAGCCTGCCGCTCGAGAGGACGAATCGGCTATGACCATCTCGCTGGGCTACCACCAAGGCGGAGGTCCGGCTGGTGCACTACACCGGTGACAACAGCGCGGTCATCGGCACCGACACCCAGAAGAACACCGTCTACGCGCTGGCCCGGCTACATGGTGTCGGCCCGATCGAGGAGTTCGCGTTGCGTATGGCGCGCCACTTCGTCGATAAGTACCCGCAGGTCAGCGGTTCGCGTCAGGAAGTGGAGCGAGTTCCACGGAGGCCTCGATCGTGCGCGACGACGCGCCGCCCGCGGACGGCGGGTGGGAGGGGATCAACGGCTTCGTGTGAGTGGTTCCGGCCCGAGTGAGTGATTGCTCGGCGAGGTGGGTGCCTCCGAGGCCTACCGGCCGGGTAGTGTCTGGCGGCGTGAGCGCCTCCGATACCCCGCAGCAGACCCTGATCCGAGATGTCGACGCTCTGGTCGCCGCACTGCTGGCGGATGCCCCGGTGGCGGAGCTCGTGCCTATCACGAACCGCATCGCGGCTGTCACGGATCAATGGGACAAGATCCCCGCTTACGCGATCGTCGAGCTCCGCTCGGCGGTAGATCTGATGCTGGGCGGGCGGGGGTGCGCCACGATCAACGCGCTGCTCGCGGCCCGCTCCGAGCTCACCGCGCCCCAAGGTTAATCGTCACAGGGCCGGCTGCGGTATCAGACTGGGTGGCATGGCCCTGACATTTGGTGATGCCCCGCTGTCCTCCCACCCGCGCGACACCGTGAATTACCGTATCGACGGCCCCCGGCACCGGTTGCTGTTCGATCCGTTCCCCCGACGGGTTCGGGCGGTCCTGGGTGGCGAGACGGTGCTGGACACCACCCACGGGATGCTGCTGCACGAGAGCAACCTGCTTCCACAGCTCTACCTGCCCCGCGGCGACATTCGCGATGACCTGCTCACCCGCACCGATCACCGCACGCATTGCCCCTTCAAAGGAGACGCCAGCTACTGGTCGGTCACGGTGAACGACCGGACGGCCGACAACGCGGTGTGGTCCTACCTCGATCCGCTGCCCGAGGCAGCCTGGTTACGCGATCACGTCGCGCTGTACTGGGGCACGATGGACGCCTGGCTCGATGAGGACGACGAGGTGACCGGGCACCTGCGCGACCCGTACCACCGGGTTGACGTCCGGTCCACCAGCCGGCACGTGCGGGTGGTGGCCGGGGACGCGGTGCTCGCCGAGTCCCGCCGTGCGGTGTTGCTGTCCGAGACCGGTCTGCCCAACCGCTTCTACCTCCCAGCCGACGATGTGCGCTCCGACCTGCTGGAGCCCTCCGGCACGCACACCGTCTGCCCGTACAAGGGGACCGCGTCCTACCGGGGCGTGCGTACCCAGTCGGGACTCATCACCGACGCCGCCTGGTGCTACCCGGAGCCCCTGGACGGCGTGCGGGCGATCCGCGGACACCTGTGCTTCGCCGCGGCGGGCATCGAGACCTGGGTGGACGGCATGGCATTGGGGCAGTAGCAGGCAGATCACCCCTACCCGCGGAGGGTCGAACGCCGGCGCAACCACCAGGTCGCCGGCCCCGCCACCGACCACAGCGCCACCAGCGTGACCGCGGCCGGCGTGATGCCCTGCGCCCAGCCGCGCCCGGCGACCCGCACCTGATCCGGATCGGCGCTGTCGTACTCCACTCGCACCAGCTGCCCCACCTGCAGGCCCGACGGGTAGGCCACCCCCTCCTCCGGGCGGTACACCCGGCCCTCGGGCACGGCGAACTGCACCAGGGTCCGCATCGGGGTCACCGCGATCACCTGCGCGGTGGTACGCCCGGTCCGGGCGTCGATCCCGGCGTCGTCCAGCGCCGCCCCGGCAAGCGCCAGCGTGACGAGCGTGCTCAGCACCCCGGCGACCACGAGCGGCGCCCACCACACCGGCAAGCGCCGCCAGCCAGGGGCCCGGTGGGCAACTCCGGCGAGGGGCTCGGTAGCCAGTGCGGTCATCCGCCGCAGCCTAGCGGCCCCACTGGCGGCGCTCGACACGCGCGGCGCCGTGCGGGTCGCCCTAATACGCTGACGGCGTGACCACCGCCCCACTGCCCGATCGGCTGGTTGTGCATTCGCATCTGGTGCAGGGCGGTACGGGCCTGCTCGACATGTTGCCCTCCCCACGCGGGGTGCTGTCCTGGGTCCGGGCCGGCGAGGGCCTGGTGGCCTGGGGCGAGGTGGCTCGAGTGTGCACCGAGGGCCCGCACCGCTTCGCCAGGGCGCAGGACTGGTGGCAGTCCTTCTGCGGGCAGCTGGACACCCGGGATGAGGTCGGGCTGCCGGGTAGCGGTCCGGTGGCCTTCGCCAGCCTCGCCTTCGACGACTCGCCGGGCAGCTCGGTGCTGGTGGTGCCGCGGGTGGTGGTGGGACGGCGGGGGGGCCGGACCTGGGTCACCGAGTTCCAGACCGGTATCGCAACCGGGCCGGTGGTACCGGTGAGCCGGCCCCATGGCCTGCGCTACTCCGACGGTGAGCTGCCGGTCACCGCGTGGCGCAACGCGGTGGTCCGCGCAGTGTCCCGGATGCAGGACGGGGCGGCGCCGGCGAAGGTGGTGCTCGCACACGACCTCCTCGCGGTCGCCGACGAGCCGTTGGATCCCCGGTTCCTGCTGCACGGGCTGGCCGCCCGGTACCCGTCCTGCTGGACGTTCGCGGTCGATCACCTCGTCGGCGCGACCCCGGAGCTGCTGCTGCGCCGGCAAGGCACCGCGCTGCTCTCGCAGGTACTGGCCGGAACCGTCTGGCCGCACGACGGGTCCAACGCCTGGGCGCTGGCCCTCGAGCTGCTCGACTCGGCGAAGAATCACGATGAGCACCGCTACGCGGTGGACTCGCTGGCCCAGGCGCTGCAGCCGTTCTGCACCGAGCTGAACGTGCCGACCGCACCCAGCGTGCTGCAGCTGCGCAACGTGCTGCACCTGGCCACCGAGGTGCGGGGGGTGCTGCACCCCGCCGGTCCCCCGCTGCTGACCCTGGCCGATGCCGTGCACCCCACCGCCGCCGTGGGCGGCACCCCCACCCAGGACGCGATCAGCACGATCAGCGAGCTGGAGGCGATGGACCGCGGACGCTACGCCGGCCCGGTCGGCTGGGTCGACGCCGCGGGGGACGGCGAGCTGGGCATCGCGCTGCGCTGCGCTCAGGTCGTCGGCCGGTTCGCCCGCTTGTTCGCCGGCTGCGGCATCGTGGCCGGCTCCGACCCCGACTCCGAGGTCGCCGAAGCCGCCGCCAAACTCGTCCCCATCCGCGACGCCCTAGAAGGCATCCACTGATCAGGAGCCAGGTATGTGCGGCCGTCACGGGATCCCCCGCAGGATCTCGACCGGGGCAACAGTGCCGACCGCGTTGGCAAGCTTGCGGTCGCTGGTGAGCAGCGGCATCCCACGTTGCAGCGCACGATCCACGAAAACCGCGTCGAAGAAGCGCAGCATGCACCGCGTTGCAAGCTCACCAGCGCGCTCCAAGGCGTCCGCATCGGTGCCGTGGATTGTAATGCCGAGATCGTCGATCGACCGCACCGCAGCCCGATACTGCGCGACGGAGAGGTGACCCTTAAGCAGACCCTTGGTTCGCAGCACATGGCCGAGTTCGAAGCGCGTGCTGTCCACGGTCTCCAGCGCGACGGCGCCGGCAAGGAAGTCCTGTCGCACCTCGCGAGCGTGCTCGAAGCCGATCTGAGGGACATACCACCGAAGAAATACGGAGGTATCGACGACAAAGCAGTCAGCCACGAGGATCGTCCCGGAATCGGGACAGTTCCTCATCGATGTCGGTGACTCCGTCCATCTGTTCGCTGATCTCGTCCATCAACGCGATGATCTCCTCCGGCCTGCGGCGTCGAGGGACCGGGAGGGACCGCAGATAGTCCTGACGCCTCGCCTCGAACACGACGTCGACAAGCTGACGTAGGGTCCGCAGCTCTGCGACGTGGCGATCGAAAAGATCCTCGTCGACGCGCAGGTAGGACCAACGCACTCCGCTCGTCGCGCTCGCGTCGCCGGCCCACAGCAGGGCCCGGGCGTCCTTGCGCGGGACGTCAAGGTCCACCACTCCCTTGGTCTCGACGATCATGCAGCTCCCGCCAGCCAAGCGGACCGCGAAGTCGGGGTAGTAATAGGCGAGGTGTCCCCCGTCTTTGCGGTATTCCAGCGAGAAGCGCACTTCACGGGCCAGCTTGGCGAACGCGGTGACGTCGTCGCAGCGGTCGAGAAACCCGCAGAACTGCACCTCAAACCCGCTGTCACACGGCTGTGCCGAGAACACCGACTTCTCGACGGTGACGGTCTGCCGACTCCACAGGAACGGCCTCGTCCAGGACAGCAGCAACGGCTTGGGTTCCGCGGCGGCGGTTCCGACAGCCAGCGTCCGATCGTTGATCGCGTGGGCGAGTGCTTGCAGGACCGTTTCCCTGGCCGCCGGCTCACGGAGCGCCTGGAGCACCAGCGGATCCCCGATGTCAACTGGGCCGCTGAAGGCGCGACGTTCGAGATACCCCTTCACCAGCGCGGCGAGGAGCGCGAACTGCCCGACCACCCGAGTCTGGCGGGCGAGCTCGTTGGCGAACCAGGCGGTAACCGGTCCGGGTTGGTCGGCGGTAGGGAACTCGTACTCAGCACGCTCGATGATCTCCCCTGAGCGCATGTCCCGACCGGTGTAGTCGATAATCTCGCTACGAAGTTCCTCAGCGAGCGGGATCTGGCGGGTGGGGACATCCTCGGGCCGCAGTGACACGAGCTCGGCAACGCTGCGGTGCAGAACCCGGGAGAGCTGCGGGATCTCGATGTCGTAGGGCAGGCGATCCGGTTCCACTGCGATCACCGACACCTCGGGATGCACCTCTTCCGCGGCTCGACGCTCCACCAGGAGGCCCTCATCGTCCAATGCGGTGTCCCACAGCTGGCGAAACGCCTCGTGCTCGATGACGACCAGCTGCTCGTCCACACCTGACCCCGGCGGGGTCATCCGGCGCAACCCCCGGCCGAGCGTCTGCTCCGGAAGGATCTTCGCCTCAGCCGTGTATGGGCGCAGCGGCACGATGACGCTGACGTTGCGGACGTCCCACCCCTCGCGGAGCATCAACACGCTCACAATGGCGCAGTACGGGTTGTCGTCGCGGTCGACCTCGCGTGCCGCGGTACGCGCCTTCTCCAGATCATCCTTCGCGATCTCGCCTCGATTGGCGCCCCGCATGTTGACGTGGATGGTCAGGACCCGGCCGGCGAGGTCGGGCAGCGTCTCCAAGTGAGCCGCGATCTGGTCGGCGGACTTCGTGTCCTCGGCCATGACGAACAGCAGCGGTTTACGGCCAGCGGGAGTGAGCGTGTCCCGGAACTCCCTCCACTTGGCCACCCCAGCGCCGATCCGCTGCCGATACCGGACCGCGGCGTCGTTGCTCGTGCTGTCCAACCCGCCCGCAAGCTCCCCGATGACGGGACGTTTGACGATGCCATCGTCGATCGCCTGCGAGAGCGGGTAATCGACCACCACATCGTCGAAAAGCCGACCATCCTGGCCGCGGGGGGTCGCCGAGAAGTCGAGCTGTGCGGTAATGCCACCGTCCGCCAGTTCATGTAGCCGATACAGCGTCTGCCAGATCGTGAGCGGCTCGTTGGTGTCCCGCCGGATTGCGTCGTGCAGGTGGTGCGCTTCGTCGTTGACCACCAGAACCCGGCCCCGCCGGGCCAGTCGAGTGAGCACCGGCTCGGGAGCGGTCGGGTTATGCGGCGGCGGGACGCCGAGCAGAGCCTCGACGGGGTTGGCGGGCTTCGGCGGGGGGCGTTCGTAGAGGGCCTGGATATTGCTCAGCACCAGCACTCCGGCCGCCGCCGGTATGGGCTCGTCACGCAAGCAGACGGCGAGGTCGAAGTCACCGCGCCACTCCGGTGGCACAACGGGGTCGTCACAGAAGATCGCGCCATGCTCGAAGTCGACACGGAGGCGCTCGAACACGATGAGGTTGGGCGCGATAACCAGCGAGTTCGTCGCCAGCTCGGATTCCATCTCGCGCAACCGGTGAAAGTAGGACCAGGCGATCAGCAGGCTCATCACTTTCGTCTTCCCGGAGCCCGTGGCGGCCTTCACGACGTACCTGGGGTACCGCTGCCCTTCCACTGCCACCGGCCGGGATGCGAACTGTGCCGCCATACTGGCGAGCGTTCGCTGCTTCGCGACCTCATAGAGGTAGATGACGGTCTCGGTCGCCTCACGTTGCGAGAAAAAATATCGGAACGGCCGACCGTCAGGCGTTTGGTGCTCGTCGAGAAACCAGTGTTCGAGCAGGCGCCGCGACGTGAGCGACGACCCGGGATAGCCAGCGCGACGCCACGCATCGACATGCTCGCGGATGCCCGCGACCAGAGGAGCGACGCTCTCCGGGCGGCTCGTTGGTGTTCCGTATGGGTCGTTCACTTCACCGATACCTCCACCGCCGTGGTGGTGTCGTTGCCGAAGATGTCCACGACCTTGACCATGACCGTATAGCTTCCGGGTTGGTCGTAGTCATGGGTGGTGTTCCGCTCCAACGTCCGGTTCGCCCGGGTGCGGTAGGACTGCCACTGGTTGTGGAACGTGTCGCCGTGACCTCCGGTGCCGTAGGTGAAGTCGACGGCCCAGTAATCCACGTAGTCCGCCCAACCGCTGATCTTGCTGCGAACCGAGGCCGGCACGAGATCCGGGTTCGGCAACACGAAGTCGATGAGCGTCACGGTGAGATTCCTCTTCCGCACGGTGGTGGCCACCTCGAGGTAGGCGAGCTCGTGGAAAACCACCTCGCCGGAATCGACCGCCCGCGGGTCCATCACCTCGCGTGGAATCCGGCGTAATTGAAGGTCGACTCCGCGGACCCGGGCCTCGTCCTGCACCAGCTCGTGCAGGCCCATCTCGAACTCCCAGCCCAGCACATCCAGCCCGGAATATCCCACCCCGGCCGCTTCGTCCAACGACTCCTTGATCTCCCCGAAGCTCACCGCGGCATCGATCGCCCCGACGTGCACCGCGCGCCGTCCCTTAGTGCCATGCACGTGCTGGAACTCCGCGGTCGGTGATGCACCATAAAGGGCGACTACGAAATCGAGATACGCCTGCACCTGCGGCCCAGTGGTGGCGTCCTGCCAAACCTGCCGCTCATATCGCCCCAGGTTCGCAACCACGAACGGCGCGCACTGCGGGATATCGAGCAGTCGCTTACGCGTCGTGTGGATCGCAAAGCGCCCGATATCAACAGCCACCCACCGCCGCTTCAGCCTCTCGGCGACGGCGACAGTGGTGCCGCTACCCACAAAGCAGTCCAACACGATCGAACCCTCATCGGACGACGACTTGATGATGCGCTCCAGCAACGCCTCCGGCTTCTGCGTGTCGTATCCTAATCGCTGCTGAGCTTGCGAATTAACAGGATGGATGTCGCCCCACACGTCCCCGAGTGGCACCCCAGGCATGTCTTCCACGAACCGCTTCAGTCGCGGCCGTTTTTCCTTTTCCTTCGGATACCAAATGCGCCCGTCATTGTGCAGGCGCCGCATTGTTTCCATGGAGTAACGCCAGCCATAAGCCGGAGGCTCGTGGCCGAGCCATTCGTACATCAAGTTGGCGCGGGGATTTGGGCTTGATAGATCACCTAGCTGATACCGGCGCCCAGACTCGTCGATCTGAACGTAGTGCGACTTGATATACGTGTCGTCATAAGGACGGAACTGTGGATTCCACAAGAATTTCTCCGACTTCGAAAAACACAGAATCGAGTCGTGGATCGTCCCGAAGTCCTTCGTATCCGAATGAGCAGTCACCCGCTGCCAGATGATCTCGGCACGGAAGTTGTTCGTGCCGAAGATCTCGTCCAGCAGGACGCGCGCGAGGTGACTGACGTTGGGGGCGAGGTGCAGGAACAGCGAACCGCGGTCCGACAACAGCTCCCGGAGCAGTGCCAGCCGCTCGTACAGCATCTGCAGATAGCTCTCAACCCCCTTGCCCCACGTGTCGCGGTACGCCTTCTCCTCCAGGACCGATGACAGTTTGGCCAGATCCTGGTCGGCGGCGTCACCGCCGTCGCCGACAGCGATACGGACCTTGTAGTCCTGCCGTGAGTCGAACGGCGGATCGATATAGATGAGGTCGACCTGGCCAGCCAGTTCTTCGGCCAGCGAGGCCAGCACGTGCAGGTTGTCACCCCAGATCAGCTTGTTGCGCCAGCCGTCGTCGGGATCGCCGTCGAAGGAGAGCGTGCCACGGTCGGCACGCGAGGCGTTGACCGTCTCGACAACCTGCAGCGGCAAGCGCAGCCGTGGCACATCGGCCGTCTTGCCGTCCCACTCCAACCGAACTCCCGGCACCAGCGCCTCCTCGATCAGTTCCAGATCGTCTCACGGAGGTATGACATCACTGAAGTTCCGCGCGCGACCTGTGGACAACTCGGATAGGGCGGAGAACCAGGTCGCGCTGGTCTAGCCGGGGGGTGCGAGGGGGCGGGTGGGGGTGAAGAGCCAGGTTTGGGCTACCTCGTCGACCTGCTTGCCGGAGACCCGCTCGACGACGGCCAGGAAATCCTGGACCGAGCCGTTCTTGCCGGCTCGCTCGGTAGTCCAGGCGCGCAGCGCGGCGAAGAAGTTCTTGTCCCCTACCGCCACCCGAAGTGCCTGCAGTGCCATGCCGCCGCGCGCGTAGACCGCTCCGTCCAATACCGTCGCCGCGCCCGGAGCCCCCGGCGGGATCAGCCAGAACTCGGAGCCCGCGGGACGGCGGGAGTACTCCAGTGCGGCCCGCTGCTCGGCAGTGAGACCACCGGTACGTTCCGAATACAGCCATTCGGCATAGGTGGCGAAGCCCTCATTGAGCCAGATATCGCTCCAGCGGTGTACCGAGACACTGTCCCCGAACCACTGGTGAGCCAGCTCGTGCACCACCACCGTGATCTCCGGGCCGCCACCGAAGAAAGCCAACCCGTACACCGGGCGGGTCTGGTTTTCCAGCGCGAAACCCAAGGTGGAGTTCGGTACCACGCCGCCGAGCTGTCGGAACGGGTAAGGACCGAAGATTCCGGAGAGAAACTCGAGGATCTCTGGCGTCCGCTCCACCGAGGCTCGTGCCGCCTCTGCGAGCTGCGGGTCAATTCCCCGGGCATAGGCTGCCAGGTAGAGGCCGAAACGGGTGTCCCGGCGGACGATGTCGTAGTTTCCGATCGCGACGAAGGCGAGATAGGGAGCCATCGGCTCGCTCGCCTGCCAACGCCACTGCTCCAGGCCCGGCCCGGCCGGCTCGGGGCCACCGAGCAAAGCTCCGTTGGAGATCACCTGCAGGCCGGCGGGTACGACCGCGGTGATCGTGAAGGTCGCCTTGTCCGAGGGGTGGTCGTTGACCGGGTACCACCAGGCTGCCATCTCGGGTTCGCCCACCGCGAGCGCGCCGTCGGTGGTGCGCACCCACGGTGAGGCGACGCCAGGTCCGCCGGAGACCTCCGAGGGCACCCCGGCGTAGTCCACCCGCACCGCCATCGTCGTCCCGGCCCGCACCGGAGCAGCAGGGGTGACCTGCAACTCGCCACCGACCTGACGGATCTGCGCCGGCTGGTCGTTCACCATGGCAGTAGAGGCGGGCAGCCTCAGGTCGAGATTGAACCGAGAGAGACTCTCGGTGGCCAGAGCAGTGATCGTGGTGCGCCCCTCCAGCCGATCGCTGGGAGGGTCGTAGCGGACGTGAATGTCATAGGCGGTGACGTCGTAACCGCCGTTACCCGCCTGCGGAAAGTACGCATCCCCGATGCCGTCGGCGCCGACGATCGGCGGCAGCGACGCCGAGGCGGGCGGTGGCGGAGCCGAGGCCGGCGCGGATGTGGACTCCGAGCCCCGCCACGGCACCACCAGCGCGACCAGTCCCAGCAGCACCGCCAGCGCCAGCCCGATCAACAGCGCCCGGTTTCGCATGACCACCTCCCCCGCACGACCTTAGGCCCTGTCAAAGATCTGCCGGCGCACGACACCGCTCGCCCGGCCTGGATCCACGCGGTGGAGGAGTTCACGAGTGGTGAGCATGCCCGCGACGCCGTTCACGCCGGGTAAGGAGGCAAGCAACGCCGACAGCGGGTGTGTCGCTAGCTGCGGCCCGGACCCCGGGGGCGAGAGGCCCGGGCCGCAAAGGGGGCTGAAGACCACGCGGCGAGAGGCGCAGCGAGCAGAGAACTCCAGCCCTCCGTCTCCCCATTCCAGAGCCGGCCATTCCAGAGCCGGATTGGCGGGGAGAGGACATCATGACAATCGTACTATCGCTCCCGGGCGTCGAAAAATTAACACCCGAACATCGAACAACTGCCCGTCGCCAATAGACTACGGAATGTCGCGGGTTCCACTTATCGCATCAAACACGGACATACGCCTGGGGAAAGTGGCCGATGAACGAAAGGGAACGCAAGATCGTGGTCACTGCCCGCCGGCGGCACCGGAACCGGCACCCTCGGCTGACGGCCGGACGGGGTCCCGGTCGGCGGCGTCGGCAGACCCGACCGGGACCCCGTCCGGGCCCATGCTCGCCGCACGGGAACCGAGACCGCCCGGACACGCTAGGTACACGTTCACCCACACTGGGTATGAACGGCGCCCCTATTCCGGGCTGTAGTGGATATCATGAGTCCCACCAGTCCCACCAGTCCCACCAGTCACACCAGTCACATCGGACACACCAGCCCACGAGCCGTCAGGAGTGTTTCCGTGAGGCCGCTGGCTCGTCGCTACCGCCGCCCCTACATCCCGGCACGGGTCGCCACCCTGGCCGTGGTCGCGCTGCTCGCGGTCCTTGCTGGAGCAGACCTGCCGGCCTTCGCCCACAGCAGTGCCCCAGCGGCACCCGCGGACAAGGCCACCAGCTGGTTTGCCGGGCTGATGCCGGACTGGGACGACACGAATGTGCGATTCGAGGCCGGTGGGCTGCGCCTGGACTCCGGCGCTGCCGGCCCGGCGAGCGTCAGATCCAGCCGGCCGGAGGGAATGCTGCTCACTGCGGTGCACCCGCTGACCCAGCTCAGCAGCCAGGTGGCGGCGGAGATCGCCGCTGAGCAGCCGGCTGGCTCGGCGGTCGAGGTGGACGTCCGTGGCATTCGGGGAGATGGCTCGTGGACCGAGTGGGTGGCGACCGGCCCGCAGGCACCCGCGGCGCTGGGTGCGGCGGTGACCGCTGTGCAGGCCCGGGTCATGCTGCGCAGCACAGCGGGCGAAGCCGGCCCGGTGGTGCGATCAGTGCGGCTGCGCGCCGAGCCCGGCGTGCAGCCGCTCGCCGCCCGCCCGCGCACCGCCCGCAGCTACCGGGTGTTCGCCACCCGCGAGGGGCTGGTCGGCGGCAAGACGGCCAACGGCCACGTGATCCGCGAGCGGGACCACTTCGTCGCACTGCCCTCACGCCGTGGGCTGGCCCCTCGCGGCTCGGGCGACTACACGGTGAAGGTCTGCGCGGCCAACGGCCGATGCGAGTGGGCGCCGGTGTGGGACGTCGGGCCGTGGAACACCACAGACGACTACTGGAACCCCCCGGATGTCCGGCAATCCTGGCCTGACCTGCCGCGGGGCCGGCCGCAGGCGCAGGCGGCCCACGACGAGGGATACCACGACGGCATGGATCAGTTCGGCCGCACGGTGCGCAACCCGGCGGGAATCGACCTGGCGGACGGCACATTCTGGGATGGCCTGGGGTTGCAGAACAACAGCTGGGTCACCGTCACCTACCTCTGGGTGGACGGCGGATCACCCGCCATCGTGCGGATCCCGATCCTTCCGGTGCGCAGTGGGCCCGGCGAGAAGTACCCGGCGGTCGGGCTGGCCGTCCAGCGCGCCAAGCTGATGGTCGAGTGCGCTGTCACCGGCTCGGCCGTCACCGGCAGCCAGGGCAGCACCGACCGTTGGCTGCGGATCGGCCCGAAGCAGTTCATCCCTGCCGCGCACGTCAGTGCTCCTGGAGCCGACAGCCCCGCCGTCCAGACCGGCGCCGCCAAGATCCCAGCCACCAAGGGCTCGGGGGCTCACCAGGTGTCAGTGCAGCACTGCGCGACCCCGTAGGGTTGGCCCGTGGCGAGCGTGGCGCAGTGGGTGGAAGGGGCCCGTCCTCGCACGTTGCCCAACTCGATCGCGCCGGTACTGGTGGGCTGGGGCGCGGCCGCCGCACTCGGCTCGGCACCCTGGGCGCGGGCCCTGCTTGCTCTGGTCGTGGCACTGGCGATGCAGGTGGGGGTCAACTACGCCAACGATTACTCCGACGGCATCCGGGGCACGGACACCGTGCGGGTGGGTCCGATGCGACTGGTCGGATCCGGTGCCGCGGCGCCCAGCGCGGTACGCGCGGCCGCGCTGGCCAGCTTCCTGATCGCCTCTGTGGCCGGTCTCGTGCTGGTCGCGCTGGCCGGACGGTGGTGGCTGCTGGCGCTGGGCGCGGTTTGCGTAGCCGGGGCGTGGTGCTACACCGGCGGGCCATGGCCCTACGGCTACGCCGGGCTCGGCGAGCTCGCCGTGTTCGTCTTCTTCGGGCTGGTCGCGGTGCTCGGTACCCAGTACGTGGTCGGCGGGCAGATCACTCCCACCGGTGGTCTGGCCGCCGTCGCGGTAGGCGCGATGTCAGCCGCGGTGCTGGTGGCCAACAACCTCCGCGACTTACCCACCGACGCGCTGGCCGCCAAACGCACCCTCGCCGTCCGGCTGGGCGATCACCGGACCAGGATGCTCTACACCGCGCTGGTGACCGTCCCGTTCGTGGTGACCCTCGGCTTGGCGATCACCAGGTGGGCCAGCCTGGCCGGCCTGCTCGCGCTGGTGCTAGTGGTGCCCGCGATGCGCAGGGTCCGGGACGGGGCCTGTGGCGCGAAGCTCATCCCGGTGCTCCGGGACACCGGGCTCGCCCTGCTGGTGTGGGCCGGCGGCACTGGCGTGGCGCTGGCCCTGTGATTGTCACTCACGCCTCGCCGCGCAGCTGGCGACGGAGCCGGTCGCGTTCGGCTTTGCGACGCGCCCCCACCACGGCCAACCCGGCGCTCACCCTGGCGCGTAACGACGCGAGCAGCAGCATCGACAGGGGAAGCGCCACCACCAGCGCGAGCAGGATCGCCACCAGCAGCGGGACGCCGGTGAGCACCAGGAGCAGCGCCAGGACAGCCACCATGGCCAACCGGGCCACACTGTAGATCACCACATCCCGGGCTAGCGCGCGCCCGGTCGGTGGAGTATGTGCTGTTACCACAACCATCGAGTTTAGCTCCGCAGACGAGTGGCCTCCACGAACGGTGTCCGGTTCGCGGGGATTGGACCGAATGGGTGCGGCGTGTGTAGCGCTGCCGGTTGGCGGGTAATCCCGGATCAATGAACTGAGTTGGTTTGGGAGGCCTGTGATGAACATCGTCGGCTGGATCGTCCTGGGAATCGGGATAGTGGCGGTGATCGTGCTGCTGGCGGTGGCGCTGCGCTGGCGCAGCCGCGCCCGCCTGCAACAGCGATTCGGTCCCGAGTACGACCGCGAGGTGGCGGCCAGGGGCAACGAGCGTGACGCGGAGCGCCACTTGCGTGAGGTCGCCGATCGGCGTGACCAGCTCGACATCCGCCAGCTCGACCCGGTGTCCCGCGATCGCTACACCCGGCGCTGGCAGGCCGTGCAGGCCGATTTTGTCGACCAGCCCGGACACGCGCTGGATGAAGCGGATCGGCTAGTGATCGACGTCATGAAGGATCGTGGCTACCCGGTGCAGGACTTCAGGGAACGTGCCGAGCTCGTTGCCGCCGACCATCCGCAGGTCGTCGAGCATTACCGGGCCGCACATGCCGCCCGGCAGCAACACACACCGAGTCATGGCGCCGGCGCGGGCACCGCTGACACCGAGCAGCTACGCCAAGCGTTCGTGCATTACCGCGCGCTGTTCGACGAACTCGTGCACGACCGCTGAGCCACGAGAGGCCATCAACGGAGGCAACAGATGAATACCAGGCGAGAGCATGGAAAGCCCGAACAACGAGAAGGCCTGGGCGGGCGGGTACGTCGTTTCATCGACGGTGAGTTGGGTCGCACCGTGGATGAGGAAAATCAAGGAACAACTGAGGGAACCACCGAGTTTCGACAGACGTACGATCGCCCCACCGGATCTGAGCGGCCACAGGAGAACGTCGATCGGGACGTCAGCACCATTGATGTCGGCACATCAACTGACGTCGGCAGGCCGAGTGACGCCGGTTCCCGCACCACGGTCGAGGAGCCGGTACCGGCGTCGAGCCCCGACCGCTCGCGGAGTGCAGCCGCCGCCGATGGCAGCGCGGCACGGGTGGGACTGCTCAACGACCCGGCCGGCCTGCGCAACGAGTGGCAGCAGGTGCAGGGCACCTTCGTCGACGACCCGCAGCGAGCGGTGCACGATGCCAGCGTGCTCGTCGACCGGACGCTGCGGGAGATCCACGAGAACGTCACGCGCGGGCAGATCAACGACCCGACGTCGACCGAGGAGCTGCGGGTGAGCTTCCAGCGTTACCGGGAATTCTTTCAACGGCTGCTGTCAGCGTAGGAACGAGGAGATCAAAGACGCCGTCACCTGATCCCGTAGCGGTTGGCCCCTGACCAGGAGTACTCGGTCAGGGGCCAACCGCTGTATCAGGGCGGGATGGCTGGGGCAACGAGCCTCCCGTGCAGCGGAGGCAGTGAGATCACCCGTTAGGGGTAGCGATCTAGGTAGCGATTTGGGAGGATTAATCCCATTACCGACGCTTTACCTCTACAGAACCGTTCGAGTACCTGGCGGGCGACCTGTCACGATACTCCGGTAGGTCCCTACTGTGAGGTCGACGCGCTTGGGGAGGCCCGTCATGTCCCAACCACAGAGCTCCGAACGCCTGCTCACTCCGGGGGAGGTTGCTGCGCTGTTCCGGGTGGATCCCAAGACGGTCACGCGATGGGCCTCCGCTGGGCGGATCGGCTCGATCAGAACCCCGGGAGGGCACCGACGATTCCGGGAGACCGAGGTCCGCGCGTTGCTCGCCTCACTCACCACCCCGGCACCACTGGATCGCTCATCAGACCGTAGCGCTCGCAAGACCGCCGGGTGACATCCACGTGAGGTCGGTTCGCCTGCGTCGCGGCGCGCTACTACGCTCGGTGGCGACGTGGAGGAGGTGGCTGACGTGCATTACCTAGTGGCGGCGATCGGCATCGCCGGGATCACCGTGTTGCTCTGGAAGGCGGTGCGCCCGCAAAGCCCGGCTACGAGCACCGTGGTTGCGCCGGACGACGATCCGGAGTTTCTCAAAGGTTTGAACCGCAAACCCAACGAGGAGCACTGACGCGGACCGCTACCGGTAGACCCGGACATCAGATCCCGGCGTAGGAATGCCAGCCGGCCACGACGATGTTGACGAAGAACAGGTTGAACAGCATCACGGCGAAGCCAACCACGTTGATCCATGCTGCCGGCGAACCGCGCCATCCAGCCGTGGCCCTGGCATGCAGGTACCCCGCATACACCACCCAGGCGACCAGAGCGCACGTCTCCTTGGGGTCCCAGCCCCAGTAGCGGCCCCAGGCAGCCTCGGCCCAGATTGCACCGGTGATGATCGCGAAGGTCCAGATCGGGACGGCCACCACCGCGGTGCGGTAGGCCAGCCGATCCAGCGTAGCGCACTCGGGTAGCCGCGAGCCGGTCGGCGCACTGATCAGGTACAGCACGCTGGCCACCCCGGACACCAGCAGGATGCCCGTCGCGACGATCGCCGCAGAGACATGGATGGTGATCCAGTACGAGTTCAGCGCGGGGATCAGCGGGGCGGCCTGCGCGTAGAGCACCGTGCCACCCAGAAACATCAGCACCACAACCGGCAACAGCACGAAGGCGCCCAGCCGGCGCAACGACGCCGAGCCGTCGCGCGGAGCGTTCCGCTGCCGGTACAGCGCAACCAGCCACCCGGCCACCGCGACAGCGCAGATCGCCGAGGTGAACTCGTACATGTTGGCCCAGGGCACCCGGCCGATCGCGGCGCCGCGCAGCACCAGCGAACCAGCGTGCAGCAGCACGGCCAGCCCGGTCAGCGCTACCCCGCAGCGGCCGATCCGCTCGGCCCTTCCTCTGGGCGGCGCGCCCGACGGCGGGGCGAGGGTCGCGACCGACCCGCCGCCCTCGGCGCGGCGCCCGACCGGGGTGGCCGCTGGGATCCGAGCGGTCGCGTACTCGGTGGCGTGCAGGACCATCGCGAGCAGGTAGATGACCAGCGCAGTGCCGTAGGCGAGGTCGCTGTAGGACGCCAGCACCGGGTTGATCGGCACCGCTCAGCCCCCTTCCTTCGACGCCATCGTGGGCACCGGCGGCGCGGCCCGCTCGGGTGGCAGCAGATCAGCAGCGATCCGCTCGAACTCCTCGCCGTAGCCGGCCGCCTCGGTGCGGGCCAATCCACCCAGCTCGACCACGGTACCGCCCGGGCCCCCCGGGGTGGCACGCACCCAGAATCGGCGGCGCTTCACCGTCAGGGACAGTCCGAGACCACCGAGCACTCCCGCCGCGAAACCGAGCACCCACAGCTGAGCCGGATCATAGGAGACCTGCAGCGACACGAACCGGATCACTCCGTCGAAATGCACCACCGTGCGGTCCGGAAGGGTGACCTGCTCGCCAGGGCGCAGATTCTGCCGCGCCACCTGCGCCAGCCTCCCCGAGTCCACCATGGCCTGGTCGACCGAGAAGATCGACTGGCCACGGCCGGAGTTGTTGCCCAGGTCGCCCTTGAGCACGTCGATCGCCACGGCCGGGTCGAGCATGTCCGGAAAAGCCGAGGACAGCAGCGTGCCCCGAAACGCCGCCGTCGGCGCGAGCAGCCCGGTGATCGCAAGCTGGCGGGTGCGCCGTAGCGCATCGTCGGTGACGCCGGGTGGGTCGAACTTGGTGGTGCCCTCCGACAGCAGGGTGGTCAGCTCCACCGGCGGCCACTGCACCACGGCGCTGCGCTGCTGCCCGTCCGGGAAGGTGACGGTGAACTGCGGCGCGTAACCGTGGCCGAGCAGGTAGACCCGGGTGCCGCCGAGCCGCAGCGGATCGTTGACCTCGAGCTGGTAGGGATGCCAGCGGCCGGCAGCGAGATCGTCGGGTCCCTGATAGGACAGCTCGGCGCGGAACTCCTCGGCTTGCCCGTTGGCGAGGTAGCTCGGGGTGAAGGCGTCGACCTGCACGCAGAACGGGGTGAGCGCGGTGCCGTCGACCGTGCGGCCGGGCCGGAACGAGTCGTAGGACAGCGGCCCGGAGTTGCAGAACTGCGAGCCGTTGGCGAGCACGATCACCTGGCCCTCGTAGCCGACCAGCTTGCCGGCCGCGAAGGACACCAGCAGCCCGAGCAGAGCGAGGTGGAAGACGAGGTTGCCCGCTTCCCGCAGGTACCCCCGCTCAGCGGACAGCGTCCGGGTGCCGTGGGGCTCGGCCCACTCGGCGATCCGCCAACCACGCAGTCGCCGCCGGGCGAGCGCGATCACCTCGTCGGCGCAGGAGTCGGATTCGCCTTGGGCGTGGTGCGGCAGCCGGCTCAGGTTCCGGGGGGTGGCCACCGGGGCCTTCCGGAGCTGCCGGGCGTACTCCATGCTGCGCGGCACCACACAGCCCACCAGCGAGACGAACAGCAGCAGGTAGATCGCGGCAAACCAGGGGCTGGCGAACACCTCGAACAGACCCAGCGCCTCCAGCACCGGCGCCAAGATCGGGTGCTGTTGCTGGTAGGTCCGCACCCGCTGCGGGTTGAGGGAGTACTGCGGCAGCAGAGCTCCCGGCAACGCGGCCAACGCCAGCAGGAACAGCAACATCAGCGCGGTGCGCATGCTGGTCAGCCCGCGCCAGGTGTTGCGGGCCGCCGCGGCCAGCCGCGTCAGTCGGATCATCAGATCGGCGTCTCGAAACCTCGTACCGGCCCTTGCAGCACGGCGACGAGCTCCGCCCACAGCCCGGTGACCAGCAGCAGGCCGACCACGACGAGAAGCGCCCCACCGGCCAGCTGCACCCCGCGCACGTGGGTACGCAGCCAGGTCACCGCGCTGACGGCTCGTCGGGCACCCCAGGCGAGCAGCAGGAACGGCACTCCCAAGCCGAGGCAGTAGGCCGCCACCAGCAGCACTCCTCGCGCCAGCCCCCCGCCGGGGGTGCCGACGGCCAGCGCGATGACCCCGGCCAGGGTGGGTCCCAGACACGGCGTCCAGCCCAGCCCGAACACCGCACCCAGCAACGGGGCACCGAGCAGGTGCCGCGGCCCCACCCCGAGGTGGATACGTCGCTCCCGCTGGAGCACCGGAACCAGCCCGACGAACACCAACCCCATCGCGATGGTGACCACCCCGCCCACCCGCTGCAGGACGACTTCGTTGACCACGAGCCGCTGCGCGATGCCCAGCACCGTCACCACGCTGGCGATGAACACCACCGAGAAGCCCAGCACGAACAGCGCTACCGCAGCCAGCACCCGCCCCCGGCCGCGGGCGGCCCCGTCACCGTCCACACCGACCAGCCCGGTGAGGTAAGCCAGGTATCCGGGCACCAACGGGACCACGCACGGCGAGGCAAAACTGACCGCGCCGGCGAGCACCGCCAACCCGGCCGCCAGCAACAGCGGCCCAGAGATGGCGAATTCCGTGAGCCCCACATCGATCAGCGTAGGTCGAGGTGGCCGTTCACCTACCACCCACCCCGGGCCTGCTCAACGGCTACCGGCTCTTGGAGCCCGGGAAGATGGACATCCACACCGTGCCGCGTACCACTCTCACCACCACCGTCGCCGCAATCCCCTCCATGCCTTCGACGGAGATCCTGCGGGGCAGGCCCGCGCTCGTTGCGTCCACAGTCTTCCCATCGCTCACAGTCGTCCCCCTCGCTCACCCGCTCCATCACCCAGATCGGACGCCAGCTTCATCAGGCGCATGATCAGCAGCTCTCGCGGGAGCGGGTACGGGAGAGGTGATCAAGGGAGTGCGCGACCACATGGCCTGCGTGTGTTCGCTTCAGTCCATCCGTCAGGTGATGGCTGTCATGAGTCCCGAGGCTAGGGCTCCGTCCGACCTCCCCGGAAGGAAGTTGCCCAATGTTGCTTTGGTGTTCTGCTCAGCAGGGGTCGCCGCTGCCGGCTGAGCCTGAAAGGTCACGCCAATTTCGTGCATGGCCTGCTCTTGACACAATGTCACTAAGTTAGGGCCGCCGAACCGTTCATGATCACCGTTTTGGTGCCGAATTCGACACATTTTGTCACTTTCGACACCAAAACGGTGATAATGAGACACTCTGTCATCCTTAGCTAATTGGCATAGGGGCTAGGGCGCCGCGCGAACGGATCACACACCCCACCCGAGCGACCGCGGCGCAGCCAAGCCCCACATCGCGCACAAGCACGCTGGGCAACCCCCCTGCCGCCAGGGGGATCGGGATCGCCTGTCATTGCACTGCCCTTTCCCTC
>JBOHFF010000171.1:0-3866 GCA_050699515.1 Pseudonocardiaceae bacterium
GGCGTACCTGCGCGTGGGCGACGTCTGCCAGGTGCCGGGATCGAGAGATCAACGGCAGCGCCGCGTCACGAGGCATCCGCCGGGCGATCTTCGCGGCGTCGTCGTAGTCCTCGGCGACCATGGCGACGTCAGCGGACTGCAGGATGACGTTGCCCGGCCCGAATGACACCTCGTAGTCGGTGCGGTCGACTCCGGTGCGCTCAGCGACAGCGGTGGCCTCGCTCAGCAACTCGGTGGCCGCACCGGCTCGGCCCTGCCGGGCGGCGGCACTTGCACCACGCACCAGCAGCCCCCCGCGCACAGTCAACTGCGCCGTGCTGGCCTTACCGTCGGGGGGGACCGTCTCGGCAGCAGCCACCGCGACCCGCTCGGCATCGAGGAACCGCCCCTGGCGGGTCAGCACGTGGCCCAGCGTGTTGCGGATGGCGGCATCCCGCAGTGGATCCGCTCCCCGAGCCGCCAGCCGTAATGCCTCCCGGGCCGCGAGGTGCCCAAGATCGGCCGCGTCCAAGCGGATCAGCGTGCCCGCAGTGAGCTGGTGGACTTGCGCGGCAAGGTCGAGCGCCACCTCAGCGCGGCGACCCGAGGCGGCCCCGTGCACCGCAGCCTGAGCTTCGGCCAGCAGCCGGGGCAGCATCGACGACAGCAGCCCATACCGGCCAGACCAGAAGGCACCCCAGCCATAGGTCAGCGAGCGGCCCAGCTCGGTCAGATCGGGAGCATCGACATCATCCAGCTCACCCAGCAGATCATCCACGCTGGTCAGTGCGTCACGGATGACCCAGACCCGCGCCTGTTCCTCCTCACCGGAGGGCACCGGCCGGGAGCGGCCCAGCAGTTCGGCGACATCCACATCCAGCGCGCGGGCGATGCGCTGCAACGTCCCGATCGACGCCGTGCGCCGCCGTCGCTGCTCCAGCTTGCGGATGACGTCCACACTGACATCGGCGGCCACCGCCAGCTCAACCTGGGTATAGACCGAGCAGCGCAGCTCGCGGATCCTGTCCCCGATCGTCCACTCACTCACCCGCAAACCTCCTGGTCCTGCTGACGTGGTATACGGCATCCCGCACTTACCCTACCGATCAGTGCAGGTGGCCGACCTACCTCTACTCGTCAGCGCCGCAGCAGATCGACGCCCAGTACGACCTGCTGCGCACACTCGGCCAGGTGACCGGGCGCACCGAGGCGGCTGAGCAGGCCCTCACCACGTTCCAGGCCAAGCTCGACGATCTCGCCACCAAGTCCCCGAACAATCGCTCGCTGATGATCGTCATCGGGAGCAACGTCAACTTCACGACATACCTGTCCACCAGCATCATGGGCCAGGCATTCTCGAAAGTCACCCAGTTCCCCTGGCCGATGCCGCCGGGCCTGTCCGAGCCGATCACCTCGACCAAGTACTCCGAGGTCTCACTGGCCCCTTGCGCGCGGGCGAACCGTACATGGTCCTCGCGCATCGTCTCCAGCACCGTCGACCGGACGTAGAGGGTGAACACCCCGTGCTGGGTCAGCGCCAGCGTCACCGCCGGCAGCACGAGATGCGCCAGGTCGATCGTCGGGCCTCCGGCCGAGCGCAGGTCAGCCGCGCCGGTGGCCGGCAGCCAGCCCAGCCACACGGAGAAGAAGTAGATCGCCAGCAGCGCCACCCAGAACGACGGGACGAAAGCGTTGGTGTAGGAGACGGTCCGGACGAACCAGTCCAGGGTCGAGTCCCGGAACCGGGCCGCGAGCACCCCCATGACCAGCGAGCCGGCCAGCACGAGCGCCAGCGCGGTCGCGGTGGCCAGCTGCTGGAGTGGGCGCGCCGCCGCGACCTCACGCCCGGCGACGCCCGCCCCCGACTCGACGAACGGCTGCGCGGCACCGGCCTGTCGTTCGCCGGCGTCACCCGCCGCTACGCCCACCAGCTCTCCGGCGGGATGCAGCAGCGGGTGGTCAACGCGGGAACCCTGGTGTCCACACCGGACCTCGTGATCGCCGACGAGCCGACCCACGGGCTCGACGCCGACCTCGTCGACGCCACAGCTGAGCAGCTCCTCGACGTAGTCGCCGCCGGGACCGCGCTGCTCGTGATCACCCACGACCTGCGGCTGGCGCAGCGCCTCGGCGGCCGGCTCGCCCTGCTCTACGCCAGCCACCTCGTCGAGCTGCGGCCCACGGCGGCCTTCTTCGCCCGACCAGCCCACCCCTACGGCCGGGGCCTGCTGGGAGCGCTGATCGAGCGCGGCGGGGTGCCGATCCCGGGCCTGACCCCCGAGCTCACCGCACTGCCGCCGGGCTGCCCGTTCGCCCCACGCTGCCCCGAGGCTCTCGACCACTGCCGCGACGCCCTGCCACCCCTACACCCGATCAACGACGGGAAGGTCCGGTGCGTCCGGGATGCTGACCGCTGAGCGGATCACCAAAGCCTTCGACGGTCCCGACGGGCCGAACACCGGGAGCTACCCGCTACCGCAGCCGAGCAGTGGGAGCTCGCCCTCGGCTGGGCGACCCGGCTGGGTCTGACCCCCGACCTGCTGCGCCGCTACCCGCACGAGGTGTCTGACGGCCAGCTCCAGCGCGCCTGCCTGGCCCGCGCCCTCATCCTGGCGCCCCGCTACCTGCTCTGCGACGAGCCCACCTCGATGCTCGACGTGTCCACCCAGGCCGCGCTCCTCGCGGCAGTCGCGGAGCAGCAGCAGCGCTCCGGCCTGGGCGTCCTGCTCATCACCCACGACCTCGCGGTAGCCCGGCACTGGTGCCACGAGGTCATCGACAGCCGCGACCTCACACCAGCGCCCGCACGATGACCCTCGCCCGGGAACACCTGCATGCCTAGCGCGCTACGCCCAGCCTGATGGGCTGACGTGTCGGGCTTCGATGACCTCAAGCCCCACAGCCAGATCGGTGAACGGTCAGTGAACGCCGGACGTCTTTCCGGGGCAGCTTGAGCTCGGGCCTTGCCCTGCCGCGCTCAAAGCGTTCTGCTACCTCGCATTCGGATATTTCTCCCATAAGGTACTGTGTCAGCGGTCCCGTGTTGCTGGCCGCCACGACAGCGACAGCCTGTGTTCCAGGAACACAGGCTGTCCGCCATGACCTTGTCGTAGTCACCGCGGACTCGTTGGGGGATAGCCCGCGGTCCCGCCAAGCCGACGTTGATGTAGGCGACCTTGCCAGCCAAGCGTTCGGCGTATTGCAACGCCCTGGTGGCATTGGTGGGGATACCGAGGATGAACTCAGAGTACATACGGAACGGGATGGCAGACGGTGGAGCACAAGCACAACCGCAAGGCCCCGGCCCACTCGGGTCGCGGTGTGGTCGCTGTCGCGGTTCTTGACGGGTTCTATGGGTGCGAAAGCGGCGACGGCTGGTCCAACCGGGCATTGATCGACATCCTCGCCGGTTGAACACGCTTGGTCACCACCTGTCGCGGCGCGTAGGCCTGCAGCGTGACCGGGTCGAGGGTCTCGGTGGACGAGGGCATGTGGTGGTCCTCCTGAAAGATGATGTGCTGGGCAGCGGTGGACAGAATGGCCAGGGGCCGGGAGTGGATGCCGTGCCGGTTGGCCATGAACAGCAGCAGATTCGCGATGACTGCGCGCGAGCCGCGGCGCTGCGCGGACGAGGCGCTGCGGTGGTTCGGCGCCGCGGGGTTCACAGTGGAGGCCGACGATGTCCGGGCATTGCTCACGGCACACGCCTCGGCAGTGGTCGGGGGCTGACGTCGCGCAGCCGAGCCGCGCCAAAAACGGCACTTGGGTCGGTCACTCCCAGGAGGGGATCAACTGCACGTGACGCTTCGCGATCACTGTGTCGCCCGGGAGGTCGCTGTTCTCGTTGTGGGGATGCACTTCGATGACGGCGTGGTGCTCACGGTCGA